>CAMDCV010000024.1 GCA_945890645.1 Akkermansia muciniphila
AGCTGGGCGATGCCACCCAGCGCCCAAGCAAAGAAAGAGTATGCACACGAATCATTTCCATCAACGTCACCCAGGCCGCAGAGCCAGAAAAATCTAAATTGCTCACTATGCTGAAATCGGTTTTAAACTTTTTCAGCAAGCCTTAATTATACCTCCTACATACAAAATTGCTTTATGAAACCAAAATTCCACGGCACTTTATTATTGTCCTCCATCACTCTCGCACTTTTCGCCAGCTCCATTGCGCAGGCAGACACCTATTATTGGGACAATACGTCGCCCATCGAAGACGCTGGTTTCGGCACTGCGGGTGGCACATGGGGCAGCGATGCCTTCTGGAGTGCGAGTAGCGCTGGGACTGACCTCACTGGAATTGTTAGCCCCCTGATCACTGACGACCTCAACTTCGGCACAATGGCTGACATCCTCGGTACCGGTACTGTGACCGTCTCTGGCACGCAGAATGCCAATATGATTACATTCGGCCTCGGTTCTGGAGCGATCAGTCTCTCCGGAGGAACGATCGATTTGGCTTCGACTGCTAGCATTAAAGTGGATAACACAGCCGATACCATCAGCTCAATTCTGACTGGTGCGGGTACTAGCCTTACCAAGACGGGTGTCGGCACACTCACTCTCTCCGGCATCAATACGTATGCAGGCGTGACCACCATCAGTGAGGGCACTCTGAAGCTCGGTAATCTCGCCGCACTGGGGGCGGGAACGGGCGCGGCCGATGGCACGATAATCAGCTTGGGTGCCACTCTTGACTTGGGCGGGGTCAGCATTCCTACCGCAAACGCGAATGCAGAACGCATTACGGTTTCAGGCAATGGCGTGGGAGGCAACGGAGCCATCATTAGTTCCTCCGTGCTCGGCACTCCCTTTAACGGCGTCCGCTTCCTGACGCTGGCAGGAAATACGACTCTCGGTTTTTCCAATCGCTGGGATGTCGGACACAATACGGGCGCAGGTCCAAGCTCTTTGGTAGGCGCCGGATACACTCTCAATTTCCTTGGTACAGGACCAAACGCGCAGGCTAGCCTCAACAATTTGGGTGCCACCGACCTTGGCGATATAAACGTCAATCTTGGATCTGTCCCAGCCACCAACATCCTTTATTTGCAGGGCACCACGGATCTAGGCCGCCCAGACAATACGGCTACTATCACAGGAGGCTCGGTTCTCGAAATTTTCAACACGAATACGAACACGATTTTTGACAAAAAATTTGCCTTAAATAACGGGAGCATCAATGTCGGGAGAACTGCGACCTTGCCCGGAACCATAAGCCTCACGACTGCAACGAATACGATCAACGCCAATGCGGCGACAGTTGCGAGCGGCATCATCTCCGGCACAGGAAGTCTGATTAAGGGCGGGGCGAACACCTTGACACTTTCTAATGCGAACACCTACTCGGGTTCAACCACCGTCACCAATGGCACGCTCAGCATCAATAGCATCGCAGATGTAAACGGCGGAGCCAGTGCTGTTGGTGCCCCGACCACACCAGTTGATGGCACGATCAGCTTCGGTACGGGCACCGGTGCCACCGCATTCACTTACACCGGAACAGGCCATACCTCCGACCGGGTGATCAATCTCGCGGGTACTTCAGGCGGGGTCACTCTCACTCACTCTGGCTCTGGTTTGCTGAAATTCACCTCCGATTTCACAGCCACCGGCAATGGCGGCAAGACTCTTACACTTACTGGTAACAGCGCTGGCATCGGAGAAATCAGTGGCGCGATTGTCAACAACGGAACTGTAAGCACGCCAACACTTGCAACCGCCTTCGCGTCCAATGTCAGTACTATCACGCTCTCAGACGCGACTGGCATAACCGTTGGCTCTCGCATCGCGGGAACTGGCATAGCCGCCGCCGCAACAATCACTGCCATTAATACCAACACCAAAGTGGTAACTCTCAGCATCAATACAACTGCTGCAGGCACTGTTGGCCAAACAATTACCATCACCGCCAGCACCGGTGTCGCTAAGACGGGCACGGGTACATGGGTGCTTTCCGGCACCAACACCTATACCGGCACCACTTCCATAAATGGTGGAGGTCTATTACGTATCGACAATGCCGCTGCCATTCCTGGTGGCATCGGAGCCACTGGTGGCACGAGTTATCTGCTGATTAATGGCAATACAATCCTTGGTCTTGGTGGCACAGGACCGCAGCCAAACTTTAATCGCCCCCATGGTGTAAACCTGGTAAACGGATTTTATTTCCAGAGTAACGGAGGCTTTGCAGCTTTCGACCAAGATCGCACAGTAAATATCGGCGGTGCAAATGGCCAACAGACTTGGTTGAATGGTAAGACGATCATTCTGGGACACAGCACCTCCACTCATAAGGTGAAAATAACGAACCCCTTCAATATCACCACTGTCACTCGCCCCCTTCAGGTGGAAAACGGCTCTGGTGCCGTAGATGGTGAGCTAAGTGGAGTGATCTCCCACAATGCTGGAGCCTTTGCTGGTGTTGACAAGACGGGAACCGGCACTGTCGCGTTCACTGGCAACAGTACTTTTAGTGGTAGCCTTGTGGTCAGAGCAGGCACTGTGATTGTCAACAAAGTCACCAACACCGGAACAGCCAGTCCAATCGGGCAAGGAACTTCCGGGTTCACACTGGCGGGCGGTACTTTTCAATATGCTCCGGTCGATGCCGTGGGCGGTGGGGCAGCTACAGTCAATCGTAACTTTGCCATCACCGCATCCAGTTCACTTGACGCATCTGGCACCGGTGCGTTGGTCTTGAATAACACTGGGGTCATTTCCCCTGATGACTCTGGGCAAACGGGTTCATGGGCAGCCTCCGGTTCGGCGAACATTACTGGCCTCACCAGCACGGCGAATCTAGCAATTGGCATGCGGGTGACTGGTGCTGGCATCCCCGCGAATGCCACGATCTCGCAAATTCTCAGCGCTACCTCGGTTTCCTTGAACGCCAACACCACCGCCCTCGGGACAGCAGCACCGATCACCTTCGGCTACCCCAGCGCCCGAACTCTAACGCTCACCGGCACCAACACCGACGCCAATACGATCGCCGGTATCCTGCAGGACTCATCGTCCATCAGCTCCGGCGCTCTCTCAATCGCCAAAACAGGCGTCGGCACCTGGGTGCTTTCCGGAGCCAACACCTACACCGGCACCACCGCCATCAACTCTGGCACATTATTCATCACCGGAGCCACCCAGGGCACAAGCGCTATCACTTTCGGTGGTGGCAAACTTGGCCTGAATATTGCAAATCCCGTCACCGCTACTAGCGCCACTGTCAATTTCACGGGACAACAAGTGCTCGTCACCGGCACCCCCACCCTGCCCAGCTACACCCTGCTCACCGCCAGCTCGATCACTGGAACTCCGACGCTTGCGGCCCCCGCTCCTGCCGGCTACGAACTGGAAGTATTCAATGGCAACGAACTACGACTCGTATCATCCAACACCTATGCCACTTGGATCGATGGCTTTTTCCCGGGTGAAACCAATCCCGCCATCATCGGCGCAGGCGCCGACCCCGACAATGACGGCATCGAAAACGCAGTCGAAATGGTCATAGGCGGCAACCCCGCCACCGGCAACGACCTCGCCTTGCTACCCACCATCGAGCTGGTCAGTGCCGATCCTGATGGTGACACCACGTTTTCTGACTACCTGCTATTCACCTATCGCCGCACCGATCTTTCCGTCGATGCAGACGTCACCGCCGATTGTGAAATAGACACAGATCTCGTTGCCCCATGGACTCTCGCCTCCGAAGCCCCCGGCACAGTGATCATAGAGGATAATAATTTCACCTTCACGCCACCCGCTGCAGCGAATACTGACCGCGTGCGCGTCTTTGTGCCAAAGGGTGTAAATACGAAACTCTTCGGCCGTCTCTACGTCGAAGTGCCTTGATTTTCTTGGGGGTAACTCCTCCAAGCCTTAATCCTCATCACCGGCGCGGCAGTTCAAATCCTGCCGCGCCGTTTTTGGTTTTTACGACAAAGCATGTGCCTCTACCGAAGGATCCGCTTTGGGAGGAGAGGAAAAATAGAGGACCATCATGCCAAGCAGATGGAGAATCACAGCGGCGCAGCCGAAATAGGGACAACGGGATTGCTGCCCCTTTGCACAAGCATGGCGAAGCGATTTCCTCATCCTCCGCAAAGGGAATGCAATCCCCTTCTCCATAGCAGGGAAATCGACTCTGATCATTGACTGGAAACTTTCAGACGGAAGAACCTCGGCGGCAAAGCCGGACCACCAGCAGACACCGGGACCGTGGCGGGGAATGGCACACTTACCACTTCCAAAAGATCGGTATTTTCTCCCGTCAATCTCGTCGGTATTGCGCCACTTGCCGTCCACAAAGTAAGATCAGCGGAAAACTGCACGGTGTAGGAAAGCCCAGCGAGTTGGTAGTTTTTTCGTCGTGCGAAAACTGCACGATAGTTGGGGGCCTGGGCGGTGCCTGCATTTTCCAAAATTGGGATACCAGCCGCAAAGACTGTGCCACCCACTCCATAGGAAAGTGGTGAGTGCAACGAGGATGTGGGATCCATGTCGAAAGCGAATTCGAGCAGGTTAGTTAGGCTGTCACCATCCGGGTTACTGTTCAGTGCGGTATCGGCAAACGTTCTGGCGAACGGTCCCTCGGCCCACTCGCTGTATAGGCTCTGGACGCCAAAAGTGGCGGAACCCGTGTGGCCCGAGCCATCGTTTACCGTAAAGGTAAGACTGGTGCCTGCCGTCATTGGCGTGATGATCACATCCGCGAGCACGCCAGACACAAAATTGGCCGAGGTTCCGGTGACGCCTGCTGTCCCGCCGAAGGAAACATTTCCGGTAAAAGAGGTAGCGGTTTCGTTAGCCGCATCCTGTGCCGTTATGGTGATGCCGGCGATCGGATGACCCACCAACGATTGCGAGGGCACGCCGCTGATGACAAAATGGTCCACCGGGCCAGGACCGATAGGGCCTATGGTGATGACACAATCATCGCCACTTGAACCCCACCCATCGTTGGCATCGAGGCGCAGAGTGTAAGTGCCCTCTTGTCTGAAAGTTGCCGTTGTCTGTGCCGACGAGTTGCTGGCAAACACCACTGGGGCGGGACCGTTCACCAAAGTCCATAGTCTGGTGAGTGGATTGCCCTCAGCGTCGTTAGTCGTACCATTCAGAGTGACAGTGACGGAGGGCCTTGTCGGGGCTGCGGTTTTATAAGGATGGTCTATCGGCAGCTTTGCCGCCAATGCCCATTTGTGAGCGAGGTACCCTTCGACTTGCTGTTGGGTGGAGGCGTCTTCGGCACCGTTGGTGAAGATCCACTCGCTACTGTAACCTTGCCAGTTGCGATCAATCACAGCCCTGTTGTAACCCAAACCGAATACTTGTGTCCGGGCGGCGCTGGATTTGAATGCAAAGACAGATGCTCCGCAGGGCAGGACGTTTAGAGAGCTAAGTGTCGATCCGTTTTTGAAGGTGCCCGCATCGTTGAAGTGGAAAGTGTCGAACAGATCACTGGTATTCACCCTGCCCATCACTCGGTATTGCCCAAAGTTGGATGGGACATCGCTGCCAGACAAGAGTGTGGAAAACACATCAAAGGAAGAATCCAGGCCATCCTTGTAATCGGTCACCACATATACGTTCTTGGCTGTAATCGACGGCGTCTCTAAACCGATCTTGCCCGTTGGACTCAGGTTTCCGATACTGGGTTTGTTGTTCACCATCGGATCACTGGCCAGATAGGCTGGCCGTTGGGCAGGCACCACCTGAGTGGCGTGGCGGTTGTTGCCACTTTTGTCGTTCCACTGGGAAACGGCATTGCTGACGACTGTGATGCTGGTCGCCTCCGCCGCGTCATACCACGCGATGGTCGGGATTTCCCCGGGTGTCCACAACGCCGTGCTGATGGCCATGTTTTGATCCGCTCCCGCATTCACCTGAGGAAGCGCATTCCAACGGGCATAAAGGGTTTGATTGGCTGTGATGGCCACGTTGGAGCTACTGGTTACCTGGCTGCCACCGGAGATCGCAGTAAACCAACCGGTGAAGCTGTATCCACTGCGGGTGACGGCGGCGAGGTCGCCGTAGGTGGCGTTAGCGGTCACCGTCCTGCTGGCCGGGCTGGGAGCGTTACCGCCGTTGGCATTGAAGGTGACGGTATAGGTCGGCGGTGGGGTAAAGACCACTTGATCGACCCACCCGGCATCCGAGGAAATAAAATACAAGGAAGATTGAGAATAGCGCCACTGGATGACATGGCTTCCCGCTGGTATGGTAACGGTTTTTTGCACCCAGTTCACTTCGCCGGATATTCTTCCCAGTGCTCCTGTTTGCTCGATTCCGTTGATGAAGAAGCTCAGGTAGTCCAGATTAGGATCAGGATACGAAGAAACTTTCCACCAGAAGCTGAGGGTTCCCGGCCCTGTGATTGTCGCTTCGAGAGTGCTGGATTGCGGCCTGCCGATCGCTCCGCTTCGAGCGGCATCGATTCCGTCTTTAGTGATCGCGGATTGGGCGAACCAGTTCGCATTGCCACTGGTGCTCCAGACGATGCCAGGCGTGTCGAGCGCGACGGCCAAGGGATTGACAACAATCGAAAACGGCAGCGCGCTCGTGTCCGTGTAAGCCGGATTCACCACACTGCTGATGCGGATCGCATAATCGTTCGCCGCTGGCAAGGAAGCGGAAACCGACCACGTGAACGAACCATCGTTGACCTCGTTGGCCGCCAAGACGCTGTGGAGCGAGCCACCCTTCAGAAGTTCGATGGAGACATTTCCCGCCACATTGGCTCCCCAGGTGATGTTGTAGGGAGACTCCCGGTAAAACACTTCACCGCCGTTGGGAGAAACAAGATTCACGAGATTCGGGATGTTCGCCGCGCCGGAGAGGAGCAAGCCGTAAGCCTGGGCGTCACCGCTGAGAGCCCCGGTGTAACTGACCACGGCCCGCCAATTGCCATTCTGTCCGGGTGTTGGAATAAGGACCTGCTCAACGTTGTCGGTTTGATTCACACCCGTGGTGGCGTTCTGGTTCATGGAAGCGACCGTCCATGTTCCCACAAAGGGCATGATAAAAGGAAAGTATTCCGAGCCGTTCGGTGCGATGAGTTTCAGATTGAGATTATTGACAAGGCAGGGAGTCCGCAAATCATGCGTGAAAGTGGAAGTGCCGGCGGGATCGGTCCAACACAGGGTCGCCTTCAAGGGAGATGACCCATCCCACTGGAATGAATAGGACCGGATGGTTGATGTGTTGGATACCTGGTCTTCGATCATCCGGGATTTGCCAGGATTTGCCTTGTGGTCGATGACGAGATCCACCGCTCCCTTGGTATCAACAAGTCCCCACCCATATTTGTAATCAGGCCCCGGGTTGCCGATGTCGGTGGCGGTGTGGATCAACAAGCCCTTGAGTGTGCTGGCGCGCATGGCGCTGTTGAAGCTGCGTTTGTATTGATCAACCACCAAGGCTGCCGAGCCCGCCGCATTCGGCGACGAAATACTGGTGCCGCTCAATGTTGTATAAATAGTATCCCCGGAGCTGCCTGTGGTGGCAAGAATGACGCCATTGGCCACGAGGTCAGGCTTGATGCGCCCGTCATCCGTGGGGCCTGTCGAGGAAAAATTGGTGAGAGTCGATTGGGACGGATCACGCAATCCCGAAGTCACGGCATCGTTGGCCGCTCCCACCGTGATGAGGTTTTTCGCGATCCCATAATGGGCGATCGTTTCAAAGCCATTCCGGTAGGTTCCATCTCCGGGCGGATGGATGGCCGGGTTATAGGCAACGGTGCTTCCACCAACGATCACATTCGATCCGCTTGTCCGGTTGTCGTCACTATCGTTCCCCGCCGACCAAAAAGCGATGTAGTAGGGCGCATTGTACATCAGACCGTCCAATAAATTGGCGGTGGAATCATAGCGGCCAAAATCCGGATCGACCGCATTCTGATCTGTTCCCGAACCGGTCCATTCATTGCCATCCCAGCCATCGATGATGCCGTAACTGTGATTGGACAGGTACATGTGGGTGCCGAATTGGTTTGCTGCGGTGGCCGCGCGGCCGGTCATTTCACTCGTATCGTTTGTCCAGTCGTAGGAATGGATAAAGACGTTGGTGGCCATTCCCTTGTGGGTGGCACTCACGCCACGTGCGCCGATCGTGCCTGCGATAGGTGTCGCGTGGGTTTGCAGAGTCGCACCATCCATGACGGTGACACGGTTTCCGGCAGCGAATTCCTGGTGGGTGGCTCGGACCGCTCCGTTGTCCCACACGCCCACGATAAGGCCGGTGCCATCCAAGGAATAGGGCGAGGCTTGTACGAGGTTCGCGGCCGTGGAAATGGCGGCGTTTGCGTTGAGCGTCGTCAGATAGACCGGTTTGTCGCCCTCGAAATCAATGATTTCCCGGACACTTCCGTCCGCTTTCTCCGTGCGCATGAGCACACCGAGCGCCTTGGCTTTGGCGCGTGTTCCGGTCGCCCGGGCATCCTCAAGAGCCTTGATTCGAGCCACCGCCCGCGCTCGGCCCTCCGGGCGTTTCAGGTCATCTGCCTGATCCGCAAAGACATCGGTGATGGGCTCCGCGGCATGGGAGGAATCACTGAGTATTGCCAAGCCGAGGCAAAGAAGGAAGAAACGCAAGGACGTCATCATGAGAGTATGCCAGAGGTCGAGATGGGGTTGTTTGAGGAGTTTGTTAAGACGCCATTGTGCGCACGTAACATAGCGATGCGAACCGCCATGGCAAGATCGTATTCATCGGTAGAAAAAAACCGCGGACCTAGCCACCGTTTGCCTCTATCGGAAGATTCGATTTGGGAGGGGAGGAAAAATAGAGGAACATCATACCGAGAAGATGGAGAATCACAGCAACGCAGCCGAAGTAGAAGCCGCTGAGCCATGAGAGATGATGAGGCTGTATTATTTCTACTGTAAAGCTGATCATGAAAAATTCATGAGCGTGTTTTTGATAAAGGTAACCCAGAAGAGAGTGCCATGAGACATACAAAAACATCCACAACCACCACAAAATTCGAGATTGAGAAAACATCCGGGCTAGAAAAATGGGAATGGTTGCAAACAATGCTAAAGAAATGATAATGGCATATTCAATAAATCCAGCGATCTTAACTGCCAAAGAAAAGGTGGGACATTGTTGTAGACTCATCGTGAAAGCTAATGCTCTAGCTAAATACGCTAGAGAGTACTTTCTAGTTTCCTTCAAGTATCCAGCTTTGCTATACATCTCCCAGTCTTGAAACGCGCTCAGCACGCCCACCAGTAGAGCCAATGCCAGTATGACTCTGGCGATGAACAGCTTCTTCTCGTAGTTCGTTTTCATGGGGAGCACGATGACATGGCGTATTCGACGGAAATTTGCATGGAAACTTGTAAGAAGTTCCCACAGCAACGACTCATGGCGAGCCAAAAATTTTTATCTATGTGGAAAGTAAGAGGGCGATTATGCTCAGGAGATGAAGAATCCCAGCGGCGCAGCCGCAATAGGGAGAAGGGGATTGCATCCCCTTTACACAAGCCTGGCGAAGCGATTTCCTCATCACTCGCAAAGGGGATGCAATCCCCTTCTCCATAACGTAATCAATGCCTAAAATGCCTGTGGCCGGTGAAGACCATCGCGATGCCGGCGGCATCGGCGGCGGCGATCACTTCTTCATCGCGCATGGAGCCGCCGGGCTGGATGCAGGCGGTCACTCCGGCATCGATGGCAGTCTGCAGGCCATCGGCGAAGGGGAACATCGCATCGGAAGCGATGACGGATCCTTTGAGGTCGAGACCGGCTTCTTTTGCTTTCCATACGGCAATGCGTGAGCTGTCGATGCGGCTCATTTGTCCGGCACCGATGCCGAGGGTGCGGTCGGAGGTAGCATAGACGATGGCATTCGATTTCACGTGTTTCACAATGCGCCAAGCGAATCGCATGGCACGCAATTCTTCCTGGGTGGGCGGGCGTTTAGTGACAACTTTTTCTTCCAAGTGATCGAGCCCGAGCGCGGTGTGGTCGCGGTCCATGACCATGATGCCGCCGGGGCAGGAGCGGATGAGGGGATCGGTTTTTGCTTTGAGGTAGGCCTCGTTCATTTTCATGATGCGAAGATTTTTTTTCTTCTGCAACAAGGCGCGCGCTCCGGCTTCGAAGTCAGGCGCGATGATGACATCGGTGAAAATTTCGGAAATCACGCGGGCAAGCGCCTCGGTGAGCGGGCGGTTGACGACGATCACGCCACCAAAGGGAGCCTGACGGTCGGTTTCAAACGCTTTTTGCCAAGCCTCACGCAAGTCTTCGTCATCTTGACCGACGCCGCAGGGGTTGGTGTGCTTGAGAATGCCGACGGTGGGGCGGCGGAAATCGAGGATCAGATCGGCAGCGGCCTCGATGTCGAGAATGTTGGTGTAGCTGAGTTCCTTACCTTGAATTTGCGTGAAGCAGGAGCCGAAATCGCCGTAGAGTGCGGCCTTTTGGTGCGGGTTATCGCCGTAGCGCAGTTCTTGATCGAGCGGTAGACTGACGGTGAGGTGGCTGCGCGTGCCATTTTTGCACTTGCCGAGGTAGTTGGTGATGGCGGCATCGTACTGCGAGGTGCGGAGGAAAACTTTCACGGCCAATTCTTCGCGCAGCGGCAGGGTGGTATCGCCGCCATTTTCCGCCATTTGCTCGAGCACGCGCGGGTAGTCCTTCGGGTCGGTGATGACAGTCACGCTAGCGTAATTTTTCGAGGCACTGCGCAGCATGGATGGCCCGCCGATGTCGATGTTTTCGATGGCCTCTTCCAAGGTCACGCCTTCGCGTGCGATGGTTTGTTCGAAGGGGTAAAGATTCACCACGACGAGATCGATGGTCGGGATGGCATGCTCGGCGGCTTGGGCTTGGTGCTCGGCATCGTCGCGTTTTTGGAGAAGACCACCGTGGACTTTCGGGTGGAGAGTTTTCACACGGCCTTCAAAAAGTTCAGGCGCTCCCGTGTAATCGGCCACATCGATGACGGGGAGTCCGGCATCGCGCAGGGACTTGGCCGTGCCGCCGGTGGAGAGCAGTTCGATGCCGAAGCTATGAAGACCTTGGGCAAATTCGATCAAGCCCGACTTGTCCGATACCGATAATAACGCGCGTTTGATGGCCATAAGTGAGGTGGTTGGGTGACAGCGGCGAGGTCGCTGCGGCGGGAGCGGAGTAGCCCACCGCAACCGAATCGGCAAGCCTCGATTTCGGTTCGGGGCATTTCCCTTTTGCAAGGTAATGCTAAAGAGGCAATTTTTAACCACGAAAGGCACGAAATACACGAAAGGAAGGCATAAAGGCAGGATTGACGAATGATGAATGTTGATTTTTGATTTTTGATTTTTTGAAGCGGACTCTTGCCGATCTGGGGATCAGCGTTCCAAGGCTTGGAGGCGAGGACGCCTCCGCCACGAAAAAAATTCCGTTTCTGCTATTGCAAATCAATCTCAATAAGCTAGGGTCTGTCCGTGCCACAACAACTTAGCATCGCCCAGACCTTGGAGCAGGATTCGTTGATCTCGCTCGAACAGGCGAAGGTGGGCTGTGAATTTCACATCCGCTTCCTCAACGGCCCGGCCTGCGAACGGCTGCGGCAGATGGGATTTTGTGAGAGTATGCGGGTGAAAAAAATCACCGATGGGCGGAATCTGCTCTGCACGGTATGCGGCACAAAGATGGCGCTCTCGCGCGAACTCGCCCACCAAATCTTGGGACAAGCCACAGCCTAACCGATTCAGATGACCCCTAACGCGATGGAAACAGTAGCGCTGGCCGGCAATCCGAATGCGGGAAAAACTACGCTTTTTAATGCACTCACTGGTAGCAACCAGAAGGTCGGCAACTACTCAGGTGTCACGATCGCCAAAAAATCGGGTGAATTTTTCACGCCGCACGGTCGAAAAGTCCGCGTGCTCGATCTACCGGGCTGCTACGGCCTCACCGGAGATTCACCGGATCAACAAATCGCCGCGCGCGTTCTGCGTGGGCAAGACCCGGACGAACCCGCTCCATCGATGATCGTCAATGTGGTGGATGCCTCGGCACTGGAACGGCATTTATTGCTGACGCTCGAACTGATCGAACTCGGCCACCCGATGGTACTGGCGCTGAACATGATCGACGTCGCCGAGCGCAATGGCATCCGCCTCAATCCGGCCTTGCTCGCGGAGCAACTGGGCATCGCGGTGGTGCCTCTGCAGGCGAATCATGGCAAGGGTCTAGTCGAGCTGAAACAATCCGTGCGCCATCCGCTGCCGAAGGCTGCCACTGCCGTGTGGTTGCAGACTGGCATGAGCGAGGAGGAAAAACAGCATGCGCGGGTGAAATACATTCAAGATACCTGCGCGATCGCAGCGCGCCGACCCGATGCCGCGCAGGTGGCGTTTTCGGATCGAGTCGATCAATTTTTGCTGCATCCAATTCTCGGATGGCTAAGTTTTATCGCAGCAATGTTTGCGCTGTTCTGGACGATTTTCAGCATCTCGGAATATCCCATGGGATGGATCGAAGCGGGGCAAGGATTTCTGCAAGAATGGGTAGCCTCTGCAATGGCGCCGGGTGATTTGAACGATCTGATCACGCAAGGCATTATTGGCGGGGTGGGCAGCGTGCTCGTTTTCCTGCCGCAGATCGTGATGTTGTTTTTTCTCATCGGTCTGCTGGAAAGTTCCGGCTACATGGCGCGCGCGGCGTACCTCATGGATGGACTGATGTCGCGTGTCGGCCTCTCAGGAAAAGCGTTCTTACCACTGCTGAGTTCGTATGCCTGCGCGATTCCCGGCATCATGGCAACGCGCACCATCGACTCGGCGAAGGAACGACTCGTGACAATTTTCGTCGCACCGTGGATGTCATGCTCCGCTCGTTTGCCGGTGTATTTGTTGTTAGTGCCGATGTTGTTGCATGAGCCCGAGGGCGGAAGTTTCCGCCAGGCGCTCGTGATGACGGCACTGTATGCGGTGGGCACACTCACTGCTTTTCTCGTCGCAAAATTGCTGCGCAAAAAACTCGGCCCCGATGAACAGAAACATCATTTCATGATCGAGTTGCCGCCGTATCACAAGCCGCAGTGGTCATATATTTTCCGCCACGTGACGGATCGCGGCTGGGCCTTCGTGAAAAATGCGGGCACCATCATCCTCGCGATCTCCATCATTTTGTGGGCCCTGCAAACCTATCCAAAAAGCACCAGCGAAGACCCCGCCGAGCAACTCGCTCACAGCGCGATGGGACGAATCAGCAAAGCGATCGAGCCCGTGTTTCTCCCCATCGGCCACGATGGCAAAACCGGTGCGGCCATTCTCACCTCCTTCGCGGCGCGTGAGGTGTTTGTTTCTTCAATGGCGATCGTGCACCATGTGGAAGAAGATGAAGATGAGACCGTCACACGCACGAGCTTGCGCGAGAGCTTGCAACAAATCTCGTGGCCGGATGGACGTCCGATGTTCACTACGGCTTCCCTAATCAGCTTGTTGTTATTTTACATTTACGCGCTCCAGTGCCTACCAACCAGTGCAGTCGTCGCGCGCGAGACGGGCTCGTGGAAATGGGCGGTGGGACAATTTATTTTCATGACTGCCTTCGCATGGGTCGCCGCCTGCGTCGCGTATCAAATCGGCACACGCTTCTCATGAACTCCTCCTACCAAGTTGCCATCGCCCTGCTAATTGTCGCTCTTGCCGTGATCTATCTCGTCTGGCTCGTAAAAAAATCTTCGTCGTCGAAAGGTTGCGGTGGCGGGTGTGATTGCCATCACAAAAATCACTCAGCTGACGATCCGGAGCATTCGTAACAAAGGTTCTTACATTCGCGATTGCGGGCGAAACGTTGCTCTGCTATCAATCGAGCACTGCTTCATATGCAATCATCTCCGTCCATCCACCCAGCCGCCCGTATCTTTGCCCTTTTGGGCTGCGCCGTGGTGCTCTGTTTGTTTTTCCTCTACCTGCCAGGCTACGGTCCGGCACGGGCGCTTTCGTTGCTGCATACTTTATACGATAGCTGGAACGAAGAAACCCGCTACGAACATGGCGTGATGTTTCCCTTCATAATTATCGGACTTTTTGCTTATCAATGGAAAAATATCCGCGCTTCGGTGGGTAAAGGCGAGTGGCAGGGACTTGTGTTGCTCGGCTTTGGTTGCCTGTTGTATTTGGTAGCCTATCGCGTGATCCAATGGCGTGTAGGAGTAGGGGCTTTGCCATTCGTTGTTTCGGGATTGATCTGGTATTTGTGTGGCCGGAAAACATTTTTGCTCACCGTCTTTCCGGTGTTTTACCTATGGCTCAGCATCCCCATCCCCGATATCCAGCAAGCCACTGTTCCTCTCCAAAACATTTCTACCTCCATCGCGCAGTCCCTTTGCACATTATGCGGAGTCGACACCTACTCATCTGGCGCGACGATTTTTTCCACCAACAAACACTGGGAGCCGTTAGAAATTGATGAAGCATGCAGCGGCATTCGCTCACTCATGGCATTACTTATGATTTCCTCGGCATGGGCCTACTCGGCGCGCATGAGCCTGTGGAAACGGGGGCTGCTTCTGATGTCAGCACTTCCCTTATCCATTCTCGGAAACGGCTTGCGCGTGGCGTCGATCTTTATCATCGCAGAATATGGCAACCAAGAGTTCGCGCGCAAGACTTGGCATGATCACTCGGGATTATTGCTCTTCTATCCGATTTCGCTCGTGTCAATGATGGGTCTCCATGCACTTCTCGAAGGCTGGCGGCCTTGGAAAAAACGTGCCATCAAGCGCACCGTCGTGCGTCAACCTTCAGCCCTCCCCACCACGACTCCATGAAACGCTATTACATGATGCCCTTTGTCCTAGCACTCGCACTGGGAATGATTTTCGTATTGCCTCGTCGCGGAGATGTTTCTCTCACCTCTCTTTCGCGTAAGAACATCGACATGGAAAATAAAATCCCGCCACTCCATTTTGGCGATTGGATTGCAGAGCCGATTCCCCCCTCAGAAAAAGAAGTGGCAACGCTTCACGAAGACACCACTTTCATTAAAGGCACCTATACCACTTATGAAATGCCCATAATGATGAACGCTTCAGGTCAACGGTTCAACTCGGTAATCAATCTTTCCATCGTTATCTCAGGCTTCGACATTAACAATTCGATCCACCGCCCAGAACGTTGCCTACGTGCCCAAGGGCATCTCGACATGCTCAGTTTGCCACAAGACTTTACTACTCCCGCCGGCCGCAATATTAAAGTGCAACGACTGACGAGTCTCTTCCCGCTCGCCCCCGAAGAAAAAGGTGATGAACCCTTTCCTATCGGTTTCATCAGCTACTACTACTTCGTCGGTCACAAACACCTCACCCACGATCACTGGAGTCGCACGATGATCGACATGAAAGACCGGTTATTGTTAGGCACTGACCAACAATGGTCATTCGTCATGCTATCCATGCCTTACAATTTGGGCAAGGACCCTGCCGAAACCGAATTGCGTCAACAACAAGCAGATAAAAAAATCCGCCAGCTCTTGGGAGAACTGACGGATCAAATCGTAAACTGGGAAGAAATTTCTCTACCTTAATTTACTCTTCCTTGAACGGTTGAATGTTCGCTTTTTGCAAAAACGTGATACTTTTTTCGATCATGGATTTTACACTCGGGTCAGCCTCTTTAAAATAGGCAAGGGATTGAGATTTTGCCATCTCCTCCTTTGCTCGCATGAAAAGCACTAGCGCTTTCTCCGGCTCCCGCTCACGCCACACAACATTCGCTCTCGCCGCTAGATGCCTGGCAAAGAAATAGCGGGATCCATAATACATTTCCCGAGGCTCTAACACTTTCAGCACTTTTTCATAAAGTGGTTCCGCTTCTGCAAATCGCCCAACCGCATCATACATCAGCGCCAAGTTCAACGACTCAAGATAGCTGTCTGGGCATCGCATATGGGATAATTCCTGCCAAGCAATGGCTGATTCGAGTCGAGCTCTTTTCACCTCCAATGAATCATCGGCATTTTGGTTCATTTGCACCATTACCTTTGTCATCGCACTAATGACACGAAAATCCGGACGCACGGCAATCGCACGCTTGTAGCGCTCGACACGCTCCTGGGGACTCGCGCGTTTGAAATCCATACGCTGGTAAAGTGCCAACCATCCAGCCGCATCGCGCGCCGATACCAATACCGCGGCTATCGCCAGCATTAAGCCGACAGCGCCGTAACGCCATGATATACGACTTTTTGGCGCTGCCGATTTTTCTCTGTGATCCAGCGCCCACGGTTGTCGCACCAGCCAGCCTACACAACAACCCATCAAGATCACGTCGGGTAAAACGTGGTAAACAAAACTGAAAAATGCCTGCACACCCATCGCAAAAAGTGCTGCCATCGCACCGAGAACAATACCCGGATTACCTTCCGAGTTTGCATCACTGATCGTAAGCAATGCCACACCACGAAATGTCACCATCACGAAGATCAATAAAACGAGTACCATACCGACCAAGCCGTAATCAACGGCTGCCTGCAAATACTCATTGTGAACATACTGGATGTCACCGCCACCGACCCACAGCTCTTTGGGATTCCATTTTTCAAAGGAATCAAAAAAGTAAGACCTACTTCCCCCACCCCAAATGGGCTGTTCCTGAATCAAGTCCACTGCAATACTAGCAAATTCCAATCGACCGCTGTCTCCAGTATTGCGATTCGAAACTGCGCTTGAGCCCACGTGCCAAGCACCTGTAATCACCATCGGTGCCAGCACTGTAGCAACAATCAGAGCCACACCCGCCCAAGATGTCTTGCAACGCCATAAATTCGCTAGCCATCCGACCACCACTAGTGCTGAACCACAGCCTAACCCTAACCATGCGCCGCGAGAGTGCGCGAGGTAAATCCCAAAAAAACAAATCCCATACATCAATAGGCAGGCCAAACGTGTCCAACGCTTCATCCGCCCCGCGAGACCAAAGCCAAAACTCAACATCCCTACACCTAACAAGAAATTGGCGAAATGATTGTAGTGGAGATACAAGCCACTCGGGAATTCCACAGTCGCGCGTTCACCATAGATCGGATAAAAATTTGCATCCTGATAGGCTTGAACCATAGCAACAGCAACATTCGCAATAGCTATCACCCATAGGGCACCCAGCCATACAACGAAGGAATTCTTCACTCCATTCGAAAGCGACCACCAAAATGCGAGCACCACTCCTGTTAACAGTAAAGCATCACTGCGAGCAAAATCCGCAATCGGAGAATAACACATGCGCACGGCATAATATATCACGGTGACAGCAATCAACCCTGTGACCCAGCCGATTTTCACGCTGGCATCCCGCCGCCACGTCCCCAGCGCAACAGCCACCGCCATCAACAAAAGAGGAACTCCACAAGAATAGGGATCCATGCCGATCGCAAATAACCCGGCACCAAGGATGCCTAACAGAAAAAACACTAGGGAGAGGATATTCATGGAGATATGGGTTTTTCCAAGCGTGAGAAAACTTTTCAGAGGAGTAATCAGGTGTAACGTTTTTTTACCTCAACATCAAGGAACAATACCCTTTCACCCACCGATGCTAAGTCCACATCTTTTTGACAGGATGAACACGCCAAGCACCTTGGGCTTTCATCACCTCAAGATCGTCCTGGGATTTCGGGATCTCGGGAGCCATGTAAGCATCCTGACCAGCAATTGGTCGCACGCGAAATCCTAAATGATGCGCAGCTGTGGGTAAAAATAGTTCCAGATAGATGCGCAACGGCGGATGCAAGGCCGCCACTGCGGCGAAGCATCGACTCGTCCAAAAGGAACCACAGCCCAGCATCGATAGGACTACATTCTTATCCTTCCTATGGGAAATCTCATGCCAATACTGCACAAACTCCGCATCACGCAAGTGGTCCATGCAATGCGGTTGTGTCGTGTCATCGACACGCAACAAGCGATGTCCCAAAACATCACATTGCTCACGCGCCATCAAATCCAACAAGCGCTGATTCAAATCGTTGACTACTGGTATTTCATCATATTCTGCCAGATGGACATGTGTAGCTGCCAAGTCCTTGACGCGAGGTAATACGGCTTGGAATACCCCCAAATAGCTTTGCCGCTCACGCGGATGATCCATGGTGCGCAAGAGCGGATCAGTGATTCGCACGACACGAGGATCCTGCAACTGCCACTCTGCATCAGGCCCACCGTAGGCAATAATAAAATCTTGCCGCGCATCAAGTCCGCCCCAATAGGAAAGCATTCGCTCCACCGCCTGCTGGGACTGATGCGTCAGCAAAATGGTGACGATTTTGGGCATGACCTATTTAGGAAGGCTCGTCGACGCGAGGAAAATCAGGCACCTGCGCACGCGTGAATCCGACCGTGACACGCCAATATTTGACGCGTGACTGCGGCACGCATACCGGACGCAACGGTGATCCTTCATATCCAATCATGTGAATGCGACCGCCCAGACTGAATATAAAAGCGCGACCTAACACAGTACCATCTTCCACATCTCGGATGTCGCTGCCGAATACACGCACCAAGCACATGCCGAACTGTCGAAAGAATTTTTTCATCGTACGTTCATTTCGCACCTTTAGCGAAAAGCACCGCGGGAATCGTTAGGGCTAACAGTTTTATGTCAAGCCAAAGTGACCAGTTATCAATATATTTCAGATCGAGGTCCACCCACTCTTCAAAGCTGGTGATTTGATTTCGCCCACTCACTTGCCAAATGCAGGTTAGTCCTGGTCGGACACTCAGCTTGCGGCGATGCTCCGATCTCTCAATGTGAGGGAGTTCATACATGGCCATGGGTCGAGGTCCGACCAAGCTCATATCGCCCACCAAGACATTGATAAATTGCGGAAATTCGTCGATCGAAAATTTGCGTAAAATGCGTCCGAAAGGAAAAATTCGCGGGTCGTTTTCCAATTTGAAAACGGGGCCACTCATTTGATTGCCTGCTTGCTGCTTCAGTTCCTCTAATTTTTTATCTGCATCAACAACCATGGTGCGAAATTTCCACATCCAAAAGGGTCTGCCATAACGCCCAGCTCTCTCTTGCCGATAAAATACCGGACCAGGGCTTTGAATCTTGATCATAATGGCCACTACCAGCCAGATCGGCAACGATACAGCAATGGCGATGAAAGCGCCTACGCGGTCCATCAAGCCCTTGCAAACCAACTCACAAGACAAATCGGGTGTCGATCGTAGCACCAGCATCGGATTGCCTTGGATCGAATCAAAGGAAGGACGCGCGACTTGGGTCTGCATGAAATTAGCAGATATCCATGCCTCGATCCCACGCACCTCACACATCTCCACCGCCGTCGCAATCTTATCAAACTCCGAATGCTTCGTTGCAAAAATTACCCGCTCCACGGCTGAATCATGCAACAGATTTTGAAACTCGTCCCATTTTCCACTCCCCAAATCATAGCGCCCCACAACATGCCAGCGGGTAATTTCATCTTCTTCCAAACTTGCTAAAAATCGGTCAACTTCTTTCGGCTCACCTGCCATAACCACCGACTCGCGAATCTTCAAACGTCGGCTCTTATTCTGCCAATAGTTGCGCATGATGAGAAATCGCAACCACAACAAAGTTGCTATAATCACTGCCGCCAGAATCAATACGGCACGACTTGAAGGATTGATTTTGAAAAACAATGATAGCAAGCCCACAGCACTCACCATCACCGCAACCGCTGTCATGATTCGGGCAAATGCTCTCACCAACGACCCCCGCAGAGGATTGCGATAGAACCCAATTACCTTGAGAACCAAGGGCGTGAGAGGAATGATAACGATGAGCAGAACTGAAATATCATCAATCGTTCCAATGTACTGTCTCAGGATGGAAACCCCCAACGGGGCAAAAATGGTATTCAGCCCTTCCATCACCGGATCACGCACCAGATAAGCCAAAGCAAAGCCCAGCCATACCAGCGCCGCATCTGCGGCCTGCAATCCTTTAACATTAAAAGCTTGTTTTCTGGAACTAGACATAAGACGAGCGGTTCATTGCCAAGAAATGATCACGTATGCAATCATCATTCGCGAAAGTGTGAGGAAATTGCTTTCTCAAATGATTGCAACGCACGTGCCCCCTGAGATGCGGCACTGTAATAGCGGGAAAACTGATCGACAACCGCAGCAGGGATTCGAGCGACAGGAGCGGCCGAAAAATGCCGCAGTGCACGCACAAAATCTTGGCGATCGAGCGGATCAAAAGCACAACCTGTGCCATCTGTACAAAGATCGCTTGTTGCACCGTTATACACGGAATACAACTGTGGTAAGCCCGCCACTAATGTTTCTAAGGTTGCGAGCGGCCAATTGTCATCCACAGTGGGCAATACCGCCCAGTCGGCGGCAGCAAAATAGGGAGGCAGATCCTGCGGTTGCACGAAACCCGGCATGACCAAGTTGATTTGCGGATTGCGCGAAGCCCACTGCTCAAACCACGCGCGTTCCTCTCCATCACCGAGTAACAAGAGAGTGAATTCACAATGACTATCTTCTTTCAACCACTGCTCCACTGCCTCTGCCAACAAAACAACGCCCTTGCGTGGACTCAGCGATCCAGAAAATAAAAGCACTTTGCCTCGCAATCCATGACGCTGCCGTATGGAATCGCGCTGGGGAAGAAAGTCTTCCACAGCCCGCCGCCAATCCGTGGTATCAATACCCGTCATCCCCTCATCCACGCAACTAGGATCAGCACCATAAGTCACCAACAAGGCCGTGGAGTCCGGGCCATTCGACCAAAAACGTGCGCATTGCGACACGATGCATTTTCTAACGAACTTTTTGAACCAACCCACGTGCCCTTCCGAGTGAATGGTTCCTTCCGATGCCAGTATCACAGGAACATTATAAACCATCCCATAGAGCAAAGTCCAAAGCGTCTTGAAACCATATTCAATCGTCACTACGACATCTGGTTTCGTCTCACACAATTTAAAAAAAGTTTTCTCAGAAATTTGGAACTGCCGCTTCTCTTCATAGCCGACATCATCACGCGAGCGACGATACACAAAAGAGCGACAATTTTGCACGATGATCGTCAAGTCACTGAGGTCTTCGGACAATTTCCAATTGCGATTGAATTCGCTCAAGGTATCCAACACTAGCGTGAACGGCGTAAGTTTCGCCGTTTCCTTGTAAAAACTGACACGATAGGGCGGCAACATGTTCGTCACCATTGTTGCCCGTATATTATGAGATTGTTTATTCATGTAGTAGTTCTAACCATGAAACACGACAAGTTTGCGAAACGTGAAATTCACTGCAGTAGAAATCACGATCACTGCAATTTTAATCAAAAAATCGCCCCATGACGATTGAGTCATAAAATAATACGCGCACATTTCTGCGGCGAAGATACTGAACAAAGCCGCCGTTGAAAATAAAATAAATTCTTTCCGTGGATGATGGCGCCCTGCCACGAATACCCATCGGCGATTGGTCGCATACGTGAAGGCATTCGTGGGCACGAATCCCACCGCGATTTCCACCAAATTCCAAAAGACTCGATGATCAGTGTAAGAAGCGTCAAAGACATTGATAGCAAGTACGCGAAATAAGGCACACACCCCCATAAAGATCACGACCGATAACACGCCAATCACCAAGTACTTGATCAACTGCCACGTGCCGGGAGCGTCAGGACGCATTACTTCTGAAAAGGCGCTTCGGATACCGCGCGCTCTCATATCATTCACGAGACCGTGAAGATCGCGGAGCATTAAAAAGGGAAAGCGGATCAGGGATGACATGCTCATTTTTTCTCTACATCATAGACACCTGTACACGTATCCCATAGCTGCTTAAAGACCGCGACCAAACCGCCTATGCCTTGAATTTTCGTCGGCGTCTTGCCTTTCGCAGGATAGCTGCGAGATACCGGAATTTCACATACCTTATAACCAAGTGATACAGCATGGATGGCCAAATGATAATGCAGTTGATAGCGATCAAAGCAGGGACGAAATACACCGATCCGTGGATCATTGATCAAACGCGCGCTATAGGCGCGAAAGCCATTTGTCGTATCCGTGTAGCGGAAGCCAGAAGCCAACGAAATCAAAGGCGCGTGTACTAAATTCACCGCCAAGTAGCGAGTCAATGGAGTGTTTTCATGATGCCCTCCGGGAATAAATCGACTGCCCTGCACATGATCATAGCCTTGTTCCATAGCTTCCACCATTCGCGGAATGCCATCCAGTCCATCCTTGCCATTGCCATCGATCACGATGATCGCTTCATAGCCTTCAAACAACCCATAATCAAACGCCATACGCATTTGCGCACTCAATTTTCCGGGACCGCGTTTTACTAACAAAGCTTTGCCTCCGATCTCTTGCAGCAACGCAGCATCGAGTGATCCATCGGTGCTGCCGCCATCGGCCACGATGACATCCACAACATCGTTGTAGGCCGCCATCGCTTTCAATTGCTTGCGGATCTTTTCTCCTTCATTAATGACGAAAACACAAATCGCCCATCGACGTTGCCGTGGACGCTCATAAATGACTTCGTAGCGCGGACAAGCCACGTCGTCGCCGCGTAGTTGGATGTTGCTTGCGCTCATGCTGGGCTCTCCTCCTTTGATTCTTTGACAATGCTCGACTGCACTGTGTCCTCCAGCAGCACCGAACTATTCGATTCCTGCGCGATGAAATACAAGGGTCTGCTGCGAACCTCACCAAGAATCGTGCCAATATATTCGCTCATCACGGCAAGGATTAAACAGATGAAAAAGAACATGCCACTCAGTTGCAGTGACAATGTCGTCCAGCCAGATGCCACATTGGGTTTTACCAAATAGACTCGCAATACATATAAGGCGTAGAACAAATTCAAGATGGCACCTATCATCCCTGCCGCAGTCACCACCCGCAGGGGATGCCTCGTGTTTGCCGCTAACAAATCAATCGCGGTCGCGATCTCTTGCACAAAAGAACCACGCGAGGACATCACGCCACGCTCACTGCGTTGGTAAGGGAAAAATTCATGATGATAACCAAGGGTTAGGGTTAACACTCGCAAATATCGGCTTTGCATCCGCACCTGTAACAGCGCATTAACCGCCTGACGACTCATCACGCGAAAATCCTCCGCCCCTCGTTTGAGATCCACCCCCAAACGACGATTGCAATAGCGACGGAAAAAATTGCCAAATAACTCGCGAAGCCCTGTACGATTGCGAGGATTTTCCGCCACCGCATGGACGATGCCACCCATGCTTTGGCAACGCTCCACCATTTGCGGTATGATCTCCACCGGATCGCAAGCGGGATCTAACGTCACCACATAGTCTCCGATGGAGGATTCGATACCTGCCGATAAAGCGGCATCACGACCAAACGAACGAGAGAGTCTAAGATAGCGAATCTGTTGCATTTCTTTTAACAATGGTTCTACCGCAGACCGTGTCTGATCGATCGAACCATCATCAATTAAAATGATTTCATAAAATCGAAAGGATGCCGTCATGGTGCGGGATAGATCACGCAAAAAATCTGACAAGATTTCACTGTCATTATCCAAGGGCACAACAACGCTGATTACGGTATGCAGGTTCATCATAATTTTTACAATGCAATTTTTACAGGACTAGAAGACAATACGGCGTCGAGTTCATCCTCCACATCAAAGATGTTGTCGATTTTTCCGCCCATGACGTGAATGACCTCGGGCAATGCCGGATCACGCCGAAACAATATCGGACGCCCGTCATCGACTTCGGTCTGCGGGAGCAAGGTTTTCACCTCCCAGATTGAATCAACATACTCCGCCTTGCTAAGTGCAGGAATGTAGCGTGCGGCATCCGTCACCATATACTGGTAGTGCGTATTTTTCACCAACTGACCAAATCTCTCATAGGGATCGCGCAGTACGGTTTCTGGTTTTTCAAACCATTGCAAATGGGGTGTATAGCGCACATGACTCAATGTTGTTAGGCCGCGAGAAGGATAAGGCATGAAGGAAAAAAATGGTCCACACATCATCGTCACAGAAAGGCCATCAAGTTCTTCCGGCAATCGAATCAACGCCATTTCCGCAAGTTCGTGCTTCAGCGGTATCACAGGTAAATGAGAACCCTGCGTCAACAAATTCAAGCCACTGTAGGTAGCGTTGATGACCAATTCCACTGGCCATTCACTGCCGTCGCTTAAACCCGCCACCACTGTGCCGCGAATATCGCGCTGAGCACTGACGACTCGAGTGCCATAGCGAATCGGTATCCCTGACTCCTCCAAGTCCCGCCGACACCGCTCACGCAACAACGCGCAGTCAAACGCACATTCTTGTGCGATCCACACGGACTCAGTGAGATTCGTATCAAACATTGCCGCAATTTTATCCGGTGCCGCTTTGAGCGGAGCACCGATGCGCTGCATAAACACTTCAAACTGGCTTGCCGTCACTTTCGAGAACAAGCGACTCACCCCATACACTTTCGTAAATTGATCGACGATCGCCTCGCGATACACACGACGGAACCGCTCATAATTGTAACGGGAACGATAGGCCGTAATCAGACTGCGCGGGTAGTGATAGCCCCCGTGCACCCGTGCCTGGTTGACCTGCGAGGCGCGAGTAAGCAATTCATTTTCCGACTCCACCACCATAGGACGCAACCCACGCCGCTGCAGCATCAAGGCTATGCTACAGCCAAAAAACCCACCGCCGGCGATGACTACGTTAGGAAAATGCGTGGTGCTTGAAGAGGAGACCATGAGTAACGAGACAGTAAAAGTCAAAAACCAAAACTTGATAGCCGTATTCATACCAGCTATGCAACTAGAAACAGAAAAATCGAGAAAATAGGTGGCAAGTGTTCACTTTCGAAGAACTTAGCGACTTCAAAGACAGTTAGAATCAGATCTAAGCGCTAAACTCAAAACATGACTGAGAAAAATTATACTTGAGGTGATGAATTACCGGTTTTCTTTTTCTGACGGTAGAATTCCGCTATTGTGATCAAAGCAAAAGGGACGAAGAAAAGATACCAAAGCACATAATTCATGTGCGTATGCGCGTGACTGTGCGCTTTGGCCATGATGAACCAACTGACCGGCGCTGCGAATGAAAGCGTAAGAGTCGCGAAATAACAGAAAGGCAAACGAAATGCAGCATAAAACGATACTGTTATAATAGTAATCAAAAAAAGTTTATTTAGTATAAAAGGCAACAATCGTAATATTACTCCGAAATTTTCAGATTCCATCAATGATTGCCACTGAAAATTTTTGATATGATTAGCGATTAATCTTGTTTTTTTGTTATCGCTATCACTAACTCGCAGTAAACTTAACCACGGAATCATATCTTCATTGTGAAGATATTTTACAAATACCGATAAATAGCTCGCTTCCAAAGATTTGCGAATAATTTCTTCTCCTCCCATTAATCTCTCCGGGGTTTCATTAGGGTCTGATGAAGAGACGATTCTCTTTGCGACTTCATCCGGCGAACCAGATGCCGTGCGCTTGTTGATGATGTTTACGATCACAGAAGAAGAATCATACCCAGATTTTTTCAAACTACTCGAATGCATCGCAATAGCTATAAGAAATGCCGCAATAGAAGTGATAAAAACAGCACCAGTGCGCAATAGAATTTTGGGGTAGGAATCGGATGTCTTAATTCCAAGAAAGACCATCGGGATCAACGATGCTAGAACAATCGTAGTAATATACTCGTACCCACAAAGGAATTTGAGTAGAAATGCAAAAAACATACAAATTGTCATGATGAACATCCATTTTTTACCTTGGTTTAACTTGGGAGCTAATACAAAAGTAACAAGCATGGGCAAAAACCAAGTGAATGTGACCCAATACAAATTGTTCGAAAAAATGATTACCCACGGACCAGTCAAAAGCACCAAAAAAAACACCCCAGCGGCAAGCCGAGAGATGTGACGTCTAATGGAATAGGCAAGACCGACTATTACACAGGCAAGTAAGAAGGAACTCAACATTTTCAGGGCCTTGAGACTGAATCCACATTGATTGACTAGAAAGTTGAAGACACGAATTTGTAGACCATACTGAGCCGTATACTCAATGAAATGACCACTTCTGTTGTTCATTTCGTATAGTTCATGCGCATTCAGATAATTATACTTTCCAATTTCCGGCCTAGTGTAGTGACCAAGTCGTGGAGTGGAACTATTGGCCAACATTCCATCGAGAACTAACTGTTCACTTATTAATTCAAAAGTTTGAAAGCGTTCATTATCAACTGCTTTTGTCATATTAAAGTAATAAGATCCATACAACAAAAAAACACCAATCAAAATGGTAATACTGTGTTTACAAACATTCATGATGTATAAAATCTAGAAAAAATAAAACTTTATCGTCTTTTCCAATGCGGGTTGGCTACTTGTATTAATCCGGCTATGAATTTCGTCAGTTGTGACGCCATATTTCGTCGCTTCTATCGCGGACTTAGCAAAACGTTTTGATCAATATCGCTTTTCACGTTTCAAATAGTCATTCAATGATTCCCGTAAATATGAGCCACTTCCTCAATCGCTTTTTTCACTGCTTGCTTCACATCATCCTGCATCCGCATTTCAATCGCTACAGCGCCTTTATAATCGATCTCCTTCAAAACATTTGCCAAACGAGCGTGCACCTCATGCGGTACTTGCCAGTCCATCAAGTTAGGCTGGCTCGCATGGGCATGTGCCAGCAGTCCACCAGCCTCGCGCAGCACCGGTTCGAAAACCTCCCCGCTCAAGGCGAGACCACCCGCATCCACATGCAATCGAAATCCGGACGAATTCACCGCCTCAACTAATTCCACTGCTTGCTCTAAAGTCGTGCAGAAATCAGCCCCATAGGCTTCGGGGTTTGCCTCCATCACCAAACAGGATCCTGCTTTCGCGCAAGCATCCCCCACCTCACGAAAGAAAGGAACCGCTTGCGCCAACGCCTGCTCATGCGACAATTCACCTTTCAACCGATTCTTCGGTGAACCAAATACCATGGGCCCTGCGCCGCACCATCCCGCCACACGCCCCACCGCGATCAGCCACTCTTTCATACGCGCCCTTGCCTCTTCACTTTCAAATAACGCCACCCCTTCCGCACCGAACAATAATGCTTGAAACGATCCAATCGAAAAGCCACGTTCACGATACCATTCCGCTTTCTGTCTTATATCGTTTTCATTGGCAAAAATAGGATTGCCGAATGTGCGCAACGGCGCAATTTCAATACAGGTAAGACCAGCCGCGCGGAGTTCGGACAACATCTCGTCCTCTTGATCTGGCGGCCAAGCAATGTGAGAGAGCGCGAGTTTTTTGTGGGAATGTAAGTTTGAATTTGTCATGGCTTTACGTAGCGAAAAATTTTTAGTTCATCGAGCACGAGATCATTTTTCTGATAAGCGCCGATCTTGATCGTCGAATTGTAGATGGGTTTATACGAAGCGATTTCCTCCCATACTAAAGGATCCGTGTATTGGGGATGTCGCGGCCACGGCATAATGTCGTAGGGACGAGCGGGAGTCATTCCCATAGGCACCATGATTAATAGATCTCCCTCACTCATCGAGTCCATCACCTCGCTCTCATACGCCTGTCGTCGCTCATAGCTGGCGTAATTCGGAAAAGTCGAAAATCGGATTCTTGCCCGCACCTCTGGCTCTTGCATCAATGCCGCCTCCCACAAGCTCAAAGGGATCACCACCTTGCCCTTCGTTTGTGCCAACGCCGAGTCCAGAATAATCTCTGCCTGCTTGCGAGGCGAGTGCGGTGGTGATTGGACATACGCAGATGCCACTAGCAACAGTGGCAGAGTACAAAAAATCACCATCAAGACTGATGTCACACGCACCCCCGTCCTCAGTTTGCTACCCTGGTATTGGATCACAAAAACTTGCGCTGCCCACAAACCCAGAAATGGCGTCATCAAGGCCGCATGACCCACGTTCGGATGGCCACCAGCAATCAAATAAGCAAAACCTAAACCGATCAAGCTGCTCGACGCGAACAAACAAAACAGCTCTTTTCCGCGAACTTTCTTTTGCCAAAGCGCAAGCAAAGAATAGAGCAGTAACACCGATACCGGCCATACATAAAAAACGTTATTCGGCGAAAGAAACATGTTTTTCAACACACCGATCATGTTCATTTTCACCTCTTGCATCGTCCGCACCGTATTCATCAACTGCGCATACGTATTCTCATTCGATGCGTAATACCAAATCAGACAAAGCACACCACCCAGACAAGGAAGCACCCAGCGCGCAAACAACGATGCCCACGACTCTTTCATGAAAATCCTGCCCTGCGCCACTCCCAGCACCGCCACCCAACACCCTGCTGCCACAGCAAGGGGATGCATCAGGGGACAAACAAACAATGCAGTGATCGAAACAATTTTTCGCCACCACGGCCAAGCATGCTGTGTCCATAACGGTTCCGCCGCCAACCACAAAAAAAGCGCTCCCACTGTCTCCGGACGATACAAGAACGCCATACTACAAAACCAACCCTTTTGCAGGAGAATCGTCGCAAAAGCCAATAGCGAAGCACCAACGGAAGCATAGTGACGATAGATGTACAGAGCGACGAGCACTCCAGTCAAAGCTCGCACCCCATGCAAAAAAAGTGCATCTCCCATCGGAGAAAAGGATAAGAATCCCGTAAACCAAGAACGCAACAAGGGCCAACCAAACCAATGATAGCCCCACCGATCTCCATACCCCTCGAAATTCCCTACAAATGGCCAACTCAAGTGACCGGCGTTGCCACCAAACGACGCCCCAATGCTTTGAAATCCATCAGGGTGAATCAACGGTGTCGCATACCAGCCCACCCACATCGAAAGTAAAATCCATGCCAACGAGAAAAGGATGAACGTGCTATTGTATAACAAAGCTTTGTTGTCAGGAGGCATATAGTTGCAGTACAATGCTTGTTGGTTAAATATTAGCGATAGACACTAATATCATACAAAAATCAATCTGTGCTTATTTCTTGCGTAGAGTTGCCGTGTCGCGAATCTCTATGACATGATAAGTGATTTTTTTTGATTTCTGAATTACTTCAAACTCTTCTATGATTACACCTATCTCGTAGGGATTCACGGATGTTAATCGAGCAAATGATTCAGGCATAAAAAAGTTACTCCCACCACTTTGCAAGGACACATCCAATACAATACGATCGCCGACCGCTGCATGTGAAAAGACTTCTTTTTCGTAAAGAAGTCTGTAATCGGGATGCGCGACATTGGGAAATGTGTATAACACACAGTTTTGAAAATTTGAATTCGCAGCGCTTTCCCAAAGCGAGACGGATATATACGTTTGGTGATCTCCCTTCTGGCTATTGAGAAAATGACCTAGTTTCGACCTATTGTCCTCAACTCCATTCATCGCCAATCTAGCAATTCGATTGAAATGAAATGCCAAACTACCCACGAACAGGGGCATGAGAATACCCGCAAGAACTACACCTTTCCTCACTGGCATGATTGTGTAAATAACGACCAATGCCATTAACGCAGCAGGGAAAATTGTTATTAAATGAAGTCTGTTAGGGTTTTCGGTAATAAAGGAAAATAAAACACAAATGATTGGCGCCGATGCCCACAAATAAAAACGCCGATGATTGATGCGTTTAACAATCAAACATCCAGCGGCAACGATAATCGTCAAAAAGGTGAAACTTATGGCGTAGCCGGTAACATCCTGAAAGTAACATGCGCTCAGAGATTTAAATAGTGAATGATACGAAAGCTTTTGCGCCATCAAATTTTGCTTAATGTGACTAAAACGACTTTGGTCACCCACAAACCATACTACCAGACCGCCACAACCGATAATCCAACCGACAAGCATATTTTTAAAATAGACCCATCTATTGTCGTTTTTCATTTCCTTTAATGATAATCGATTCATGAGAATGAAACAGACTATGAGAGAAAAAACGGCAACTGCAGACAAAATATGAAGAAACGGAGAAAACGCACTCAGTAGTAAAAGTGTAATGCTTCTAGCTCGTGATGGATTTGTCTCAATAAAGAGAAACGCAAGGATGAAAAATAATAGCGACCCAAGAGGCTCTGGTCTCATCATCGACAGCGCGACATTTGTATCAGGAAATAACAATATAATTCCCGCCATCGCACAAGCAGCGAACTTGCCACAGACATTCCATGATTTTAGATAAAAAATGAATGCGCATAATAATGTGATCAATGCAGAAATTGTGAATACTACTTTCGAATCAAATTTAACCCATGAAGTGAAAAAACTCATAAACATTGGCCAACCAGGCCAATGATGCCCCCAGGTCCGTTCATAACCATCGAAATCCCCCAAATACAGCCCTCTGAGATCCAAGGGCCACCTTGACTCCACACAAGGGCCAATGCTCTGCCACGAATCGGAGATCACAGGTCCCGTCAACCATGCGGACCACACCATCCATATCAATGTAATGACTATAATAAGGCATGAAGCCAAGTATGTAACTTTTTTTGCCATGTGTAGTTTACAGTACTCTATGACTCCCGGCGCAAGATTGGTAGAAATATTCCTATTTCATATGGGAGAGTAAATTCCCGAGTTGCGATAATACTGTATTTTTAGAATACAGATATCCTGTATGACCCTCCCATATGCCCGCATGGATCGAGCGCATATCATAACCGGCTGGTGCAGGGCCAGTACCGCCGAGAACTTTCCCCGGGAAAAATTGGTCTCGAATTTCAGACGTAGCGATCGGCTCAGCTGATACATTCAGCAGGGCAATCTCCGCTTGCCAAACCTTGTCTATGTCAGCCGATAATTGTCGCGTATCATAGTACTGAAAAACGCCATCGGGGTGAACTTTCTCAAGTCCATTGTCATTCATCATGTCGTAGATCACGTTTTTCTTAAGCCCTGGACCAAATAGACCGGGCAGACGCAGCACAGCGACATTGGCAAATTGTTCACGCACCCACTCCTCTACCAACAAGCGATGCAATCCATACGGATGATGCCCTTCTTTATTGATGAGTGAATTTTCATCCACATCACGCGGAGTTGGATACACATCAATAGAGGATATCAAAGTAAAGCGCTGTGCTTTCACCTCGGATAAGGCATCGAGCAAGCGCTGGATGCCAGCCATGTCTTCCTCGGGATGTAAGTTCGCCCACCACTTCATCGCCTGCACGCCTGCGCATATGACGTGATCAAATTCCTGACCACGAATCTCGTCAATATTCGTGGAACGATAGCGATGGCTGGGCTGAATTTCTTGATTCAACGTAGCGCCCACAAATCCGGTGTATCCAATCAGTGCTGTTTTCATATTGCTAAAGTATTATTTTTTATTTCGTTAGGGTCTTTATTTTTCTGATCATTATGCAGTCGGTCTCCACTAGGTCAGGAAAATTACCAGAATTATTCGGTGCAAAAGCACTCATCTGGAAACCACAATCTTCATACAATTTCAGTGCTTCCTTATAGTCGGTTGAATGATCATAGAGCTTCATGACTGCAAGTTCGCTTTGTAATCCAAGAAAATGAGATAGGGCTGGGCCTGCGTGAGAGACAATTGCCACGTCAAAACCTTGCGTGTCCATCTTTAAAAAGGGCCGCTTAAATCGATATTTTTTGCTGAGCCTTTCATAAGCTGAAGTCAAGGTCTCTGTTTTCACTTGTATTGCTTCCATTACAGCATTACCCGTTTTGAATGCGTCGATTTCATCATGTTTAGGCTTACTCAATGAACTAAATTGAGAGTCATTCATCACATGGAAAGTTTGATAGCCATCCGATGTTGAGACGGCCATTTCCTCTACGATCCACATATCATCGTCCTGTGCTTTTTTCCTAGCAACTGCAGCCGCCGCAGGATTGGGTTCAAACGAGATGATCAAACCATTGTACCCAACTTCTCTTCTTAACATCGTGGCATACTGGCCGTTATTTGCTCCTATATCAAATACACAATCGACCTCTAAATGGCTAAGCAATCGTTTTAGATGCTCCTGTTCGTAATATTTGTACAAGTGTCTTTTGTCAATTATTTTAAGATTACATATTTTGTTAATTATTTTTTTAAATAACATAATACATATGGATTAAAATTATTTCATAGTTTGTTCGACATCATTAACAAAATTTAAAATAGTGGAGAGAACTTGCGCTGCAGATTGGGGAGCTAAATGAACACTGTCAGTGAAAGCCAGAGATTGACGTGGGATTTGTTTTTCCAGATCGATGCAAATCACAGGAAATCGTTTCGCCAATTCAGCGATTGTGGTTTTCATCAAAATTGTTTCCCTCTCTTTCCTGCCGCTCGCTGGATAAGTTGCGATCAGAATTTTTACTCCGCGCTGTTGCAACTGTTCAATGGTCGACACATAGTCATCAAATCGTTTTTTTTCAGCTACTGTGAACTGATTGAACGAATCGCTATCGTTGGGAACGATTTTGTCCGGCATTACGGCAAATGCCTCACCGGTCAGGACTTTGGGCCGTCGGAGCAATTGAGCGTAGAGCATGCCACTGGGGCGGGCTGATGCGCCTAACAATGGCTGACGAGCGCCCACATCAAACCACGGACCTTGTGCGCCTTTAATGATCAAAGTATCGCCGAAGCCAGCACCAACGAACAGAGTATTCGCCTCAATCACCAGCCATTGCGACGTGTCAATTTCGCCCATGGCCATGAGACGCATACCGTCTAACGCCGATCCGCCATCAGATCCCAAATTCGCAATGCTCCGGTTGCCTGCCTCGCGTCCGGGCAACCTACCTGTGATGGACGAACCGGCCAGCGCAATCTTAGCCGGAGGAGAAGCAGCAGTTTGGAAGCGACTCATCGTACTAAAATAATTCGATTCGCTTTTACCTGTGCCCCAATTGAGTCCATGGTACAATAGCGCCTGCACCGCAAAGCAAACGGCTAAGGATCCAAACATGCCTCGTAGAAACGGAGATAATGAGGTATCAGAATTATTCATGACATATATTGCATAAAGACAGTGAGGAGGGAGAGACGAGCTAGGAGACTCGAGATGGATGCAAAGTGCGGAGAGGCGTGTATGGAGCTGTATGAGTGAGCTTTTAAGTTTTTGTGAAAGGCGAAAGTTAGTTACGCAGGCTGGGTGGCGAGACGCCTCCGCCACGACTCAAAGCTCGCATTTCCCTGCCTTACAGCTCGTTTCTCTCTACGCGAGCCTCCTTGCTACATCAAAATTGGAAATAGATAAAGCCCTGAGGCGGGCCGGAATTCGTCAGCAGTAGGAATAGCATACAACCATAAAGAACCGACTCCGTCAACGATCCGCGGAAGCGATTGAACGAATCACTGCGATGCTCGCGCCACCACCCAAAACCGTGATAAATTACCACAGCGGCACCAAAAACCACCGCGCTAAAGACTGCGGGGCCTACGATTCGACCAGGTATGAGTAGCTCTTGGAAGAAATAGCCAATCTGATTCATATCTGGCATCAAGAACGTTAACCAAAGGAATGTCACGGCATGGAACGTGTAAAACCAGCTGGCAATGGCGCGGATCGGCGAGAGGGCTTTATGGTTCTCTTTGCTGCGCTTTCTTGTGCAGTAGCGCTCGATCCCTAACAGAATGCCATGCAAAGTACCCCACAGCGCAAATTTCCACTCGGCCCCATGCCACAGTCCACCCAAGAACATCACCAAAAACAAATTAATGTAGGTCCGCATCTCCCCTTTGCGATTTCCGCCGAGAGGAATGTAAAGGTAATCGCGCAACCAAGCTGACAGTGACATGTGCCAACGCCGCCAAAACTCGGTGATACTCGTCGAAAGATACGGGAAATCAAAGTTGATCGGGAATTTGTAGCCGAATAAAGCAGCGAGTCCTATAGCGATCAGAGAGTAACCCGCAAAGTCTGCGAAAATCTGCATGGAGTAACCATAGAGAAGTAACATCAAATCAATAGGGCCGAGTTCGTTTAGCCAAGGCTTGGTCAATGTCGCGGTCTGCTCCGCCAAATTATCAGCGACCACCATCTTGAGGAAAAATCCGATGATGAGAGATCGAATCACAAGCGCCCAAGGAATATCAGCCCAGTTCTTCGCTGCAATCTGTGGCCAGAACTGCTTTGCTTTGACAATCGGACCCGCGACCAACTGCGGAAAGAACAATAAATAAAATCCGATATCTCTTACGCCTTTCGCAAATCGCCCGCCTCGCGACATCATCGCATCACCTTCGCGCGTTACTTCTCCACGCGCCACATCTACAATCATGCTGATACCGTGGAAAGTGTAAAACGAAATACCAATGGGCAGAGGAATCTCCTGAATCGCTTTCACCCAGTTATCAGGAATCAATGGAATCATTCCCGCGAAAAACGGCAAGTATTTGAAAATTCCCAAGAGTGCCAAATTGAGAATGACCGCCAGTCGCACCCAATGCTGCACCCGCAACTCATCCCCCTGCACTTTGTATAATATGATACGTGCCGTTGCGATGCTATTGCCGACACAGGAAACCGCCAACAGCCCCAGTAATTTCGGATCTTCCCAACCGTAAAACACGACACTCGCAATCAAGGCCACCATCACTTGCCAGGCCTTGCCATGACGCCCCGCAGACCACGGCGCATAATACAATATCAGCGTCACCAACAACAGTAATAGAAATTCCCAAGAATTGAATAACATACAAATGAAAAATTACTTCCCTATGAGATTTAGCACGAGTGTCACTTTACTGCTAGATTAGGCTTCAAAAAATTAATAAATGTGGTGATTTTCGCCCTTGCGAAAGGCTCCAAATACAAGGTAATTAAATATGCGATTACCGTAAGAATGAAAAACGGAATGATCGGCAGAAGTATATCAGGAATTATCGTGAACCTATTTATTTTAACTATCATTGATATTAAAGCTCCCTCATGGATGAGATACAAAGGATAACTAATAAACCCGAAAAATACTAGAAAACGACTAGCGAATACAGATTTAAGTTTATCAAAATAAATGGCAGAAAGAAATACAATTAATACAATAGAAGCAGCCCATGCGGAGTCGACATAATTGTGATAAGCAGAAATGCACGCAATCCCTATAATAACAGCCATAATCAAATATATTATCTTTTTTTCTACAAAATAAAAATACGAAAGTGCTCCGCAGGCAAACCATCCAAAACTCGAGATGCCCAATGACTCGCACATTTCGATTGTCCATGAATATTCTGGCATGATCTTAGTTTTCATAACTTTCAAAATACAGTAGATGAAAAACATTCCAGAGATCCCGGCAACAGCTTTTTTAGCATTTGAATAAAAGTATAAAAGACCGAATATGATATAAAATTTTACTTCAATATACAAAGTCCAGAATGGATTCTCAAGAGATGCAACATTTACATCAAGTAACTTATTAATCCAAACTGGATCCAAAAAAGTTAGCCCAGGAATGGCATCTTTTAAAGCAGGAACTCCATTAGGTCGCTCTGAAAAATAGAGACCTGTGCTGAAAACTATTATTGTAGCAATTAGCATCGCCGGAAAGAGTCGAATCCACCTTTTGTATAAAAATTGCGAAAACGATGTGCTCTTTTCTAACGTCATTAATATGACGAATCCGGAAATCAGGAAAAACAACTGAACACCCAAAAAACCTTGGGAAAATATTGGGGTAGAAGTGTATTTTGTGCCATAAGGAACTATTGTTGTAAACCGAGCGTATGCATGAAATCCAATAACTAATAATATGGCTAGCCCTCTAAACCCATCTAAAAATTTTACTCTTTGCATTTGAATTTTATGCTAATGTATAAGCTAGGATCACGCTTATCAATAGCACGGTCGTGATACTGAATAAGTCTTGATATCTCAAGTATAATACTGTTTTTTCTGTCAAGACTGTGGCGAGTTGTAGATATTGTAGTCATTATTTTAGTGCTAGTTCGCCGCCATTGTCCCATTGGATATGAGCACCACCAATGGAATATACCGTGTGAATCATTTTAGTGACGATTCATTACTTTGCGATATGTAGGGATGATTAGCTTGGCAATCGCATTCCAAGATTTTTCGCCATTGTGGTAAACAGCGTTTATAGCTTCGCTGGCTTGCGTTTCGCCCAACTCACCTCTCATGACCCGTTGCATTGCAGTGGCGAGCGCGCCGGGATTATTAGGCTCTACTACAAAACCAGTTTCGCCTTCCTCGACTACTAGGGGCAGAGCTCCCACATTTGTTACAATCACCGGCTTATTGAAGGCGTATGCCGACATGACTACACCGCTTTGTGTTGCATCGCGATAAGGACATACCACAATTTTTGCACCTTGTATAAGATTGGCTAATTCTTCGCCGGGAATAAAGCGATTGAGAATGAGCAAATTCTTTTCTGGGATCGCATACGTATTAAGATCAAACCCAAATGAGCCTGACCCAGCTACAGTAAGTGTAGCTTCAGGATAAAGTTTTAACAACAAAGCAAATGATTCGAGTAACAAATCAACCCCTTTGTACGGCTGAATACGTCCGAAAAATAGAAAGTCGCAATTCTGTGGCGATTTTTTTTTCTGTAAAACTGACAGATATTCATATGGCCCCAAACTAGAGTTAAGTATTCTACTAGGATGCATATGTCTGTCTTCAGCGTATGCACAATTCATCAAATTATTGTATAGCAAATGATATTTTATTAATTTAACATTCATCCATTGATATAATTTCGCGCTTAAGGTTTTTGTATGATGTTCCTCACCACTATGCGGAAATGGGTCATGAATACTTATCAAAGTTATACGTCGCCATAAAAACAAATAGAAATGATTAAAGTAAATCTGATTATTAAAATGAATCACATCAGGCTTCAACTTTTTCACAAAGTGAACAAGCTTCCATTGAAGCATGAGATTGCTAGTCGAGAGAGGATTATTTGATGTGCGGTTGATCACAAATGTGCGTTCATTATGCAACATAGGGTTGAATTCTTCCATTTCTGGAAATTCACTCATAGGAATGACATCGGAATTTGACGGTGCGTGTGAAAGATTTAATGCTGTAGCTTTAAACAATTTTGGATACAAGTCGAATAAGTAATAAGCATCCGCTTGCTGGCTTAAAGCACGCACAAATGACAAGTCCATGTCAAGAAATGCCGGACCAGAAATATACAAAACTTTTAAGCGTTTCGTGCTCATAAAATTGAATAGTCGTAAAAATGAAAGACAAATTGTTAGCATTAGCCAACAGATTGTCTTACCAATTTCTTATAATTTAAACGAATGAAATAACTGCGGCTTTGTACTGCGTGTCTTTTCATAAACACTGCGATACGCTTTACCAACGACTTCCCAAGAAAATTTTTCTAATGCTTCCATTCTAGCTGATTTTAGATTCTCATCTTGCTCATCGGTCCTTGGCGGTAGCCACTTGTGCAGACTTTGATTCCAAGCATCGAAATCACCAGCATCCATCAGCTCTCCATTCCATCCCGCTGTTACTAATTCTGGCATCGAGCTTTTCGGCTGTGCCAAGATCGGGATTCCCATGGCGATCGCCTCAATCATCCCCAAGGAAAGACCTTCTCGTTCTGAGGGAAAGACCAGAACTCCTGCTTTCGCCATCACCGCCCGTGCCATGGAACGCTCCATATTACCCAACCAGAGAATATTGGGTGTCGCAGTAAATTGATCGGCATAGATTTCCCCATCGCCGGGCAAGACTCCTCCGAGTGCGACAAAAGTTATGGACGGATTCGCCTTCGCCAGATTGACAAAAATTTGAGGGTTTTTCCGCGACTCTACCACCGCTAACCACAGAGGATAACCGGATTTAAGTGCTGCGACCTCGTCCGGTAGCTTGACCTCGTCAATTTTGCCCGGATCGTAGAGATGGGGATCAAAACCGTTAGGTATCACACCCAAAAAACGGTCTGGATAGCGATTCCTGATATCGGCGGAGACCGCTTCGCTCACTGCGACAAACCGATCGGCAATTCTCAGAAATCTTCCATACCGAAGTTGATCGATGGCATACTTCAAATCATATTCTAAATTTAACGTGGTGAGGAATTTCGTATGGCCTATGCCACGAATTTTCGAGATTAGCGAAGCCAGGTAATTCCCTCTACTGTAGGATGCGGTGTGAACGATATCGAATCGATCCAACAGAATGGCCGATGGTTTGCGCAAACGCAGATTCGGTAGCTTCCAAAATTCGCCCCCCATTCGCCGATCTTCCTCAGTTTGTGGATTGGAGAATGAATGAAACTCAATATCGGGATTATACTGAACACAAGCACGTTGCAATGTGCTGATCGGATTACGCCAGCGATCAAGACTGATGGGCAGGAGGATTTTCATCGGGAGCAGGGAGCTATGAGGTGCGAGACGCGAGAAACGAGCTAGCAGACGCGAGGTGCGAGGCGCGAGCTAGATGACAGGAGCTAGGAGCCCTGAGTAAGAAGAAGTGAAAGCGGAATACGACTCACTAGCTTAGTCTGCTTTGAGAGTGTTACGAAAGGCGAAAGTCATTTTGCTTAATTCGATTAATTCCACCAAAATTTCAGAAGGCCGATCTGAGACAATTTTATGATTATGAAACACCAACAACATGCTGGCGACTTCAAAAATGGATCGTCTGGAGATGTTAAGAAAATGAGCAAAGTCTTTATCCGAGCAGCTACCTGAACCTTCTGCCATATTGTTCTAAACGCTGAGCATAGCCGCTCGAAGCTGTTCGCTGAAACGAAATTTTTTCTGTAGCTCGATGGTATCAGCCAACTCAAATACCGGACCCGAAATCTCAACAGCCCGCTGCCAAATCGCCATATCCTCAAATCGAAATCTGTCGTTTTTCATAATCGAAAATTATCTTAATCAGTAGCTATAATGTTAAATTTCCTCATCCTCACGCTTCCCGCTCCTGCCTTCCTGCTCCTGCCTTCCCGCTCGCGTCTCTATGCTCGCGTCTCCAAGCTTTCCCCTGCTCGCTTCTCGCGACTTCACCCAAAGAGCTGCTGGTAGATTTTTCCGTATTGCCGTCCGATGCTCGACCATGAGTAGTGGTTTACGATTCCGGGGCGTATTTGCGTTATGAATTCTTGGCGTTGCTGTGCATCGCGCGAAAGATATTTTCTCATGCTAGCGATCCAAGCCTCGATGTCATTGATGTCGTGCATGTTGCCATTTACATCAGCGGCAATCAGTTCCGGCATCGAACTTTTCGGCTGACCAATGACTGGCAATCCCATGCCAAGAGCTTCAATCACCGACAAGGCGAGCCCCTCACGCTCTGAGGGAAATAGAAATACCCCGGCATGACGCAATAAGGCGCGGATGCAACGTCGATCCACATGACCTAGCCATTTGAGATTGGGCAAGGAATGCATCATTGGCTCAAAATGTTTTCCGTCAGGATGCACATAACCCGCCGCAGCAAAAATCACATCCGGCTGGCGGCGTGCAAGCTCCACAATAAATTCGGGGTGCTTTCGCGGTTCTAGCGCACCTACGTAAAGGGCAAAGGAGCCGGGCTCGAGCACGCGAACTGTTTCTGGCAAGACTTCTTCATCGCCGATCTCGGGATCGAAATAATCAGGATCAAACCCATTCGGAATCACTTGTAAAAACCTGTCAGCGCAACGTTTGGAGACACCGGCGCCCGCTGCCTTGCTAACGGAAACAAAACCATCGGCCAAGCGCTCGGCGATTTGCAGCAATCGCCAATCTTTGCCATCCGCAGGCCCGACTTCCAGGTTAATCGTACTTAAGTATCGGCATTTGCCACCACTTCGCGCTTTAGCTGCGACAACTGCTGCTTGATTGTGAAGAGTGATAGAGGCGGTGTGAACGCCATCAAATCGAGTGAATACTAGGCGCGATTGTGAGCTTTTGACTATGTTGGGCAATGCCCAGAACGCTTTCGCCAACTCTCCATCCTCTGAACTAAGAGGCCCAGAGTACGAGTGAAATTCCACTTCCGGGTTTGCTTCGACGCAGGCACGCAGCAAAGTAGCGATCGGATTACGCCAGCGGTCAAGCGTGATAGGAAGGAGAATGCGCATGGGGAGTTAAGCAGGGAGCGCTGAGACGCGAGACGCTAGCTAGAGGCTAAACGAAGGAAATCGGGGAATCTGAAAGGGGAGACTTGCTATAAGGACTAGAAGCTCGTTTCCGCTTGCTCACACCTCCGAGTTCAAAGTTCGCGTCTCCATGCTCGCGTCTCCCTGCTCTCACTGCCCGCTCATCCCCACGCTTGAGGCGTGAGCGAGTGCAGGATAGCCTGTGGGCGAGGCATCCACTGCTTTGGTTTGCCTTTCTTTTTTCCGTTCTCGCATCGCTTGTTGGTAGGTCGCGAAAGGAATCGCGAGCCACAAGGCGAAGAAGAAGTTCTGCGGGAAGTTGTGGAAGGTAGCGCCGTGACCCAAGCCGCCCACCATAATTCCGGAGGCAAACGCCAAACATAATCGGGTATTTTTGAACGCTTGCGAATTTTTATCCAACGAATACATGTATTTGAATAATTTCACGAGCAAAACTCCCCCAATCATAAAAATTATGGCTAATGGCACGTAGCCGAATTTAATTAATGCATCAATGATCGCATCATGCCCCCAATGGAATCCTGCATTGGATGTATTTTTCACACTGATATCACTCGCAGCAAAGCCAAATGGTTGCCAAATTTTCGGTTCTTGGGTTAAGTTGGCCCATCCTCGGACACGGTCTTGTGCCGTTCCCATGATGATCGCTCGTTTCAACGTGGAGTCATTGGAAACTAATCCAATTGTTTTGTTCAAACCAACCTCAATTTCTCCCAACCAATTGTTTTTAACCGCCGTGGGTGCAAGTGCCACAATTGTTAAAAACCCGAAAACAGCGATAAAAACTCCAGAATAGGCACGAAATCTTGATCCGAGAAAAACGAATGCAAGCAGCGAGCCCAAACCGCTCACCCAACCTGTTCGAATGATGGTAAAGTAGGAAGCCACAATAAATAAGGGAATCAGCAGCCATTTGCCCAATCGAGCAAAGAATGTGGGAGGATTATTGCCCGGCTTAAGCGACACAAAACAATACAGCAGGTAAATCGAAAACATGGTAGAGGCAGTACCAGCTCCATTAAAAGTGGAGAAACAACGAAACTCTCCACCGACGGATTCAACCAAGTTTTTCGCTTCAATGGTCAGGCCCGACATCAAATAATCATATTCGAATTGAGCATAACCGAATTTTTTCTGCCAAAATGTGTAAATTACCGCGGGGATAATGGTTATGAAAGAGAAATGCAGGAGTTTCCGCCGGTCTTCATCCGTTTGAAACAATGTCGGGATGACGAAAAACAAAAAGGCATAAAAGCCTTGATTCACAATCGCGCTTAATCGCCCAAGACCGCCACCACCTTCACTGGTTAATGTGCCCAGAACCGAAATTACTACCATAAGGACGGAAACAATGAGTGCGTAAACAAGATCCTTCGTGATTTTTTTTCTTCCCACAGTGTATGCCAAAAAAACGGAGGTAACACAGCCTGCGATCAGCAAAGGAGGAGCCGCCAATACGTAAGCCACGTCAATCATCGTAGGATTGCCGCCGATCACCATCATCCGTTTGAATACGTCAATGTATACCGTCATGAACAGCATGACGTAAATCGATTGTTTGGGATGGGTCAGCCCATAAACAAAGGAACCAATGGCAACAAACATGTAGAGCTGGCCCAGTGAACTCGTGCGAGCATTCAATACCTCGATCAAGATGTACAGACCCATCGATATCCCGAAGAGGATCGTCACTATCGCTTTGAAGTTAATGCTGCCTGTCACTTCGAGAAGTATTTACTGTTGAATGAATTCGTCAAGTCTGGATTGCTGTGATTGCACCAGCTTGCTTCACAAAACCGTCACATTTTGCATTTGCCTGCGGATTGCAGCGAGCCCCCATCGTAAGAAAGTATTGTTTTCACAACCTTACGGATGAATTTTTGCCCATTGCTTGGCAACGACTCCCAGCCATTCCAAATCGCACGCTGAACCATCAAACGCAAGCGTTTGGAACCTTTTGCCATGCTGCCATCGACCCAAAACTCCCACCAAGAGTAGACGGGAAAACGTAGGTTATTTGGCAGTATGAATGGCTGTGGTTGCTGACCGATCTGACGACACCAAGCTTCTACAACTTTTTCAGGTGAACCGTGTTCCGTGTAGTGTTTTAGGGCTGATGCCGACATGGTTCTCCAAAGTTCAGGGTTTTCGCGCAATCGGCGCACGGCTGCCACAAAAGCAGCACCACGATTTTCCACGATGTAGCCCGTATCGCCATCGAATACATGCTCAGGAATACCGCTGGGCATGTATGTTACTATGGGCACCAGTCCTGCGGCCATTCCTTCCATTAAAGAAATCGGATTTCCTTCAAAATCGCTCATCAGCACAATCACATGCGCCGCAGGCATCATCGCCAGCACCTCGGGTAAGAGCAGCGCGCCAGTCAGCGTTACGCGGTCGCCCCCCGCGGTGGTTTGCAACACATCCTCTACCTGTTTACGATCCGGCCCATCTCCCACCATTGTAGCAATAACTCCCGGCACTTCATCACAAGCAGCGCAAAACGCTTTTGCGATATCCACCACTCGTTTGGGAAATTGACAAAAGCGACCCACGTAGAGCAGATGCAAATCGCCGTGATTCCACGTTGACTTCACACCTGCATGCGGCGCGCCACAATGAATGTTTTCCACGCTAACTCGGTGATGCAATAACGGTTCCAGCTTTTGCTTTAAAAATTGCGAGACGGTCACGACGACATCTACCGCAGGCTTCTCACCCGATAGTACGAAAGCATCAATCAATTTATAATAATACGGGTCATCGGAATGCACCATCATGGCACTGCGAATTCCCACTTCACGAAGATTGCCTGCCGCCATGAGAGCCGCTGGAACGCCGTGTGCAATAAAGAGTCCTGGTAAGCACTCTCTCGCCTGCTCCATGAACCATTGAGTATCCGCGCGCATGTTGGAAATGCGTCGAACCGCCATCGGGATTGCGGCCTCTTGCAACAAGCGTACAACGACTGCACTTTCGTCCGAATTGGCTCGCAAGAGCACGGCCACTCTCACCTCGACTCCAGAATCACGAAGCCACAGCAGCAATCGATACGCCCACGTATCAGGACCACTAATCCCGATGCCGAGGACTTCAAGAGCCAACAATACGGATTTATGAGGCATCATGTGGCTGGTGACTTTGTCCTAACGAGTGCAAGCAAGCGCTTTGCAAAAGAACGTGCTCGCGAGCGCCAGCGCTCTGGCAGTTTCCCCCATGTGATCCATATCCACTTTTGGAGTATCAACCGATAACTTGCGATGCCCGTTGCCATACTGCGATCCACCCAAAAATCTACCCAAGAGCTCACGGGTAAATGCAAATCTTTTGGCACGGTGAATGGCGCAGGACTATCACCGATTTGCTCGACCCAGAAATCGACAATTTTTTCTGGAGAGAACCCTTGTAGGTAATGAGCGTGCGCTGCCGCAGACATCTGCCGCCATAGTGTGCGATCTTCTCGCAATTGGCGTATCGCTTCTACAAAAGCCTCGCTACGATCCGCTACAATCAGGCCCGTTTCGCCATCCAAGACCAGTTCCGGGATGCCGCTGCGTATCGGCGTCACCACCGGCACCAGACCCGCCGCCATTCCCTCCATCAAGGAAATCGGTATGCCCTCGAAATCACTGAGCAGCACCATCACATGCGCTGCTGGCAAGATTTTCAGCACTTCTGGTGAGGGCAATCCACCCACAAATTCCACCTTTTTTCCCCCATCTCGCGTACGCAAGATTTGTTCTACCTCGCCGCGATCCGCGCCATCCCCCACCATCCGTGCGCGCACACCGGGAATCCGTTCACAGGCGAGGCACAGGGCTTTTGCCACTTCATCGGCACGCTTCTGAAACAAACTCATCCGCCCCACATAGAGCAGTTGTAGATCGCCATCGTCCCACTGCGCCGTCGCCTGCGCGCGGGGAGCGCCGTAGGCGATGCGCACCATTTTCACCCGGCCTTCCAGCGTAGGCTTGAGTTTCTCATGCAGAAATGCGGAGACCGGCACCAACACATCCACCGCTGCTTGCTCCGGTGCGATCACAAATGCGTCGATCAATTTGTAATAATACGGATCATCCGAATGAATGACCATCGCGCTACGGATGCCAACTTTCCGCAGGTTCATCGCCGCATAAAGGGCAGCCGGATAATAGTTCGCGATGAACAACCCCGGGCGGAATGCAGCCACCTGCGCCATGAACCACTCGGTGTCCGCGCGCATGTTCACACTGCGCGTCATCATGATGGGCACTTGGGCTTGCTTCAAGAGCAGGACAAGATCGGTGTTCTCATCCGCGATTTCATCAAGGAGCACCGCCGCTCGCGCATCAATCCCCGCGGAGCGCAACCAGGTGAGCAAGCGCAAGGCCCAGGAGTCCGGGCCATTAATGCTAGGACCGGCAATTTTGACTGCCAGCAATACCGCTTGTGAAAATTCCATCATATTTGAGCATGCTCGGCGGCATGATACTTTCTCCTTCACTTCTTCTGCATCGCCAAACGCAGTGAAAGCCACAGGCGGGAAGCCCAGCGATAGAGAGCCATCGCATGCAAGGTGTGAATCAAGTATGCAATATAATTGAGGGGATGATTTGGCCTGCTCGCTATGGCAGCTCGAAAATACTGACCTGATTTCTGGCGGTTATTTAATGCTGCCGCATTACCCAATCGACGATAACATAGAGATACTTGTTTTTTTATTTCATTCGGAAACATTTGTTTACGCATGAGATTTTTCTCTAAACATTGAATGATACCCAATAAAGTTTTATCCATATTTGAGGTGGCATTTGCCGCATGGCGCCGGTACAATACAGTAGACTTTTGTGTGAAATGAAATTTGATTCCTTGGCTAAATGCAAGCAGCCAGAGATCCCAGTCTTCTCCAATAGTGAGTTGCTCATCAAATCCACCTAACTGATGAAACAAATTACGTCTCATCAAAATAGCACTAGGTACGATATTATTGCGAAAAAATAAATTTTTAGGGAATCCATTGATCTCTGATTTTTCCAAGTAAAAGCTACCAATAATATTATCAACACTTTCCTCAAACACTTCGACACCAGAAACTATTATCTCTGCTCCTGATTCTTTTGCATTTTGCATCAAGCAAGCTAAGTGATCATTACTCCACAAATCATCAGAGTCCACAAACGCTATCCATTCGCAGCCAGCCGCCTGAACACCCGCGTTGCGTGTTGATGATACTCCGCCGTTATCTTTGGTCAGCAGATGCCATCCCTTGCGACTTTGAATAAAGCGACTCACTACAGCTGCCGTGCCATCTTTAGAGCCATCATTCACAATCCACACTTCTGCAGCTGGCAAGGTTTGTGCGGCGATAGACAACAAGGTTTCCTCAATCAATGCTTCGCAATTGTACGCAGGTACGACAACCGCGATATTTGGGGAAGAAGGATTCATTGCAGTGCTTACGCTCATGAATTTATCACCGGAAATACACTACTCAGAAGCGTTTGTTGCTGTGGAGGGAAACAGTGCATCAAAGTCACCGCGCTCGATCACATCGAGCTTTGTTTTACGCGAAGCATTGATCAATTTACGACCGGACTCAGCGTATACCAGACTTGCTTGCTGAAAGGCATTCCTCTGCAATTCGACTTTGGGAACATTCATTTTTTCCCCAGGCTTGTAGTAGTTTTTGATGAAATGATTCCCCTCATTTTTGCTTTCGGCTAACTGCCCTTCATTACCGTGCTCATCAAGCAACACATAATTCTCATAGTTGAAATCAATTCCAACAAGAATCACTTCTGCAAATCCCATGTAATAGGCGATCTGCAGTTGATCGTAAATGACTGTAGCTCCGCCCGGCGCGATCCCCTCCACCAGATTTTTTGAGAATGCAACAATAGAAGGATCTTCTCCTTTGTGCACAGGTATCGTGTGTAACCACAACACACCGTGCTCTGTTCCCAATTGCTCTTTGGTATACTTAGGGCAAATTATAATAGATGGAACGTTGAAAATTTCCTCCTTGTAGGTCTCCGCCACCACACAATCCGATACCGTGTAATACGTAGGCCGCCATGTGGTTTCGGCGAATGCCTTAAAAACTTGGTTGCATCCGAAGGTTACGCAATTTTTCAAGCGTTCCAAATCCTCCATCCGCAGACTGGGCCCCATACCCACCAATACACATCGCTCTCCCTTATGCCTGTCTTTCAAGCTCAGAATCTTGATGTCATTGTACTTCGTGGGAATTCCCTGCGCACGGAACCAATTTCTGACTTTTCGCAAAGGGTGGGTGATGAGTGATTTCATAACAAATTCATACGTGCCTGGAAGCGTTAGATCCACCATTTCAGCCGAAGTAATCTAGGCTACACCACGTGATCGCAAAAAAGCGGCAATCACGCGAGGCCACTCCACGATCGCGCGATTTTTGCATCCCAATTGGCGGGAAATGCGTTGGTTGGCAGCAACGGCTTTCGTGTTGCCCAAGGCGGCAAACTTTTTTTTCTGATTGTATGCGATCAAGGCCACCCGTCGCAGAAATGGCGTCTCTTCAAATTCTGGACATTGCTCTGTGAGCATCGCGCCGAAGCGCAGACAATCGATTAGATTCTCACCGGTCTGCGCGAGCCGCCCTGTGTCATTACCATCGAACGCGCGGTAATACGCCAGCACCTGATTGAGGCTGAGCAATTGACTCAGACGGGCGATGCGTGCCCACATTTCCCAGTCCGCCACATGCACCAAGCGCGTATCAAAACCGCCGTGCGTTTCATAAAAGCGACGTCGCACCACAACGGTCGGCGTCATGATAGGATTATGCCCGAGAAGAGAGCGAACCGAGCCATTTGCTTTTTCCCAATCCTCCAAGCGATCTGACAGCAGTGCGACTTCACCCTCAGCCGTAACAATCAATCCCCTTGTGCTTACCGCATCCACTTGCGGATACAGCTGTATCGCTTTGCGCACCGATTCATAAAATCCAGGAGCCACCCAGTCATCCCCATGGAGGATGTGCACCCATTCTCCTTGGCTGCGCTCGATACAAGTATTGAAATTTGCCGTGGCACCACTGTTTTTTTCTTTGCGATAAAAAGCCACCCGACCCTTGCCAACCTCACGCACTACTTGCTCAGGGTCATCCAGCGTAGAGCAATCATCCACCACCTCGATCTGCATCAGTTCCGGACCCGGGTCCTGCGCCAGAACGCTTTCTAGCGTTTGTTTCAGGTAGCGAGCACAATTAAATGTGGGAATCATCACGGACCACAGCGGTCTTTTTTCACTCTGCGTGAGCGGAGCAACGGACGGAGGTTGAGCACAAGGATCAAACTGTGGATCAAATATGCGGAACGCTCGATGCTTCGCTTTCATTTAAGAAGAATATAATTTTTGTGCGCGGTATACGGAGCGGGTATCCTATGCGCGCATGACCCGCTCGAATTTTCTAACTCCCAATCACGGGGAAGACTTCATCGCCTGTTTCGTTTGATAAAGATACTCTGCGATTTGGAAGTCCAAGTCCGTGTCTATATCCGTGCTTTCCATATCATCCAATTTGAGGAAATAGGGCGCATGGCCAAGAATATCACTTCGCTCGATGATCGTTTTCCTGGGCAAAACCGAAGCAACGTGATTCAGTTTAACGATATCAGGCAAATCCTGAGAGCGAGGTTTGTTAGCAGGATCATAGTTCAGCGCCTTGCCATTCCAATAGAGGAAGTCTTTCACATCGGAGACAGTGGTCACCGAGTCATACTGCTCATCCAAGCCGTGATAACAGCGGATCGCATTCGAGTATGTAACTTCGTCAGCCAGAGGATTCGTCGCGTGAACAAACAACACAACATCGCAAACAAGATTTTCCGCGATGTTTGCATAAACCGCGCTCATCGGGATTTCATTCGTGGCAAACATCTGCTCACGCAGACATGTTTCCACACCGAGTTGCTCGGCTACTTTCAACATTTCAGGATCATTGGAATTGACACAAACCCCGTCGAGCCCGGGAGTTTTCAGTAATTGTGTGATCTTTAATTCCAGCAGCGAACTGCCAGCGAAGGGCTTCAGATTTTTGTTTTTGACCCTAAGTGATCCGCTGCGTACGGGAATGACGGCTTTGATGATAGGTTTCATGAATTTTGTTTCACCGCGTATTTGTGATGCTCGCAAGAGAGCACCGTTTTTGCTTCACTGCCGGTGATTTCCTCGGCGATTCGGATATCGTTGACAAAAGCGCTAAATTCGGAGCTTTGGAGATCAATGGCGACTTTATCAAAATGTACCCAGTCCACATCGCCGAGCTTCACATGCTTTTCGACCATTTTCGCACCGCAGGCCACCGCCATCATGCAACCCAGAGAACCGAGATCGTGGCTGGAATAGCCAGGAATGACTTTGGCAATGCTCTGATGGATCTTTTCGTAGGCTCTCACCACGGCGACGTTGCAAGCATTGCGCGGCGTGGGATATGCAGAAATACAATGAAGCAGATAGATGACTTCGTTTTGGCTGAAGGTGCTCAAGACGTAATCAACATATTCCTGTTCCGTGTAGCCGGTGGATACGACGATCGCTCCTTGATAGGTTTCCGCCAGCTCGGCATGGAAATTGCGATGATTGGAAATCGTCGAGGGAACCTTCAACAAGCGAGGTCGGTATTTTGAGATCGAATGATAGGATTCGATGTCGAGAATGGTGGAAAACCATTCAATCTCAAATTTTTTGCACGTATCATCGAGCAATTGAAAGAGTTCCGCATTCATCTCCACACCGCGGCGATAGTCGCCGAGAGTCTTGCCGAAGGGTGACCAATAATAGCTGGCCAATTGCTCTGCTGTATAGAAGCGATCCACATCACGTTTTTGCACCTTAATCAAGTCCGCTCCTGCCTCTTTGGAGCGCTCAATCATTTCTACCAAACGCTCCGCGCTGCCCAAATGATTATTCGTGAATTCGGCCACCACCAGAACCCGATCCGGTGCGGCCAAGTTAATTTTTGCAAAGCCTGCCGTTGATTCCGATCCACAAACTTGGCGGCTGAATTCCGCCGGACTCAGTGCGCTAAAGTCTTTGTTGCCTACGTGCAGAAGTTGGAGTCGCTGACCATCCGCAAAGTAGTGGAGAAACTGACGAAACGAGTGCTCTTGTGAGAGCACGATCGCCTCGCGATCTCCCTGCGCCGCGCCGGAGTAATCCTGACCGACTTTTTTCGCGGTACCACCCGATTGCACAGAAAAATCAAATCCGAGAAAGTATACACGACTGGGTGATTTTCTTGCATTCGCAATTTTCAATGCCACTTTAACCGCATTCAGAAGGACAAAACTCTCGTCATAAAATGTGTCATTTTCTAATTGTGGAATCAGTAGATCAATATGGTCCAGTTCCTGCGGCAAAGGGGGCAGAACCACATGTGGCACACTTGACGGCAGCTCTGTTCCTGCCAAGTAAAAGGCAGATTTGAAGCCGTCATCCTGAAGGCTCTGCTTGACCCATGGGGCGCTAAAGATCGTCAGATCCCCTGCTTTGATGCGCTCGGAATCATTCAGATTGATCACGAACCCAGGTGGGAGCGTGGAACAATCGATGCCATCCAAACTTGGACCTTTTCCAATGACAAAAATATTATCGCTGTTCGATCTTGAAGCGATACTTTTGATGAGCTGATAGATACTCTCCTGCATAAGTTTTTCCTTCTACGGTTACATTAAGATTTTGTTCCAGAGCCAGATTCAGGCCTGCAAGGATATCCCAACTTTGGGCACCCTTGGGATTCTCAAACGAGAAAAATGAACCACGGATCACGTTCAGCATGTTGCAAACGCAACAACCGATGATGCGGTATTCGTAGCCTGTGGTGGAAGCGATGATTTGTTCCTTGCTGAGGGAGGAAGAAAGCGCACGGATACGTGATTGATGGCGGGTCAAGGTGTCACCGCTCTGCAACCAAAGGTTCATCTCTGGCAAACCAAGCAATGAGGCTACATGGCGGCCATTCTGATAGCATGAAATCGACACGCCCCACTCCATTAGTCCCGAGGTGAAATTTTCCGTGCCATCAATCGGATCGATCACAATCACCATCTGCTCAGGTGCGGGCTCCGTTTCATTGAGGCTAATTTCCTCCGAGACGATAAAGGGATTCACAAAAGCCTCGTGTGCAGCTTCCAGAATCACCTTTTGCGCCAAGAGATCGCCTTGGGTGACGTAACTCCCATCGGGCTTTTGTGTTTTGGTGGCTCGCAAGGCAAGGATGTCCGCCAGATATTTCTGGCCGAGACTCTCTTTGATCACATCGAAAAAGGGAAAGGTCATACAGAAAAGAAATAAAGTGAATGGGTCATGGGCTGATGGAGGCGGGTGATTTGATAAATTTTCGCTTCAACAGCATCTTGACGTCGTTGATCATAGGACGCTGCAGAAACAAAGAAAATCCAATGTATGCGAGCCCACCGACGATCACGGAGGAGAGCAGATTGACCCACGGAATCGAAAGCGGGCATTGATGCTGAAACAATTTGACAGAGATGACCATTCCCAAGGAACTGATCAGGGATGGCATCAAGTCCTTGAGCTGCGGGAACAAGCCAAAGCCGGTATTTCTTTTCGTCAGGTAGGTATTCAAAGAGAGCGCGATCAATGATGACAGTAAAACCGCCCACGCCACTTCATGAATGCCATAGCCAGAGGCGATGATGATCAATGTGATCGCCATGCTTTTTTTCGCCACTTCTAAGAGCAGGAAACTGGCTCCTTTGCCTAGAGAGGAAAGAAGGCTCAGATTCAGCACCTGCATGGGAAAGTAGCTCGCGGCGATACAGAGGATGACCAAAATCGGTGCGGCTTCCGCCCAAGGTGCCCCGTATATCACATGAACAAGAGGCTCTGCAACCACGGCGATACCCAGCATGGCGGGAAGATTCAGGCACATGACTCCACGCTGGGCCGTGCGAAAAGCACGTAGCAATTTTTCCGGCTCGTTCTGGCACTGGGCAAAGACCGGAAACGCCACGCGGTTGACCACCTGGGTAAGGGCGTTTGTCGCCATGTTTTGCGTCGTAAATGCGCGATTGTAGATGCCCAGATCATACACACCGATTCTGCGGCCGATCAGAACACTGTAGGCCCTGTCATGACAGATGCTGATCAGGTTGGTGAGAAAAATGTAGCCGCCGAACGAGAACAATTCCTGAAAGGATTTTTTGCGGAAGCAGAAGAGCGGTCGCCAATCCGACAGGATCCATGTCAGAGCCGTCTGCATCAGCCCCATGACCACTGTTTGCCCCACGAGCGCCCACACGCCCCATCCGTAGCAGGCCATGATGACGCCACCGATCACAGAAACAATCAAGGACGCGGAATTGATCGTGAAAGAGACCCGCATGTTTAAGTGCTTCGCAAACAAGGCGTGTTGCAGGGAATTGCAGGCGGAGAGGATGAAAACAAAAACGAGGGCGTAGGTGAGTTGCTGAAGGATGTCCTTTTGATAGAAATCCGCAATCCACGGAGCTGCCAACGCAATTACGGCCCCCATCACCAGGCTGATGAAAATATTGAACCAGAATACCGTGCTCTCATCCTCGCGTGTGGTGTCTTTTTTCTGAATGACAGCCACGGTCAGGCCACCGTTCATGAAGACGGTGGCCACCCCCATGAACAAGGAAAGCAGAGCCACGGTACCGAAGTCCTCGGGAGTCACCAAGCGCGCCATCACCACCGAAAAAGCGAAGTTGAAAAAGACTTGGAGAATCTGTTCCAGCACACTCCAACTCACCGCATAACTAGCTTTATTTTGCAGCATCTGATAGATTTATCCTCCAGTAAATGGATGGGGATTTTTTTATCGCACTTGCGAATGAAGGGAAGAACCAGCAACCCTTAAGCCTTGCATGCCCCTAACTACGGGAAACCAGTTATTCCAAGAAAGTTGAACAAGTCCCTGGACTAAGATGATGCCCAGTAGACCCCAGGTGCCAACAACGAGCCAAGAGAGTGTCACGATCGCCAGACCCGAGAGGATGGCTGGCCAGACGAATGGATTTTTGTTTTCTGTAAGTACCAATCCGGTATATTGAGAGTGATGTTGCTCTAAACACAAAATGAGAGAAAGTAGCAGAAATAATGGTTTGGCCAGCAAGGGAGTTTGAGTGTCGATGAAAGCGAGCAACGAATTGCCCACAAAAGAAACGACTAAAAGAGCCATTGCGCCCAATACTAAACCGCCATACAGCCTCGTAGTAAAGACGTGGCGAATCTGCGCAAAATCTCTCTCAACGCGCAATCGACCAATCAGAGGCATCGATAAACCGACAGGAACCATGGCAATTTGAAGGATCATATTGATGAGATTCAGCGAAAGGCCAAAACTACCGGTTTCTTCGAGTCCTAGTTTAGCAGAGCAGATTAGAGTATTGCTGCGAAGGGTGAGATAAGCGCCGATCATCACGAGACCCTGTCGCCATGCCATCGGCCACAATCGATTCAGCACCTGGTTGCGCTCATGAGTGGAGACCTCATACTCAAAAGCAGCCTTCGCATTGCGCTTGAGAACGCGTTGTGACGTGAGGCGAATGATTAAAAACCCCACGAGTGCGCTTATTCCATAGGACCATAAACCTAAGCCACCGAGCAAGCCACCAGCTAATAACAAAATCCCCACCAGTTGCGATGAGATTTGAATGAGCGTGACGCTTTTTACGGAACCGATACCATACAAGATGTCCGTCCAATAGGTCGTAAAAAAGGAGTAGGAAGTCGCTAACGCAAACAAGCACCAACAGCCAATATTTGAGGAAGGGAGATCCGCATTGCGGATGATCGGCAATAGAAACCACGTGCCGACAAATAACAATAAAACGGCGAGCAATGAGCCGATGAGGCGATACCAAATCTGAACGGCTGCGATTAACTGCCGGAGTAATCGCCAATTCGGTTCTCCCAAGCCCGCCGATTCTGCCACACCGGATGCTTGAAATTCCTTGGCGCCCCCCATGGCATAAGCGGCGTTGCGAATCGTTGCGTGGGAAAATCCACAATCAAAAAGCGCAACCACACTGGTGATCCCGAGGAACGTATAATAAAGCCCGAGCTCCGCTGAGGAAAGAACGCGCAGGGCAATGGGGAGGGTGATAATTCCGCTACCAATACGCAATGCCACACCAACCATGGCCCACAGTGAGGCGTTTTGCAGAATGGATTTGATGCGAAGATGCAAGATCTATTTCACCTGAGGTTTGATCCAAGTTGACCAGTCAAAATTCTCCGCACCATTCTTATCTGTAATGAATTCGATGTTTTTGGCTGATTTGAACTGAATATCCACCGGGAAAACCTCTTTGGTAGGTCCAGAAATTTGCTTCCGGAAAACTTCTCCACCATCCGCTTTAATGATGAAAATCACATCTCCGCTGTTTGGCAACCAAAGACCGCAACGCAATTGCGAAACGGATTGCTTAAAATTGTATTCGAAACGGCTGGAGGCATGTGCATAGACGATTTCCTCCAACTGCTTTGCGTCAAGCCGCAGATCGGGATGGCCTTTGAATTCAACACCATTGATCAACTGCCGCTCATTCCACTTCGGCTTCATCTCCCACAGGTTGATCCACTGACCGAGATTTTGCTGATCGCCAACCTGCAATGATTCACGCGCCGCTAAGATCGCCGCATCCTTCGCAAGGTCGTCTTTCATCTTCTGCGCTAGCTTTGCTTGTTCGATTTTGCCCGCTTTGGTTAGATCAACAATTTGAGTCGCTAACAATTTGTCCATTTTATCGACCACTTCATTGAGTTGGACCGCATGTTCTTTGTGAACTTTTTCGCGGGCCTCCACATATTTCGTGCGAAGGGACTTTAACTCAGAAGTGGCATTTTCTCCCAGAACTTCAGGTGGCCAAACGTCTTTGCCCATGACATCGATTTCATATTGCGCCTGTAACACCAACTCCAGTTGCCCCGTTGTCTGTAGTTGTTTTTTCAACCGATCCAAGGCACTCAGATATCCTTCCGTGAGCGCTTCAACTTTCGCATCACGGTTGGTATTGATTTGATCGTATTTCGTCATGAATGACCGATGCAGACTATCCAAGTCTTGAGCGATGGCACAAGTCATGCAAACAACGAGCATGATGGCGTGACTTACGATTGTTTTCATTGGATCAGGAATTGTTACTGTGAAAACTTGCAGGACTTTTCGCAAGCTGTCAAGCGGGGCTATGGTGACCTGCTATTGCCAATCTGCGATGCTGCCCTGAAGCAGAAGCGGCTGCGCCATTGTAAGGAATTCAGAGAAAGCTTTTGATCGCAGCGATCACTTCATCAAGTTGAGCCGGTGCAAGCTCCGCATAGATGGGAATACTGAGGACTTCGGTGGCGAGACGATGGGCGACTTCGCAATCGCTGCGGCTCGCAGCGGGCAGTGAGGCAAAGCATTCTTGCTGGTCCATCGTGAGAGGATAATAGACTTCGCAGCCGATTCCCTTTTCTTGCAGATGCGCTTTCAGAGCATCGCGTTGGCCCTCGCCGATGACTCGCAGTGTGTATTGATTCCAGATGTGATCGTTGTGTGCGTAAGGAACGGGAAGAACAATTTTAGCCGATGTCTCAGCAAGCCATTCGATTTGGCGCGCGGCACATTGGCAGTGCGCGGGATCTGCGATGACGATGCCGGGGATTTGCGCTAGGTGCTCGGAATAGTAAGCGGCATTGTTTTGGCGACCGCGAGTGTAGGTATTGTAGGGCTCTAACTTGACTCGTAGCAGAGCGGCTTGGAGCGTATCCATGCGGAAATTACCACCGACCACTGAGTGAAAATACTTCGGCTGCATGCCGTGGTTGCGCATCATGCGCGCTTTTTCCGCGAGTGTGTCGTCATTGGTGACAAGCAGTCCGCCATCACCGAAACCGCCGAGATTTTTTGAAGGGAAAAAACTATAGGCTCCATAGTGTCCGATGCTACCGCAGGGATTCCCTTTGTAGCGGGCCCCGATGGCTTGAGCGCAATCTTCAATCATCCACAGTTGATGTTCATCGGCAAGTGCCTGGATGGCGTCCATGTCGGCACTTTGACCGAACAAATGCACGGGCATGATCGCCTTGGTGCGGGGAGTGATTTTGGCGGCGACTTTTTCCGCATCAATGTTGAAACAGATGGGGCAAACGTCAACGAACACGGGTGTGGCACCCACACGAGCGACTGAACCCGCCGTGGCAAAAAATGTAAAAGTCGGCAAAATGACTTCATCGCCTGCGCCAAGTCCGAGTGCCATCAGCGCCATGACAAGAGCGTCAGTACCTGAACTGCAAGCAATCGAATGTTTCACTCTTAGCATAGCGGAACATTCTTGCTCAAAAGCCAACACGTCTGGCCCCATGATGAATTGACCTGACGATAGAACACGTGAGAAAGCCTCCACTAACTTTGTCTCAAGCGGAAGGTTTTGTGCGTTTACGTCGAGAAGAGGGACGGGCATGAGGTCGGAAGTAAGAAGGACGCTATTGCATGACAAAAATCTCTGCCTTTTAGTGCTTGTCGCGCATCGGAAATGTTTGCAGGTCGCTCTGTTGGCAGATTGCCGACCAAAGAAAGCGAGGGTTGTTTTTCAAATACCGTTTCGCGAGGCGTTTGGGATTGGTGAGGAGTCGATAGAACCACTCCAGCCCGGATCCTCGCAACCAGCGCGGTGCTTCAGGCACTAACCCTGCCTGGAAATCAAAAGCGGCACCTACGCCGAAAAACAAGATGCCATGATCGAGAGAAGTCAATCGGTCCGCATATTTGGCGAGAAAGCCGGCCATGAAGCGCTCTTGTTTGGGAGTGCTTAAACCGACCCAGAAACAATGCGGCCTTGTTTCAAGAATTTGCGCCAGTAACTCTTCTTCTTCGGCATCCGTGAGCGGCCGAAAAGGAGGAGTGATGGTGCCGACGATGGCAATGTCGTCATGGCGTTCGCGCAATTTTTGCGCCAGCACCTCGACCACGCCATCGCCGCCGCCCCACAGAAAGTGGCGTCGTTTTTCTTTCAAACCCTGTGCCATGAATGTCGGCATGAATTCGGGGCCGCATACCTGAGTCATATGATCGTATCCTTGCCAGCGCCCCATCCAAACCATCGGAATGCCATCAGGAATACTGAGGAAACTGCGGTTGTGAATTACCTGCAAGGCTAAATCGTCTTGGGATTCCATAACGCCATGAACGCCGGTAACTGTAACATAGCCAACAGTGCCCGGGCGATTCAGTGCAGTATGCACCTCCTGCAAAGCAGACGCCATGTTCACGGTATGAATACCGACACCGAGAACATTAGCGCGCGGGATGGATGAGGTAGCAAGCATAACGATTAGAAGTCAGACGGATGATTTTTATTGAATCACGATCTCGCCGCGTTTGCGCTTTTCGTATTGTTCCTTGATCCACCAATAGGTGGTTTCAAGACCGGTTTTCAAATCAATGCCTGGCTCCCAACCGAGCACTTCTTTGATCAGTGTATTGTCGGAGTTGCGACCGCGCACCCCTTGTGGTGCATCGAGTTTGTACTTGCGCTTCATTTCCACACCGGCGATGCGCTCGATGATGCTAAGCGTTTCATTGATGGAAACCAACTCACTACGGCCAAGGTTGAGAGGATCCGAGTAGCTCGATGCCATCAATTTATCGATGCCCGTGACACAGTCGTCGATATACATGAACGAGCGGGTTTGCTCGCCATCGCCCCAGATTTCCACTTCCATGGTACCTTCGTCGAGAGCTTGGATCACCTTACGGCAGAGTGCTGCCGGTGCTTTTTCCCGACCGCCGTCCCAAGTGCCTTTCGGACCATAGACGTTGTGAAAACGGAAAACGCGAATGTTCATGCCAAAGTCTTGCTCGAAATGTTTGCAGAGACGTTCCGAAAACAATTTTTCCCAGCCATAGCCGTCCTCGGGCATCGCGGGATAAGCGTCCGATTCTTTCAACGCTACCACAGCGGCATCCTCTTGACGGTAGTCGGGATACGCGCAGGCGGAGGATGAGTAGAAGTATTGTTTAGCACCGCAATCTTTGGCGGCCATCAGCAGGTGTGTGCTGAGCAAAACACTCAACATGCACAGGGCTTTGTTTTTCGTGATGAATCCCATGCCACCCATGTTGCAGGCGAGATTGTAGACTTCGTCACACCCTTCGGCAACTTTGTAACAGTTCGCTTTTTCCTCAAGGTCGAGAACATGATTCTCCGCTTGGGGATGCAATTGATACCACTTATCGAGTGGTTTGATATCGGCCACCACGACTTGGTAACCACGACTCAGGAGAACTCGTGCGAGTTCGCCCCCGATGAATCCGCCGCCGCCGGCGACAAGTATTTTTTTGCTCATATGTTAATTGGTTTGATGAATGTTGGTGAATTGATACGTAAAAAATTTCGGTATAGTTTATGACAAGCACGCTTTGCGAAGAATGCTTACAACATGATCACGGTGTTTTTCAAACGTGAATTTTTCTTGGTAGAGAAGTTTTGCATTGCCGCCCATCGTTGACAAGAGATCGGGCGAATCGATGAATTGCTGGATGCACTGTTGCAACTGAGGGATGTCGCGCGGGTTATGCAACAAGCCGGTGACGTTTTCTTCCACGATGGAAGGGATCCCACGCCAACGCGATGAAATCACTGGCAGTCCGCTCGCCATTGCTTCGAGAAGAACCAAAGGGAAATTTTCTGAGCTATAATACGACGGAAACACAAACAAATCTGATTGGGCGTAAGCACGCCATTTATCATCACCATATAGGGCACCGGGATCCGGCAATTGTAAGGTTTCGGAAGATTGGATTTCAGAAACAAGGTCTCGGAATTTTTGTTCCGTCGCTTCATCGGGCCATTTGCCCACAAATTGCAGGCGAATCTTAGCGCTGGAAGATGATGTAATTCGTTGACAGGCTTCTAACAAATCGAAGACGCCTTTGTCCTCGTAAAGATTTCCAAGAAACAAAATCCGCAAGAAATCCGAAGGTTCTCTTGCGCCTTCGGGTGCGTCGATATTGAGACCATTGGGAACTTCAAACACTTCTGCGGCACCAAAATCCAATCCAGGAACCGCAACGTGTTGGGAAAGTGTCAAGGCCCATGCGCCACGACCATAAATCCATCTCCCGAGAATTTGCCGCCAACGACTTGAAGCAAGATAATCATTCAAGCCGCCAGAGTGATAATGCAGTATAGTGCGACGAAAGAGCAATCGGCAACAACCTAAGAAAATCACATCGCGCACGAATGGAACGAAAGCCGCGCTGCCAGGGGTGTAGTACAACACCTGTGCTTTGCTGCGAAATTTTAATTGCCAGCAGCGAGCGACTAAGCCGACCAAGCCGAAAATTTTCCCGATCGACGCACGACCAACCTCCTGCAAATTTTTACTCGAACGAATTTCCAGCAGATGCTTAACAACCGGCTGCAAATCACCATCGAATAAAGCGCGTGTGGCCAACGAAGCGCCGTGCACCGGTGGTGGCACCACACCGGCGAGGAGTACGTTCATGTTAGGCGGCGGCATGAATTCGATTTAATGGAGCCAGGATTTAGCCCTGACCGATGCAATACAATTCAAATCCAATCTCACGCAGCTTTGGGGCAGGAAGGATGCTGCGACCGTCGAAAGCGAAGGCGGGCTTATACATCCGCTGGTAAATTGCAGCAAAATCCAGATCACGAAATTCATCCCACTCGGTCAGCACAACAAGTGCATGAGCTTTGTCGAGCGCGGTGGTCGCGTCTTCTGCGAAGTGCAGATGGGCCGCAAGCAAATGCTCAGGCACACCGACATAGGCAAGATCGGCGAGAATCGTTTTTTGTGGCACTTTGGGGTCGTAGATGCAGACATGTGCATTCTCCATTAACAAATCCCGCACCACATAAATCGCAGCTGACTCACGGGTATCATTGGTGTCTTTCTTGAATGCGAAACCAAGCACGCCGATTTTTTTGCCCGATACGGTGTTGAATAATGTTTGAACAATTTTTTGAGAAAAACGCGATTTCTGCCAATCGTTCATGCGGATGACCTCATTCCAATAACGCGCCACTTCGGGCAATCCGAAATGCTCGCAGAGATAAACCAAGTTGAGAATGTCCTTCTGAAAACACGAGCCACCAAAGCCTACAGAGGATTTGAGGAATTTAGCGCCGATCCGTGAATCGTAGCCAATGGCACGGCTGACTTCCTCAACATTAGCACCGGTTTTTTCACAAAGGGCGGAAATGGAGTTGATGGAGGAAATCCGTTGAGCGAGGAAAGCATTCGCCACCAACTTCGATAATTCCGAAGACCATGTATTTGTGGTGATGATGCGTTCGCGCGGAATCCAATGAGCGTATACTTGCACGAGGCTTTCGATCGCGGCGAGTCCCTCTGGCGTCTGCTCGCCACCGATGAGAATGCGGTCGGGATTTTCCATGTCTGTCACCGCAGTTCCCTCGGCGAGGAATTCTGGATTCGATAGCACTTGGAATTGTCCACTCTGCGAGTTTGATTGAAGGATCGTACGCATGGCCTCAGCGGTGCGGACGGGAATCGTCGATTTTTCAACAACGATGGTCGACCCCTTGGCTTCTTCCGCAATCATGCGCGCCGCAGACTCTACATAGCAAAGGTCTGCGGCACGACCCGCACCAGCGCCATACGTTTTGGTTGGAGTGCCCACGGCTACGAAAATCATGTCCGCTTCACTAATCGTTTTACGCACTTCCGTGCTGAAAAACAAATTGCGATCGCGGCATCCGTTTACGAGATCGAGCAAACCCGGTTCGTACACCGGTAGGTCTTGCGAATTCCAAGCAGCAATGCGCGCTTCATTGAGATCGACAACGGTGACAGTGATCTCTGGACATTTCGCAGCGATCATTGCCATGGTAGGACCACCAACGTAGCCAGCTCCTATGCAACAAATTTTAGTAATTTTCATAAACGAATGTTGGGGAAATTATCAGTTAAATTATACGGTTCTGTCTTACGAAACGAAATTCCGGAAATACGCAATCGTCTCACGAATGCCGTCATCAAATGCTACCACTGGCTCCCAGCCTAACAATTCTTTTGCTAAACGAATGTCGGGCTTGCGGACTTTCGGGTCATCGGGCGGCAGTGGTTTTTCATCGAGCACTAAGGGAATTTCAAAATGACGGGAGACCGCTTCTGCAAATTGGCGGATTGTCATCTCGTGTGGGTTGCCGCAATTCACGGGCAAATGGTATTCGCTCTGCGCCAGTTTCCAGATGCCGGCGACAAGGTCGGACACGTAACAAAACGAGCGAGTTTGCGAACCATCCCCAAACACCGTCATCGGCTCGCCGCGAAGCGCTTGACCAATGAAAGCAGGTACCACACGACCATCATCGAGGCGCATGCGTGGACCGTAAGTGTTAAAAATACGGACGATTTTCGTATCGAGCCCATGGGCACGGTGATAGGCCATGGTGGCCGCCTCGGCGTAGCGTTTCGCCTCATCATAACAACTGCGCACGCCGATGGAATTGACATTGCCCCAGTAGGTCTCAGGCTGTGGATGAATCTCTGGGTCTCCATAGACCTCCGAGGTGGAGGCGACCAAGAACGTCGCGCCCTTTTGCAAGGCTAAGTCTAGCGCATTGTGAGTCGCATAAGAACCAGCTTTGAGGGTCTCGATGGGAATTTGCACATAATCAATCGGGCTCGCGGGAGAAGCCATGTGAAAAACATAATCGACAGGTTCTTCGATCGAAAAGGGGATGGAGACGTCCTGCTCGATAAAAGTGAAATTCGGATTGTCCTGCAAATGCGCAAGATTTCGTGCATGCCCCGTGACAAAGTTATCCAAAGCGATGACCCGCAAGCCATCAGCCAAGAGAAGATCGATCAGATGTGAGGGAACAAATCCGGCACCGCCGGTAACTACTGCTGTTTTATGATTCATGGTGATAATTCGGGAGTGGATTGATAGCGCTGTGTGAGTTTTTCTGCTTCATTCAGAGCCATGCCAGTGACTTGGTCCATGTTGTAATAACGATAGGTGCCGAGTCGACCAATGAAGGAGACGTTTGTTTCCTGCTCCGCCAGGCGCTTGTAGCGGGAGTAGAGTTCGGAAGTTGCATCGGTGGGGACGGGGTAAAATGGTTCTTTGCCTGGCCCCCAATCTTCGGGAAATTCTCGAACGATGGTAGTGACATCAATTTGCTGACCGGTCGCATGTTTGATTTCCACCGTGCGCGTGAACGGCACTTCGAGGTCAGGATAATTTACCTGCATGGCGGGTTGCCAGTAGCCTGCTTTTTCAGAAATCGGCAAACGTGCGGCAAGTTCCTCGCCGGAGTAAGTTTCGTGTTCAAAGCGCAGAGAACGATACGGTAGCGATCCATAACAATGATCATAGTAGGCATCGATCGGTCCTGTGAAAATCAAGTGTCGGTAATCCCAGTGCTGCTTTTCCTCCGCATAGTCCACTCCGAGCCGCAATTGCAGATTCGGCGAATGAGCGACTATGTTTTCGAACAGAGCAGTGTAACCTTTCGCGGGCATCGCTTGAAATGTATCGGTGAGATAACGATCATCGCGGTTCAGTCGTATCGGAATGCGACCGCAAACGGAAGCCTGCAACTCACGCGGGTGGCGCTTCCACTGCTTCAGAGTGTAGGGCTCGAAAAATGTGCGATATAGATCCCACCCGACTTGACTGATGATCACCTCCTCAGAATTTTGAGGGTGTTCAATCGGTACTTTTTGGGCGTCGAGATAGTCTTGCCACTCCAGTTCGTTGGATTCTCGTCCTAGCCATTCTTCGAACGTGTTCAAGTTGATCGGAAAACTCCAGTAGCGGTCTTGGGTGAAGCTTTTCACCTGGTAGGAAACGGGATGCCACTCGGTGAACTGGGAGAGATAATCGACGATGCGCGCGGAATTTGTACGGAAATAGTGGGGACCGTAGGGGTGAATGAGCACTCCTGCCTCATCGTAGCAGTCATAGGCATTTCCTCCGATGTGCTCTCGTTTATCAATGACCACACAGGAAAAACCTGCTTGGGTTAATCTCTCGGCGGCCACCAATCCGGAAAAGCCAGCACCTACAATGAAAAAATCAACTTTTTGCGATGTCGCCATTAGGAGAAAAAAGGGAATTAAAAGAATTTAGACGCTGCCGCCCTTGGTCGTATGCCGCGTTTTGCGGCAAAACCTTACGCTTCAAAAACAGGATATGAATGCTGCAACACTGATGTTACAAGGGACACTTGCGTCCACACGCAAGTTAGCCAACGGCCACTTTTGTTCAAGAAAAAATGAACAAAACTCTGCAACGATTTAGTAAATTCATGAAAATGCGCTCTCGTATCGAGGGATTGACTGAGGAGAAAATTAGGGTTTTGCGCGCCCGACGCCATACATGGGCGCTTGACAGTGTACAATAGATCTTCCTCAATCTCACACGTCACATGCCGCGCTCATCCACTCAAATCAAGAAATTTCACGAGGAGATGCGAAGCTTTGCCGATTTCGGCACACCCACTACGATCCTACAAAAACCATGGCAAGGCCGGGAATTACCCGTTTATGTCAATGAATTCTGGACCGCCAAACAACGTGCCGCCCACTCACTGCACGAAGTTTCCTACCGCGCCTGCTTCAAGCCACAACTGCCACGATTTTTCATCGAACGCTTCACCGCACCCGGCGAAAAAGTCTATGATCCATTCATGGGACGCGGGACGACGCTATTGGAAAGCGCGTTTCTGGACCGCATTCCTGTCGGCTGCGATGTCAATCCCCTCTCCGCTCTCCTTTGCCTGCCGCGATTGCACTCTGTCGACCTGAAAGCCATCGCTAAACGATTGGAGGAAATCGATCTCTCCAAAGCCAGCGAGATCCGCGAGGATTTGTCGGTGTTTTATCATCCCGATACCCTGCGCGAACTCTGCGCGCTACGAGAGTATTTTTTGCAACGCGAAACAGCAGATACGCTCGATGCCACGGACGCTTGGATCCGCATGGTCGCCACCAATCGCCTCACCGGACATTCCCCGGGGTTTTTCTCGGTCTATACCTTGCCGCCCAATCAAGCCGTTTCCATCGCATCGCAAATCCGCATCAATGAGAAACGCCAGCAAACACCAACAGCGCGCGATATCCGTAAGATCATCCTAAAAAAATCCGCCTCGCTTCTCAAAGACCTCACGCCGGAGGAAAAGAAAAATTTAAACCATGTCGGCAAAAAAGCACAGTGCCTCACTGCTAACAGCGCCGCCACTCATGCCATCGCCAGCAAGAGTATTTCACTGGTTGTCACCTCGCCGCCGTTTCTCGACATCGTGCAATACGATCAGGACAATTGGCTGCGTTGCTGGTTCAATGGCATCGACTCCAAAGCCGTGCCGATCTGGCAACTGCGCCATGCCGATGCTTGGCAACAGGCTATGAGCTCTGTGTTTGTCGAGTTGCAACGCATACTCGTGGACGGTGGTATTGTCGCCTTTGAAGTCGGCGAAGTGCGCCATGGGAAAATTCTGTTAGAAGACCTGGTTCTCCCCGCGGCAGTCGCCAGCGGTCTACAGCCGATCGCCCTTTTGATCAACGACCAAGAATTTACCAAAACTTCCAACTGCTGGGGCGTGGACAACACCAGCAAAGGCACCAACACCAACCGAATTGTGATCTTGCAAAAATCCGTTGCTCCCGAGCAGCTTTCGCTCTTGCTGTGATCCTCACGATCGGATTGAATCCGGCATTATGAAACGCATTCTTGCCCTTGGACTTTTCTTTTTGTCTCTCCCGCTTCACGCGATCGAATGGCAAACTTTGAAAAGCACCACCTATCCCGGCACGATTCGTCACTATGCCTTCCATCGCACGCCGAAACTCGATGCCAAAACTCCTGCGGCATTGATGGTGTTTCAAGACGGACACGCCTATGCCGGCGGCGAGTTCCAAGCACCCAAGGTCATCGATCAACTCGTTAACGATGGAGTCCTGCCACCGATGCTGTTAGTTTTCGTAAATCCTGGAGTATTTGCCGACGAACTCAAAGGTCCACCGAACTGGAACACGCAGAAACAGTACAAAAGCAATCGCTCCGTGGAGTATGACACGCTTTCTCCGCTCTACGCGCAATTGATCGAAAAAGAAATAGTACCGCTCGCCGAGAAAGTACAAGTGCTCAGCAAGGATCCCAAACAACGCGCCATCTGCGGCATGTCATCCGGCGGCATCTGCGCCTTCACCGTCGCATGGGAACGACCCGAACTTTTTGGCAAAGTGATGAGCCACGTCGGCAGCTTTACGAACATCCGCGGTGGCCATGTTTATCCCGCACTCATTCGTAAGGAACCCATTCGCGCTATCCGCATCTTTCTCCAAGATGGCACGAACGACCTCGATAACGAACACGGCAATTGGTTTCTTTCGAACCAACAAATGGCCGCTGCACTGAAGTTCCGTAAGTACGATTACCAATTCATCACCGACGATACCGGCCACGGCGGCAAAGGCGGCAGCAAAGTCTTCGCAGAAAGCCTGCGCTGGCTTTGGCGATAAAAAATTTCACATCCTCCGCAACTTCCGAGCTACGGTTCAGTTCTATCGTTACCATGAACACGATAACCAAACTAACTGCTGTGATTCTGATCGCCTCCTCCCCCATGGCCTACTCACAATCGAAAAGAACTGCGGAATTCCTCCGACTGGATCCCAAATCCCATGTCGATAAAGAAGTGACCGTGGATGTATCCATGGTCAAACCCGTGCACTGGAAAAGCCCCATCGACGAAATCTCGTTTTTCCATGCACACACCATTGATCGCACCGAAGACAAGTCCGGCGGCTCCATCCTTGTAGCCGTGCCTGCCGCTGATGCAGAAAAATTCGCCAAGCGATACGGCACAAACTTCGACGGTCGCAATGATAAAGACAAACTCGTTGGCACATTCATTCTCGTGAGTGGACAAGGCCCCTCCGGCATTTGGATCATCGATACCACAGGTAAGGTGGCACAACTCATCAAAGACAAGAAGTTGACATTACCCGATGCCGCCAAAGGTGGTGACGCAGGTCCAGGACCGGGTCCAATCCGTCGCCCTTTGCGTTGAATGTGAAACGCAGGTTGCCAAGCGACGTGGTGCCTATTACGGACGCCACGTTGCTGAAACGCTCTACTTGAGCGTGTTACTTTACTGGCGATGTTGTTGCACCAGTTTTCGGGCTCACTCCCTGAATTCTCAACATTGGTTTGTCCGTCCCGAGTGCTAACACCATGGCAGCCGTAGGATGGATGCGCGGGGACATGTAATAGGCTTTTTCGGCGAGGTTGCGGCCGGGCTGGATGACGAAGGCGCCATCGTGCGTGCGCAACATGTTGA
>CAMDCV010000025.1 GCA_945890645.1 Akkermansia muciniphila
AATAGTTTCAAGTTTGAAGTGCGACAACCGGTAGGCCATAATATATCTCGCTAGGTGTTTTGAATCCCAAGCGTTTTCGAGGCCGATCATTGAGATTCTTTGCGATTTTCGTGCAAGTGCTCTGAGTCAGATCATCGAGTGAAGTCCCCTTTGGTAGATACTGCCTGATGAGGCCATTGGTGTTTTCATTGGTTCCACGCTCCCACGCGTGGTGAGGCAGGGCAAAGAAGACACTTGTGTCGAGCGCTCGTTCAAGCCGTTTGTATCCATGAAACTCACCGCCATTGTCAGCCGTGATGGTTTTTACCCGGCTCTTATCACTCAATAGCAATCCAATCGTACGTTTCTCGGTCTGTTCCTTGGTGATGCGCTCAAGCTTTCCAATGCGAACCAACCCGCTTCGCCGTTCCACGATGGTTACCACTCCGGCCTTGGTTGTACCGTGAACAGTATCAATCTCCCAGTCACCGATCCGCGAGCGACTTTCAACCACCGCAGGCCGTTCAGTAATCATTTTCTTGCCCGCCAACCGCCCGCGACTGTCCTTGGCTGCATAGCGCTTGCGACGCCGCTTATTGGCTCCACGCAGGTGCTTCCAGAGGGAGCCTCCCGCGGATTTATCCTTCCAGATCCACTTGTAGATTGTCTCATGACTCATCACCGGTACGCCCTCCAGAGCGAGTCGCCCTGTCACCTGCTCGGGACTCAGATCCTTCCGAACGAGTTGCTCAACAACCTGGAAATCATCTGCTTTGAAGCGCATGTTGCGCTTCGATCGTTTCTGCCGACCGCTTGCTTTCTGACAGGCGTGACTGGCGCGGTAGTTGCCGTCATGCGCCGATGCATTGCGTTTGAGTTCGCGATAAATCGTGCTGCGGTGTCGACCAAGCCGATTCGCAATCTCAGAAATCTTGATGTATTGCCCACGCATTGCAGCAACCGCATAACGCTCCTCAGTGTTCATGTGTTCGTAGTTCACGCTCGACATTCTGTCGCACTTTGGTCTTGAATCCAAGGAAGCGAACAAGCCAGCCCATCCAACGGCGGGTGACGTCTCAATTTGAATTCGGGCTTCCATCCCCGCCGTGGATGGCCTATATCGTTCTGCTTCAAAATTCCCCAATCACATGCCAACTTATTTACATCTAGATCCTGACGATTACGGAGTCACCAAACCTGTCATTTTCTGGCAACAAAAGGTTGCGGTTTTGACCCCATCTCCAGATGGCCCAATAGTTTTCGGAGGGCCATTGCCGAAAGGCGGAAATCTTGACGGAGCAATCCTCCATTCTGTATTTTCTATTCCTATCTGTGCGATTCCGAGCTTTAAGATGCTGGAGATCGAGTCGCTACCTTTGGTTTTCCCCTTTCGACATGATGGAGGAAGAGCAGAGTACACAGTAGCTCGAGACGGTAATGTCGACGGATTGGAAGTTGAGCCTCCTGAGCCCGAGGATGGATGGCCATATCCTGAGTATCCACAAGCGTTTCCCATTGTTAGATACGAGTGTTCTGAATTCGAACCGATTGATGAGGAACAAAGTCTCCGCTTACTTCATCAAGATCCCGGGGCCGACACTGATCGCGATATTCTTGTCATTATTCCGTCCAGAAGTAACGACCCAAGTCTGCCGGTCAATTTGTGGAACGATCCTCAGGATGAAGACTGCGTTCAATGCGTTTTCATTTTTAATACAGAAACCAACGAAGTCGCGGCCTTTAATGACGTCGATTAGATGCAGAAAAAGCCTAGCTTGCGCGACGTTGGCCGCAATTTTGCACATCCAAAGCTTTAGTTTTGTGAATTATCAACACTGGGGGCGTTGGTTTTTCAGGTATTTTCACATTTTTTCGGAGTGAGCTTGACATTTTTTAGAGGATTCTTACCTTTCCCTCCCCGCGCGTTGGAACCGCGCGGCACTTGATATCCATGAAAAGCAATCTTCATCCTAATTACAATCCCGTTGTGTTCGTCGATATGACCACCGGGGCTCGCGTGGTGACACGCTCCACCAAAACCTCCGACCGTAAGGAAGTGATCGATGGTGTTGAGCATTATGTTGTCACCGTCGGTATCACCTCCGATTCGCATCCGTTCTTCACCGGACAGAAGCAGTTTGTGGACACAGAAGGTCGCATCGACAAGTTCCAAAAACGTTTCGGTGCCTCCGTGCGCCGTGCGGCCAAACCGAAGCTGTAACCGCTTCCGCAAGGCTCCACTTTCTTTGTTGTTGTCTATTGTTGTTTTTCCATCTGTCTTTCCTCTCTTTGCTGGGAAAGGCAGATGGTTTTTTATGGGGTAAGCGTGATCTTGCGTTTAAGCGCCAGTTTCGGGCAAGCGCGATGGATTGATGATCTTACTCTTGAGGTATAATCCGAAGACAATGGGAGCTGCTGAGATGATGATAAAACGAGCACTCGAAAAATACAATACAATGGGCAAGGCAATCCCTGCCACAAGCAAGCCATTCGCCAAAAGAATCGTAACAAGCTGCGATCGAATCAGGCGCTTCTTGGCAGCATCGAAGTAAAAGTAAGAAAGCTTTTTGGCATCTTCATAGGAATGCCCTTTTTTTCGCAGATGGTGGATAATGCTCGTATGCCCTTTTCCGGAGCCGAGAAGAATTTCACAAGAGCGAATGAGTTGCTCCTGCTCAAAGTCGTGCGCATCGAGTGTCTCAGGTGGTTTGTAGGGAGATACCTCACTCACGGAGTGTCTTTTACTCGTAATGCGGGGGTGGGTCAATCGATCAAATGAGTCTCATTTGTTGCTGCTAACGAGAGGATTCTTGCGAAAATACGCACAATTTTCGCCAACTGGCGCGGAGCGTATGGACGGCGTGTGAGGCAGGATGCGAGCATGTCTTCCGCAAGAACTCTCTCCGCATTTCATCATTGGCTGCTTGATGGCAAACCTGATCTGTTAGGTCATTTGCGCGTCATGGTCCTGCACGGTACGCAAGCGTTCCCCGATCTTGCGGGCTCGATAGCGCACTACTTGAATGAGTATGATGACCGCGCCGACGGCCACTGGCTGGCGGTGGGTGAACCATTGATTGCCACTATCGCTGCGGATGCGGCGCAACGTCGATTGCTTGGCGTCGATCAGCCTTGTGAGAAATGCCCGCCTACTGGTCCCTGTGGATTGCGCAAGGTCATCAAGGGTCTCGCTTTGCATGGCCACGTGGTGCTGGACTCGATTCATGCGGGTGCCGCTACCGAAAAGTTGGAGGGCGTATTTCATGTATCCCTCGGTGCGCATCACAAGGACTGCCACATGCATCTGAACGCCTCGCGATTTCATGAGCGCTGTCTCGCCCCCATCATCGCCGATGTTTATCTGGAATGGGTCCAGTGCAGTTATCGGCCACCGCATTTCGCATGAAAAAATTTGCACACTGTATCAGCGAGGATGCTGAGACAACTCAATCATCAATCTCTTTACTGAAGGCCGCTTTATGAACGTTCTCGCCCTCACCATCCTGATCAGCGCCTGTCTGGGGGGGATCTTCATCCTCTGCTTTCTTGGTCAAGTCCGTTCATCACGCCGCTCTTCGCCAGAGCGCGATTCCCTTCTTCCTCTGGAACAAAAACCACCTCATTGATTCACCGCATTAACTACTATGAGCCTAGTAACTACTAAAACCACCATTACCTACGACGATACCTCCGTCCGGCAGTTCATGATCGCTTCCATCATTTGGGGCATCGTCGGCATGTTGGTCGGCGTGATCATCGCCACCCAGCTTTCTTGGTGGCAAATGAACGGGAAATTTCTCGAAACGATTAGTTTCGGGCTCTTCCAAGGCGAGGGACTCTCTTACATCACGTTTGGACGCTTGCGACCGCTGCATACCAATGCGGTGATTTTTGCGTTCGTGGGTAATATGATGTTTGCGGGTGTTTATTATTCCACGCAGCGATTGTGCAAGGTGCGCATGGGCTCCGATTTCCTCTCGCGTTTGCACTTTTGGGGTTGGCAAGCGATCATCGTCGCAGCCGCCATCACTCTTCCCGCCGGATTAACACGTGGCAAGGAATATGCCGAACTGATTTGGCCCATCAATATCTGCGTCGCACTCATCTGGGTTGTTTTTGCGATCAACTTTTTCCTCACCCTCGCCAAGCGCAATGAGCCAAGTCTGTATGTAGCGCTGTGGTTCTACATCGCCACCATCGTCACGATTGCGATGCTCTACATCGTTAATCACTTGTCGATCCCGACCTCGTGGATCCATTCTTATCCGATCTTCGGTGGTTTGCAGGATGGTCTGGTGCAGTGGTGGTATGGGCACAATGCGGTGGCGTTTTTCCTAACGACTCCGATTCTCGGGATCATGTATTATTTCTTACCGAAGGCCGCGAATCGCCCGGTGTATTCGTATCGATTGTCGATCATTCACTTTTGGTCATTGGTGTTCATTTATATCTGGGCCGGTCCTCACCACCTTCTCAATACCGACTTGCCGCGTTGGCTGCAAATGCTGGGCATGCTGTTCTCGCTTATGTTGTGGGCTCCATCCTGGGGTGGTATGTTGAATGGTTTGCTGACTTTACGCGGTGGCTGGGCGCAACTTCGCACGGATCCGGTGATCAAGTTTTTTGCCGCAGGCATAACGTTTTACGGCATGTCGACTTTTGAGGGACCACTGCTCTCGATCCGTGCAGTGAATGCGATTTCGCACTACACCGACTGGACGATTGGTCACGTGCACTCCGGTGCTTTGGGCTGGAATGGCTTCATGGCGGCGGCGATGTTTTATTGGCTCGCCCCTCGTTTGTGGAAAACCAAGTTGTGGTCCACCAGCCTCGCGAACATGCACTTCTGGATCGGCTTGGTCGGCATTCTTTTGTATGTGGCCGCCCTGTGGACTGCTGGCATTTCTCAAGCGCTGATGCTCAATCAGGTTGCAGAAACGGGCACCACGCTGAAATACGAATTTGTGGAAACATTGAAATCGATCCACGTCGAATACCTGCTTCGTTCAATTGGGGGCACTTTGTATCTTGTCGGTTTCGTCCTCTGTGGGATTAACATCTGGATGACGGCCCGCTCGGGAGTCGCCACAAATGACAGCGTCGAAGTTGCCGCGTTGCCCCGGGAGAAAAAGGATTTCATGAAATGGGGCGAGTCGTTGGTGAACGATCCACTCGCCTATATTTTCATCGGCATCATTTTAGTGTGCTTGTGGTTCTTCCTCCCGGCGCATGCGAATGTCGGCGCGCTCGTGGCCGCGATCTTGTTAGCCATCAAGGCGGTGCGTTCTTTCCGGGCAAATAGCGCGTCATGGGCGAATTGGCACGAGCGACTGATCGAGAACTATCTTCCCTTCACTTTGTTGGTGTTTGTATCGGTCGCCATTGGCGGTGCGTTGCAAATCATTCCATCGCTGGTGATCAATCGCGATAAGAACATTGAGGGTCGACTGCAGGAACTCTACACGCCCCTCGAATTGGCCGGTCGCGATCTCTACATCAGTGAGGGTTGCTACAACTGTCACTCGCAGATGATCCGGACGCTTAAGCCCGACGTCATGCGCTACGGTCGTCCAGGTGTTCCCGATGACTACTCGCACCTTGGTGAATCGATTTACGACCATCCTTACCAGTGGGGATCGAAACGCACCGGTCCCGACCTCGCTCGCGAGGGTGGTCCGATTGCGCAAGGCGCGAAACACATGCGCATCGGCAAACGAGATAACGTCTGGCATTTCAACCACTTCCTCAATCCTCGTCAAACCTCCGATGGTTCGAACATGCCAAATTATCCTTGGTTGTTCGAGAGCAAGACCGACTTCAAATCGTTGCCGAAAAAAATTGCGGTGCAGCAGAAGATTGGCGTGCCATGGCCGGCAATGAGTAAGGATGAGATCGAGCAAAATGCCCGTGAGCAAGCGATGGAAATCGCCACCAATTTGGTTCAAGGCGGCGTCTTTGTGGATGCTAAGCCCGACCTTAAAGGCGATGAGCTGCGCAACTATCTTGCTGAGCAAAAAATCGTCGCACTGATCGCCTACATGCAAAAACTGGGCGCATACCGCGAGGTCAAACCGGAGGGTGGAGTTAAGCCCAGCCCGCTCGATCCCGATTCCTATCGCAAAGCAGCCATGCCCGTTGATCCACCCTCCGCTACCGTCAACCCTCACTAGCCAGTATTATGTTTCGTAGATTGATCCTTGAACAATGGGCCAGCGTCATCGCGGTGATTTCTTTTTGCTTTTTCTTCATCGTCTTCGCCTACGCCACTGTGCGTGCGTTGCGCATGGCCGAGAAAAACCGCGATCATCTTGCCTCCATGCCGCTCGATTCTCCCGAGGATCGAGCCAGATCACTTCACACCAACCAATAAACCACCCTTATGTCTGATACATCCTCTGAACCAAAACGCGGTGACTTTGCCAAACACAAGGGCGAAGTGATCTTGCGCGAACATGAATACGACGGCATCCAGGAATACGATCAAAAACTCCCGAATTGGTGGTTGTTCACCTTTTACGGTGCTATCGCTTGGTTTGCGATCTACTGGTTTCTCTATTATCAAACGCATAGCTTTCGCAGCGACCGTGAAATCATCGTTGCGGAAATGAGCGCTATCCATGAGAAAAAAGCGAAGGAGCTGGAAGCCACTCTCGCCAGTCTGAATGACCAGACACTCATCAATCAATGGTCCACCGATGCTGGCATCGTTGCCAATGGTGAGGTGATTTACACCACCAACTGTGTCGCCTGTCATGGTGCCGATCTGAGTGCGGTGATGGTCGCTGGTGAAGTAAAAATCCCGTTGCCAGGACGTTCGCTCATCGATGGAGTGTGGGAATACGGCAACAAGCCGATGGACATTTTCAAAATCATCAACGCGGGATCACCCGTGGATGCAAAGGGTTTGAATGGTGCGAAAATGCAGGCTTGGAACGTGATGTTGACACCCAAACAAGTCGCGGAAGTGACCGCCTACATCATCGCCAAGAACCCGAAAGAGTTCGCCGCGCAGCCCTGAACGAAGCCTTCCTAGCTTTCCGCGCCCCAGAAATCTTCCATGCGGGTGCGGTAGCTTTCCACCGCCCGACTCCACTGCACGTGCATTTGTTCAAACGGTCGCGACCATACATTCCGGTGCATTTGCAGCATCGCTTGGGCACTGTACATCACCTCGGCCATCTCGGTTTTGTTGAGGGAATCCGGTCCATCGCTGAGCCATTTTTCCATCAAGGGTTCCGGGAAATTTTCGGCATCAGCCTCTAACAAGGAAACGTGCACGCCATTGACGTAAGGATCTACCACAGCCGCGATCGCGCCTTCGCGCGCGGGGGCTTGTGCGGTGAGTGCAACATCCACCGCAGCTACGGCACCATCAGCCAAGCGGATGATTTCCGGGGGAAACAACTCCTCGGGGGTGGCCAGAATTTTGTGACGTTGCAGGGCGCGTCCATAGCGCGAGCGACTGGTCCAAACGGATACCACTGCTGCGAGCACGAGGCCTGCAAGGATGGGCGACATCCAGAGGAAAAACGACTGCCCCACGTACCACGCGAGAGCGGACCACGCGATGCCAATCACGATCGCAGGACCGTGATAGCGGATGGCTTCGAACCAAGTCGTGCCATCTGTTTCGCGTGTTTGATTGCCCCAGTTCACCGAGCGACCCAGCACCATGCCGAGCACCATCAGGGTGTGAGAGATCATGATCGATGGGGCTAAGAGCGCTGAAAGCATGGCCTCCATCAGCACGCCGACGGTGAGAGAAAACGTATTGCCAAAGCCCTTGCGTCGGCGCGGATGCAGCACAGTGCCGAGATAGGCCAGAATTTTGGGCGCGAACAATAGAATCAACACCATGCCCGCAAGATACCAAGCTTGCTCGGTGCCACTGAGACCCAGGTATTCACCAACGTAGCCTTCGTAGGGCAGTTGGCTGAGATTGCTGTTGCGGAAATCCCATGCCACCCATGTGCTGATCAGCAGGAACAGAAACCATACGGGGCTGCCGAGGTAGGCCATGATGCCCATGAAAAGGTGAGCCCGGCTCGGAAACGGAAAGCCGCGCGCGAATACCAACCACAAGTGCTGCAAGTTCCCTTGGCACCAACGTCGATCGCGTTTCAGGTGATCGATCAAAGTGGGCGGCGCTTCCTCATAAGTGCCCTCCAGATCCCACGCCAGCCACACCTCCCAACCTGCCTTGACCATCAGCGCGGCCTCGACAAAATCGTGACTCAGAATTTTTCCACCGAATGGTTCTTTCCCGGGCAAAGCCGGCAGTTCGCAGAATTCGGAAAAAGGCTTCACGCGGATCAAAGCATTGTGCCCCCAGTAACTTCCTTGCCCGAGTTGCCAAAAATTCAACCCACGAATGAACAAAGGTCCATACAGGCGCATCGCGAATTGTTGCAAGCGGGTGAACACTGATGAGCCACGGATCAACTTCGGCGGAGTTTGCAAAATCCCCAAGCGCGGGCTGGCATCCATGATGCGCGCCATCGAAACAATGTCGCGGCCTTCCATCAAGCTATCGGCATCCAGCACCAGCATGCCCTCATAGCGTCCACCCCAGTTTTTCACAAACTCGCCAATATTGCCAGCCTTGCGGTTTTCATTGATGCGACGACGACGATAAAAAATCCGACCGAAGGCGTTGTGCTTGCGGCAGAGATTGGTCCATGCCACTTCTTCTTCGACCCACAAGTTTAATTGGGTGGTATCGCTGAGGATGAAAAAATCGAAATCTTGTAGACGACCGGTGGCTTCGATGGAGCGATAGATCGCCTCGACGCGCGCGCAGACTTTGACAATGTCCTCATTGTACACTGGCATCACCACTGCGTAGCGATAGGCAAGCGGGCCTTCTTGTTTTTCGGTGAGTCGGGTGATGCGCACCGAGCGCCAAGAAAACAACCAGTCCCACACCCCTGCCAGTGCATGGAAAGTGCCTAACACCAACAAGCCATTGAGCAGCGCGAAAATGGCGAGAATCAGATAGTGCGAATTGTGAAAGCCCTGCCGATCAAACAAATCCGCGAGCCACAGCACGGCGATAAGATTCACCAGCACCACGGAGCCGAAAAAAAACATCCGGCGCAAGGTCGTGCGGAATCGGCTCACGAGCACCGGCGCACAGGTCGGCGGCGAAATTTGCGGCGCTTTCTCCTGCTCATACAAACGCGTTGTCTTCGCGGCGGATATGTTAGCTTCCACGACATGCGAAAAATTCGCTTCTTCTGCGTGCGGAATTTCGGGGGTGGGTTCGTCGTTCTGCATGCGCGATTAGCCTTTCCAAATCAACCATCCGATCGTTGCCAATAGACAAAAAATGCCGAGGTAGTACAACTTCTTCATCAGGGGACGACGCTCCATCATGCCGAACCACTGCGCGGCACCACTGCCCAACGCATTGAGTTCCAGCGGCTGCGGCGTCATTGTCAATGAGGCAAATTGGGGGCCAGCGGCAAAATACGACGAGCGCATTTTTTGCACGAATGGCTCGGGCCACGGAGCCTGGGTGAGAAACACCGGTTGCCACTTGCCCGGCATGTCCGCTAATAGCAAAGCCAGTCGTCCACGCGCTGCCAAGCGGTTGTCTTGCAGCTCGACGTCCAATACATTGGAAGTCCAGTCCGCCACGGCTTTGAGCGTTTCTTCCATCGCCAAGATGCGGGGGGCTTTTTGCGGCTCTTGCGCTTGGCGGTCGGAGGCACGAAACAAAATCGCCCGCACCATGTCAGCCACCAGCAGACGATTGCGCAACTGCAGTGCGCGCAAATAACACTCCACAGAAATGTATGCTTCCTCCCACTCGGCGAGTTCGGACTCGCTGAGAGGACGCAGCGAACTTATGGCTGGATTCGGTATACCCATGTCTCGGTGAGAAAATCTTCGCCTTTTTTCAGGCTGCAACGCATTTCCGCTGGACCAATGTCGGCCATCTTACCGCCCTCCACGGCGGGAGCGAGTAGGAAACTGACACGCCAACGACCACCTTCCATTTGCTGTACGTTAGAGAATTTGATCTTCAGCGCTTTGGCGGCATCGCCACAAATTTCGATCACGGGCTGCAGCTCGGACGCCTCTTTGATTTGATCCAACTGACCGCCACTGAACTCGACGATCATCGTGCGCTGATCCGGCTCCCACTCGTGCACACCTGTGCGGGTGGCGACGACGTGACCACCAGCGTCGGCAATGTCTTCGCTCAGTGTCCAGCGCTGTTTATAGGAAAACTCATAGCGTTGACCGGGCTGGGGCGTTTCATCCGGCACCCAGGTGGCGACGATGTTATCGTCGAGCTCACGCACTGTCGGAATTTCCATCAACATCACCTTGCCCTTGCCCCAGTCATTGGTCGGCTCAATCCACACCGAGGGGCGCAGGTGGTAGGCGGCTTCACCATCTTCATACGCGGCGAAGCGGCGGTCGCGCTGCGCGAGACCGAAGCCCTTAACTTGATCCGCAGAGAAAAAGCTGAAGTCGAGACGTCCGCTATCGTTCGCGATCGGACGCCAGACTTTTTCGCCACTCGCCATGTGAATCGCAAGGCCATCGGAGTCGTGCACTTCGGGGCGGAAGTCGTCGAAGCGACGCTTCGAATTTTCGCCAAACCAATACATGCTGGAAAGGGGAGCCACGCCGAAACGTTTCACCGCCTTACGCGGATACAATAATGCTTTGACTTCCATCATCGTATCGTCGCCCGGTGTGATGCGGATGCGATACGCACCGGCGACCGAAGGGCTATCCATCAGAGCAAACAATTCGACGTGGCTGTCATCGGGCTTCGGCTTGCCGAGCCAGAACTCCGTAAAACGGGGAAATTCTTCCGGCACACCTTCGGCACCGGTATCGATCGCCAGACCACGCGCCGAGAGACCGTAGCGTGTGTTTCTGCCCAGTGCGCGCCAGTAGCTGGCACCTTGGAAGACCGCTACCTCATCGATCACGCCCTTGCCGTGGAAATCATTGATGATCTTAAATCCCGCATAGCCGGAGTCACCTTTTTCTTCCGTGTGATCGCCAATCAGCGGACCGTACTCAAAATAATTTTGCGAGAAACGGATTTCCTGGCGATGCGTGTCTGTGAATTCATGTAAGATTACCGGCTCGCGGAACAGGTAGCCCGGATGAAAAAACTGCGCACGGAATTTTCCTGGATCGGGCGCCCAGAGCGAGCGGTCTTGACGGAAACGGATGTCACGATACTGATCGTAGCTGAGGCTCTTCATCCAGCCCGGCAAGGCTTCCTTGTCCACGGCGACGTATTCCTTGAGTGCAAGATTTTTCGCCATTTCCTCGATCTTCCCAAAGGAGAGATCGTCCCGTTCCCACGCATGGAGACTCACGGTCAAAAGGCAGACAACACCAAGGGGAATAACAAGTTGTGACAACATATTGTGGCAAGTAAAGTGGCAAAACCAAGCACCAAGGTCAAGCGAATGCTTTTAAGACTGGAGGACAGGCTTCAAAAACGTGGCGGAGGCGTCTCGCCTCCCTGCCTCGGCAAAAATGGAAATCAGGGGTCAGTAGACAAATCAAAAATCCAACGTCAAGAGCATGTCCGTTGAACTCTTGGCGAAGTCGGAGCATCAACTTGTCCTTCCATAGCCGAGTGGCGACGGCGGATTGTCAATCAATGGGGAGAAAAAAGACCGCTGCGCTCACAGACATAAGACATAAGAAAAATTACTCGAGTATCACGATGCTGAAAACCACATAATTAGGAGATTGCGTGAGGCGCTGCCTCTATATGAGCACACTCGACTCACGAAAATCCTTGCAATTATAAAGGATTTTGAGTTTTAACTATCGTTGAAAACAATGAGACCCAAATTTGACCACGAAGAAGAGTATCTTGTAGCATATTACCGACAATATAAAAAGTCGAGCAGGCAACGCAGCATTGTTCAAGAGGCAATAACAGTAGCGGTCGGAGCGGCGTTTTTCGCCTTGGGTTACATTAAGAATGACGTCACTTGGTCGATCATTGGATTCGGACTCGTAGCGTATTTGGCATTGAAAGGCCTGATCTCAGGCACACGATACAACGGAGTTATGTCGAGTATTATTGAGAAGTATGAAGACGCCTTGCAGGCCGAGGACAAAAGGAACCCCGCCAAACATGACAGCACATCCAACGAGGGGTAAAGTCTCAATTTGAATTCGGGCTTCCTTTCCCGCCCAGGAAGAGCTAAGCATTCTGTAAAGAAATTTGATGCTTATAACTCAATACTCGACCGTAAAAATAGTAGCTCTTCATCGCAAATTCAATGAGGTGAATGTGCAGAGAGGTTTCGACAGACGACTCCCTCAAATTGGGGACTTGGCAACTGTGGTGGAAGTCTATCGCTCGCCGACGCTAGGGTACGAGCTTGAATGCAGTAATTCTGACGGCACGACTGAATGGCTAATTACATTTTCTCCCGGGGACGCTGAGCTCGAAGTCGTTCCACAGCCTGATGAAGTAGGATAATTATAGCAAAACTAAAGGTATAACACCTGATGAGTATCGCCGCCCATTAACTTTTGAATTACTTGTCATTTTACCACTACATTTACCGTCACCAAAAAATGAATACCCGCAAACGAACATTGATCCGCATTTGGGTTGCTGTGTATTTGGGCATCATCGCGCTTGGCTACACATATGGACTGCAGATTATCATTTTCCCAATCCTTATCGTTTTAGCAGTTCCGCCAACCATAATGCATAGTGTCGCTTGTTCGAGAGTTGTACGTAGAGCAAAGTCTTGTCATCCGGAGGAGTGGAAGAAAGTTGGTGGCGCTCTTCAACAAAGGTATTTTCTCTTTGATCGAAGAGACTTTGGTGATGAAGTTATTGCGCATCATAAGCGCGACTTGCGCTGGTGGTTGAATGCTGGTGCCGTTAGTATTTCACTGTATTTGCCGACTTTATTCACAATCGCTTATTTCGCGAAAATTCATGCAGCACAAGTCGCGCCGTGAATTCGTTTAGTTTCGATGCCTCCCCTCTCTTCCTTCGCCTGAACAACTCCGCGACCATGCCCATTCTTGAACTATTAATTGCCATCGCCCGCTTGCCCTATGAGGCAGGCAAACAACTGGATGAGGCCTCCGGGGTGGGGCAATCGGAATGGGATCGCAAGTCTCGACGGTTTTGGAAGTGGTTTGCTTGGATTGCGACAGCGATCCTCATCGGGATCCCTTTATTCCTGTGGCTCTTGTGGCTACTTTAAGCGCATTAACAAGTAGATCACATTAATACGAAGGAAAAGCACCTCTCTCCCGCGAGGAATCGCTCGTTGTGGCTCCTCAATTATCTGATTGACGCCACCGGCCTGTAGGGTATCTTTTTCAATCTATGAAACCCATTGCATTGTGCCTTGCTTTGTTGCCTGGGCTGCTGACTGCCGCTGACTCACCAGGGCACGCGGAAGACTTGGCGACCTTGAAAAAAGCTGCGCTAAAGATCGACCAAGCGGTGGCGAATTTCTATCGGCAAAAAAAATTGCCCGTGCCCTCGGTGACGGACGATGCCACGTTCTTGCGTCGTGCCTTTCTCGTGAGTGTGGGGCGCATCCCGACGATTGAAGAAGCACGCGCGTTTTTGGAGATCGATGAGGCAAGCAAGCGTGAGGAGCTGGTGCATTATCTTTTGCAATCAAAAGGGCATTCCAGCCACATGACCAACTGGGCCTTCGACTTGTTGCGTCTGGCCGATGGTCGTACGGGCACCTCCGCGAGCAATGAACCGTATCGCCACTGGGTGCGCACCGCGATGACGGAAAACATGCCGTGGGATCGCTTTGCGAGCACCTTGTTGTCGGCCGAGGGCGATGGCTGGGATCCGAAGACAGCAGCGGTGGGTTATTACACGCGCGATCGCGGCATGCCGCTCGATAATTTGGCCAATTCGATGCGCATCTTTCTTGGGTCGCGTATGGAGTGCGCCCAGTGCCACGATGACCCCTTTGGTGAAACCGAGCGACATGATTTTTATCAGCTCGCGGCATTTACGCACGGGCAGGACACGCTGAAGCAAAAGTACATGGCGCCGTTGTGGAGTGAACTGCGTGATGATAGGCGGGCGATGGGGCCGGACTACAACATTGCCCAGATCATGTGGGACAAAGTTTATGGCATGAGTCTTTCCGGCGGTGGCACGGGGCGTATCAGCTTGCCCTCTGATTACCAATACCGCGATGCCGATCCCGGTGAAATGGTTGGCGCGAAAACTCCCTTCGGCAAGTCCGTGCGGATGTCCGATAAAAAGGATGAAGAGGAAGGCCGCAAGCTTTTCGCTGAGTGGGTGACGACCAAAAACCCCGAGCAATTTCCTTCGGTGATCGCGAACCGCATGTGGAAGCGCATCATGGGCAAGGGCTTCTATGAGCCGGTGGATGAATTCATTCCCGCCAAGAGCACGCAGTCGCCGGAGTTGATGGCGCACCTCGTGCAAACGATGATTGATCTGAAGTATGACCTGCGTGATTTCCAGCACGTTCTCATGCTCACGAAAACCTTCCAGTTTGCCACCAACCCGAATGCTTCCACCGTGGAAACGGGCGATGACTTCCATGGTCGCAAGATTGAGCGGCTCACGTCCGAGCAAATCTGGGATTCGCTCATCACTCTCGCCGGCGGTGACCCGGATCTGAAACCAACCCGCACGTTGGATGATCGCATCTATCTGAATGGACGTCCTGTGCTCGTTGGAAAAAAAACCATGCCACAACTGTCAAAAGAAGTATTAGCGCTGAATTCCGAAAAAGAAGTGCGCGATTATTTTGCCAAATTTGCGGCGGATATCAAAAGCGGCGGCGGCGGTGGAAAACAAGGTGATTCGATGATGATGAACACCGTGCAAACCTACAACGTTAACGCTCAAGTGCGCGCCTCGGAGCTACCATCCCCCGCACCACGCTCGCATTTTCTCTATCTCTTCGGCCAATCCGAACGCGATGTCGTCGAGGCTTCGAGCCGTGAGCCAAACGTCGGCCAAGTGCTCTCGCTTATGAACGGCTTCGTGCAGCGCCAATTGGTCAACAATCCAGACGCACACCTCTACAAAGGCTTAAAAGGCGCAAAAACGCCGGAAGAAACGATACGTCGTATTTATGTAGCCATTCTCAATCGTCCGCCGAACCCGCAGGAAATGGTTTGGATGAAAGAGGAAATCGAAGCCTCGGGCGAGCTCGGCATCCGCAATATCGTTTCCGCCCTTGTCATGTCCTCCGAATTTTTGTTCCTCCAATAATCTCATCCCTTCGCATCACCCACTTACCCACTTGATCCGATGAATCCTTTTCTCAAACCCGATGAATTCACGCGCCGTCAGTTTTTATCGAATGCCGCGCGCACCTATCTCGGTGTGCATTTGTTTCCGATGTTTGGTGCCAGCATCGCCGAGGCGGCCCCTGCCACAGCCGCAGATGTTGCGAAGGCGAAACATGTGATCTATTTGTTCATGTCAGGTGGCATGAGTCATGTGGACACTTTCGATCCGAAGCCCAAGAAAAAGGATGTGATGGGCACCACGACGACCATCCCCACTGCGGCTGATGGCATTGTTCTCGGTCATTATCTGCCGGCAACCGCGAAGATCATGGACAAGGTGTCTGTCGTTAACTCGATGACTTCCATCCAAGGGGCGCACGAGCAAGGCGCGTATGCCATGCACACGAGCTACAGCATGCGCGGCACCACGAAGCATCCGTCACTCGGTTCTTGGGTCATGAAAATCGGTGGTCGGATCAATCAGGACATCCCGGGTTTTGTGGCGATCGACACCCCCGCCGATCACTCGGGTGCTGGATTTTTTGGAGCAAAATATGCCGCCGCGCCGATTGGCAGTGCCGAGGAGGGCTTGCAAGATTCCAAGCGTGTGAACGAAGTTTCGACAGAAAATTTCGACCGCCGCCTCAGTCTCGCGGATAAGTTAAATAAGCAATTTCATGGTCGCTATGCGAATGCTGATGTGGAGGCCTATCAGGATCTTTATCAGGAAGCGATTCGCTTGATGAATTCGAAGGACTTGAAAGCCTTTAATTTGAATGAAGAAACGGCTGCGACGAAAAACCTGTATGGCAGTGGTCGGTTTGCTCAAGGTTGTCTCTTGGCGCGTCGATTGGTGGAACATGGCGTGCGCTTTGTCGAGGTCCAGCTCGGCGGATGGGATACGCATTATGACAATTTCGCGGCCGTGGAAGGACGCTGCAAAGAATTCGATCAGGCCTACGCTGCGCTGATCACCGACCTTGAAAAACGTGGGAAGTTAAAAGACACACTTGTCGTAGTAGCGACGGAGTTCGGTCGCACACCGGAGATTAAAGCCGAGCATAAGGACGGTCGCGACCATCATCCGAGTGCCTTCAGTTGCTTGCTGGCAGGCGGCGGCATCAAGGGTGGCTACAAGCATGGCGAAACGGATGCCACTGCGGCCAAAGTGAAGTCCGATCCCGTGACGGTGCAAGACTTCAATGCGACAATCGCCAAAGCTCTCGGGCTGCCCTTCGACCTTGTGGTCATGTCGCCTACCAAGCGCCCCTTCAAGATTGCCGACAAAGGCATTCCCGTGGACAAACTGTTCGCTTGAGAGATGTGGGAATTATTCTCCCCTGCATTGATTTTACGAGCGGCAACAGATAGATTCGGCTTGTGAGATTGGTGCTGTGGATCATGGGTATTTCGCTGAGCATCCTGATGATTTGGGTCATCTGGGGTGGGCACTGGGAGCAGTGGTCGGATGTGCGGACGGTGGGCACGGCGTTGCAAGGATATGGTGTTTCGGCTGGTTTGGCCGGGGTGTTGTTATTGATACTTGATTTGCTACTGCCGGTGCCGGGCACGGTGGTGATGTCGGCCCTAGGCTATCTTTATGGAACGGTGCTGGGCGCTCTTTTGGGTTTTATTGGTTCGTTTATTGCCGGGCTGATTGGTTATGGCGTGGGGCGCTTGTTCCCCGAGAAAACAGCGCGACGGTTTCTGGGCGAAAAGGATTTTGTCCGCGGTAAGAGCTTATTTGCGCGCGGGGGTGGGTGGGTGATCGCGCTATCGCGGGCGGTGCCGATTTTGCCCGAAGCGCTCGCTGTCACTGCTGGTTTGCTGCGCATGCCAGTGCCGGCTTTTGTGCTGGCACTCGCGTGTGGCAGCCTACCAATGGCGGCACTTTTTGCGTGGATCGGAGCAACGGGTCATGATCGACCGCTTTTGACCCTGATTTTGAGCTTTGGCGTGCCTGCGGTGCTGTGGTCGCTCGCATCGCTTTGGCATCGTCGCAGTGATTGAGGATTGCCTTGTGTGACAAAGTCGTCACAATCGGCCTGTCGTGATTGCGCGAGGTTGGTGCAATCTTACGAAATTCCTTTTTGTCACCAATGATCGCCGCAAGCACAGCCTCCGCACCACGTCATTCCGCATCGTCTCGAACGGCGGTTTCTGTCGAGAATCTCGATTTTTGCTATGGCACGTCTAAGGTGTTAAAAAAGATCAATCTGGAAATTCCGGCGAATCAAGTGACCGCCCTGATCGGTCCATCTGGCTGTGGCAAATCGACTCTTTTGCGCTGCATCAACCGCATGAACGACGAAATTCCCGGTGCTCATGTCAGTGCGGGGCGCATCTGTCTGGACGGCGAAGACATCAACGGTCCCGAAGTGGATGTTGTGAAATTGCGCAGCGAGGTTGGCATGGTGTTTCAGAAGTCGAATGTTTTTCCCCGTAGCATCTTCGAAAACGTGGCTTATGGTATGCAAGTGCGTGGAGAAAAAAACAAGGCCGTGATCGAACAACGCGTCGAAGAAGCTCTCCGACAAGCAGCGCTGTGGGATGAAGTGAAAGATCGTTTGCACGAGTCGGGCTTCGGCCTTTCCGGTGGACAACAGCAGCGCTTATGCATTGCCCGCACGATCGCGGTGAAGCCAAACATCGTGCTCATGGATGAGCCATGCAGCGCGCTCGATCCGATCGCGACACTGAAAGTCGAGGAGTTGATTTGGGATCTACGCAGTCAATATACTTTCATCATCGTCACTCACAGCATGCAGCAAGCATCACGGATTTCGGATCACACGGCATTCTTTTACCTCGGCGAAGTCATCGAGTTCGATCAAACGGGTAAAATGTTTACCAATCCGCGAGAAAAACGCACGGAAGAATACATCAGCGGACGATTCGGCTAAACCTCCCCCTATACTTAATGAACGGACCACACATTTTCCGCGACTTCGACATCGCCATCCGCAATCTTAAGGATGAAGTGCTGCTGATGGCCAGCTTGACAAGGCAGAACCTTGAGCGCGCTACGCGGTCATTGTTGGAGCGCGACATTGAACTTTCTCGTGTGGTGATTGGAGATGACAGCGAGGTCGATGACTTAGAAATCCGTGTGGATCAGCGTGGCATGGAAATTTTGGTCCGCCATCATCCGGTCGCATCGGATCTGCGTTTGGTGATTTCCTCGATGAAAATTTCCACGTGTCTCGAACGCATTTCCGATCACGCGGTGAACATCGCCAAGCGATCGAAAAAAATTTGCAAGGGTCCGGAATTGACGGATGTGGCATTGGTGGAGCCTCTTTATGTGATGGCTGACAATTTGCTGCGCGATGCGATGATTGCGTTTACCGATCATAACATCAAATTGGCAGAGGGGCTAAAGGCGCGCGACAAAGAACTGGATCGCTTGCATAAAAGCTTGATCGCTTCGTTGAGCCATCGCTTGGAATCCTCTGCCGGTATGGCGGAGTCGTTGCTGCATCTGATCTTCGTTATCCGATCACTCGAACGCGTAGGAGATTTGGCGGTGAACATTGGTGAAGACGCTGTGTTTCTCGGTAGCGCAATGGACATCAGGCACATGGTCGATAAAGTTACAGCAGAGCTGCCTTCCGAGCCTGTAGAATGAAACGAATTCGTCACAGGCTGAACCTTTCACAGATAGTCTAGCTCGCTACAGTTCCTAGTGTGCAAACAGTACTAGTGATTGAAGACGAAGTTGATATCACCGATTTGGTGGCATTCAATTTGGAACGTGCAGGTTGCCGCGTGTTAAAAGCGTATGACGGTCAAGTGGGATTGGAACTCGCACTCAAGGAGCGGCCTGATATCATCGTGCTCGACTTGATGTTGCCGACATTAAATGGACTCGGTGTACTGAAAGGACTTCGTCGTGATGCCCGCACGCAACAAATCCCAGTCATATTGCTGACCGCCCGTGCGCAGACGGAGGATCGCATCGCCGGCTTAGCCGCAGGCGCGGATGACTACGTGACCAAACCGTTTTCTCCCAAAGAACTGGTCTTGCGCGTCCAGGCCGTGTTGAAGCGCATGCAGATCAGTTCGGGATCGACCGACTTTTCTGTCGGTGGATTCCGCTTCGACAAAAACGCGCTAAAATTTTACATTGAAAACGATCCCATTGAGCTGACATCAACCGAATTCAAGTTGCTCTTGTTTCTCTGCGAGCGAGCCAATCATCCACAACAACGCAATGACATGCTGCGCAGTGTTTGGGGCTACAGCGATGATGTGATCAGCCGCACCCTTGACACACACATGAAGCGATTACGGCAAAAATTAGGTCCACATGCAGATAAGGTTGAAACGATCCGCGGTGTCGGCTATCGTTTCGTCAATCCTACTCCATGATTTACGAACTGACCATCCTCACCATCGCCGCGCTGATTGTCGCATGGCTATATGTGAGAAATGGCAGAGAAAAAAAACGATTCAAGCAAGAAAAACAACAGGTGAAAATCATCCACAATGAGGCCTTGGAAGCCGAACGAAGACGCCACGAGCTTCTGCTTGATGGTCTCTCGGATGCATTGTTTCTCGTTGATCACGATGGCAATGTCTGCTATGCCAACATTGCGGCACGAAAGATGTTTTCCGATCGCAATCTGATTGGGCAGTCGCCGCAAGCCGCATTTCCGGACGCGCGATTCATCGAGGCGATCCACCACTGCGAACAAAAAAACAAACCCGTGGTCCAGCGCATTGTGTTGCCACAACAGCTCTCTCCGCTCGGTGGTCGCGAAAACCGCGGCGTGAACGCTTGGTTGCTTGATGTGGCCCCACTCCCCGCCGAGGCTTACCCGCAAGCGAAGTTGCGCGTTCTACTGCGCGACCTCACCGCCGAATTCCAGAGCGAGCAAGTGCGCAAGGACTTCGTTGCCAATGCCTCCCACGAGCTGCGCACGCCACTCGCCATTATCCAAGGCTACCTAGAAAATTTGTTAGAGGATGGCGGCCTGCGCGATCATCACCAAGCCTCACGTTTCCTGAGCATCATGTCGAAACACACCGACCGCGTCTCGCGCATTGTTGAGGACATGTTGGTCATTTCTCGACTGGAGTCTGGCGAAGCTGCGGCACTTAGCATCGAGCCCTTCGAATTTCACAGTTGCGTGCAGGACGTCTTAGAGCGTCTTGAGCATCTGATTGTCAGTCAGGAAGCGAAGGTTCATTACGGAGCCGTTGATCGCACTTTATTGATTACGGGTGATCGCTTTTATTGGACGCAGGTACTTTTCAATTTAATCGAAAACGCCCTCAAACAAAACCCGCGCCCTGGTTTAACGGTAACGGTCGCCGCGAAACAAGAGGACGATGGCATTCATATTTCCGTAGCGGATGATGGCATCGGTATTCCCTCAAGTCACTTGCCCTTTGTTTTCAAACGCTTTTACCGTGTGGATCAAAATCACACAAACTCCGCCATCAAAGGCACCGGCTTGGGGCTATCGATCGTCAAACGCGCGATCGAAGCCCATGGTGGCGAGATTTCCGTCAGCTCTCTGCCCGGTCACGAGACCAAGTTCTCGATCAAGCTCCCTGAGCCAAGTGATACTTGACCCTGCGAGAGACTTGTTGAAAAAGGGACAGATCATTCTTTGACTGACAGAATCGTTTTCCCGAGATCGCTATGTTGCTAGGGCAATAGGCGATCGCTCAAAACCAGAACCCGCAATTGGAAGGCGGCTAGGTTTCCAGAGGTGCCGGACGTCTTTGCTTACTTGATGAGTAGCAGCAAATCGGAGGAATGACAAAATCTCAAAAAATCGCCTTGACATTGCCCCGCGTAACTACAGCTTTAGAAATGATAATACAAATTATCTATTATAGTCCGTTAATTGTTACTCGTTAGATATTCACATAACCCATTAAACCTCATGAAAACAAAACCATCCTTACTGACATTCCTCCTAACAGCTTGTGCCGTATTGGCCACGCCCCTTGCTCAAGCCGCCAGTTACTACTGGGACATCGATGACACGACCGCTGGTGCGGGTGGCGCCACTCCCAGCGGCAACTGGTCCACAAGCGGCAGCACGTGGAGTACTAGTTCCAATGGAACAGTTAGTGTCTCTGCCTACACCACTACTGCTGCCGATGACCTCCTCTTCTCCGCTGGCATCAACGCCACAGGCTCTTTTACCGTCTCTCTCGCCGACGCTCAAACGGCAGCTAGCCTCAATTTCGAAGAAGGCACTACCACCCTCAGCGGCGCAAGCGGCTCCATCGCCTTAGCTGGCACAGGGGGTAAAATCACCACCGCTAATGGAGCCACCGCTGTCATTGGGGCCGGAACCGACACCCTTCTCAACGGCTCCCAAGGATTGACCAAAATCGGCGTCGGCTCACTTACGATTAATGGCACGGCAGCAAGCACCTTTACCGGCGGGCTAAACGTCAATGGCGGGACGCTGGCGCTCAACTACAGCAATCTGCTCGCGCCTACGGATTTGATCAACAATGGCAACGCTCTTGCACTCGGCGGCGGCGGAAATCTCACCATCACGAGCAGCCCCACAGGCAGCACCAGCCAGACCCTCGGCAATCTGACCGTGAATTCTGGTGGCGGCAGTCTGTTAGTGAATCCGAACAACGGCACCGATACCGCCATCACTCTTGGTTCCATCACCGCAACAGCATCGGGCGGAAGCTTTGTAGTCGGTAGAGCGCTCAGCTCCGGCACTGGCACGCTCGCCATCACCACCACAACGGATAAAGACGCCACCGGCATCTACGGGGGCCGCGTCATTTTTGCCAACGGCACCGCCAACACCGGCTACGATTGGGCAACTACCGTCGATGTGGCCAGCCCTTTTTCCTTCTCTGCGTATGCGGGCTATACAGCGCTGGACACCGCCACTGTCGGCAACGTCACAAACACGAACAACTCCCGCATCACCGCAGGCGCCACTCTACCAGCCAGTTCAAATCGCACCACCAACAGCCTGAAGTTCGAGAACCCGGCTGCAAACAGCACATTCGACATCTTAGCAGGCAACACCCTAACCCTCACCAGCGGCGGTCTACTCATGACGGGTGCCAACACCAACATCAATATCAACAACGGCAGCATCACTGCCGGTGATGGCACCGCCCCTGCGGATCTGGTAATTCACCAATTCAACTCGGCCCAACCACTTTCCGTCGGGCTCACAGGTGGAACTTTGGGCAACACCCCCGAGATCTTGTCCAACATTGTCAACAACAACGGCCAACCCGTGACGCTGGTCAAGAACGGCCCTGGCAGCCTTCGAATCACTGGAACCAACAGCTTCACCGGCGGCGTCATCGTAAATCAGGGCAGCGTCGACTTTGGCAACCTCTCGCTCAACAACAATCCGATCACGTTCAACGCCAATGCCTTTTTGTACACGAATGGCGCCCACACCACCACCGGCGGCATCACGCTGAACAACGGCAGTCAGGTGACCGTCTGCAACAACAACAGCGGCCTCACGGTCAACGCAAACGTTGTCGGTAGTGGCGGTCTCTCTGCGGCGAATGGCGGGCAGGGCGCGATGACCCTGACCCTCAACGGCACCGCCAACACCTTCACCGGCCCGGTTCGTTTCACTCACAGCAATGGAACCCAACAATGCTCCATCAACGTGGCAAGCCTTCCGGACACTGACACATTCGGGACGGGAAACATCACTTTCGGAGCAGGCACCGTTTCATCGACCAGCCAAAACTTCAGCTTGGCTAGCACGGCGGTCGCCCCGCTCACGTTGGCCAACCGCCGCTTCGAAATGGCCGGGGCCAACGTCAACCAGCAGATCAACAACGCCAGCGGGCAGGCCTTGACCATTCAACCCGACCTGCTGGTCACTGGTAGCCAAGCGAAGAACCTGATACTCGGAGGCTCAGGAGCCGGCCTCAGCACCTTCGCCGGCGTGATTGCCAATCATTCGAGCCCCACTGCTCCCGGCACTGTCCCGAACGGCGAGAGAAAGACCGCGAACGGAAATACCCTCACGCTGGGATCCGTTGAGGGGATTTCCGTCGGCGCGACGATTACGGGCTCCATTCTCGCCGTAGGCACCACCATCACGGCGATCAATCCTTTGACCAGAGTTGTAACGCTGAGCGCAAGCTACGCCGGCGCCAACAACTCCAACTTCAACGTGGGGGTTCTTTTCACCATCCCCAATGTCATCAACTCCGTTTCATTGACCAAGTCCGGCACAGGCACCTGGGTGGTTTCCGGCAACAACACCTACTCCGGTCCCACCTTGGTTTCCCAAGGAGTGCTCAACATCCAGCACGCCAATGCGCTTGGTGCGACGACCACGGGTACTTTGGTCACCTCCGGCGCAGCGCTGCAAATCCAAGGTGGCATCACCGTCGGAAACGAGGCGATTACGCTCAACGGCACCGGCATCAGCACCACCGGCGCCATGCGCAATATCAGCGGTGACAACAACTATGGTGGACTCGTGACTCTCGGCAGCCTCTCTCGCATCCAAAGCGACGCCGGTACACTCACCCTCAGCAACACGGGCACCATCACCGGCCCGAATTTTGGCCTGACCGTGGGCGGTGCGGGCAACACCACTATCAACAGCATTATCGGCACCACCTCGGGCGCCTTGCTCAAGCAAGGAGGCGGCACGCTCACCCTCAGCAACATAAACACCTACTCCGGAACCACCACAGTGTCTGGCGGCATTCTCGCCATGGGCGCTAATAACGTCATCCCTGACGCATCCAATGTTTCCATTGACGATGGCACTTTCAATGCCGCCACCTTTACCGATTCTGCTGGCTCGCTCGACGTGACGAATGCAAATTCGACCATCAACCTCGGCACGGGTGCCGCGCTAGCATTTGCCAACAGCAGCTCGGTGGACTGGACTGGTGCCACGCTCAACATCACCGGCACTTTTGTTTCTGGTGCTTCATTGCGCTTCGGCACCGATGCGGCAGGTCTCACCGATAATCAGCTACTACTAATCTCCGCAGCGGGATTCATCAACTTCGATCTTGATGTCAACGGCTACCTCATCGCTACCCCAGATGGCGGCGATATGACACCACCTACACTCACCAGCATCACGGATAACGTCAGCGGGGGTCCGATCAACATCGGTGCGACTGTTACCTACACCGTCACCTTCAGCGAGGACATCGATGACGCATCAGTGACCGCGGTGGATTTTGATAACGACGGCAGCGCCGGCATCACGGTAGGCGCCATCAGTGAAACCTCGCCGACCTCCGGAGTTTTCACCGTAGCAGTCACCGCCAACAGTGCCGGCACCCTGAACCTTCGCATCCCTACCGGTGCGGTGATCGAAGATGTGGCCTTGAATGACTTGGTCGTTCCGGTAACAGATGATACCATCATCACCGTGCGCAATGCGTATCAAACCTGGGCCCTCACCAATGCCATCAGCAGCGCTCCTGGCCAAGACAAAGACGGCGACGGTGTGAACAACGCCATCGAGTTCCTGCTCGGCGGTGATGTGAGCACCAACGACCTCAGCAAACTGCCAGAAGTCACCACGACCGCCACCGACATGATTTTCACTTTCGAGCGCAAACGCAGCTCGATCGATGGGATCACCGGCTGCACCATCGAAGTCGGCACGACCCTTACCGGCTGGCCAACGACCTACACCGTCGGCTCCAATACCGCAGGTTCCACCGCTGGCGTAGTCGTGACAGAAAACAGTCCCGCTGGTTTCGATACCATCACCCTGACCGTGCCAATAGGCAGCGATCCGAAGAAATTCGCCCGCCTCAAAGCGAACGTTACAGAATAACAGCGTGAGCTGCCGTCTCGGCGGCTACTTCTTGCACTGCGATCCCGTCCCTCAACGCAAAAGCCCTCGACCGAATCGGTCGAGGGCTTTTTTTCGCCAAATTTTTCACTAAGAAATGACCAAACCTGCTTGCTCCATGAAGTTCCCGGCGGCATTGGAGATCTCGTTTTTACCGCACTAACTCAGTGAATTCTTTGGTTTGTTTTTCCCATTCGGCAGCGAGTTGTTTGACGCGATCCGGTTGTTCAGGGGCGAGGTTTTTTTGTTCGGCGCGATCCGTGACGAGGTTGTAGAGTTCCCACTCTTTTTCACTGAAGGCGACGAGTTTCCAATCGCCCACGCGAATCGCGCGGTGGCCTTCATGGAGCCACCAAAGGCTATCGCGTTCGATGGTTTTGTCGGCATTGAAAGCGGCGACGAGGCTCCTACCCGGTGCGGCGGGAATGGGGGTGTCTTTCCACTGGGTTGGTTTAGTCACGCCAGCGAGTTCGAGAACGGTCGGCACGATGTCGATGACGTGCGCGGGAGTGTGGCGTAGTTCGTTTTTTTGCTTGATGCCGCGAGGCCAGTGGGCGATGAGCGGCGTGCTAATGCCACCCTCGTGAACCCAGGATTTGTGCATGCGGAAAGGTGTGTTCGCAGCACTGGAAAAGCCTGGGCCGAGGCAGGGGTAGGTCGTCGCAGACCCGAGTTCCGCTTTCGGATCGTGGCCGCCATCGCGGATCATGATTTCGGCGCTCGCTCCGTTATCGGACGCGAACATGATGAGGGTGTTTCCAAAGGCGTCCATCGCTTTGAGCTGCGCGATGATGCGACCAATTTCTTGATCCATGCGATCAACCATCGCGGCATGAATTGCCATCTTGTGGGCTTGGAAAGCTTGTTGCTCGGGCGTGAGTTCGGTCCATGGCGGCGTGTCATACACTTCACCGGGCAGCAGATGTTTTTGGGCATCAGGGAACTTCGCGGGAGGACCCACTTCGCGCACGAGTGCAGATAGCTCGCCCTTGGTCAGGCCCATGGCTTTTTGTTTTTCAAAGCGTGATTTGCGCAAGGCGTCCCAGCCAGAGCTATACATGCCGCTGTATTTCGCGATGTCCTGAGGCAGAGCGTGGAGGGGAAAGTGGGGCGCGTGAAAGGCGATGTATTGAAAAAATGGTTTGTCGGGCGTGTCCTTGGCGTGATCCTTTAAGCACTCGATGGCGTGATCGGCGGTGGCGATGGTGATGTAATGTTCTTCCCCGGTTTGCACAGGCTTGAGCGGCACGTCATCGATGGAGGTGCCTGCGGTGGTGAAAAAATTTCCCGGACTGACGATGTTGCGCGAGCGATCAAACCCTCCCTCTAACACTTTTCCGTCGATGTGCCATTTGCCCGAGTGATAGCTGAGGTAGCCGGCTTCTTTCAAAAGGGCGGGCAGCAGTGGAGCCCAAGCGGGACGATTTTTCATCACGCCGCCGGGCAAGTTCGGCAAGCGATCACGACCGATTTGCTGCGCATAATAACCAGTCAACAACGCCCCGCGAGTGGGCCAGCAACGCGTGGTGTTATAGAACTGCGTGAAGCGCAAGCCATCCTTCGCTAGCGCATCGAGATTTGGAGTGGCGATTTCGCTGCCGTAGCAACCGATGTCCGAGTAGCCGAGATCATCGCAGAGGATGAAAATGACGTTGGGTTTAGTGCCCTCCGCGCTGAGGCTCGGCGAATGAATCAAGCTGAGAAAGCAGAGAGCTTGAAAAAATGATTTCATGGGTTCAATTGATGAATGGTGCCGTGCAGAACGCTGTCACCGATTTTTAATTCGTAGCATTGCGTCGGCGCGAGATCGGGGATGGCGATGATCAACGTGCGTTTGTGATCGCTAAGCTGCGTGCCCGAGATCGTGAGTGGTTTTTCATTTTGATGCTGCGAGCCATACTTGGCGCTGCGCAATAGCGACCAGACTTTCATTTCGCAGGGCATCGGTCCGATGGGCTCGCTGAAGGTCACAGAAATTTTCCCTTTCGCCGCGTGAACCGTAACGGGAACGGGCTCGTTGCTACTGCCTCTACGGATGCGATGGAAGCCGCCGGGTGCTTGAGCATTGCCCGCCCAGGCAAACATGCCACATGTATATAGCGCTCCATCATCACCAAAGCGTCCGCGCATGATGCCAGTGGCGAAGGCGGGCATCGGCAATTCACACACCGCGCCTTGCCATTGGCCGTTCACTTCCTCATGCGGCACGATGAAGACTCGTCCGGTGCCGTAACTGAGATTCAGCAAGCTGCCACCCAGACTGCCCCACGCATGTTTCGGCACCCACAATAATTCAGCAGGGCTACGATCTTTGGCATTGGTCATCCATACCATCGGTTGTTCCATCGCGGAGTCGGCCGTGTCGGTGACACTGGAGTAGCCAAACATGTTGCCATAAAAGCCTCCGGGTTTGACGCGATTGATGCGATTCTTCGGCGTCCAGTGGCCTTCTTGATCCGTCACGAAAAAACTCCCGTCGTCATTGATGCAAACGCCGTTCGCCGCGCGGAAGCCATTTGCTACGATTTCCGTAGTAGTTCCATCAGCGGAAACTTTGAGTAAAGTGCCGTGTTGCGGCACGATGCTATCGAGCGCATGCCGCGCGGACTTCGCGTAGTAGAAATTTCCGTCCTTGTCGGTCTGCAAGCCCATGGCGAATTCATGGAAATGCTCGGTGACTTGGGCGTCGTTGTTGAAGCATTCGATGCGATCAATTTCGCCATCGCCATTGATATCCACGAGTTTTGCAAGCTGATCACGACAAGTGACAAACAACTCATCGCCCCGGAATTTCACGCCGAGTGGTTGGAACAAGCCGCTAGCAATCCGGCGCCATGTGAGAGTTGCCGGGGCTTTGTCTTTAATGCCATCGACGCGCCAGACATCGCCATTCCACATTGCCACGATCGCGCCTTTGCCATCTGGCGTGAAATCAAAACCTCCGGGACGCATCCAGCTTTGATAGGGATTGTCAATCGGCAGAGGAAATTCATCGGCAACAAAAGCCGCGATTTCTTTTCCTGCCACCGAAGTTGTGGTGACTGTCTGCGTCAACTTCGCAGGACCGCCTTTGAGAAGAGGGGCGAGGTCGAGTGGTGTGGCAAAAGATTTGGTGAGAGAAGCCAGAGTCGCTGCATCCGCACGAGAGATAAAAAAACGAGTCTTCGCATTGGCGGGCAAAGTCGCCACCCAGAAGCCCTGTTCCTTGGCAAGGGTTCCGTCGCCCGCGGATGCCACAGTCGCCGTGTCTGGTGCCACGCGCAAACGCAGCGGCTGCGCGGCGGCTCCCACATTGATCGTGCGGACAAACACCGGCGTGTTACCATAATCGATCCAGGCAGGAGAATCGAGAACAGGCGCGCCGAAAATTTCCGCTTCGATAACAGATTGATTCTGATAGACCGAAATGCCTTTGTATTTTAGCCCGGGATGCGGGCCATATTTTTTGCCGTCTTTGGCAGGCTCGCGTTTGTCATCGAAGTCGCCGAGACTCCACCCTGGTCCCACCGGATTGATGAAATGCTTATCCCCTGCAAGTGATGTGTGCGAGCCGTGGCTGCCATCAAACGCGATGCCGCGCCAATCGACGAAGTCACCCGTGGTCGCTGCTGCCACGCGCATGGTGTCGTGATCATAGACCATCCAGGCTCGACCTTTGGTCACGCCGCCGGGACCGTCATCGAGACGAATGGCGATACCTTTTTGCGCGATGTTTCCTGGCGCGACTTGATAGGTCCACTGCAAGAAAGGTCCGAGCTCCATGCGTTTGTAGGGCGGTAATGAGCGATCTTCTTTTTCGACTTTTGCCGTAGCCATCGCTTTCGGTAGCGAAGCGAGATATTCCTCCGTGATCGGAGTGTACTGCGAAGGGTTATGATTGCGCAAAAACGTCTCGCGGATGTAGTGAATGACCGCGTATTTCTGCGCCGTGGTGTATTGTGGCTGCGCGGTCATTTGATTGTAGCCGTGCGTGAGCGTGTGATACATCGAAAACGGATCCGCGCCATTTTTGAAGGGGCCTTCGGCAAAACGGAGCGCCGTGGGAAGTGAGCCTTGCTTCTCCTTATCGCCGTGGCATATGATGCACATCGCTTGGTAGATCGCATTGCCTTCTTTCATCGACTCCGCATTCCAGCCACTTACAATCGCGGCATGGTCGCTGCGTTCCAGAGCCTGCACCCAGCCCGTGCCGCCTTCGATCTTTGGCTTCTGCGCCGATTTTGGTAAATAGGTGAAATCCGGTGTGTTTGCGCCCTCGGCATTGTTTTGATACAGCAGTGCGATTTCATCGCCATCCATATCGCGCTTCCAGAAACGAAGTTTCGCGATGCTGCCTTTCTCAAAGTTGCCACCAAAGTCACTCGTCGCGATACCCACTTTCCATACGTGCGTCGCAATGTCGGGTCGGGTAAAATCCGTTTTCTCCGCGATCTTTTTGCCATCCAGCCAAAGCTGCGCCTGACCTTTGTAAACGGAAAAAACTGCCGTATGCTCCTTGCCATCGGTGACTTTCGGCCCGCCGCTCAATTCACCGAGCCAGCCGATGTCATAAAGTAATTTCCCGTTTTTTACGAACAAGCCCTTCGCATCTTTCGACCACTTTTCTTTCGCCTCGCACTTCGCAAACAGGGTGCCGTCCTCTTTGGTAACGAAGGTCACCATCGCCGTGAAGTCCGCACCGAGATCGAGTCCGGCATCGGGAAACTCACCGCCCGTCATGTGCAGCGATGGCACTTTCTCAGGTCCGCGCACGAGCTTTCCATTGGTCCACAAGCGCAATACGGGCGCGCCTTTTTCGGGATGCTCAATGGTGATATCGTGAACGGCTTTGGCATCCAGTGGCACAGTCAAAGCATCGCCCCAAGAAATCTTCGCTGCTCCTTCGAGATGCAGGCGATAATTTTGCGGCCACTGCGGTGCGTCAAGTGGCACGGCATCACGAGGTGGTGCTGCCTGCGAGAAAAGTGTTAGGCTAACAGCAAATAACAGGTGTTTCATAGTCGAGGTTTAGTGACAGGCGCAAGTGCCGCAGCCCTTGCTTTTGAGTGAGGCGAGTTTGCGTTCGATTTCTAACGAAGTTGGTGTGATTGCGAGACCACCGAGTGAAGTGCAGCGGTGTTCGCGCGGCATCATGGTGGAAACGTGTTTCGCCGAATCGATGACTTCATCAAGCGGGATGAGCGGATCGAAGTCCGCCAAGGCCATGTTCGCGCACGACAGCGCATTGCTCGCTGCCATGACATTTTTCCCGAGACATGGTGCTTCGACGCGATTCGCGATTGGATCGCAGATCAAGCCGAGCATCGACTGGAATGCCATCGATGCCGCAGCGATGCCCTGGTCGCGTGTGCCGCTGGCGAGTGTGATCAGTGCCGCGCCCGCCATGCAAGCGGCCGAGCCACCTTCCGCCTGACAGCCGCCGACTTCCGCCGCGAAGGTCCAGCGCGTCGCAATAAACACGCCGATCAATCCCGCAGCGAGCATCGCCTTGGCCATTTCTTCTTCGTCCAAACCGAGTGACTCCGCCATCGCGATCACCGCACCGGGCAAGGCTGCACAAGCACCAGCTGTAGGCGCCGCGACGATCACGCCCATGGAGCTCTTCACTTCCATCAGAGCCGTCACATACAGCACGATGCGATTCAACGCACCGCCATCAAGCAAACGTCCGGCTTTCATTAGCTCGGCAAATTTTCCACTCTGGTGATGCAGCACGCGGTCTTCATAAGACGTGCCCGCAATACCACCAGCGATCGACCGTCGTAAAATACGCACGATGTTTTTCATCCGCTCGATGACTTCTGCTTCAGTGAAATTTCCGCGCGCCATTTCATAAGCGACTGCCAATTTCCATAGCGGCGTGTTTTTATCCCCATCATACTGCAACATCTCTGTGCATGAGGAAAAAGGCAGCGTGAGATTTTTCCGCGAAGGCACCGGCAGCACGGGCGCGAGGCGTTTCACCATCGTCGCTTGACCAGGTGCCGCCTCAACAAAATGGTCGGCCTTCATTTGCAACAACTGCTGTGAGCCCGCGTCGTGCGTGATCACTTCCGCGCCGTCCCATGATAACTGCGTGCCAGACGCTACCCACAGCAGCGTCTCGTGATAGCCGCCATCCATGTGCAACGCGATGCCATCGATGCTCAGTACTTCCATCATCCCGCCGCCAGTGGAAATCGCGATGATCGAATGTTTCTCGCGCGCATTGGTGAGCGTTAGGCGATAGGTGTTTGGATGCGGGTCGCCGACATCAACGGTGACAATGTTCACCAAGGAACCACTGTCTTGAAACGTTTGCATCGAATTCGGCAAACGTTCATCGTCCGCTTCCCAGCCGAGCAAGCCACCAAACAAACCCATGTCGGAGCCTTGGCTATCATGCGTCGTCGGCAGCGACCCCTCGCGATCGAACTCGACCAGCACGGAGGAAATTTCCCCATCCATCAAATCACGCGCCAAGCGACCGATTCGGAGGGCTGCCGCGCAGTGAGAACTCGATGGCCCGCGCATCACGGGGCCGATCACATCATTGAAAATCGAGACAGGATTCATGGCAAAATAGGAAGATGGTGCATCGCATTGTAGCGCGTAGAAACTACGCGGAACTGTAAGCCAAACTGTCATCCGCACAAGTCCTATTCGCCGAGCCGCGAGCTGGCGTAGATTCCGATTCTTCTAATAGCCCACGCGATCGATGTGACGCATTACAGAAATACGCTTGAGTTGCAGTCCCCGTTTCTTCATAACTTTGTTCTTATCAAAACCATTATGTTCTCCCGTAGTTTCATTTTCGCACTGGTTATTGCTACGACGTCTCTCCGCGCCGCGCCCGACAAACCGAACATCGTTTTCTTTTTTGCCGATGACCAATCTGCAGCAATGCTCGGATGTTACGGAAATCCTGTTGTGCAAACGCCCACCATCGACAGCCTCGCGGCCAAGGGGGTTCGTTTCACTAACGCCTTCGTTAGCCAGCCAATCTGCTGGGTGAGTCGCACGAATATCCTCACCGGTCTCAGCGCGCGTCGCTACGGCACACCGAATGATCGCGACCTTGCAACACCCGAAGCTATCAAAACTTTATACACCGATATCCTCTCCCAAAACGGCTATGATACCGCACACTTTGGCAAATGGCACGCAAGGATGCCGGCCGATTTTAAACCCGAAGCTCATTTCGACGAGTTTGAATTCATTGATCGCGATCCGTTTTTCAAAAAGCTTCCCGATGGCACCTCGCGCCATGAGACCGATCTCATCGTCGATCGTGGCATCAATTTTTTGAAAAAGCAAAGTAAGGACAAACCGTTCGCGCTCAACCTCTGGTTCAATGCTTGTCATGCGGAGGATGACGACCGTCGCCCCGGCATGGGCCACAATCCTTGGCCGCAGTCGACGGATGGCATGTATGAAAAAATCTCCGTGCCACTGCCACGCCTCAACGATCCCGAAATTTTCGAGAAACTCCCCGATTTTTTCAAAACCTCAATCACCCGCGAGCGATACTTTTGGCAGTGGAACACGCCCTACAAGTATGAGCACAACATGCGTGCTTATTACCGCATGACCAGCGGAATCGATAAAGCCATCGCCCGCTTTTTGAAGGAGCTCGAAGCCGCCGGCCTCGCGGAGAACACCATCATCGTTTACACTGCCGACAACGGCTACATCATGGCGAATCGTGGCCTCTCTGGCAAATGGTCGCACTACGATGAATCGATCAGCATCCCACTGATCATCGCTGATCCTCGTGTGCCTGCAACGCAGCGAGGCAAGTTGACCGATGCCTATGCGCTTAACGTTGATTTCCCGGCGACCTTTCTCGATTGGGCCGGTGCAGAAATTCCCGTTGCGTTTGAAGGTCGAAGTCTGCGCGGCATCGTCGAAGGAAAAGTCCCGGCTATATGGCGCACGGAAACATTTCACGAGCATTTTGCTGTGCGTGATCGCATCCCTGCGTTTGAGGGGATTCGTGATGGGCACTACAAGTACGCTCGCTATATCGATCATGGCAACTACGAATTTCTCCACGATCTAACAAAAGATCCAGATGAACTTATCAATCTCGCCAAAGATCCCGCGCACGCGGCCACTCTCAAGGAGATGCGAGAACGCACTGACGCTGCTGTGATAGAACACGGTGGTCCACTGATGCCACCCACCAAGCCCTTTACTCCCTCCACCATGCCACACCCGGAATCATCCGCTGCCGTTACTGACAAGCCGGGGGCCGATGGTTTCGTCACACTCTTCGATGGCATAACGTTGAAGGGCTGGGACGGCGATCCCGCTTATTGGTCCGTGGAAGACGGCGCGATCACCGGTGTAACGGATGGCAAGCTCAAGGAAAATCGTTTCCTTTCTTGGAAGGGTTCCTCAATCCGTAACTTCGATTTGCAAGTGAAAGTAAAAATCAGCCCCGGCGGCAATAGCGGTCTCCAGTACCGCGGAGAAATGCGACCCGAAGTCGGCCTCGACATTGTCGATGGCTACCAGTGCGACATCGTAGCCAACGCATCCGACTATCACGGTATGCTTTACGAAGAGCGTGGTCGTCGCATTCTCTCACACACTGGCGAAAAAGTCATCATCGCCCCCGATGGCCAGCCATGGATCATCGGTACCATCGAGGTGAAAAAATTTCCACCGAATGAATGGCAGGATTTTCGCGTGCTCGTGCGCGGCAATCATCATCAACATTGGATTAACGGCCACCCGACAGCCGACCTCATTGACCTTGATGAAAAAGGTCGTGCGCTCGAAGGAGTGCTCGCTGTGCAAGTTCACGTCGGCCCCGCGATGAAAGTTCAGTTTAAGGATTTCCGCATCAAGCATCTCCCTGATGAAATGCCCTTGCAAACCGCTGCTGATCATCCCATCCCGAAAGGTTCACGGGGCGTTCGTCCGCAAGGAAAGCTTCCCCCCAACTGGAAACCGCCGATTTTTGGCGAGTAAAAAAGGATGGCTTCTAGGCTTATGACTTATTTTTCGAATCCGCGCTCACTGCTCTGAAGACTCGAACCACTTCAGCGCCTCAAGGAAATGCGGTTGATAAAAACTGTGGCCCCCATCGAATACCATATCTTTTACATTTCGCATGCCATTGCCTTTTAGACTCGCAACGACTCCCAAGCGCTGTGGTTCTTTAACAAGGCCATCTTTATCCCCAGTGCTCATGTAGATTTTGAGTTTCTTATAGGAGCCCGCCGATGTTTTGTAGCGATCTTTGCCGAATTGGCTATGATCCGCGTTGCAGCCGCCAAGATAGGCGCCGACTATGCTGTATTCTTCCTTCAGCAGATACGCGCATGGATCAAAGCAGGCCTTGGAACCACCGGAAAATCCCCCTACGGCAAATTGCCATCCTTTTACGTCGGGCCAGACGCGATTTAATAATTCGAAACAAGCGTAGATATCAGAATTATGCTTCGCGACACCGATATTGGTATCATAAGCGAGGCAAACCCAGCCTGCCTCGGCACATTGACGGGCATAAGTGCGCATCGCGCCGGTATTGCCCGAACGAGCTTGCCCATCATTGTTTACGGCAGTCATGGCAATGAATACTTTTTGCGGTTTGCTAGGATCAAAATTGGCTGGCACCGCTAGACCAATCTTGTAGCCTGTATCGGTGCCTTTGAATTTTTCGCTGACCTGTTTCAATCGCTCGGGGTCATAGTCGTAATCGTAGAGATTGACTTTACCGCCGGTTTCGAGAGGTTTGCCGTCGAACGTGGTGCTGTTACTTTCCCCGCCTTTGTTTGCGCTGGGCATGGGAGTCGGTTTTGCTTCTGTTGTGGCTTTGGCTGGTTCCTCATCATCATCATCATCTTCATTTTCATTTTCATCTTCCGGCGCACCACTTTTTAGCCACTCATCGACAAAATTTTGATCTTTTTCCGACAACCGCACTAACGGAATTTTGACTTCCTTGCCATTGAAGCGAACCGTAACACTTGTGATATCAGCGCGCAAAATGTCGGCTTCAATCGCCTTACCGTTGATATCAGTCCATGTTCGAGCCTGCACTCCATGCACCAATACACAGAACCATAAGAAAAAAAACTTTTGTATCATGCATTGATTTAGAGCGTTAGAAAAACGTGGTCAAGAATGAATATGTAAAGGGTAAGACTCTTTATTCGATCGACTCACGGATTTCTTGTTGTAGCTTTTTTTCCGTGGTTGCATCGGGCGTATTTCTGCCATATCGAGTGGAGTAATGATAGCGCTGCAGCGATGCGGCGAAGGTCGGGATGGAGGAAAATTTCCGCAACAACTGGTGCAGGGTGTGATGGGGTTTGACGACGATCTGTTGCTGGCCACAGAATTGCAAAAACGTTCGATAATAGCCAGTGGGAGCCGCACCCGCCGCAAGTGCAGGATGTGTCGTTGTCATTTGCTTGCGGGACCATCCCATGCATGCTGCTGCCAATGCCGCCGTCACCAATCCGATGATGCCAATCACCGCGGAAATGCGCGTGAGGTCCTGCTCTGCAAGATCTTGCTGATCTTCCATAGCGATCTCTTCATCATCGGATAAGGGCGTTTCCCCCGGTGGTGCGGAACGACTTTGCCCAATAGCCGCAGCGGGTGTGCAGTCCATCACTACCCAGCCGACATCGGCGATCAAAACTTCCGTCCAAGCATGCGCTTCACGAGCACGAAAGACGAACAAATTACTATTTTCATAGTAGGAGCCGCCGGCCCAACCGTAGCTAATCCGTGCCGGTATACCCATGGCTCGCGCGGCCATGACGCCTGCGGTGGCGAAAAGTTCGCAATGGCCGCTTTTTTCATAAAACAGAAAGTTTTCTAAAGGATCGCGATTGTCGGGATTGGCGATATCGAGTGAGTACCGGCATTCTTCACTCAGCGACTTACGAATTTGTAGTAGTTGTTTTTTCAACGATCCAGCGGTAACACTTTCCGCGTTCAGTCCGCGTATGCCCATGACCAAGTTTTCATCGTCCGGCAACTGCAACCACGCTGCCGGAACAGAGGTGCGCGCTGCGGCCTGTGCTGTTTCATCGAGGTCATCAATGGCGAGCGGTTGCGAACTAGCGCGGTAGCGGTAGCCGATGACTCCCTCGCTCGGTGGTAGAATTACGATGCCGTCACCGCGATAGGAGAGCGGCGCGATTTCCGCATCGCGCAGTCCTTGCAGGGCAACCAGTGGCGTTTGACCGGAGGGATCACTCGGGTGGAAAATTTCATAGCGCAGAAGTTTGCCTGGGCGTAAAGGGAATGCTGGTGGATTGGCCGTATCGGCTGGTGTGAGCGACCATGCGGCTTCACCGTAAGTGCCTAAGGCGAAGGCGCTGATGTAGGCGCGACGTTGCATCAGTTTTGGTGATTCGGCGGGATCGTCAAGTTGCAAGAAAACTTCTGGTTGATTGCCTGGCTTTAGGTTGGCACGACGAGGCAGAGGACGAATGTTTTGTTCATTCCAGAGCCAATTACCCGACTGTTTTTTGCGCTGGTTGACGTGCTGTTCCAGTTGTTGCGTTTGTCGCTGTTCCGGTCCTGAGAGATATTCGATGACTTGCTCGGAGACTTCATCAAGAGCAGCCGGTGTGTGTAAAAAAAACAAGGTCAGCAATGAGCAACAGGAAAGCGCAGTCATTGCGGCGATGAGCCAATGTGCAAGCGACCGCGAATGCACGCGTCCTTTTCCTAACGCAATCCAGAACCCCAGCAGGAGTATCGCACTCGCAATCAATGCCATACCGATACCGGTACCTTGGCGCGAGCCATAGCGCACTAGGGCGTATGCGATGATCAATCCCACGATTGCGATCCACCAGCGTTTCATCGTTTCGTTCTTTGGGGTTTTTCACGCGCTGCATTGACTGGCAACACTACCGTTGACACGGGTCGTTTGATCAATGCCGTACGCCAGTCTGCGATTGGCATATCGGAAATCACAATGAGTGAGGAATTCGCATCCACGAGCAACTGCGCGCGCTGCAACTCGTGTTGTTCAGTGCCGGTTGCGCGTCGCACCCGTGCGAGACGTTCCAAAATCATTGCCAAGTCTTTGCGGCTGCGGCACGAGTATTCCAGCCAGCCGTCAAAATCAGCAACCAGAGTCGCGGGGATGGATTGCTGCCAAAAAGTGCGCAAAGTGCCGCATAGATAACCTAACGCTTTTTCAAACATTTCCGGTCGGATGATCGCTCGGTCACCTGCATACGAATGGAACAGCACCGTGACATGTTGGGGAAAAAACCCAGGTGGGTCGGTTTCAGCGACGATCAGTCCCGTGCCACGCGCATAGGCGCGAACACTGGCTGCCGGGTGAATGCGTTTTAAAGAATCGCCTGCTCGCCAAGGTCGTAGGCCACGGATTTCTCCCGACATCGCTCCATAGGTTGTGCCGGCCATCGATGCAGCATCGCGCCACAAACCCGGAATGGATAATTTTTTTGAAACGAGAGGACCTGGGTACACGCACAAAGCATGAGCGATGGAACCGCTACAAGAATGTTTCCAAATACCTAATGGAAATTCAGACCCTAACAAATAGGGCAACTCTCCCCGCTCACCCCGGCGTGGTAAGGTAACTATTTCTTCTGTGGTGACCACCGCGTCCACCGTGACATGATCGAAGTTGTATGTCTGGCTGAATTCTCCCGGAAACTGAATGCGCGCGGATACTGCTTGTGCGGTTCCGGAATTGCGCGCGAGTTCTAGTTGCAGACGAAGCGGAAAAGGCTGACCAGCATAGGTGCGTGAGGCAGCTTGGCAATGCAATTGCAAGCCCCGCATATTGCGTTTGCCCAGCCAAGCGCTAAATGGCACAAGCAAAAGGCCGATCAGGCCGATCGATGCGAGTGTGCCATCGGTGCGGGCGATGCCGATCAAGAATGCTAGTAACGCAGCCGCGAGAATCATTGCCCCGCGAAGGGTCATTTCGCTTCGCGGCGAGGCATCAGCAGGCATTCCGGAAAATTGTTAGGGTTTGGGAGGCAACCACAGTGTGATTTTTTTATCATACGCTGGTTCATTGATATCGGTGTGCAGAATTCCGCCTGGGCCGAAGTATTTCCACTCGTGACAGCCGTAGCAAATGTGCAATACGCGCTGGCCATTTTTGTTAGACCAAACGAGCGCGTAATCAGGGTGAAAGCCGGAGCAGGTTGTTTTGGGTGAAGCCAGCGCCTGATGGGAATCGGGATCGGAGTAGAGATTGACGATGTCCCTAATGCGTTGGGGTGAAACTTTCTCTGGCTGAGCATGAAAATCGAAACCCTCAAATCTTCGATTGGGTAAGGTGCGCAGTTGTTGAGCATAAATATCCTTATCGCGCTGTGGATGAGCCAGTCCGTGGTAGACTTGAATGTTTTTCGCTTGGCTTAAATCAGCCGCCACTGCTCGAAGCGAAGCTAGCTCGGTCGTGCGTAGTGGTTCACCCCCTCGCCAACATGTAGCACAGGAGGTGAGAATGAGTAGCGGCAGTAAAAATATACAACGTATCATCAGATGCCCATCATGCCGCATGTGTAGAAAAAAGCAATGCGTTTTCCCGTGGTCGGCGATCGGTTCATTGATCCGAATTGCGAATTACAGAGCAATCATTGATGATGTTCTGTCATTCACATCGTAGTTTTGTTTGTGTAAATTTGTGAAAGGCAGGTTTGCTATGTGTAATTCTGACGCCTTATGCTAAGAGCTTATAAATACAAGTAATAGCAGTACTGAGAATTAGTTTGTGCTAGCCCAATTGAGTATTACAATCATTGAGAAATTGGTCCAAAAAATGGATTGATCATTGCCCATCCCCTCGGGCAGAGTTGTTCGGAATACATCTCATCCTATTAATGCCATGAAAGTAAAACTATCAACAGGAAGTTTGTTGATTCTCACCGCACTAGAATCGTGTTCCGCACCGGGTGAAGAATACAAAGGGGAGCAACAATACAATATTAGTGGCGTACCCGATAGGCGCTACCCCTGTTGTGTCCTTCCGCCGAATTGATAGCTCGGGCGGAATCTATGATCTTGTGCTGCGGTGGTCGAGCGATCTCGCTTCATGGAATGATATCGCTATTGCTGACGAAAGTAGTGGCGCGCTTGTCATCATTCCTAACGATGATGATCCCGATGTGATCCCAATAACCCTGCCAGCCACACCGGGCATTGCGCGTCGTTTCGTGCGACTTGTGGACTCACCCGTACCTCCGGCATGAAGCTGGCCACTCTGCCGGCTTTGTCAGGACATCTGATTCTTTGTTAAAAACAGGAATGACCTAAGAATTTTCTCGATGCATCGTTAGAGCCTATGAAATATGATTGTGAATCGTCGTCATGCATTGCAGCTTGGTTTGCTGTGCGGTAGCTCTACCATTTTAGGATGGAAGTTATTCGCCGCGGAGGCCGACGATACGCTGCTGCCGACCTACTTGGTGCAGATGGAAAAAATCCGGCCTCTTTTTACTAAGAAGGCAGCACCTGAATCAGGAGATTGGCTAGCAAGCCACAAGGAACCCGGGCAAACCTTTGCGCAATATCGTACGATCGCACCGAATCGCCCGACACCCGTGCGCAAAAAAATCTACCTGCAATCCATCGGTACCTTCACGGTAGAGCAGGAAAGAGTCATCGATACCTTGCGGAGATTCATGGGCATCGTATTTGGTCTGGAGATCGCACTCATGCCGCCGCTTGGCTTGGAAAAAATACCTGCTGCCGCCCAACGCACGAATGGTTTCACCAACCAACGGCAATTGCTCAGCACTCACATTTTATATCAAATTCTCAAGCCGAACCGCCCTGCCGATGCGGTGGCTGTGTTGGCGATTACGAACGAAGATTTATGGCCGGGAAAAGATTGGAATTTTGTTTTTGGGCAGGCATCGCTCGGTGATCGCGTGGGCGTGTGGTCCACCGCGCGGATGGGCGATCCGGTGAGGGAGGCGCAGCTTTTTTTACGACGCGTCCTGCAAGTCGCCGTGCACGAAACCGCACACATGTTTGGCATCAAGCATTGCATCGCCTACGAATGCTGCATGAATGGCGCAAACCATCAGGGCGAAAGTGATCGCACTCCCTTGGTATTCTGCCCCGAGTGCGATGCGAAGTTGTGGTGGGCCTGCAAACTTGATGTGCCAAAGCGTGCCAAAGAGCTTCATGAATTTGCGGAGAAACATCAGCTTAAATCCGATGTTGCGCAATGGAAACACATTGCCGAGGCGCTAGCGCCTTGAAACGTTTTCGTTAGGTCGATGACTCGTCCGGCGATTTTTTCTGCGCGGTAGGAGCGGATGAATGAGTTGACCGAGATAGCTGCGCGGAAATGGTTCGGCGAGGCCCAATGCCGGCGGTTCATGACCTGGATGCCGATAGGTGCCAAAAAGAATATCCATCAACGGTGAGAGGTTGGCATAATTTCCCGCGAAACGTTCCTTCGCATGATGCCAGTGATGCAGTTCCGGAGCACCAATTAACATCCGCAGCGGTCCGAGCGGCAGGCGCACATTGGAGTGAATGTAGATCGCCCAGATGCCGCGAAACGCCGTGAAACCCGCGAGCGTGGCGAGATCAAAGCCTAACAAAAATGCTGGCAAATTGATCAGGCCTACGGTGTAAACTGTATCGAGCGGATGCTCGCGATGAGCCGCTAGCCAGTCGAGATGCTCCGCGCTGTGATGCACGGCATGGAAACGCCACAGAAACGGCACACGATGCTGAATGCGATGACCCCAGTAGATCAGCAGATCGCTCAATAGCACCACTTCCAGTGCTCGCAGCCACCATGGCTGTGACTGCACCAAGGAGCGAAAGGAGCTTGGCAGGATCGTTGAAAGCCACGGTGCACACAGGGCTAACAGACCGAACACTAAGCCACCCCACAGCAAATATTGACCGAGAAAAAAACAAAAGTCCGTTCGCCAGTGCGGGCGAAAAATTTTCTGCGCTTGTGCCGGAAAACATTTCTCCAGCGGCGAAAAAATCACGAAGAGAATCAATAAGCTCAAGAGCGGGGCCGCGAAGAAATAGAACGCATCCAAAAACATGGTGGAAATTTTACTTAGGGTTTGCCTGCTGTCGTATCGATTCGATTTGTTCTTTCAATTCCTGTGGTGAAATCGCCCTCCCAGGATTTTTGGAGGAGGGAGCAAGATCATCGGTATCGGGCACCGTGGGAACCAGAGTACCCGCTTTAGCTGCTTTTTTCTGTTCTTCTAACATCTTCCGAACGTCTTCCTCGCTCATGATCAGACCCGACTTCGATGTGCTCATCATCACATCGCGTGTCGCGCGAACTTCCTCATCAGTCACAATGATTTTCGGCTCCAAAAAATCACCTTGGCTTGGATCAGTTGTCGCTTTCTCCTCCGCAGCAGTCAGCTTGCCCTTCTGCGAAGATTTCCAGACATACACCCCCATTGCCGAGAGAGAAAAAACTAATACAACAGCAGGTAGCAATCGTTTCATATCAAACATCTATCAATTCCCTTGTACTATGTCTGTAAAAAGAATGTAAAATCGGACCAGCCTTTGTGTCGATAGTGTATAGTGAATGCTGGACGACAGCTCTCCCTTTCACCGACTCAACGTATCCTGCCACACCAAAGTAAAGCCCGCCGAGTTAAGAATCGTCGTCGCGAAGTCGAGATCATCGACATGCATCGCCAGCAGTGAATAGCCCTGATACACCGACAGCAACGGATAACAGAAATCGATGTTCGTCTCGGCCCCCATCAGGTGATCGAGACACTGCAATAAATTCGGGCCCGCTTCTTTCAGCTCGACCACTAACAACTCACACACCGTGTGCGGAATCCCTTTTTCCAGAAACAACTGCTCAGTCGTTTCGGGATCGCTCACGACGATGCGTGCGATCGTTGCATCGCGTGCGTCCTGCACACTCATTCCAAGAACTTCGATGCCCGTGCCGCGAAGCATTTTCACTAGGGCGGCGAGCGCGCCGACACGATTCTGTAACATCACGGAAAACTGTTTTACCGGAGGTCCGTGACCGATCGTTTGGGCTGCCATAGCGCACGCCTTTTACCATTTCCCTAGGGGCAAGGGAAGCGCGATTGTGCATTCAGGACTTCGCCCCTAACAGTAAGGCTCCGATGATTCCCGCTTGCTGTCCTAACAGAGGTGCAACGAGTCGTTTCCCTAATGCTTCGAAGTAACCCGCACTGTAGACATCGAGTAAGGAAGCAACTTTCGCGTGCAAGCCCGGTGCTTGAGAAACTCCACCGCCCATGATCAAACGCTCCGGTGAAAGCATCGCACAAGCGGCGTAAAGCCCATGCGCGAGATAATACGCTTCCATTTCCCACGCGTCATGATGCTCCGGTAGCTCATGCGCGGGAGCGCCCCATCGTTGCTCGAGGGCCGGCCCACTCGCCAGTCCTTCCCAGCAATCGCGATGATAGGGACATGCTCCCACAAACGAGTCATCGGGATGACGACGAACCATCAAATGCCCCATTTCGGGATGCAGCGTGCCTTTGATCAAATTCCCGTGGCTGCAGATCCCCGCACCAACCCCCGTGCCTACCGTTACATACAGCACATCTTGCAAGCCCAACGCTGCCCCGCGATCCATCTCCGCCAACAAAGCCGCTTGGACATCTGTAGCAATCTTTACTTTCACTCCGCACAGATGCCGATGAAAAAATTCCGTTAGAGAAAATCCTTGCCATGCTTGCTTCGGGGTCGTGAGAAACGTGCCATAATCTTCGCGTGTCGCATCAATGCGAATGGGTCCGAAACTCGCGATCCCCAATCGGTGAATGTCCGCTCTCGCCCGCCACCAATCCATAGCGATCCCCAGCGTTTCTTCTGGAGTCGTCGTGGGAAATCGAAACTCTTCCAGCAAATTGCCCGCCTCGTTTCCCAGCGCGACCACCGTCTTGGTGCCGCCCAATTCCAATGCCGCGATGACCTCGCTCATGCACTTGCTCCTCCCGCGATCGCCCGTTTGCGCCGCAGCCCCATCACTTTTTTCCAAAGCCAGCGCGTCATTAAGATGCACAAAATCACCATGATGATAAAAACCACGAACGCCACCATCGGCGCCGCCGCAATGAGCCCTAGCCCGCCTAACACCAATCCATCTTCCGCGAGGCTCGCCACACTATTCGATACCGGTTCCGGGGAGGCATTCAGCACCAATCGGGTGCTAGCCTTCGTGCTATGGGTTGCTAAAGCGGCACTACCGGCAAACAAAGCGGCTATTACCGTTAGCACCGGATCCATCTCCCCCATCGCCGTCAGCGCGAGAAAAATGGCACCGGCAGGACGGATCAGCGTATGCACCGCATCCCACGTGCTGTCCACCCACGGCACCTTATCGGCAAAAAACTCGATCACAAACAACGCGATCGCTACACCGATGATCCAGGGATTTCCCAGCACCGAGAGATGTTCATACGGTCCCGTCAGGTCGATCCAATTCCAACGAATCGCCAATCCTGCGACCGCGACCGTCAGATAAAGATTCAGTCCAGCCAAAGTCGCTAAACCCAGTGCCACACCCAATTGATCCATTAATTGCATGCCCGCGACACTAGCAATGATTCTCGTAGGCGTCGATTCCAAAGCACGCTTGATTTTCTCCCCCCGACCGAGGGATTTCTGTTAAAAACCTAAAAAATTCCCTCAAATCTTGGCGGATGTGCCCAAAAGCAAAAAATTTTGAGCTTTCTGGAAACAAAATTTTGACAAGACGTCTGAAATTCGCTATCTCCCCCGCCCCGCAGGAGGGGTTGGAACCTCTCCCGAAACACAAACGCTCGCGTATCATGTCCAAGAAAACGAATCTCAAAGCCGCTATCCGCAACCGCACCGGTTCCGGCCGTCTCAATCAAATGCGCAAAGAAGGCTGGCTGCCGTCCGTCATGTATGGACTGGGCAAAGCCAATCAAAACCTTAAGGTCGATGCCCGCACCTTCAAGGACGTGCTCGCTCACAGCAGCTCGGAAAACATCCTCATCAACCTCGATATCGAAGGCGTTGGCACCTCGCTAGCATTCCTCCAAGCTGTGCAACACCACGGCATCACCGGAGCCGCGATTCATGCTGACTTCCGCGCCATCGATGAAAACACCGAAATCACCGCACACGTACCGCTTCACCTCGAAGGTGAGCCTGTCGGCGTGAAAAACGGCGGTGGTCTTCTTGAGCACAACGTTCACTCCTTGGAAATCCGCTGCTTGCCAAACGACCTGCCCGACACCCTTACTGCCGATGTGACGCATCTGGAAATCGGTGACTCGCTCCACATCAGTGACTTGAAATTGCCCGAGGGCGTCAAAGCCACCCACGGTGCTGAAGTGGTTGTTGCGCACCTTGCCAAACCACGCGTAATTGAAGAAGTGCCCGTGGCAGCAGCTGCTGCACCTGCCGCTAAAGGTAAGAAGAAGTAATCTACGCAGGCGATTATTACCAAACAAAGCCGAGGTTCACCCCTCGGCTTTTTTGTGGGCGGATGGCTCGCCGCTCCCGGCTACAAAAATCCTGCTTCCCTCTGCGCAAAACCGCGCTATTCTCCGCCCATGCGCAACATTCCCGCTCATGCTTGGCTTTCGGTGTTTCTGGCTGCTGCCGGCATCACAGCGACGACGAACGCACAAGCGCCCGGCCCCGCTGCTCCCGCACAGCCGAACTTTGATCCGGCTGATGTTTATTACCAAGCATGGCTGTTCGTGCGCGAGTCCGAGACTTTGCAAAAAGAAGGTCGCCACGCGGAAGCATTGGGAAAACTCCGCAGCGCGGAAAGATTTTTTGAAACCATCCATCGCTTTCATCCCGAATGGAAAAAGGATATGGTCGGCGACCGCTTGACTCTAACGAAAGGGCAAATCACGAAGACGCTACCACTGGCGCAGGCGCAACAGAAACAAGATGACATCGCCGTCGCCGAAATTGTCGAAAGCGGTGGCAATACTCGCCCGGTCACTCCGATGCCGCTGGCCAACCCGGGTGCCACGATTCAGATCGAGGATGCCAAGATGAAAGCGCTCGAGGCTGAAGTCCAGCGCCTTCGTCAGTCCTTGGCTGCCGCCACTAACGGTAACCCACCCGCCCCTAACGGGGATGCTAACCAAAGCGCGCGCAATGCCGCTCGTGCCAATGATTTGGAAAAGCAACGCGACGAACTCAATGCGCGTCTCAAACAAACCACCACCGAGTTAGAATCCCTGCGCGCCCGCCTCACCACCGCTCCCGTGCAGTCGGAAATGGACAGGCTCAACGAACGCTTGCGCTCGCTCGAACAAGAGCGTCAAGCGATGGGCCTGGCACTCTCACAAAGCCGCGAACAACAACTGCAATCGCAAGCGAAAATCCAGACCTTACAGGCAGATTACCAAGCGACGCGCCAACAGGCGGCCGACCTCCAACGCAACCTCGACCTTGAGCGAAAGAATTCCAACGAAGTTACCACTGCGCAGGTGAAGCAACTCCAACTTCTTGAGCAAACACTCAAACAAAAGGACACCGAAATTACCGCTGCGAATAACCGTGTTACTGCGCTGCAAAAAGAATTGTTAGAGAGCAAGGATGCCATTCAGGAATTGCGCACCGAGCGCGATGACCTCCTCCGCGAACGCGATCACATGGCCGCACTGCTCAAGCTGAATGAGAGCGGGCGTATCCAGCAATTGATTGAGCAAAATATGGTCCTCGCCAAGGATCTGCGCGAAGCCAAGGAACGCGTTGACCGCATCAGCAAAAATAACGACGAGACCAACGACCAGCTCGCCGAAGCCCTGCGAGACCTCGCAATCACCAAAACAAAAATCATCGCCCTGCAAACTGAAAAACGTGCCCAAGAACTGCGCCTCACGGACCTGGAAAAACAATTGCAGAGCAATGAAAAAGCACTCGCCTCCGGCGATGCTGCCGCCAATAGCGAGGAAGCCGATACTCTGCGCGACATCATCAAACGCCAACTGCGCGTGCAGGAACGCCGCAAGCAAGCCGCACAGCTATTACTCAATGCCGCTAAAAAACAAAGCACCGGCTCTGATGCGGACTATGATGACGCCGTCGCGATGCTAACCGATCAAGAAATTACTCTCACTGCCGAAGAGCAAAAAATCCTCGACGCCCGTCAAGTCGATGGCGAAATTTATTCACCCTACACCGGCAGCAAGGCACGCGTCAGCGCCGCCACCACGGAGATGCATCAGCAAATCGATGACTACACCAAAGCCGCCGTCCGCGCGTTTGGTGCCCAGCGCCTCAGCGCGTCTCGCGAGGTCCTCGAAATGATCCTCGATCTCCACCCGGGCCACATTCCTACCATGACCAAACTCGGCATCGTGCAAATGCGCCTCGATGACCCGCTCGGCGCCTCGCAAACCCTCCGCGCCGCCGTCGAAAATGACGAGACGCGTTCGCTTTCTCACCGATTGCTGGGCTTAGCGCTCTACAAATTGGGCAACCTGGAGGAAGCTGATACCGCACTCACTCGCGCCCTCGAAATCGACCCGAACGACTGGGCCGGCCATACGATTTATGGCAACAACTTGCTCCGATTGAAGCGGATGCCGGAAGCCGAGCGTGCCTACCAAAAAGCCATCGCCCTCAATCCGCGGTCCTCCGAAGCCTTGCACAATCTTGCTCTGCTCTGCCAAAGCAATGGCCGTATCAAGGAAGCAAAAGGCTATTACGAGGAAGCTCTGCTCAATGGTGCGCAACCGAATCTCGAACTCGAAACCGCGCTGAACCGCAAGCAGTAAGATTTTAGCCAAGGCACAGCGCAATTTGCTCGCCCGGTCCGTGCACTCCTTCGATGAGAATGCCTTCGACGTCCGCAGTTTTCGAAGGACCGGTCGCCCATATGATGTTCGGTGCATCCCCGAGCGCCGCGATCGCTTCGGGAATTGTCCGGTGAATCGACGCCTCCACCAGCACTGCAATGTGAGTCCAAGGCGATAAAGCAGCGAGGCGATCCGAAGTAAGATCGTCGTCCAAAATCACTGACCCCGACTCCGCGATCGCTCCTGTCGCGCGGGTGATGCCGAACAGATATCGATCATACTGGCTGCGGTCATATTCCGTTTCCACTTTGATACCCGCATCACTGAGCGGCTGGCCGACAATATCCCACAAGAGCGGGTCGCAATAGCCACAAGTCTGCTGCGTGCTTTGCAGAAACGTCACCACTTCCGCTAGCGAACGCATGGTTTTGCCATTCACAGCCCGGAAATTGCGCGAAAAGATGTCCCACAAATCTGCGCCTTCGAGCCGCGGCTGCGAATGCAAGGCGCTGACTTCATAAGCTGGATAATCGGCTTTTTCCGCAATCCCTTGCGTGGCTTGTTTTACTTTCGCTAAAATCGTCTCGCGCGACATGCGATAGCCCTAGCACAGATCTGCGGACCTGACAAGCATTCGCCCATGCCGTTAAATAGGGGATTTCGGGGGCTTTTACTCCCGCAGAGGATCTAGCTAAAAATTATTGAATAAAACCGTCGCCGCGTCGTCTGACCTTTGTCCTTTCCTTTTTGGAAAATTCCCGTACATTGCCATTTATGAAAATTCTGAGCCTGCTTTTGCTCTTTGTCCTGCCCTTGTCCGCTCAAACCAATCGCGGCGAGCGCAAGTCGCTTCTCGATAATGATCCGCGTGTCGTTTATCTGACGGAAATGCCGGATAAACAGATCGAGCTTATGATCATTAAGGAAGCACCCGTGTATTCCGACGTCGATGGCAAACAAAAACTCGGCACGATTCTCGCGAATCAAAAAGTAAAAATCGAAGCCATTACCGACAAAGCCTACAAGGTGCGCGGCAAAGGCACACGCGATGGCATCGCCGGCTGGGTAGGTCCTTGGGCCTTTGCTTCGAAAGACCCGCAGTTTGTCGAGAACTTGAAGAAATTTTACACCCGCCAATTGGAAGTGAATAAAATCATTGCCGAGAAAGATGTGGCGATGGGCATGACCACCGAGGAAGTCGCACAGTCGTTAGGCCGCCCTACCAAGAGCACGCTACGCCAAACGCCGGAAGGCCAAAGCGGGAAATGGGAATTCATCGATTACGACGAGCAAAAAAATTATGCCAACGTTCGCGATCCCGTGACCGGAAATTTCTATCGCCAATTGGTCAGCGTCACGCAAATTGAAAAAAGCAAACGCGTGGTGGAATTCACCAATGGTGCTGTGTCGGCGATTGAAGACACCGAAAGCAAGCGCGCTGACAACATGCGCATCATCGTGCCTCCCATCGTGTTCGGTTGGTAGTTCTCCATGACCACGCCGCCGCAACGGAAGATTGATGGCCACGTGCACTTGGTCGGCAATGGTCGATCAGGATCCGGTTGTTGGATGCGCATGAGTGGCTGGCACCGGATCATGGGCGAAATGATGCGACGCTGCATCGGCATGCCCGTGGGCGTTACGCATTCGGATTTTGACCGCATTTACGTCGAGCGTCTCCTCCAGCACTTGCGCGAGTCGTCGCTCGATTACGCTCTCTTACTCGCGCAAGATGAAGTGTATCACGCCGATGGGCGCAAGCGGGATTTTGGTTCGTTTTATGTGCCGAACGATTATTTATTTGCTGTCTGCGAAGCCCATCCGGAATTTCTTCCGGCTCCGTCGATCCACCCCGCGCGGCCCGATGCGTTGGACGAGTTGGATCGCTGCCTCGCACGGGGCGCGCGGGCGCTGAAACTGCTGCCGAATTGTCACGATGTGCATTGCTCCGATCCGCGCTACGATCCTTTTTGGGAACGCATGGCCAAGGCCGGACTCCCGCTGCTCGCGCATACCGGTGGTGAAATGACCGTGCCCGTCGCGAATGCGGCTTACCAAGACCCGCGCACCCTGCGCCGACCGCTGGAGATCGGGGTGAAGGTGATCGCCGCGCACTGCGCCAGCAACAGCAGTTTTTGGGATCCTAATTTCTTCGATGTATTGCTGGGCATGATGGATGAGTTTCCGAATCTGTATGCTGATACCAGTGCGTTGAACACGCCCGTGCGCAGCGCCGTGATGCGCAAGGCTTTGCACGCCGCGCATTCTGATCGACTCCTGCACGGTAGTGACTTTCCTGTGCCGATTGGTACATGGTACGCCCGTTTGCGCGGCTTGATCGATGGGGATGATAGGCGTGAGGCAGCCCGCATCGAGAATTTGTTAGAGCGAGATGCCTTTCTCAAACGCGCGGCAGGATTTGAGGAAGGGCACTTTACGCGCATCACTGAAATTTTACGTCCGCTGCATTGATAGAGTCACGTGTGCTACTCGATAAAATACATTTTGCATTATCTCCATTCCGTTGTGTGATGTTTAACAACAACCCAAACCGCCTATGAAAAAACACGTCCTTGCGATTTTTGCCATCTTCAGTGCTCTACTACTGACTGCATTCACCAATGCCGCTGAGGATGTGCCCAAAGAAAAACCGTGGCGCGAGGTAGCGAAGGGCGTTCATTCCGATATCGAAGAACCGGTTAAACGCGTTTTTCGCAACGAAGGAGAGTGGAAAAAATGGTGGGCGGATCACTTTGCGAACAGTGAAACAAAGGACGCCCCCAAAGTTGATTTTAGCAAAGAAACCGTCATCGTCGCCACCATGGGCACGAAACCGACTTCTGGTTATAAAATCGATTGCACGGCGATTACCCACAAAGGCGAGGTGCTCACCGCCGTTTTTACGACTAATAAGCCGAGACTCGATGACATGCTCCTACAGGTACTGACTTCCCCTTACGTCGTTATTGCCGTGCCGCTCCACGCGGGTGAGGTGGTGATGGAAGTCAAGTGACGGGTATGAACCGCCCCTTGCCGGAAAAGACCTGCGTCACCTGCGGTCGTCGCATGGTCTGGCGTGCGAAATGGCGAAACGTTTGGGAGGAAGTACGCTATTGTTCGGATCGCTGTCGGGGTTCGAAGCCCGATAGTGCGGACGAGTTGTTAGAAGTGGCGATTCTCGAGGAACTGTCATCCCGCAAACGCGGGGCATCCATCTGCCCCAGTGAAATCGCGCGGAAACAATTTCCTGTGGATTGGCGAGAGCGTATGGAGGAAGTGCGCCAAGCCGCGCGGAGATTAGTGGCGAGTGGTCGGATTGAAATCACCCAAGGAGGACAAGTAGTCGACCCCTCCACCGCCAAAGGCCCGATTCGTTTGCGACTGAAAGAGTGAAATGGATCGGTATCGATTAATGGATTGCGAAGAGGTTGAGAACGGGACATGGTATACCTATCAATAGCCAAACTACCACATGAGTATTGTAAAAAAACTGGGAATTGGCTGCGCAATCATTGTTCTCGCAGGTTTTGCCTTATCGGTCGGGCTCTATACTGACACCCATCCTAGTTGGAAGGAGGTCTATAGTTTTCAAAATGACCAAATTATCATTACGCGCAGTGACCCCACTAAAGGCAGATTGGAATTGGAAAATGTCTTAGTAGTTCAGGTCACAGGGAAAACCGATTGGTCGGGCGGGTGGGGATGTCCTGGGAAAGCCCCAGAAGTAGGAACAGAGTGCCACTCCAGTCCTCAGGAAATATTCGCGGTAACATCGTTTTATTCTGACACAAACGGGAAAGTTCCTTTCCAAACATTCATCGCCAAAGGGTATGGGAAAACCGGAGCGATTACCGGACACACAAAAGGCGGATTCGTAAAAATCATACTCTATAAAAGGGATTCACGACTAGGGCAGGTGCTGGGACGTATGAACCAAGTGCAAGAATCCCCCATTCGCATGTACGAGTTGGCTGCATCAAGTCCGCTAAAAAGTGGCAGCGAAGAAGTCCTAAAGCTGTTGTGTCCCTTCAGCTTCGCGGACGCAACCTTACAAAAGGCATACTGGTCACACAAATTGCCCAATGGAACAACGATCCAAGACTACGCTATAGAGGAGTTGGAAGTCATTTTGCAAAAGGATATTAAAAACGAGGAAAAACTCCTCATCCAAAAAGCAATCGAGCGAATCAAGGCAGAGAAATTTGATGGATACCCTACCAACACTTACCAGCTAACGAAGCCTTGATGCGACTCACTCGGTCCGAGCTGAAGACCACCTGATAAGGCAATCGCGTGAGGCGCAGCCTTTTACGCGACACGACACTCTCGCCGAAAATCCTTGCTATTAGTTAGAATTTTGCGTTCTTTACCAATGCAGCCTCAACCTAATAATACAAAGCGGGATAATACGAAAAAGTACTGTTAAGCAGATAAATGACACCACCCTTCCATTTTTCTAGTGTCCGCAGAAAGCTATACAGCCTTTCTTGCCTCGTCATAGCTAGTAACGACGTACATGCGTTGGGCGATACACCAAATATTGATTATCTGAGTCTTGCACGAGAATTCGAAATCGAAGAAATTACTCAACTTTTGATTGAGACTGCTGCTGCAATTAGGTTGGCTGACGATAGGATGCGAAGAGAGACAGGATACAATACAAATTCATTGAGAATTAACATAGGACACATTGAAGTGGAAGGAGATGTTTCTACGATTCCAATTAGTCTTCGTGAGGCGTGTAACAAGATTTTACATGCTGAAACGCATATTCCTATTTACATACATTCTGATGATAATTCGCAGCGCCATTTATCAAATTTATGGAGCGTGTGCGGAATGCGTGGCGAGATTAAGTGGACCGCAACAATAGATCTTGTCGCATACTGTTTTATTGCCGCAGAATTAGTTTTGCCTATTGAGCGTATAAGTGAGTAAAAGAGAACTCACATGAACACATTAAGCCTCAAAAGCCGCGCCCCGCAATCACTAGTTGCCGTTCTGTTGAGATGATTTTTCGTAATTACAACCCTAACTCCTTGAGTGACACTCGCCGCCGCTGCTTGTGGTGCGTGTGCTCTACTAGCGTATGAAAGAGATCACTTTTCCGGTCCAACGGCCACCTATTCGTCGAGTCTCAGAACTGGACCTAAATCGAGATCTTTTTCGGATCGCTTGCTACTTTCATGCGAGCCCATCGCTTTCAAGTCCAGAGGATGAGGTCGGGATGATCCCTGCGCTTCAGCTTCTAGCGGAAGAGGTCCAGGAGAGTGAAATCGTGAGTTCATTGCTCAATGCTGCGATGCGAATCCGACTCCTTGATGAGCAGCTTTGGGAGAAGTCGGACGAGATCAAACGACGATTCGCATGTATTACAGGCTTATTATGGCAGCCAGAAACGGCACCACACCCTATTGATTTATCGACTCGTGAGGCGTGCAGCAAGATTGTTCACGCTGATGACATTTGCTTTTTTGTCGATGACTCTAAGTACAATGCCGATGGCGCAACTCCTCGTTTCCTGCTGCCAAGGGTTGCGCTTTACGGGAACAGAGGACGAATCTCCTGGCGTGCAGAACTATCCGTAAATGAATTTGTTGAAGCTGGCTATTGGCTCGCCAACTACGCATAGGCCCGCTAACAAGCCAGTCCATCCAAGGGCGGTTAGCATCTCAATTAGAATTCTCGCTTCCTTCCGCACATTGAAGGACCAGCACTTGATCAAAAAAACAAAAATTCCCGCCATTCCCTGCTTTCTGATTCCCATCACCGGATTCGTTGCGTAAAACTTCCGCACATGAGCGGCACCGAACTCACTCCGATGATGGCCCAGTACCAGGCCATGCGCCGGACTTTGCCCGCGGACATCATTTTGCTCTACCGACTCGGTGACTTTTACGAAATGTTTTTCGAGGACGCCAAGACCGCCGCGCCCATCCTGAACGTCGCTCTCACCAAACGCCATCTCGTGCCCATGTGCGGCATCCCGTGGCACGCGGCGGAATCCTACATCGCCCGACTCGTCAAGGCCGGCAAGCGGGTCGCCATCGCGGAGCAAACCTCAGAGCCGAAACCCGGCAAACTCGTCGAACGCGAGATCGCTCGCATCCTCACGGCCGGATCCATCGATGACCTCAACCTTCTCGATCAACAACGCTCGAACTACCTCTCTGCTGTTTTCCAGCAGGGCAAAAAAATTGGTCTTGCCTGCATCGATCACTCCACCGGCGAGTTCACCGTCGGGGAGTTTCTCGACATAGTCCAACTGCAAGACGAGATCGGTCGACTGACTCCCGCTGAGCTGTTGATCCCCGAAGACCAGACCGCCACTTTCGGCGCTTTGCCAAACGCGCTCGCCTACGATGGCTACGCGTTTCTCCCCGGTCAGGGGTTGCCGCTGTTGCTCGATCATTTTGCCGTGCAATCGCTCGATGGTTTCGGTTGCAGCCATCTCTCCGCTGCCATCGGAGCCGCAGGGGCGACCTTGCATTATCTCATCCATCAACTCCGCCGCAACTGCACCCACGTGCGTTCGCTGCGCGTGCGCGAGTCGCTCGATACCATGCTCATCGATGCCGCGTCGCAACGGAATCTCGACCTCGTTGAATCACGTTCAGGCCGAGAACACACGCTACTCGGCGTGATGGATCGCACCCATACGCCGATGGGCGCGCGTCTGTTGCGCGAGTGGATCCTTCATCCCTCGCGCAATATTTCTTTGCTGCAAGAACGCCAAGATTTCATCGCCGCCTTGATCGCAGAACCTTTCGTGCTCTCGAAATGCCGCGAAGCTCTGCGCAATATCCGCGACATCGAACGCACCACCAGCCGCCTCGCGCAAGGTGCGGGAAATGCACGTGATTTACAGCAGTTGACCCACTCACTCGATTGCATCCCGCCGCTCAAGGAAGACCTGCTGGCACTGCCGCATGCCACCTCGCAAACGCAGATCATTGTCGATCAACTCCACGACTTCTCCGCACTCACGAAAATCTTTTCGCAAGCGCTGTCCGACGAACCGCCCTCACAACTCAAAGAAGGCGGCATCATCCGCGATGGCTACTCGCCCGAGCTCGATGAACTGCGCAGCATCTCGCGCGACGGCAAGGGCTGGATCGCCAAGTTGCAGGAATCGGAGAGACAGCGCACTGGCATCGACACGCTCAAGATCAAATTCAACAACGTCTTCGGCTACTTCATCGAGATCACCACCTCGAAGCTCGCCAAAGTCCCCGATGACTACACGCGCAAGCAAACCCTCGCCAATGCGGAACGCTACATCACACCCGCTTTGAAAGAGATGGAGCAAAAAGTGTTAGGCTCGGAAGAGCGCTCGAAACAACTCGAATACGAACTCTTCCTGCAACTCCGCGCACAGGTGAACGAGCATCTCGATGCCTTACAATCCAGCGCCGCCGCCATCGCCACGCTCGATGTGCTCTGCGCCCTCGCCGAGACCGCGCAGCGTTTTCGTCATGTGCGCCCGCAGTTGGTCGAGGCCAAGCAACTCCACATCACCAATGGTCGCCACCCGGTTCTTGAGCAGACGCTGATCGGTGAAACCTTTGTGCCGAACGATACCGCCATCGACGCGCAAGATTCCTTGCTGCACATCATCACCGGCCCGAACATGGCGGGAAAATCCACCTACATTCGCCAAGTGGCACTCATCGCTCTGATGGCGCAAATCGGTGCCTACGTCCCGGCAGAATCTGCTACGATAGGCATAGTAGATCGGATCTTTTGCCGCGTCGGTGCCTCCGATGACATCTCGCGTGGTCAATCGACCTTCATGGTGGAAATGAATGAGACCGCGCTGATTCTCAATAACGCCACCGATTCGTCACTCGTCATTCTCGATGAAATCGGTCGCGGCACTGCCACCTTCGATGGTCTGTCGATCGCCTGGGCCGTCGCCGAGCATTTGCATGATCTGACAAAATGCCGCACGCTCTTCGCCACGCACTACCACGAACTCACCGACCTCACCAACACCCGTGCCGCCGTCGCGAACTACAATGTCGCCGTACGAGAGTGGAACGACGAAATCATATTCCTACGAAAAATTCTCCCTGGCTGTGCCGATAAATCCTACGGCATTCAAGTCGCCCGACTCGCTGGTTTACCCCAACCCGTCATCGACCGCGCCAAAGCGATCCTCAGCCACCTCGAACTGCACTCCACCCGCCCCGAGGCCAGCAAAGAAGGCCCCAAAGCCAAAAACACCCGCAACAACACCTCACTCCCCGAAGCCAACCCACCCCAAATGGACCTCTTCGGTTCGTGGTGATTTCACAATATTCAAAAACCCCAATGCTCACTGATCACTCACACTTAACCCCATGAAATCCATCCTCGCGCTCATCGCATCTTTTTCACTAAGCCATGCTGCCGAAAAGCCCAACATCATCGTCATCATGGCCGACGACCTCGGTTGGGGCGATGTTTCCTACAATGGCACCGCCGCCGTGAAAACTCCGAACATCGACAAACTCGCTGCCGAGGGAATACGTTTCAATAGCGGCTACTGCTCGGCCTCGACTTGCACGCCGACGCGCTACTCGATGCTCACCGGCACCTATGCATTCCGCGCAAAAAACACCGGCATCGCGCCGCCGAACGGTCCCGCCATCATCCGCCCCGGCACTCCTACGTTTGCCTCCCTCGTAAAAGAGGCGGGATACAGCACTGCTGTCATCGGCAAATGGCACCTCGGCCTCGGCGATGAAAAACCCGACTGGAATGGCGACCTCAAACCAGGTCCCTTAGAAATTGGTTTCGATCACTGCCTTTTGCTGCCCACCACTAACGACCGCGTTCCACAAGTCTTTGTCGAAGACCACCGCGTGCGCAATCTCGACCCCGCGGACCCGTTATGGATTGGTGATAAAATCCCCACACCGGATCATCCAACCGGCGAAACGCATCGCGAGACTCTCAAGCTCGACTGGTCGCATGGCCACAATCAAACGATCCACAATGGCATTAGCCGCATCGGTTTTTACACCGGTGGTCTAAAAGCTCGCTACCGCGATGAAGACCTCGCCGACGAATGGGTGAAACAATCACGCAAATGGATTACCTCGAAAAACGAACAACCTTTCCTGCTATTCTTCGCGGCCCACGACATCCACGTCCCGCGTATGCCACATGAACGTTTCCAAGGCAAGAGTGGGCTCGGTCTGCGCGGCGATTCGATTTTACAGTTCGACTGGTGTGTCGGCGAATTGATGAAATGCCTCGATGAACTCAAGCTCGCTGAAAAAACCTTAATCATCCTTTGCTCCGATAACGGCCCCGTGCTCGATGACGGCTACAAAGACGAAGCCGTGGAAAAACTCGGCAATCACAATCCGAGCGGTCCCTTTCGTGGTGGCAAGTATTCTGTCTTTGAAGGCGGCACTCGCACGCCCTTTGTCACGCGTTGGAAAGGTCGCATCCAGCCCGGAGTTTCGGATCAAATCGTCTGCACCGTCGATTTCCCCGCCAGCTTCGCCGCCCTCACCGGAGTAAAAGTGCCCGCCAATAGCTGCCTCGATAGCGTCAATGTCATGCCCGCATTACTCGGCGAAAAAGATGCCAAAGGCCGCGAGTCCGTTTTGCAACAAGACAACCGCGGCACTAGCTTCGGATTGCGTGAAGGCAACTGGAAACTCATTCGCAATGCCGAGAAAAACAAAGTCAGCCATCAACTCTTTGACCTCAGCAAAGACCCCAGCGAAAAAACCAACGTCGCCGCCCAGTTCCCGGAAGAACGCAAACGCCTCATCGCCCTCCTCGATCAAATCATTGCCAAGTAGGGAAAATCGATCGCCAATCCCCACTCCAGAAAGCCGTCCGCTTTTGACTTCCATCTCACCCAAGAGGAGAGATCATCCATGCGAAAAATAGGCGGCCGTATGGCAGTTTTGGCTGATTGATTATAGCCGATTCGCCAGAGATACTTTTTGAGCTTTTGCCCGGAGTCTTGTTAGTTTCGCATCAACATCTCTCCTTCCATGAGATGAATCGATGAAACAAATCACGAGCGTTGTGAGTAATGATTCAGTCACACTCTTTTCCATCACTCTATGAAATCCATTGCCCTACTGTTCATTCTTGCTGTCTCCACTTTGGACGCGAAACCGATCAAAGTTTTCATCCTCGCCGGACAATCGAACATGGAGGGCCAGGGGGTGGTTTCCATGGATGGGGAGAGAGATTACAACGGCGGCAAGGGCAACTTGGTCTGGTCGATGCAGCATTCGAAGAGCGCCGAGAAAATGAAAGTCCTCAAGAACGAGAAGGGCGAATGGGCGGTGCGGGATGATGTACAGATTTCCTTCAAGGCGGGTGAGACGGTTCGCAAGGGCGGATTGACGGTGGGCTTTACGGGTTACGGCAATAGCAGTCACATCGGGCCTGAGTTGGGCTTCGGCTTAGCGATGGGAGACTTTTTTCAAGAGCCCGTGTTGTTGATCAAGACGGCCTGGGGCGGCAAGAGCCTATTTGTCGATTTCCGGCCGCCCAGTTCCGGCGGTCAGGTGGGGCCTTACTACACGAAGATGGTGGAAGAAGTGCGCGCGGCCTTGGCGGCACTGGGAGAGGAGAAATACGAATTAGCGGGTTTTTATTGGCAGCAGGGCTGGAACGATATGTGTGAAAAACCGGCGATTGCGGAATACGCGGACAACCTCGTGAACTTGGTAAAAGATCTACGCAAGGAATTCAACACACCGAACTTGCCCGTGGTGGTCGGCGAACTGGGCAATGGCGGACCGGTCAATGAAGGTGATATGTTCGACTTCCGCCAGGCGCAGGAAAAAGGCACCAAGCAGATCAAGAATGCCCTGTTCATTAAAACCACAGACTTTGCGCGGCCTCCAGAAATGTCACCCAATCCGGGTCACGGCCATCATTGGTCCGGCAATGCCGAAAGCTACTTTCTCATCGGCGATGCCGCGGGTGAGGGCATGAAGAAGCTGTTGAAATAACTCCATTTACGTTAGAACATTCGCTATGAAATCATTTGTCAAAACAAGCACACTGCTCACCGCGCTCGCACTCGGCATGGCCAGCCCGCTCTGCGCGCAAGTTCCCGATCTCACCAAAGACATCCAGTCCATTGATCGCGAGCTCACCTACAACCTCGGCGCCACCGGACTACGCGGCTGGATCTACACCAAGGCGGCGGACAATCTCGATGCCGCCCAAGGCCGCACCACCTTGGTCAGTCGTCAAATTTTAGTCACCCATGTTGGCACCGGCTCACCCGCAGATGGCGTGGTGAAAGTGGATGACGTCATCCTCGGCGCGGACGGCAGGCTTTTTAATGACGACGCGCGCAAAAGCTTCGCCATGGCCATTCAGCAAGCGGAAACTGAAGCCAAAGGCGGCGTTCTGAAGCTAACAGTTTCGCGCGGCGGGCAAGTGCAGGAACTTGCTATCAAACTCACCATCATGGGTTCCTACAGCGACACCGCGCCATGGAACTGCCCCAAATCCAAGCGCATTCTCGAAGAAGCCAGCAAGGTGCTCGAAAAAGAAGAGCTAAAAACCGATTGGTGCGGTCCCATTCAAGGGCTCGCCCTTCTTGCCACCGGCAACCCCGAGTATCTGCCGAAATTGCAGGAGTTCGCGCGCAAACTCGCCGCGATCGAGGTTGATCCTAATAAAAAACCCGAAGGATTCGTCTGGGGCGACACCTGGGCCTTGGGCAACCGCAATATTTTCCTCTGCGAATATTTCCTCATCACCAAAGACAAGGAGGTGGTGCCCGCGATTACCAAAAACACGCTTATGCTGGCCCGCGGGCAGAGCATGTATGGCACCTTCGGTCACGGCTTTGCCGCGCTCACCAAGGATGGTAATTTCAACGGCTCCGTGCCGCCATACGGCCCGGTGAATAGTGCCGGGCTGCCTGCGAACCTGGCCATCGTGCTCGGGAAAAAGTGCGGGGTGAAAAGCCCTGAGGTGGATCGGGCGATCACCCGCGCCGCCGGGTTTTTCGGCTACTTTGCTGGCAAGGGCGCGATCCCCTACGGCGAGCACGAACCATGGCCGTATCACGAAAACAACGGTAAGAACGCAGCGTGCGCATTGATGTTCGGAGCGATGGGCGACAAACCGAAGGAGGCCGAATTTTTCGCCCGCATGGCCACCGCAGGCTTCGCCAACCGCGAGTACGGCCATACCGGTCAGGGCTTCAGCTACCTCTGGAGCGCCCTTGGTGCTGCCGTCGGCGGGCCTGAGGCGGCGTCGGCATTTTTCCGCAAGGCGTCCTGGCACTTCGATCTCGTGCGTCGCTCCGATGGCTCGTTCACCTATGACGGCGGCGAGCAATACAGCCCCGGAAAAACCGATGATAACACATACTATGGAAATAGTAGTTATAGCGGCCTGAGCCCCGCTGCCACCTACGTCCTCACCTATGCTCTGCCCTTGCGCAAACTGGTCATCACTGGCCGCGACGCCGCTCCCTCCACCTGGCTCACCAAGGATCAAGCCGCCGCCGTCGTCGCCTCCGGGCACTTCGATCTGGATCGGAAAAAAATGACTCCCGAAGAACTAGTAAAAGCCTTCGATGACTGGTCGCCCATCGTCCGCAGTTGGGCGGCAGAGGAATTGGCCAAACGACCCGAAGGAAAAACCATGATCGCCGAGCTGATCCAACTCGCCGACAGCAGCAACCCGCAGCAGATCCAAGGAGCCTGTGAAACCTTAGGTCGCCTCAACACTCCCGAGGCTTTGCCCGTATTGGTAAAACAGCTTTCCCACACAGACCGATGGGTGCGTTTCAAAGCCGCCGAAGCCATCCGCAAGATGGGCGGCACCGCTAAGCCCGCGCTCGAAGACATTCTCAAGGCGCTGGTATCCACCGCCGAGCCCCTGTGGCCCATCCGCTGGGAGGATCCCGTGCAGTTCGCCCACGGCCAACTCGCCGGCGCCGTCTTCAACGGTCCGCTCAAGGAGGAAGTGAACAAGATGGATGCCAAACTGCGCTACGCCGCCATCCGCTCGGTAGCGAGCAATCCCGATGGCATGGCCCGCGCCACCTTGCGGGATTTCTTCGAAAACCAACTCAGCGAAGCCGACGTGATCGCCCTAGCGCCCGCCATCATCGCCGCCGTCGAGAATCCCAGTCCGGCGGACACCATGTTCAACAACGAAATCCGCATGGCGGGATTGAAGGCTCTCGCCAAATACCATTTCAAGGAATGCCTCCCCGCCGCCGCCGCTCTCGCCGAAACACAAGGCGGCCACGGCAGTGAGAGCCGCACCGGCGAGATCATGAAAATCATCGCCAGCTACGGTGCCGCCGCCAAACCACAGATTCCCGCACTGAGAAAAGTCATAGCAAGCTTCAACCGCGATACCGAACGCAGGGAGTTTCCTGGTTCGTTGAATCTCGTCCGAGTCGGTGCCATCGAGGACACCATCAAAGCCATCGAAACCGCCACCACCCAGCCCGAATTGCGGAGTATCAAGCGGTGAGATGTGGCTGAATGTTTCAAACTCTCATTCGCACTTTCCCAGAAAATGAAACGATGAAAAAACAAACGATCAATTTTTTTCAGAAGGAGGGCGGCAAGTGATGAGTGAGGCGCGATTCAAAACACCAACTCTTATGAAACTTAAGCAAGCCGTCTTCGTTTGTGCACTTTTTCTTTATGCTATCGCTTCCGCATCTATCATACCTGTAACGGATCCAACTCTGCGTAGCGGGTTGTCCCACTACAACTGGGTTTGCCAAAAGGACTCTATCCATACCTCCGTCGCGGGCGCATCCTTGTCGATCGGATTCACCGGAATTACCCAAGTGGCATTAAAAGTGGATACCTCGCCTTTGAAAAAATTCCACGCTGCGCGGTATCCCATCCTTTCTTGGACAGTGAATGGCGGCCCGATGAAATCGCAGCAACTCGTCGACGGCGACACATCCATCCTTCTCACAAGCAGTGTCGAGAATCCAAAGATCGATTTGTATATCAAGGGCATGTCACCTTTTGAAAATCGGTGGACGGGGGATGTGCCAGAAAATTCTGTTAGAATTACCGGGTTCGAGGTGGATGACAAGGTCGTGCCGGTTCCGAGTAAAATGGCGGAGAAAATTTGGCTGAACATCGGTGACTCGATCATGTCGGGCGACGGTGCGGCATTGGCCGCGTCGCAAGGACGACCCTCAAACGATACTTGGGCAGCGGCAACCAATGCTCGTGCCAGTTATGGATTTTTACTCGCTCATCATTTCGGCTATCGCGAATCTCGCATCGCTCATGGCGGATACAATTGGGCTGGCGGCATGGCGGGAGTGCCAGCGTTAAGGAAATTAATGGATCAAAAAACTTCGACCGTCAGCCGCCTAACCGACGGTTTACTGAGTCCTCCACCCGATGTAATCACAGTGAATCTTGGCGAAAACGGCGTGCCCAAAGATACCGATGTGATTGGATCGCTCCAACATCTTCGGAGTCGTATTGGCAAAGAGGCAAAAATCATTCTCATGATTCCCGTGTCAGGGAAGGGGAGTGTCGAGATTTCACGCGCGTTTTCTCGCTATCAATCCGAGTCAAAAGACAAGCAATCTTTTCTCATCGATCTGGGAAAAATTCCCTTTGAAACAGCCGATGGCCAACATCCTACGGCGAAAGGCCATCAGAGTATTTTCGAAGCAGCACGGCCTGCCTGTGAGAAAATTTTCGCGGGCGGTGGTGCTGGTTGATTAAGCGAGCCATCCATGAAGTTTTTTTCTGTAATAAACCTCCTGCTGGATCGGTAGAAAACCTGGCTCATACATTACATTGATTCGCCCGCCTCATGGAACACTTTCTCATCAGACACAAGCCACTCGCCCTCTTGCTCGCCTGCGGCGCCAACTTGTGTATTTCCTCAGGCACGATGGCTGCGGAGATTCCCGCAGGCGAGCCAGGACATAGCTCCCACGTTAAACCTTTTTTCGAAACGTATTGCATCAAATGCCACGGTCCGGAAAAAAGCAAAGGCAAGATTACCCTTCATACACTGGACGGTAATCTTGCAGCCGGTGCAGGTGGTGAAATGGACCGATGGGAAAACATTCTTGAAGTGCTCAAACTAGGTGAAATGCCACCGGAAGACGAGAAACAGCCGAGCGATGCCGAGCGCGAGGCCATAAAGGCATGGATCGATCAAGGCATGCGGGATCATGTGGCGAAGGCCAGCGATGCAAAAGCTGCTCCGCTGGCTCGGCGGCTTACAAACTTTGAGTATCAGAACACCATGCGCGATTTGCTCGGCATTGACCTCGAACTGATCAAAGGACTCCCGCAAGATCCTGAAAAGCCCTACCATTTTAACAACAGCGCGGAATTCATGCTGCTCGGGCCGGAACAGCTCGACCGCTATTTGAAAGCCGCCCGCCGCGCCTTGGCCAGCGCCATCGTCGATCCTGAAAAGCCCAAAGTCCACCGGCAGACATGGACTTTCGAACCGAAGGGACCGGCTTTCGCCTCGATGCAGCCGGATGAGATCGGCGTTTATGAAGGTGGCCGCGGCAGCATTTCCTCCGGCGTTGTCCTCAAATCATGGCCTGAGACCGGTGAATACCGCATCCGTGTCAAAGCCGCGGCCATCCTACCACCGGGCTATAAGGAAGTGCCACTTCGCATTGTGATGGGCAGCCATCTGCGCAGTGACGCCGGCACGGGAGACTATACCCCGGTCGGAACGGTGCATTTGACAAACAGGGTGGATGACTTGCAAGAGTTCGAGTTTCGCGGGCGCATCGAGAACCACCCGATCCAGGTGGGGCAGGTGTTGAAAAATGGCCAGGCGCCGTCCACCCGGCACATCTATCCGCAGAACCTTTTCGACAACGGCCAGCTCAATGACAACCGCGTCAGCCATTTGGACACCGCATGGCAACACTCGGTGCCACGGGTGGTGGTGCGTTCGATCGAGTTCGAGTCCCCCGTGATCGATGTCTGGCCACCGGAACATCACACTCGCATCCTGCCCGTATCATCGCTGCGTTCCGCCGATCCCGATGACTACATCCGCGAAGTGATCGGTAGGTTCGTCACTCGCGCCTATCGCCGCCCAGCGAGCCAAGAAGAGCGGGAACGCTTTTTCAAAATCTATAAAATGCTCGAGCCGGAGTTCGACTCGCTCGAAGCTACGATGCGCGAGACGCTTTCGATGGTGCTCGTCTCCCCGCAATTTCTCTACCACACCGTGGCTACCGATGGACTCACCACACCCAGCTACGAGCTCGCCTCACGGCTTTCCTACTTCCTCTGGGGCAGCCTCCCGGATCAGGAACTTCTAACCTTAGCCGCTGAAAACAAACTCGATGACCCCGCAGTGATCGATGCCCAAGCGCGCCGCATGCTCGCTGACGATCGCGCTCAGGATTTTGTGAGAAATTTCACGATGCAATGGCTCAGCATCGAGAAAACGAAGGCCGTCAATATCAGCCGCAACCTTTTTCCGCGCTTTCTGTTCCTCGTGCCGAACGGCGAGCGGACCGGCCAGGAAGTGTTGTTCCGCCCGACCATCCGCGAATACATGATCGATGAAACGGTGGGCTTCATCGGCGAGCTGATCCGCAGCAATGCCAGCGTGCTCAATATCGTCGATTCCGACTTTGCGTGGCTCAATGAACCGCTGGCCGCGCACTACGGAGTTGATGGCGTGCAGGGGCTGAAATTCCGCGCCGTGCCCATCGCGCCTGATTCTCCCCTTGGTGGCTTGCCCACGCAGGGGTCGGTACTCGTCGGCAATGGCACCGGCTCCGCGCCGCATCCAATTTACCGCGCTGTCTGGCTGCGTGAGGCCATCCTCGGAGACGAAGTCGCGCCGCCACCTGCCGAGGTGCCTGCCCTTTCCGATACCGCCGGCGAGGAAGTTGCAAACGCCACCACCATCAAGGACATGCTAGCCCTCCACCGCACCGTGGAATCCTGCAACGACTGTCACGTGCGCCTCGATCCTTGGGGTATTCCTTTCGAGGAATACAACGCCATCGGCCAGTTTCAGCCGAAGATTCCGAAAAACGGAGCCACCGTGCGCAAATTTCATGCGGGCATCGATGGCACACTCGTAGGCTACCGCAATTATCTCGAAACCGTTAACACCCTGCCCGTCGATTCCGTCGCCCGCGTCCCCAATGGCCCGGAAGTGAAAGGCATGAGAGATTTAAAGGGTTACCTGCTGAAAGAACGTAAAGAGGAAGTTGCACAAAACGTCATCCGCCGCTTACTTACCTACAGCATTGGGCGTTCTCTCACCTATCACGATCGCTATACTGTCGAAGACCTTCTCAAACAATCCAAGCAAAACGACCACCGCTTCCAAGACATGATAATCACCATCTGCCGCAGCGAACTATTCCGCACACCCAACACAACCTCAAAGAAATGACCATGAAATCTCACCACATGAATCGACGCGATGTCCTGCGCGGTGGCGGTATCGCCCTTGCACTTCCCTTTCTCAATAGCATGAGCTGGGCCACTGGCCTCACCGCGAAAAAGCAGCAACCGAAGCGCATGTTGATCAGCTACATCGCCTACGGTGTTTATGATCCGAACACCCCCGACGGCTCCTCTCACGAATGGAGCTGGTATCCGCGTCACGATTCGGGTCCCATCACGTTGAACAAGGCCTCCGCCCCGTTTGAATCCGTCAAGGACTCCCTCACCTACCTCCGCGGCCTCGACCACCCCGGTGGCTACGGGCTCGGCGGACACAGCAGCGGCGATGTCTTCGCCACCGGCGCCGACATGTCCGGCCTTGAGAAAACCAACAACATTTCCCTCGATCAACTAGCCGCCAAGGTCAACGGTCACCACACCCGTTACGCTTCCCTTGTGCTCGGCAGCGAAGGTGGCACTGGATCGTATGGCATGTCGAAAACCCTGTCCCATTACGGCCCGGGCCAACCTATCCCCACGCTCGAAAAGCCGCAGGAAATTTTCAACCGATTGTTCCGCCCCTATGCCGGCAAAAGCGTGGACGACGTGCGCGCCCGCCTGAAAAGGGAAGCGAGCGTATTGGACCTGATGATGGAAAACTACCAATCCCTGCACGGCAAACTCGGTGCCGAGGATCGCCAGAAAATGGAAGAGTATCTCGATTCCGTCCGCGCCATCGAGCAACGCGTCGAACGCACCAGCAAATGGACCCATGAGGAATTACCAAAGATCGACACTAAAGGGCTCAACCTCGAAGCAAGCTACGAACAGCCGAGCGAATACATCCGCTGCATGTACGATCTCATCTACCTCGCCTTCCAGACCGATTCCACGCGCTTCGCCACCTTCCTGACCGAAAGCGAGCACTCCACCGGCAACCTCGTCGGCAATTTCGCCAACAAAATCCTCGGCTACTCCGGAGCCACCCACGACATCGCCCACAAGCGCCCGGAAGGTGCCTCCGGCGAATGGGAAAAATGGCGCGCCGAGCAGCACGCCTACTTCCTCAAGCGGCTCCGCGACACCCCCGAAGGCGATGGCAACATGCTCGATAC
>CAMDCV010000026.1 GCA_945890645.1 Akkermansia muciniphila
GCCAACTTTCTTGTCATCAACAAATGTTGGCACAATGGCTGCTCTCAACTAAAAAGATTCCGCAACGCAAATTTTTCTCAACATTCTCAAATCAAATACTTCAACATGTAACTCCACTAATTCCATGAAACTACGTTCCTCCAACACCACCCGCAACACACTGCTGGCCTTCCTTGCCCATCGGTTCATCCGCTCTACTTCACGCCCAATCCCTAGAAATCACGGGTGAAATCTCACGAACCGGAGGAACAGGGGCTCCTACGGTCACCGGCAGCGGCTCACCTGACGATGTCTCTACGTGGACCGTCGGATCGGCTGGTGTGGGTGTTTTCCAAATGAACGGCGGAACACACTACATGAAAGTCAGTGCTACCAGCTTCACTGGCGCTTTATCGCCTACCTCACCCACCCTCATGGTGGCACGCACCGAGAACAGTCAAGGGCTCACGGATCCGGGAACGCTTTCTGTTTATATTGCTCCCACCAGCAGCAATACTGCTTGGACCTTGGATCTCAATTTTTCCTTCTACAGCGATAGCGCGCTGCTTACCCCTGCCACCATCACCGAGTTCCAACTTACCTCGCTTGATATTGACTTTGCCCAGAGCTATTACGTGCAAACCGCAGATTTTTCCGGCGGCAGCGTCACTTACGCCCCTCCTTCTGGTCCCTTTGCTGGTCCGAGCAACATCACAGCCGCACCTCCTATTTCGGGCTTCACAGGATTCACTGCAGTTCCTAATGCTGATTTCAGCGACCCTCGTGCTGCTGTTTCTTCTCGGGGAACTGGTACTAATTTTGACATCAAACTTGCTCACACCAACGTTGCGCTTTTCATGTTCGAATTCCGCAATCCTAGCTCCATCATTCCTGAGCCGACATCAGCACTGCTTGCCACCGCAGGTATGGCTCTCTTCGGACTTCGCAGACGCAGATCTCAGGGCGCGTAATTCGGCACTCGGTTCTTACGAATCAGAAGACAAATCATTTAAAAAAAGAGTGGGGCATGCACCCACTCTTATTTGTTAGATTCGGGAGCTATCGTATGGACCGTTTCGCTACTAGGATTTGCTTCCTCAAGCTCTGCGTATCCCTTTGCGACTTTTGCCTCTCCGCGTTTCGTTTCATCCCTAGCTTGATCGCCGAGCGTGACTAGGAAAAATCCGATTGTCAGCATCGACCCACTTGCGTTTCACTAACCGAGTTACCTAAATTATGAAAACTACTATCGTATTGATCGTTGTGGCCGCTTCGGCTTTGTTGACTTCCTGTGGCACCGTGAAAGGCATCGGCCAAGATGTCCAACAAGCAGGACGCGGGATTTCCAATAGCGCCAGTCGCTAAGCAACGGATATTCCTCTGATTACTATTGCGCGGAGGGGTAACCCTCCGCGAGCCATGCATCCATGCCGCCAGCGACATTGGTGACGGACTCCAATCCGGCATCGATAAGAAACTGTGCGGCACGGGATGATCGACCACCCGCCTTGCAATGGACAAAGATTTCGCGATCGCGCGGAATTTCATTGAGGCGAGAAGGAAGTGTTGCCAGAGGGATAAGAATACTCCCCTCTATGGCTGCTTGCGCGTGCTCCTCAGGCTCGCGAACATCGATCAAGTAAACCTTGCTTTGTTCGCTCATCAGTTGGTGAAGTTCATTCACGGAAATGGATTTAAAATTCGACATGGCGCAGGTGTTGTTGGTAAGAGTTTGAGGATTATGAATGGAGTGGATAATAGGTTTGTTGCCGCACAAACGACACAAGGGGTCAGCGCGCAGGGTTAGTTGGCGAAAATTGCAGTGGAGGGAATCGTAGCACAATAGCTTGCCGATGGCAGGCGTGCCCATGCCGGCGATGAGCTTGAGTGTTTCCATTGCTTGGAGGCTGCCCATGATGCCGGGAAGCGCCCCGATGACACCGGCTTCGGCGCAACTGGGCACGGCACCAGGCGCGGGCATGTCTGGTAAGAGGCAGCGATAACACGGTCCACCCAGGTGGGGAGCAAAGACTGTCATTTGTCCTTCAAATCGCTGAATCGCGGCATGGACTAAGGGGATTTTTCGGAAAAACGCGGTATCATTGGTGAGAAATCGCGTGGAGAAATTATCGGAACCATCGACTATGACGTCGCAGCCTTCACTGAGCGCCATAGCATTGTCAGGAGTGAAGCGACAGGCATGCAGTTCTAATGTCAATTCTGGATTGAGGTCGCGCAACCGTTGAGCAGCAGAATCGATTTTTGGCAGCCCACAAAACGATTCACCGTGAAGTATCTGGCGTTGCAAATTGCTGCGTTCGACGAGATCAGGATCGACGATGACCAGTGTGCCGACACCTGCCGCAGCAAGGTAGAGCGTGACAGAAGAACCGAGCGCGCCCACGCCGATGCACAATACTTTCGCCGCAAGCAGACGCTGCTGGCCAGAGAGGCCGAGCTCGGGCAAAATGGTTTGGCGGGACCAGCGTTCCATAATTTTGTTAGACGGGACCGTCGAAGGTCATGATGTTTTCTACGTGACGGGTATGTGGAAACAGATCGAAGGGTTGCACTGCGGTGAGAGTAAAACCAGCGGCCAATAAGATCGCAAGGTCGCGCACCTGCGTGGCGGGATCACAGGAAACATACACCACCCGACGCGGAGCGAAAGCGATCAATTGATCGAGAAATTCCGGCGTGCAGCCTTTGCGCGGTGGATCGATGACCACCGTCGTATTTTTCGAGGGAAAGGTGATCCCTTCAAAAATCGCCTCGGCACTGGCTGCGAGGAACGTAGCATTCGTGATGGCATTTTTTTCTGCGTTCTTGCGCGCCCACTCGACGGCAGCCTCCGATACTTCAACGCCAGCGACTTGTTGGAAATGCGGGGCAAGGCAGAGAGCGAATAATCCCGAGCCACAGTAGGCATCAATAAGAAACTGGATCTCCGGCAAACGGGTCTGCTGGGCGACATAGCCAACGAATTCTTCCAGAATGAACGGATTGTTTTGAAAAAATTCCCCCGCTAAGAAATCAAAGCGCGTCGTGCCGCAAACCTCGGTGACCACGGCGTTGTTGTCGGTGGTGACATGACGGGTGTTGTCATGGTCGACAGTCGCCCGTAACAGCAGCGTGCCACCTTTTTTTCTGGGATTTTTACGAGTGGTTTCGCGCACCGCGGGCAGAGCAGCGTTGATTTCCTTCATCGCGATCGGACACTGCGGCACATCGAGAATTTGTGAGCGACGCCCTTGGGCGAGAAAACCGATGGGCATGAATTCCTCGGCACTGCGGGGCTTTTGATAGTGCGGGGTGATTTTGGATCGATAGCCCAACTGCTGCGGCGAAGGATGGCAAGGCTTCACCGAAAAGGTATGACCAGCCATGTGCTTCATCAGCTCTTCTACCTGTCGGGTTTTCCATGCCAACTGCGCGGAGTAAGAAAAATGCTGATACTGACAGCCGCCGCATTCGGTGAAAAGCGAGCACTGCGGCGCGACACGATCCGGCGATGGTTTCAGCACTTCAACCAGATCCGCTTGCGAGAAATTTTTCTCATTCCGATAGATGCGTGCGAGCACAGTTTCGCCAGGCAGGCAATACGGCACAAACACCACCCACCCATCCACCCGCGCCACACCCATGCCGAGGTTCGTCAGTGAATCGATGTGCAAGGTCAATTCGTGATGATAGGCAAAAGGCTCAGGTCGGAATTTTTTCGGCGGTCGCACGCCGACAGTGAGACGGGAAGCAGGCCTGAAGAAAAGAGTAAAATTCGGGGAATGGTGAATTACGATAGGGCTCACCCAGATAGCAAAATACGCGGAGTCAATCGTAGCGCGCGGGTAGCGACATTTCGGGTTCATTCCTATCTTCGTATCGAACTGAGACGCAGTCTTGGTCTAACCAAAACACACACGCTTATGAAAACTACCTACGCCCTTCTTACCTTTGGAGCCGCTATGACGGCATCGCTTTTCGCTGGCACTACTGCGCCAGTGATCACCAGCAATAGCTGCGAATCCATTGATGCCTTTGCCTCGGCCCTTCGTCCCATCAGCAACCCTACTTTGTTCGATCTGGCTCTGCCACGCACGAACGCCCATGCGATTTTCCTGCACCAGAACATGCCCGACCAAGCGGCGATCGTCGGCGGCGGCAGGGTGCCAGTGGGTGGTGATTTTCAATTGTTTGCCCTCCAGCTCGAATATGCTGTGAACGAGCGCTTGGCGATCGTTGCCACCAAAGACGGCTACGTGAATTTCAATCCGGATGCCACGCTCTCGGAAGAAGATGGGTTTGCCAACATTGCCGCCGGATTAAAATATGCATTCATCTATCAACCGGAAAACGGCTTTGCCCTCAGTGGCACGACCACGATCGAAATCCCCACCGGCAGTGACGACATCACACAAGGCAGCGGTGACGGTGCCGCCAACTTGATCCTTACCGCCTTGAAAATCGAAGGCGAGTGGCAGTTCGCCGGGGCTGGTGGTCTGCATGTTCCGTTTGATAAAGATGCGGAATCGATGACCTCGTTTATCAGCACGCACGTCAGCTATGAGCTCTGCGATTTTTTCACTCCCTTGATCGAACTTAACTGGTATCACGTGATCGATGAAGGTGATGGCGGCAGTCGCTATAACGCGCAAATCGGTGGCGGCGTTCCCGGCGTCATTGGCTTTGAAGGGGGCGACCTACTGAACTGGGGTGCCGCGAATGCCAATGAGAATGCAGATATTGTGACACTCGCCGTTGGTTTCCGTTCACGCCTGAGCGAAAACATCGATCTCGGTGTCGCCTATGAAATTCCACTCACGGACGAAGAAGAAAATCTCATGGAAGATCGATTGACCATCGACTTGATTTGGAACTTCTGATGGCGCTCCCCTGCCCTCCCCCCATCAAAACCGTAACGTCGTCTCTCTTCGGATAGGCGACGTTTTTCTGTTAGCGCACTTCGAATGGCACGTTTGCCGTGGCGGCATGGCCTTTGCCATCCTTCACCCATACGTAAAGACGATAGATGCCTGGTTTTTTGGGAGCAGTGGCAGAAATCGTTGGCTTGGAGGGATCAGTGATCACATCGGGAATCGCAGTGGGTTTTTTTTCACTCGTATTGTGTTGGTGACCTTGCAGATCGCGCAACACGGCCCACTGATAAATCAACACATCCTGCTCGGGATCAGTGGCCTTGACGCTCGATTGAAACGTCGCACCTGGAGCCATGGCTGCGGTGGGCACGCCCGTGATCGGCATAATGGCAGGTGCGTGGTTAGAGGGCTTACGGCCTGTCCACATTTCCTCTAACACATCGACCGATGCCGTGGTATCGCCCTCATGCGTGTAGAGGCCGAACCAAGTGGCGGTTGACTCAAATTTCCAGCCCCAGACAAAGGCATAGTTGCCGAGGTAGCCACCACCCGGCGTGAGGGTGCTTTGGTAAGCCTGTCGTATCATGGCCGCTTTTTCGCTGCTGGTTTGCTCGAGCGGTGTTCCTGATGCCGCTTTTTTACATTCCCAAAATCCGCGAGGGCCCCATTCGGTGAGAAGCCACGGGCGTTTCCAGCCGACTTTTTCCAAATGATTGCGCAAACTGAAAACCCCGCCGTAAGTATTGATGCCAACAAAATCAAGATGCGGCGTGTGTTCATTCAGCCCCTTCGCATTGGCGGGACCGAGGCCCGCTACAGCGGTGAAAGTCGGGTGATGCGGGTCAATTTCACGCACCATTTTCGCCAAGCGATCGAGTTGCTGCCAGTAGGGAGTATTATCGCCAGGGCCTTCCGATTCGTTGCCGATTCCCCAGGCTAAGAGTGCCGGATAATCGCGATAAAGCATGACCTCCTTGCGAACACGCTCGCTTTGTTTCGCGCAGTGCTCGGTATTTTTGTAGGAAAACCAACTGCACTCGCTTTCTAACCAAATTCCCGCACTGACAGTGAGGTTGAGTGACTCCGCTTCCTCAAGAATCACGTCCAGCCCATTCGTGGACCAAGTGCGGATCGAATTCCCCCCGCGAGAGGCGAGTTCCGCAAGATTTTTGTCACCTCCGACACCATTGACAACGTAGGGTTTCCCACCGCGCGTGAGACCGTTCGCAGTGACAACAACCGGCACAGCTTGGCGCGTGATGACAGGGGAAGTATTGATCGAGGTACTTGTCGTAGTGCTTTCTTTTTTCAAGCAATGGCTAAGAGAAAAAACGAAGATGAGAAGAATCAAACTACGGAGTATGAACGAGTGCATGAGAAAGGGTTTGTCGTGGTGCTGCTTCATCTTCTTTCTGAGGGGAAAAACGACAAGTAAATTGTGAGGATGACTCAATGGGCTATGGATACAGCCCGGTGACTAGTTGTAAGTCGTTGTAGCTATGTTTTGGCATGCGGGCAAGATGCCCGCGCCACGGTGCTTACTCTCGCAAGACTTTTCCGCCTAGGGAAAGGATTCTGGCATTGCCTTTCGCGGATTCTGCTTCGGCGATTTGGCCATCGCGGACATACATTTGCGAGAGCGCTGTCCAAGCTAACAAATCGTTAGGACGCAGTGTCGTGGCTTGGAGGCCGCATCCGATGGCTTCTTTGGTATGTCCGAGCTTTAACAAAGACATACCAAGGGCGTGCCAGGCATCAAAAAAATCGGGATCGAGAGCGACGCATGCGCGATAGAGTGCCACGGCCTCTTCGAGCTCGCCGACGGCTAGATGGCCGTTGGCGTCGTCGAATAGTTGATCACAGTCGGGCACGAGAGTAGTTTTACTGCGAGACCGTAGCGTTCGCATTTTGCTGGGCAAGCCATGCTTGGAAGCTGAGCACGCGCATCTGATTTTGGTATTGGCTCACACCACCCATCAACATGCTGTCAAAATTCGGATCCTTCACGATTTCGCGTTTGTCCACGATGGCAAGCATCGCTCCGTCATCGGTGGTGATGATGTCCGTCAAACTACCTGGGCTAACATATTGCGCAGCAGTGAACAGTGCTGGCGCATTGCTGTGTCCGGTAGGCTCTTCTCCGCGTGCGAGAGCGCTGACACTCTTTGTTTCGTATCCAGCTTCTTTCGCAGCATCGGCAAACGACTTACCGGCCTTGACGGCTTCTTCGATTTTTGTCTTAGCTGCTTCAGACGCTACTTTGAGAGCTTCGCGTGCTTTTTCGTCAATCCATTGCTTCGCCACTTCCTCTTTCGCTTCTTCAAATGTTTTGTCGCGTGATGCTTCCTCCGCGTCGAGACGGGCAATCATCCAGTCTGCTTCACCAATCGCGACGCTATCCGTGAACTTGGAAACCGGGTCAGTGGTGACCTTCAGAGTAAACAAGATCTGCGTGAGAGTTTTCGTCGTTTTCCGCAGGTTGAGTGCGAGCATTTCTTCGGGCACGGTCGTTTCGGTGAAAAACTCTGTCGAGCGCAGTTCCCAACCTAGTTTTTTCACTTCATTTTCAAATTCCGCGCCTTTGCTGTCATCGATATCAGAGAGCAAGTCGTTCATCTTCGCGGCGGCATCGAGTTCCGCCTTACGACGTTTTTCCATGATGGCTTTATCGGCAGCGGAAGGTTCTGGCACAGGGTCACCTTCTTTGGCCGCCTTTGGTGGCTCGGGGGCTTTGAGGGCATCATCAGGATAGGTAGGCTTACCAACCACGAAGGTAAACTTGCGGCGCACTTCGGTTTTGTATTTGTCTTTGCGCAAATCCCAATACTGCTTGAGTTCGTCGTCTGTGGGCTTTTCTTTGGCTTTGAAATTCTCCAAAGAAACCGTGAGATACGTGGCAGAAACTTTCTGCACCATTGCTTGATACGAACGCTTGACGTCTTCCGGATTGACATTGATAGACCCACCGAGCAGCGCGGATAGCTTCTCGTAGATGAGGAAATCCTGCACCAAGCTGATGACATCGGCCTCGCTCATCCCCTCTTTGCCAAGGGCATTTTTGATGAAATTCGTGTAGCCTTCTTGATTGAATTTTTTGATCGATGGATTGGTGGGATCGGTCTCGGTGAAGACGGAGCGCTCACGGATAAATTTCTGAATCTCCTCATCGCCCGGCTGAATGCCAAACTCACGTCCCGCCTTCTGCAAGAGGAGACGATTGACAAAAAAGCTTTTATCCATCGCATCTTCGGAATCGGTTTTGGAATCGGTCAATGCCGAAGCAAAACCATACAAGTCCATCGATTGGTATGAAACCAGTTGCATGGCGAGACCGCGTGAGCTTGGCCCGAGGCGACGGTATTCATTGATGTCATAGCTGACATTATTCACCGAGATACTGTTCGCGCCAGAAGAGCGGAAAAACTGTTGTGAGTCCATGAGCAGGAAGCCAATGAAGACAGCAACGAGTGCGGCGATGATGACACCTGGGTATTTGCGAAGATTTTCGATCATGATGGGTAGAAATGAAAAGGCCGCTAGCGACCGGGCGGGAAGTAAATCTGTTGTTGCCGGGTATCGCAACCATAATTGCGGGGGAAATCGATAGTTTTTTTCGGTGAGTAAAAATATTTTGCCCTAATATTCTAAGGTTTACCCGCGTGGTGTGTCTGTTACTCTGTAGGCCTATGGATTTCCCACTTTACTCGCCATGGAACAGATATTGCCATCCCCCACTTCCCGCATCGCTCTCGCGGCAGGTGCGCCAGACCATCGACTGATGATGACCGAGGAACGCCCCAGTCTGAGAGCCTTGTTCGATTCGGAAGAATCGGCACTGCTGCGCTTTGCCTATGGCATCGTCGGACAACGGGAAACGGCGGAGGACCTCGTGCAGGAGGCATTTCTGCGACTCCACGAGCACTGGCAAGAAGTGCAACATCCGAAGGCGTGGCTGTATCGGTCCATCCGCAACATGGCACTCAATCACCTGCGCGACCACCGCCGCGAGACGGCCATGAGCGAAGGCAGCGACTGGGCCAGCGACGCACCGACAGCGGCAGAAACTCTCGGACGCAGCGAAGCGGTCGGCGTGCTACGGATGCTGATGGCAGAGATGTCAGCGCAAGACCAGCAACTCATTTTATGGAAATACAACGGCAGTCTCTCCTACGACGAGATTAGCAAACGCACGGGGCTCACGGTGAGCAATGTCGGCTACAAACTCCACCATTTACTCAAATCCCTGGCCGATTCGATGCGTCGCATGGGCGTGGAAACCAAGGAAGGATAATTGACACGGAACACAATGAACGAAGAACCACATCACTTGACCCCTGTCGGCGACGAAGCCCTGGAAGCCCGCATCATTGCGTGGGTTCTCGGCGAGGCATCGCCCTTTGAGGCAGCGGAGTTGGAAAACATCTGCGAGCAAACCCCCGAATGGCGGGTCTTTCAGCGTCGCATGCTAGCAACTCACGAATTGCTCGGCGAGGCGACGACTCGCGGCGCGGCAGAAGATTGGAAAATGCCTAGCGAGAAACGCGGCAAGCTCGATGCGCTCATTGGGGCGGTGGAGGTGGTTGAGGAAAAACCGCAGCGCAAGCCGCAGCCATGGTGGCATCGTATGGCTGGATTAGCGGCAGTCTTAGCGATCGTGGCTATCATAGGGAGTTCCGTGACGGGCAAACTCGGCAAAGTGAGCAAAGATATCGTGGCTGTTCATGAGGCAAAGGCACCATCGCAGCTCAAAGGTAATCTAGAAATAATCGGCGGTAGTAAGTTCGAAATTCCATTGTCCGAATTGGACGCGCCCGTCCCCTTTCCTGTCACTCCCGCCACTCCAGTATCCCCCGATGAAAATGGTTATTTACCAGCCCGATTGCCAAACGCGGTTGGTAGCGATGAGAGAAGTGCCGCTGCCGCTGGCTCAGACGATCCATTTGCCCCAGCCGAAGGTCTGGCATCCGGTGGCGAAGGTGATGAAAGAAACATGCAAGTTGAAGGAGATCCTTTCTCGGCACCCGAACCGCAAGGCTCTGTTGGAGCGGCTTCCAATGTGGATGCGTTTGCCACAGGTGTCGCCAGTGCAGAAGTCGCGGATGTGCCCGCTGATCCATTTTCTGATGGCAGCCAACCTGCAGGAGCAGCTTTGCGGTATCGCGGCGCTCCCGCGAAAGAAGAAGCAACTCGTTTAGCGGAGGGGGATCGTGTGCCCATGCTGGATGAAATCCCGCAGGTAGGCAGTTTATTTCGTGAAAAACCATCCGCTCCAGCTGCTCCTGCATCGGCCAAAGCACAAGCGATTCCTGGTGCTCAAAGTGGAGTTGCCCCGCAAGAGCAGTTAATGACCTACGCAAAAAATTTAGAATACGGTGAAGCAGGTGGTTTCCTGCCGGAAGAAAAAAAAGCCAGAGAACTGGCACTATCCGACTCGTCTGCAGTTTCTAAGATGCAACTTGGCGCACAAGATTATGGAAGTGTTGATGCCTTTAGCTCTGGTGCTGGTGGGGATTCGTCAATTTCAGATGATCCAATACGTTCCAATCCTGCAATCGTTTATGAAGAAGCCGAAACGGTGGATCGAGTACGCCGCACCCTCTACAAAGGCGAAGGACAATATAATTTAGGTAAATTGGATGACGCCAAGCGTGAATTTGAAGGAATCTTGCAGATCGACCCCGACAACAAAGCCGCGCGCCGCTGGCTGGAACGCGTCGATCAATCAAACGCTGACTATTACAGATCCTCCTATGACCATACTCGTGCGCAACTTCTTACGGATGTTGACAAGGCATGGGAGCTCGCAATCCCGGCTGAGAAAAGTAAAGAAGTTGACCCTTTAGCGAGTGAGCTATCACCTGCTTCCGATCCTTCATCTTTTGCTAAAGACGCGGATCAACGAAGCTATGCCTGGTGGAGTGGAGCGGAAAATCAAAAAGCAACGATTACGAGTGGAGCCCCAGTGATTATCGACGGGATTAAAGCAACTGCAGATAAAGATATTCTCCAAGAAGTGGATGAAGAACAAACGAAGGCTTTGAAAGAAATTCAGGAAATCGATGCCGTTCTCAATACACCGAATCTGCGGGATCTTTCTGCGAAAAAAGCCCCCCTCTCCCTCCCCGAAATTTTTGCCTCACAAGAACCCTACTCGACCTTCTCCCTGCGTGTCAGTGATAACGCCTTCCGCATTGCCCAGGCGGCGATGGCGCAAAACCAACGCCCAGCCGCTGAGTCGGTGCGCGTGGAGGAATTTTACAACGCCTTCGACTACGGCGATCCAGTGCCAACCGCGCAGGAACCCGTCGCAGCATCGATGGAACAAGCCGCGCATCCGATTTTGCCACAACGCAATCTCCTGCGCATCGGCCTGCGCACCGCTGCCGCGGGTCGTGGTGCGGGTCAGCCCTTGCATCTGACTTTGCTGGTCGATCAATCGGGCTCGATGAGTCGTGGGGATCGCAGTGATGCCTTGCTCGCTTCGGTGAAAGAACTCAGCACTTTATTGAATGCACAGGATCAGATTTCGGTGATCGGCTTTTCCCGCACACCGCGATTGTTGGCAGAAAAAGTGCCGGGCGATCAACACGCACGACTCATTGAACTGCTTGCTCGCACCCCCAGCGATGGCGGCACGAATTTGGAAGAGGCACTGAAACTCGGTGAAGTGGTGGCGAAACGCAATCACTTGGCTGGTGCGCAAAATCGTTTGCTCTTGCTCACCGATGGCGCCGCAAATCTCGGCAACGCCGATCCCGATCGTCTCGCGGCCTGGGTCAAGACGCTGCGTCAACAAAACATCGCCTTCGACATCGCCGGCATCGGCACCGATGGGCTCAATGATCCTCTGCTGGTGGAAATCGCTCGCAATGGCAATGGTCGTTATTATGTGATGAACGATGCCAAGCAAGCCAAGCAACAGTTTGCCGCGCAGCTCGCTGGTGCTTTCCGTCCCGCAGCGGAGAACGTGAAAGTGCAGGTGCAATTCAATCCGCAACGCGTGGGCAAGTATCAGCTCATCGGCTTTGAAAAAGACCGCCTGCGCACGGAAGATTTCCGCAATGATAAAGTCGATGCCGCCGAGATGGCCGCAGCCGAAGCCGGACAGGCCCTCTATCAGATCGAGCTGTTGCCCGAGGGCACAGGCGATGTCGGCGAGGTCTCGGTGCGTTTCCGCGATGTCGCCACGCAGCAGATGGTCGAGCGCAAGTGGACGATCCGCTACGATCCCACCACGCCCGCGTTCGACCAAGCCACGCCGACGATGCAACTCGCTGGACTCGCAATGCTCAGCGCCCAGAAACTGCAAGGCGGAGCCGCCGCACCGATGATCCGCTTCTCGGAAATGCAAGAGCCACTACGCAATGTGCGCGATGAATTTTCCTCGAACAAACGCGTCGGCGAATTGTTAGAGATGATCCAGAAACTGAACGATTGATTTTTATGAAGAAGAACCTGTTACAAAAAATCGCCCTGTCACTGGCATGCCTGTTCTCGATGGCGAGTGCCCAAGAGATGCGCGAAGGCGTGATGGTGGTGCCCATTGAAAAAACGCAAAAACCGGTGCCGACGTTTTTTTCCGCTGCCGTGGAACTGAATGCCAAACGTTTTTTTGATCGCATTGAGACCTTGGCCAGCATCCGCTATGATCTGCATCAAGGCTTGGGCGAACGCATGAGTCTATCGCTGAAGGGCGAAGGTGAAATCACCGAAGTCAGCGGCGAGGGACTGATGGATTGGTCACTGCGTCGCGATGCCGAGGGCAATCGTTTCCTCGATGTGCGAGTCAAACAAGGCGAAGTTCCGCAAAAACAATGGACCGTTATAGTGCGCACGCGCCTCGCACTCACCACCGCCATGAAGACCTGCGAGCTATGGATGCCGGGGCAGGGCGATGCGGTGGGTTTCACGACACAAGTCGCACTGCTCGAAGATGGCATGAAACAGGCCCGCGTGATCGAGGTCGAAGGCTTGTCGCCGGTGGAGGATTCGAAGGGCTTACGATTTGTCGGCTCGGGGCGGCCACGACTGCGTCTTGATCTCAGTCAAAGCGAGGGCGAGGTATCGTTTCGCGATAGCCAACTGGAGGGAACGGTGTCTGCCGATCAGCGTTCGGTGGCATTTGTGTTTCGTGCCATGGCACAAGTCAAACGTGCAGGTGCAACGATGGAATTTTGTCGTGGTGCCGTCGCGCTCAGCGATGTCAGCGCGGGCGATGGCTGGCACATGAACTTGCGCGCAGAAGGTGAAACCTATATCTATGATTGGATCGGTGATCGCGAGGGCGATGTGCCGGTCGAAATCCGCTTCGATGTGCCTGTGACGCACATGGGCGACTGGCGTTTGTTAGATTTTGCGATTCCTGCGGGAGTAGTAGTGCCACTGTGGTTGCAGGGCTTGCCCGCCGCAGTGCAGTTCGATGCGCAAAAGCCCGTAGTCCCAGCCCTGCAGGGCGACAAATGGCGCGGCTTTTTACCTGCCGATGGGCGAGCGTTGTTAGGCTGGCGCGCAGGCCGCGAAGTCGCTGATGGCGCCTTGTTTTTCTCCAGCACAGAAATCACTGACCTGCGCGTGGGCAGCGGATTGTTGCGACAGTTTAGCCAAATCGACATGCGCATTTTGCAAGGCAAGTTGCCGTCTTTAGTCATCCAACTGCATGGCACGGGTGAAGTGCTATCGGTGCAGGGCGAGCAAGTCGTCGGCTGGTCGGTGAGCGAAGCTGATGGCAAGCGACTCCTTTCCCTGCAACTGAATCGTGCGATGGAAGGCACGGGACGCATCATGATCGAGTCGCAAGCACCGCTCGGAGATTTTCCTTTAAAAGCCACAGGACTGCGCTTTGAACCTACTGGCTCTCTGCGGCACAGCGGTTGGCTGCGCATCGCGAATGAAGGCGCGGTAAAGATCGAAGTGGCCTCATCGAGCGGATTAATCCAACTCGCGCCAGAACAATTTCCGATAGAAAATAAAAACTTACGCCAAGCATTCGTCTATCGCTTTCCTGCGGCAGAGTATGCCTATCAAGTCGGTGCCGATCACGTGCTGCCCGAAACTTCGGTGAACGAATTGACCATTTACGAACTCGCGGAAACCGACCGAAGGATCATTGCCGATATCGAGATCGACATCCGCGAAGCTCCTCTGCGTGAGTGGGAAATTCTCGTGCCGGAGGACTACACGGTCGTTTCCTGCACCGGCGCGTCCGTGGCGGATTATGCTCTCGCTACGACAGCCACGGACGGTCGTCGTTCGCTGAAAATCATCTTTCGCGAAGCAGTGAAGGATAGACAGTTGATCCAGCTGCGCTTGGAAAAAAACGAAGCGGCTAAGGCTGGTCCATGGGTGCTCACTCCCCTGCGTTTTCCCAGTGTGAAGTCGCATCGCGGCTTCATCGGTGTGGTCGCAGCGGCGGGCTATCGGATGAGCAGCGGCGAGCGCACGCATCTCACGGAAGTGCCGCTTTCCTATTTTCCGAAACAAAGCGCCGGACTGCAACAAGCCTATCGCATCAAAGAGTCCGCCTGGGCCGCGACGATGAATGCAGAAGCACTCGGACAAAGTATTCAAGCCGATGTGTTTCACTTGTATTCTGTCAAAGAAGGCGCGGTCTATGGCTCGGTGTTGTTCAATTATTTTGTCGTAGGTGCGCCATCGAGCGAGTGGCGTGTGCAGATCCCCGAAGCCATCGGAAACATCGAAATTACCGGACAAAACATCGGCCATGAATGGCGTCGTGAAGGCAATGTGTTAGTGATTCCTTTGTCGCGTCCCCTGCTCGGTGCCGGCACGATGTTGTTGAGCTTCGAGCAACCGATACAAGCCGCCGGTGGTGAAATTTTTCCCGGTGAAATTCGTCCGCTTAATGTGCAAGCCGAAAGCGGCTACGTGCAAGTCGTCAGTCCGCTGCAAGTGGATTTTGAAGTGACGGCAAACAGCGGCAACGTGCTACCTTTGCAAGCAAATGAACTGCCTGCCGACTACCGAGTGCTCAGTTCAGCGCCGACACTTTCCGCCTGGCAATACACCGCGCGTGATTTTTCGATTGGCCTCACATTCAAGTGGTTCAAGACCGGTGAAACAGTTGAGCAAGTAGTGGACTTCGTGAAGATCGCGAGTCAGGTATCGCGCGATGGACAACTGGTGACCGAAGCGAAGTTTTTCGTGAAGTCGAAACGTCGCGAGGCATTGCGTATGACATTGCCAGAGGGTGCGATTTTGTTAGAAACGAAAGTCAATGACATCACGGCGAATCCCCGCGTGGACAAAGGCGAAATCGTCATCCCATTGCCACAGAAAAACGATCTCAATCAAGCCGTGGAAGTGCTGCTGCGTTATGGCACGGCGGCGGCGAAGGGCAAGCGTGTCACCTTGCAAGCACCGGTCCTGCAAGCCCCGACCGTCATCGGCGAATGGACTGTCACTGGCGATGAAGGACAAGTGTTGACACCACTCGGAGGCACTGTGGAAGTAGTACGTATGCCCTTGTGGGAAGATGGATTTCAGTGGCTCTCCCGTCATGCGAGTATGACTTTGTTGTTCGCGCTATTGATCGCAGTGGCTTGGTTGCTTTCGGGCAGGCCTACCTTATCGGGCACTTTATTGTTAGGCTCATCGGCGATGGCTGGTGTATTGGCGATCAGCAGTGTAAAACTGTTTAACGTTAATCCGACGATGCTCGAATACGCGGCACCCGTGGTGAAAGCAGGCGCGCAGATGGCGGTGGAGATCAACAATGCTTCCTTGTGGTCATCGGCGTTGAGTCGCGCCTTTTGGATCGGGCTGGGGCTGGGAGTGATTGTGTTAGGGCGCGGTTGGTTCATGCGCGACAAGTGGTGGCTCGGCTGCGGTGCCGTGATGGTCGCAGTGGGTCTGCTATCGATCCGCAATGGCACGCCGATCTTTTTCGGAGTGGCGGCACTGCTTTTATTCGTCATGGCGATTGTGCGTTTTCGCACTTCCACGGTGCGCACGATCCCACCGATCGCGGCCACTGCTGCGATGCTAGCACTTGCCATTCTGTTAGGGTCGCCGACAGCTCAAGCACAAGAATTATTGCGGGAAAAAACGGCAGAGCGCATGGTCTATGATTGCCAAATCAAACAGCAGCGTTTGTTCGGATCAGCAGAAGTAACAGTGCGTGCCGAGGCGGGTGATCGTTTTGGATTTCTGCAAGCGCCTGCGGTGCTGGGAGAATTTTCCGGCGAGGGCTTGCGCGTGATGCGCGAAATGCGCGGCGATCAAGCGGTGTATGTGATCGTCGCCGATCAAGCAGGGCTTTTCACTGCCAATGCGAAATTTGAAATGCCCCTGCCGCAATCTCAACAAGCATGGATTTTGCCCACCTCGCTCGCCGCCGTGCGCAAGCTGACACTGCGCTGGGATCAGGGCGGATGGGAGTTTGCTTCGAGTGCCGCCGCGCGCATCGAGCCGATGATGAACCCCGGCAACAAAGAAAGTGGCGCGACCTTGTGGCTCAAGCCCGTGGCGAAAGTCGAGATCGTGCCACAAGCGCGCCAACGCGATTTGACGAACGAGCCCTCAGTGTTTTTTGTCGAATCATCGCAGTTGATGATTCCCTTGCCGGGTGTGGTCAATGGCCGTCATTCATTGCTCGTGCGTCCTTCGCAAGGTCAGGTAACGGAATTGTTGATGCGTGTGCCGCCTGGCTTTACAGTCAGCGATGTGACCGACGGACCCACCGGTGTGTGGCGTTTTGATCCTAACAAATCCGAGCTGCGCGTGGCGATCGAACCTGCACAGAAGAAAGCATTTTCTCTCGCTGTGCATACGCAACGCGGCACGGCGGCATTGCCTGTGGAGATGAATTTGGAACCACTGCGCGTGCTTGGAGCGGCGGGTGAAGTAGGATTGCTCGCACTGGCTTTCGGCGAAGATGCACAACCGGAAAAAATCACCGTTAAAGGTTTGGCACCGGTGAATCCTGATGACTTCGATGGCAGATTATTGCCACGCGATTCGAAAGGCAATGCTTTAGCGACCTTGCAACAAGTCTATCGCTTCGGTGGAGCAGAAGCTTCGCTGCAAGCACGCATCACCCCCGTGGCGGCAGAAATGCGCGCGGAAACATGGCAGGTACTATCGCTTGGAGATGACCGCATGGTGCTATCGGCAGACCTAGCGGTATCGATCACTCGTGCAGGAATGTTCCGTTTGTTGTTAGAGATTCCCAAGGGCTTGGAAATTGAAAGCGCCTCGGGTGACGCGTTAAGCCACTGGACTGAAGCGGAAACCGATGGCGTGCGTGTGATGACTTTGCATTTGAACGGCCGCACCATGGGACGTCAGCAATTTCACCTCAGCTTCACTGGACCCGCCACCGGCGCGCAAAAGAAATGGCAAGTGCCGCGTCTGATGCTGCGCGAAGCAACCCGCGAGTCAGGCATTCTCACCATCGTGCCGGAACAAGGCATGCGCATCGGCGTTGTCGATCGTGAGCATGTTTCACCGATGGATCCCCGCGATTTATCCGACGCTCCACAAGCCCACGCTAAAGCCGCGATGCGACTGGGCGCACTGGCATTCCGACTGCTGCAAAAAGATTGGCGTCTCAGTCTATCCATCGATGAACTCGAGCCATGGGTCACCGCGCAAGTGTTTCACGAAGTCGTGTTGCGCGAAGGGCAACTCAGCACAAAAATGGGCCTCGTCTATCAGATCGAAAATGCCGCGATCAAGACCCTGCGCGTGCGTTTGCCCGGCCTCAATGATGTCACCGCCGGCACCGTGCGTGCCACCGGTCCGAGCGTCGCCGACTTTTTAAAAGTCGAGGGCGAGACAGATGTGTGGGAAATCCGATTCCAACGCGGCGTCTCCGGCAGCACCGCAGTCAATCTCGAATTCCAACAACAACTCCCCGAAGGCACCAGCGATAAGATCGAACCGATTCGTTTGTTAGAGGCGCGGCAAGTGAGTTACTTCGCGGCGATTCGTTCGGGAGGTCGTATGGAACTGAGTGTCGATGCCACTCTCCCTGAAGGCTGGCTCCTCAACGACTGGGCGGCCATCCAGTCCGCGATGCCAAAATTGCGCAATGTCGTTTCTCCAGCGCTGTCGTTTAAAGTCACCAACCCGCAGAACCCTCTGACGATCAATTTCCAACGCCACCAGCTCGCCGACATCCAAAAAATGAGAGTCGCCGATGGCACCCTAACGACACTAATTTCCTCGCGCGGTGAAGCTCTCACGGCAGTGAATTTGCAAGTGCAAGTCGCTGAAAAAGGAACACTGCGCCTGCGTTTACCAAAGGGCGCCGAACTCTACAACGTGCTCGTCAACGACGAAGGAGCCTCGCTGGTGCGTGAGGGCGATGAGTGGTTGTTCTATGTTTTCCCTGCCGCCGATTCGAAAAAACCTGCCACGGTGCGTTTCGTTTATGCCTCTGCCGCAGGTAGTAAAATGGAACTCGAAGGACCGTCGCTCAGCGTGCCGATGGAGAATCTCACATGGCGCGTACTTATCCCTGAAGGCTGGCGCTTGCACGATCACGAAGGCGATTTCGATCTCAAGCAACAAAGCAAAATGGGGGCTTTCCGCTTGGAAAACTATCAAGACTTTGTCACGGCTCGCAAGGAATCGAGCTCTGCCGAAGCCGTGGCCTTGTTCGATCAAGCCAGCAACTGGATCAATCAGGGCGATCAGGAAAAAGCTTCCATTGCCTTAGGCAATGCCTCGCGCAATGGACTGCTCGATGAAGCATCGAACGAAGATGCCCGCGTGCAACTGCGGGAACTGCGCACGCAACAAGCCGTGCTCGGCCTCAACACACGCCGCCAAAAAATCTTCCTCGATAACAAATCACAATCGGGAGCGGATAACCAACAACTCGAACAAGCCGCGCAAGTCAACCCGTTGCTGCAAGGAAAATTCAATTACGACCCGAAACAATTTGATCGCTTCATCGAAGGCAACACCGCCGACGAAAATGCCGCGCTGCAAGCCATCGCCCAACGCATCGTCAACCAACAGCTCGCCGCCGAACCAGCACCATCTGGCCTTGAAATTAGCGTGCCCGAACGTGGATCGATGCTCACCTTCGGACGCAGCATCCAAGTGGACGGCGGTAAACCGATGCACCTGCAACTGAAACTAGAGCGCGAACAAAAAAACCGCTATGGCTTGGCTTTGCTTGTTTGTGCTTTACTCGCAGCAGTTGCGTTCGCACCACTACGGAGAAAAAATTGAAAAAAACACTTGCCAGCGTGAGTCGGTTTAGTTTAGTTTCTCACCCCCGCGCCGCAAGGCGCATATGGTAATCGCGGGATGGAGCAGCCAGGTAGCTCGTCAGGCTCATAACCTGAAGGTCAGAGGTTCAAATCCTCTTCCCGCAACCAATAAAAGCCGCAATCGAAAGATTGTGGCTTTTGCCGTTAGGGACAAATGAAATGCTATCGGCTACATGAGAAGTATCGACCAAGAACTGAAGGCAATTCGACAGCAAGGTCTGTGGCGAAAACTTTCGCCACAACCCCGCTGCGGCGCTGATGCGCATAATTTTGCTAGCAACGACTACCTCGGTCTAGCTCAACACCCGGCCCTCACCGAGGCCTTTCATGAGGGTCTGAAAATTCACGGTCACGGTGCCGCCGCATCTCGACTCGTCTGTGGCACCAGTGCGGCCCACGTGCAACTCGAAGCCGCCATCGCCGATCTGAAATCCACTAAGCGGGCTCTTACTTTTAGCTCAGGTTATGCCACCGCCATGGGCATCATCCCGGCACTCCTCGATAAAAACGATTTCATCATTGTCGATAAACTCAGCCACGCCTGTCTCATCGATGCCGCCAAACTCTCGGGTGCCACACTGCGCGTTTTTCCACACAATCATCTGGGAAAACTCGAAAATCTGTTAGAGTCAATCCGTGCCAAACACGGCAGCGAGCCACGCATTCTCATCGCCACCGAATCCGTCTTCAGCATGGATGGCGATGTCTGTCCTCTGCGTGAAATCGTCGATCTCAAAAACCGCTTCGATGCCTGGTTACTGCTCGATGAAGCCCACGGCTTCGGCGTGCTAGGAGCCAACGGTGCTGGTCTCGCCGAAGAACTCGGCCTACAATCACAGATCGATTTGCAAATGGGCACCCTCAGCAAAGCCGCAGGGCTTTCCGGCGGCTTCGTCGCGGCCTCTTCCTCTTTCATCGATCTTCTCATCAACCGAGCCCGCTCCTTCATCTACTCCACAGCTCCCCCACCCGCTTTAGCACACGCAGGATGTTTTGCCGTCAATCTGATCCGCTCCACAAAAGGCCAACAACTCCGACATCGCCTGCAACAAAACATCGCGTTACTAACCGATCAAAAAACTCCCATCATTCCCCACATCCTCGGCAGCAACAAAAAAGCACTAGCCGCTTCAGAAAAACTTTCCCAAGCCGGCTTCCTCGTACCCGCCATCCGCTTTCCCACCGTCCCTCGCAACACCGCCCGCTTGCGCATTTCCCTATCCGCCGTGCATTCCGAATCCGCCATCATCGATCTAAAAAAACACCTTTCCACTCTCTAACGCCCTCAGGTCCACCCAAAAAACACTTCAAAAAAAATTCTGCTAATTCTGAAATCCTGTCAAAAATAGCTTGTCTCACCTCATCGGCTTTTTTCCCAAAACCAATTCCCCATGAATCTGAACGCAAGAGTTGATACAACCCGAAAGCTCTCCCCGTATCCATCCTTGCTAAACCCAGCATCCACCATTACAAAAGCCCGTTATGAAACCACTGCTCGCACTCCTATTCGCCTGCTCACTCGCCTCCGCTGAAGAAGGCTTCACCCCTCTCTTCAATGGCAAGGACCTCACCGGTTGGAAAGTCGTCAATGGCGATGGCAAATTCACGGTCGATGGCGATTGCATCGTTGGCACCGGAGAAAATGTCAAAAATAACACCTTCCTGCGCACCGAGAAAACCTACAAAAATTTCGACTTCAAATTCGAAATGAAATTCGAGGCCCTCACTGGCAATTCCGGCATGATGTTCCGCGGCTTGCAGAAAGAAGGCAATGACGGACGCGTGCACGGCTATCAGTGCGAACACGACAACGGTAAAGCCCGCGCCTGGACCGCCGGCCTCTACGATGAAGCTCGTCGCGGTTGGTTATTCCCGCAGAAAACCGACAAAAAAAGCGCCCCCGAACTATTGGCGAAATCCAAAGCATTCACCGAGCAAGGCCAAAAAATCATGCGCTGGGATGACTGGAACCAAATCCGCATCCGCTGCGAAGGCAACCACATTCAAATCTGGCTCAACGGCGAAGTCCGCGTCGATTACAAAGATGAAGGCGCCGAGTTCACTCCCGAAGGATTCTTCGCCTTGCAAGTCCACTCGGGAAAATCCTGCAACGTCCGTTGGCGCAATCTCATGGTCAAGGAACTCTGATCTGCGTTCCGTTTATTTCATTTTTGATTAGATCGCATCATGGGATTCTTTAAATCGCTTTTCAATAAAATTACCAATCGAGCAGAGATCGAATGGGATGAAATCGAAGCCGACCTCATTGCCGCCGACCTCGGCGTTCGCGGTGCCATGGAAATCGTCGAGGAGCTCAAAGACCTCGGTCGCAAGGTCACCGCAGAAGACGTCATCGATGTCGCCCGTGCCCACATCAGCAAGCGCCTCCCCGCGCAGCATCCGATGCCGCAAAAACGCACCGATGGCATGCCCTGCGTGATCCTCGTCGTCGGCGTCAATGGCGTTGGCAAGACCACTTCCTCCGCCAAACTCGCCCGTTGGCTTCAGTCTCAGGGTAACTCTGTCCTGCTCGCCGCTGCCGATACCTTCCGCGCCGCTGCCGTCGAACAACTCGAACGCTGGGGCGAAAAAATCAACGTCCCTGTCATCCGCGGCAACACCAATGCCGATCCTTCGTCGGTCTGCTTTACCGCACACCAAAAAGCCATCGCACAGAAAACTGACTTCCTCATTTGCGACACCGCCGGACGTTTGCATACCCGCCACAACCTGATGGAGGAACTGACAAAAATCCGCCGCGTCATCGCCAAGAACGATCCCTCGGCACCGCATCTCACCTTGTTAGTCGTCGATGCCACCACCGGTGCAAACGCCATGCAGCAAGCGAAGGAATTCCACAAAGCCTGCCCGCTCGATGGCCTCATCGTCACAAAAATGGACGGCTCCGGCAAGGGCGGCATCGTCGTTAGCATTCACGAACAATTGAAAATCCCCACCTGCTTCATCGGCACCGGTGAGGAAGCCAGCGCCTTTGCCCCCTTTCATCGCGATTCCTTTGTCAACGAGGTCATCTAACACATTTTCCCGTGTCCGACGCCAAAACCATTTCCGTCACGCAACTTCTCCGACGCATCAAAAACGTTATCGAGATCGAAGTTGGCGAGGTCTGGGTCGAGGGCGAAGTCAGCAACCTCAAAAAACAAGCCAGCGGCCATTGGTATTTCACGCTGAAGGACGATAACGCCCAAATCCAGTGCGCCATGTTCGGCGCTCGTAAACGCAGCGGCCACGAGGCATTGCAAGATGGTGCCAAAGTCCGCGTCTTCGCCGAGGCCACCGTCTATGAAGCACGCGGCAGCTTGCAAATCATCGTCCTGCGCGCCGAAGCCGCCGGACTAGGCGACCTCCAAGCCCGCTTCGAAGCCCTCAAACGAAAACTCCACGCCGAGGGTCTCTTTGATACCAATGGTAAAAAACCACTCCCTCGTTTTCCTAAAATCATCGGCATTGTCACTTCAGAGACCGGTGCCGTCATTCAAGACATCCAGCACGTCATCAGTCGTCGCGCACCGTGGGTGAAACTTTATCTGCTTCCCGTCCGCGTCCAGGGCAAAGGTGCTGAACGCGAAATCGCCGCTGCCATCCACGCCATTTCCCATCCCGAACGCTTTGACCTCCCCCACTGCGATGTCCTCATCGTCGGACGCGGCGGCGGTTCCCTCGAAGACCTCTGGTGCTTCAACGAAGAAATCGTCGCCCGCGCCATCGCCGCATCGCCCATCCCCATCATTTCCGCTGTCGGCCACGAGATCGATTTCACCATTGCTGACTTCGCCGCCGACCTCCGCGCGCCCACACCCAGCGCCGCCGCCGAAGTCGCCGTGCCCGATGGCAGCGAGCTCATTGCCCGCCTCGAATCTCTCCACTTGCGCAGCCGTCGCCAAGTCCACAGCCACATCGAGCAATCACTCTATCGACTCGATGCCATGCGCCGCAGCACCCTCCAACGCCGTGGCGAACGCATCCTACGCGAGCCCATCATGCGCCTCGATACCCTCCGCGACCGACTCGACCGCGCACTCCAAACGCAATGGCAACAAAGCACGCACGCCCTCGAACAACTGCGCACCGCCCATCGCAGCCTGCACCCGCACCTGATTCTCGACCGCCGCCAAGCCACCCTCACCGACCTCGCCCGACGCCTCCACTCGGCCAGCCAACAAACCCTCCAGCAACAGGAAAAACACCTGCGCCACATGGAAGCCATCCTGCGCACTCTCGGCCCCGAGTCCTCACTCCAACGCGGCTATTCCATCACCTTCGATCCCAGCGGCCAAATCCTCCGCCACCCCAAAGAGGCCCCAACGGGTACGCAACTCACTACCCGCCTCGCCACTGGCGAGATCAAGAGCATCGTCACGTAAATCCGCGATACAATTTTTTACTCTGTAAAAAAATTAACACTGTTTAGGCTCTATTTCCCTTTTCCGTTCACATGAGATTGTAACGGAGAGTTCAAGGCACAAGCTTCGTAAGCCAGCTCAAGAAGAGCTACTTATCTATAGGATCAGCTTAACTGGGACCCTAAGTTATGCCTTCGGAATATTAGTTAAAATAAATGACAAAAAAATTGCTTTGAAGAAAGAATTTGATTACAATTGTCATCACAAGGTAATTACATCGATTTTTCCTTTGTACGTATGAATCACCCTCGTGTATGAATCACCCTCGTAAAACCCACCTTCAAGGAAAAGGCTTCACTCTCATTATTACCATTAGTCTCTTGGTGCTGTTGACTTTGATCGCCATTGGTCTTCTCAGTTTGTCCGCTGTAACCATCCGGGGAGGATCACAGGATCAAGCCCGAGCCATTGCCCAGTCGAACGCCCGCTTGGCTTTGATGATCGCCATCGGCGAATTACAGAAACAGCTCGGCCCCGACCAGCGAGTTTCCGCTAACGGTTCGATTCTCGCCACCACCGCAGTGAAACACCCACACTGGATGGGTTCGTGGGATTCTTGGAGAGCTGGCACAGCTGTACCGCCAACCACCACTGCCAAACCTGATCCAGCGAGCGATCAACGCACGATCCCCGGCAGCACCGCCGTCGGCATGGCTCCTACTTATGTGGCAAATCGTAGCGATCACTTTCGCTCATGGCTAGTTTCTCTCCATCCCGCAGAAGCAAACGCACTCAGTTCCGCGAAAGACCTCACCCCCGACTCGCTTGTGGAACTTGTCGGCAAAGGTTCTCTGGGTGCTACGGCTAACACTGCCGACTTTGTCAATGCTCGCCTGATCAATGTCAAAAACTCCCTCTCCAGCAGCATCACGGGCCGCTATGGCTGGTGGGTCGGCGATGAGAGTCAAAAAGCACGCATTTTACAAGACTCCTACGCCAACGACAAAAACATCACTCTCGCCCAAAAAATTTCTCGAAGCCAAGCCCCCGACTCGATGGGCAACAAGCGTATCAAAGGTTTGGAAAACATTACAACGCAGGCAGAACAGCAACTAGGCTCGCTGCCATCGCTGGTCACACTTGATGTCGTTCCGAGCATCACGGGGCGTCCATCGCAGAATTTCCACACCGTTACGGCATTTTCTTCGCAGGTGTTATCCGATGTCCGCGAGGGTGGTCTCAAGCGTGACTTGTCGGTATTGCTCGAACGTCCGATTTCTGAAAGTGAAGCCGGCAATGAGTTCATGCTCTATAAATTCACAAACGGCAAAGATTCATGGTTGGCCAGCAAACCAAACCAAGAGGCAGTTCCGATTAGCGACCTCGCCGCCTATTATCAAATGTATGATGGCGTCTCCAATGCGACTCGCAGCAACTACAAGCGCGGCGTGCAATACGCTTCGAATTTACTGCCGAATGGCATGCAACTAGTCGCCCCGGGCTATGGCACCGTGGCCGATACCAATGCTTACTTTCGCGAATATACAGCACTCTACCGCCAACCCGTTCCGATAAAAATTCAGTTCTTACTCAGTCTTTTCTCCGTTCCGATTCAACCGGCGGTTGCGCCAACTAATGCGAACCCAACTCCTGACACGCATGAATTACTGATCGGCATCACCCCTTCGATCACCATGTGGAACCCCACCAATCTTCCATTGATGATGCGTTTTGACAATAACCCTGACCTTTTTGCCCAGCACTTGCGAGTAGGAGCACTCCCCTTCCGTATCCGCTTCAACAAAAACAATGGCCAATACATCAGCAATCCTGAAAACCTCTCCGCTCTTCGCGGCAGTGTCGACGGTAATAAACCAGAGCTCTTCGGTTTGTACTTGTCTGGAAAACGCCAAGTCCGCTTTGAACCGGGCGAAGTGAAAGTCTTTTCACTGCCCTACTCGGGCGATGCCAGCGGCGTCAAGAGCCAACTCGGCCTCAAGGGCAATTGGACGCAAGCAGGTAATATGAAAAATTTCTTCTTCAAAACTGACCGGTATTTTGAAGGTCATGAAGTTTCTCCGGGATGGGAACCGCAATCGTTTATCTTGTTCAACAACTCCGCTAACGGAGCCGCCCCGCATGTGGTGAACAGCCGCTTGCGTTTCAAAGGATCCGATAGCATTTCCTTCAATGTTCTCGCGGACAACCCGCAAATGGGTACTGCAGACCTGACCGTTGGTGGAGCCATGTCATTCATCATGATCCAGACAAGCCATCAAGACTACCGCACTGCGGCTTGGAGTCGTCGCCATTTCATCTTCAACTCTCGCCACGGTGCTGCCGCATCCGGCGGTGCCCACAATGCCTTTAACCAGACCCTATTCACCAAAGGTTTCCCGAATCAAAATACGACCATAGTCTCGGCTCCTCGCAGCGGTTCATCCATCATCGCACGTGCTCCCACCTCGGAGGGCTGGCCTTTCTTACAATTCTCGCTACAAGCTAGCGTGGAAACGAGTGAATCCTCCAACGGTGGACTCGCGGGTGGTCGCAAATTTGCGAGCCGTCCCTTTATTCATTCCAGCCCCTTGCAGGCACCTTTTCTTGATGATTTCTCTGGCAAATCCCTCTACAACATCGGGTGGAACTGGGCAACGGATGAAATCAATGACGTCTTCGAAGCTCCTGTTCAAGTCAGCCCGAATAACCAAGGCTACTTCGGCGGCGGCTACACCCCAGAGTCTGGTACTACCCACATCGTACAAACCGATATTCCTGTTGTGCCGCCGATCGCTATCGCAGCACTGAGCCACGCCCGCCTCGGCGGTTACACCCTTGCCAATGATGAAGCTGTGGGTGGCAAGTATAACCAAAATATCACCGCTGTTGGCCAAGGCGGACTCTTCCCGAATACTCTGCAAGCCATCGGAAACTCCTACGCTCACCCACAAATCCCTGCCAATGAGGCCTACATCACCTGGGGACGGACATTCGACACCGCTGCCGGCGCGCGCAACATCACCGTAGCCGACCACTCCTACCTTGCCAATAAAGCACTATGGGATGATTACTTCTTATCCTCCATCTCTCCCGAACCATCGTCGGTGGAAATTTTCAAAGGTTCTGGACGCTCAGCTCTCGACGTTGCTTACGACTTTTTCTTTTATGAAAAGCCTCTCGCGAACCGTCGCATGCTGCCCTACAAAACGAAATTGGATGAAACCAAGCTCAACCAAATGTTCACCCAAGCGAACACGTTCACCAATGGCTTGGCCGATAAAATTGCCGCTCACTTGATGGTAGAAGGAGCTTTCAATGTAAACTCGACCTCTGAAGAAGCATGGAAAGTCTTTTTCTCAAGCCTCAAAGGCAAACCGGTGGCTTACCTCGATAAAACTGATGCCATGAAAGGCACTGATCCATCCATCGCATCGGATCACACCGGCACACCAGTATCTCAGGGAACACTCTCTAACGGCAAACTCTATAAGGGCAGTCCCAAAGATCCTTCAAAACCAGATCAGTGGCAGAACTGGCGCGAATTGAGCGACGATGAAATCGACGCTCTCGCCAAAGCAATGGTGAAGCAAGTAAAACTACGCGGTCCATTCCTCTCGCTGTCGGAATTCGTCAACCGCCGTCTCGATTCTTCCAATCCAGAGCTAGCCGTGAAAGGTGCTCTTCAAGCGGCACTCGACGATACTTCCGTCCCCATCAACGAAGGTTTCCGCGGCAATAACCGCAAGTTTTCCGCAGCTGAGTCGGCCAGCATCGGTGCGGCCTTCCCACTAGCGGCGACTGGTCCCATCGCTTACGGCAGTCCCGCTTATGTCGATCAAGCAGACATCCTTCGCAACTTTGCTGAGCAATTGACTCCACGCGGTGATACCTTTGTCTTGCGCACCTACGGTGAATCACTCGATGCGAATGGCAAAGTTGCTGCACGCGCTTGGTGTGAAGCTGTGGTGCAGCGCGTGCCCGACTACATCGACTTAAAAGATGAGCCCCATGTGAAACAATCGGCTCTCGTATCGGAGGCAAATAAAGTTTTCGGTCGCAAATTGGAAATCGTCAGTTTCCGCTGGCTGAATCCATCGGAAGTGTGATACCTCACGCCCCACATTGTTATGTCCCGCACCCTCTTATCTCGCCTCGCACAAGTGTCATTGCTTGCGTTCTCTCTCCATACGGGAACCGCGCAGGAAGCAGACACGGTTGCTGTGCAGTTCCTCACTTTTCCGAAAACGATGGAGCCGGTGAAAGTGGAATTGCTGGTGGGTGAAGGAGCTACGACTGAATTACAGGTGCCGAGTAATGAACTGTCGCCCACCATCCGTGTGCCGCGCATGACCTCGTGGGTTTTCGGAAAAACAGAAACGGGTGAGGATCAAAAACCTACCTTCAAAATTTACGGTCAAGCCAAAGCTCTCGCCGATGGCAAGCAATTGATCCTGTTGATTCGCAAAGGGAAGGAAATTTCCGAGGGCGTCGACGTTCGCCCGATTGCCAACGACATTGCCACTTTTGGTGGTGGTAAATTTCTTTTCATGAATGCCGCCCTCGTCGATGTGGCGGGCGAGACGGGTGGCCAAACTTTTGCTCTGAAACCCGGCGCGATGACGATCGTAAAACCCAAGCCCGACGCCAATGGTCGACTGTTTCAAGCCATGTTTTACTTTCGTCGAGATAACGAGCCACGGCCGTTTTTCAGCTCAAAGTGGCCCATCAGTGAAAACACGCGTGGGCTGATTTTTTTCTATCACGATCCTGATACCAAGCAACTGCGCATGCACACCATTCGCCACTTTTTGAGTGAATAACCATTTTCTATGGCCTGTGATTCCACGAATCAAGGGCGACAAATCTTGATTCCCTTTAGACTTCAGGAAGTATTCCGTCACAACGGACCCATGATGCACGGAAAACGAGGTGTGATTGATCAGAGGTATAGAGAAAACAGAAAAATAGAGTTTTCCTCAAAATTTCATTGCACCAAACAAGTAATTCGCTACAATTGTGTCACCACTTAGTGATTACAACGCACATCCTTTCTGCGATGAAACTCCAAAAATCTCAAATCCCCCCCCAAAATGGGTTTACGCTCATTATCACCATTAGCTTGCTGGTGCTACTCACAATGATCGGTATCGGTCTACTCAGTCTTTCTGCTGTGACATTGCGCAACGGTACAAGCAATCAAGCACGATCCCTAGCTCAATCCAACGCCCGCCTCGCCCTGATGCTCGCCATCGCGGAGTTGCAAAAAACCACCGGCGCCGACACGCGAATTACTGCATCCGCAGATCTTCTTGCAGCGAACGCGCCGCGTTTGACCGGCGTGTGGCGCAGTTGGGAAGGCACAGACCACCAAGCGAACGGACGTCCCATCGCGCCGAACTACGGTCTCAAGAAGCAACCAGAATCAGGCGGTGGCCGCTTCGTCGATTGGCTCGTCTCCAGCGCAGCCAGCATCACCGCTCCCACCATCAACGATGCCACCAGCTTGGTGAAAACAACGGCCCAAAATGACACAGTTCCCCTGCTCGCCGCAGGCTCTCTGCAGAAAACGGATACCCGCCAAATCCACATCGTGCCCAGCAAATTGAGTGACACCGGCCGCTTCGCGTGGTGGGTCGCGGGCGAAAACCAAAAAGCCGCTCTCGCACAGCCCTACAAACCACGCACCAACACCACCGCAGGACTGGCGGAAATGGGCCAGACACACACCATCACCAACCCCGAAGTATTCGGCATGTCCGCATTGTTGACCGATCCTGAACAGTTCGATCCAGACACCGCTGCCATGAAGACTGCCCGCAAAGCGATCTCACGCGAGACCATGGCCATCGCCACCGAGAACAACACCGAGGAACCAGAGAAAAAATTCCATGACCTCACCCCATTCGCTTCTGGCTTGCTAACGAACAGCGCCACTGGCGGCTGGCGTAAGGATATGTCTATAATCACTGAGCAGTGGGATAGTATTTATGCTAGTTATCCGGGCGGACGGCTACCTCTATTTAGGATCATCCCAGTAGCGGGAGGCACTACACTTGTGCCGAAGCCAGTCAAGCCTGCCGCCTCAGCACTCGTTACGAACTCTGCAGCTCTGACGGCAGCCACGCCCGCCCAATCTAATCTTTATCCGTGGAGTAATTATTCATTGATTTTGGGATATACACAACCGGGCACTTACCATGCGGCCTCCGCTTCCTGGGCATCGCTCCAGAGCTTTGCCACTTCATACAAGAACTTTTCCTCTAATTCCGGGGTCGTGAAGAGCCCGTTTGTCTGGGATAAGATTGCCAAGGCGAGCACAACTTCGATTACTAGCGCTGAAATTTACAACCATAAGCACAGACAATTACTCCATCCACAGATCGCACGGTTTCAGGTGCTTGTCTATGCTAGGGCAGAAGAAAGAATTCCAGCTCAGAACCCTAAAAGATATAATTTGAGATTGATGTATGTGCCATTTTTCACTCTTTGGAATCCCTATAATCTCACCTTGGAGCACACAATCAGCGGCACACTCAATGCAGGCCAAAACAGCGGGAAGCACACCAACTTTTTGGGATTAGGGTGGCGACGTTCCCTGCCAGGGGTAATGGCAATCGTCAATAAGACCACCTTTCCGAACCCTGATTCTGTCCCCAACAATCAATTCAAATTGTTAACGAATGGCAACTTTCAGACTCTGGATTGGCCCAATAATTTCGCGAATCCATACGACAATGAATTGCCGAGTAACGTCAACAAATATGGGACAAAATCCGTATGGAGAGATCTGCGCACTTGGGCCTGCTGGCTACCAGAGGGAACTCTTACCTTCAAACCAGGGGAAGCAAAAATATTCTCACCAGAGTGGATCGATAACGGTTACGGCTTCGGGGGGGGGGCCTTCAGAATGAAGGAGGGTTACAACCCAACCACTATTGTGGGAAGAGATTTTGATGCCCCGGGCTTGTCGAACCTCTTGGCTACCCAAAGCTATTGGTTCCTTTACAGGAACGACAGGGTTACCCAGCCTTATCGGGATCGAACTCCTGGAAACGGCTTCTCCCTGTCTTTCGGGGATGGAAGTTCCCACTTCGGCGGAACTGCGATATTGCCCTCTGGACTGGGAGACGAATTTCACAATATCACTTCATTGACAGTAGAAAATGTTAGCAATGCTTATTGGCCAACGGATGAGGTTGATGAAGTAGGCTACTCAGTGGGAGAGCTAGCCTCTGGGCCGTGGATTCCAATTTTTTCGACCAGTTTCGGTCCTCGCATGACGATTGGCACCGGGTCGGGCACAAAGCAGAACCGACCAACCAAGGGTGCGGTTCAAAACAACGCCCTCGCCGCAATGATACTAAACGATCCAGCAAGCGGAGCCGCCAAAGATCACCCTGCGAATAATACCTTTGATTTCGCATACCATTCTCTCAGCATTGGTTCCAATATCACCCCTAATCTGAGTACCTCACAAGGTTTCATCGCCACGGGCTACCAGAGTGGCGATGGACTCTCACGACTTGTCATGGTGGACGTCCCACTGCGCCCCATGGCTTCAATGCTGGAGCTCCAAGGTTGGAATCCTCGCGGACAAAACCCCTACCCTCCGTTCCAGATGAATCTCATCGGCAATAGCGATGCCACTCCCCTCATCCCGAAAAATCAGATCGTGCCCCCCACGATGGCGCCCTCGACTGTAGAGACCAACTTACAGCACGACGATGCCTACTGCGCCAATCACCTACTATTGGATGACTGGTTCCTTTCTTCCATCGCACCAGATCCAGGAAACTTTGGGAACAGCAGCCCCAAAGACATCAGCACCGTCTATCGGGAATTTGTGAAGGGAGAGAGAAAGCTCGTCAACCGCGCCTACCGCCCGATTTCCCTCGACAGCAAAATCACCGACTCTGAGGCCACCAAGCGCATCGCATCATTCATCACCAGCAACGATGGCTGGCTAAAAATAGCTTCACGCTTCGAAGTGGATGGCATGTTCAATGTCAATTCGACCTCGGTCGATGCTTGGAAAGCATTGTTCGGTCATGCGAAAGCTCTCGAACAAATCGCCATGCAGGGCGCGAACGGAATCGTGAGCACGAACGTCTCGAATAAGAACGCCGTTACACGCGGTCCAATCGCATCTGACATCGAAGCCGGGACTGGTGCTGGTTTCAGCGGACAATTCGGCAACGCCTCGGAATTCACGGGTTTCCGCAATCTTTCGGACAAACAGATTGAAAATCTTGCACAAAAGGTGGTGGAGCAAGTGCGCCTGCGCGGTCCCTTCCTTTCCCTCTCTGAGTTTATGAACCGTCAACTCAGCAACGACACAACCCTCGCTTTGGCAGGTGCTGTGCAAACCGCCCTCAATCTTCTCGCGGAAGATCCCATGGCTAAACTTCGCAATCCCGCCAATTCCCTTTCGGACAACACCATGGATCCCAATGATCCGAAACTCAATGGCGTGGGCTATGAATTTGCGCAAGCCGCAACGGGATCTAGTGCCTTCGGTGCTCCAGCTTGGATCCGGCAGGCTGATATTCTCAGACCCATCGCGCCTATTCTCAGCGTGAGAGATGATACGTTCACCATTCGTGCTTATGGAGATGCAAAAGATAGCAATGGCAAAGTCATCGCTAAAGCGTGGTGCGAAGCAGTAGTGAAAAGAACACGTGATTTTGCGCATCCCTCCGATGCTCCCGACGCGACTGATCCTCCCACCAATGTCCTCAGCACGACCTTTGGCAGAAACTATAAAATCATATCTTTCCGCTGGCTGAATGCCAATGAGGTGTGAAGAATCCTATTTTCTGATATAGTATCGCTCGTAACGATTCATATGACCACCTACCCTTCGATCATCGTAACCATCTTCTGTGTATTGATGGGCATTTTGCAGGCAAAGCCTCGAACCTGCAGAATCGTTTTTCCCGAGCGGCCGCAAAACTCTCCGAAAGTCGCCTTCTTATTCGACGGCAAAAAAAGCACGAGCATCACATTGCCCAGCATGAATTTATCCGAAGTGATCACACTGCCCGGCGGCCTGCTGACTCTTGCACTGACAGACCAAGAAATTAGCGATCCAAAATTGCTGCCGCCTACTGCACCGCGCATCTCGATCCCGGAGAATGTCATGGATTTTTATATTATCATGATGCCTGATCCCAAGAATCCGCCATTCCCCATCAAGATGAATCTTGTGGATGCGGGAGACAATAAACTCAAAGCGAGTGAAACATTATGGTTCAATTTCACAGAACATAAGATCATCGCGAAACTGGGCACTTCAGATCTATCCGTGGAGCCAAAAAATCGTGCGATTTCCCAAGCCCCCGCCCCTGCTAGCGGCTACTACATTGCTCGCTTCGCCTATCAAACAAATGGCACAGGCGCATTGTCTTCTATCACAGAGCAAAGCTGGTGGCATGACGCGAGCAGCAAACATGTTGGCTTCATGGTGAACACGGGAGGAAAATTGCCGAAAATCTATTACTATCGAGATTTTCGCATGCAGGAGGAAGCAGTAGATGGTTCGGAAGTGGTCCCGAATTAAAAATTCTACTGGTTCATTGATTTCACAGATCAAGTCATTTTTCATCAAGCGGAGTGAGACGCAGATTGCGAAAATGGATTTCCATCTCGACTCCCGGATGCAGTTGCAGACCGATCGGTCCATCAACGGGTTCTGCATCGGTGGTATACTCAAGCACTTGTTTTCCCTTGAGAGTGACAGTGTATTTTTTCCCCTTCACCTCGATCTTAATCGGATTCCATTCACCTTCTTTGAGCAAAAGATCCACGCCTACCGCAGCGACAGGATAGCCTTTTTTCTTACCAATGTAGGGGGAGCAGGTCATATCGCGCTTTAACGAGCCGGAAATGCCTAACTGAATTTGCTCACTCTCATTGCGCAAGAAAAATCCAGAGTCGATCTTACCATTGTAATAGAATTCACCTTCTAACACAAAATCGCCGTAGTCTTTTGTCGTCCATAAGATGGAACCCGTTTTTTTTGCATCGCTTTTGCCGATTAAAACACCGTCCTTTGCCGTCCAATACTCCGGTGCCGCGGTAGCCTTCCAGCCATCCAGTGTTTTTCCGTCAAACAAAGCCACGGGTTCTGCTGCATTCAAGCAACTGACCATTACAACTGAATAAAGCAAGGATTTTACCATCACTTCAATACGACAGGAAATCCGCAGTATTTTCAAGAACATGATGAAAAGCGATGAGTCTGCACAGAACCATTGATGCAAATCGCGATGCAATGCGATGGTATCTCAGGTTGAAACCGATTACTTCTTGAGACGACGCTGTAAGAACAAATCGAGTCCATCCACCAGCGCAATCCAACTCGCCTCGATGATATTTTCCGAAACACCGACCGTGCCCCAGTTGGTCTCGCCATCGGTACTGACAATCAGCACGCGAGTTTTCGAGGCCGTAGCATCGTGTCCATCGAGAATGCGCACTTTGTAATCCACTAATGAAACTTCCGACAGCTCTGGATAAAATGGCAACAAGGCCTTGCGCAGTGCGACATCAAGAGCGTTCACCACACCATGACCTTCGGCCACCGTGTATTCGGGCGTGTCGTTGACAAACAATTTCACCGTCGCCTCGCACACCGGTGTGTGCCCATCGCGGTACTGACGGAAGCTGGTGTGAAATTCTTTGAGCTCGAATTTTTTCACGTATTCGCCTGTTTCCTTGCGGATCAGCAACTCTAACGAGCCACCCGCTGCTTCATAGGAATAGCCGATATTTTCCTGCTCCTTGACGGTTTGCAGCAAGTTCTTCGCCGCAGCGGAACCTTTTTCCAGATTCAGCCCCATTTGCTCGGCTTTGATCAAAATATTGCTCTGCCCCGCGAGTTCGGACACAAGAATGTATTGCACATTCCCCACTTCCTCCGGACGAATGTGTTCGTAACTGCGTGCCAGTTTCTGCACCGCATTCACGTGCATGCCGCCCTTGTGCGCGAAGGCCGTACGACCCACAAACGCCGCGCGGGCGAAGTGTGGGTTGTTCGACACATCATCGACGAAAAACGAGAGGTCTTTCATCTTATCCAAATGGGGCGTCACCGATAAGCCCATTTTCAATTGCAGAATCGGGATTAAAGAAGTGAGGTTGCAATTACCAGTGCGTTCACCGTAGCCATTGATCGTGCCCTGCACCTGCACCGCACCTGCTTGCACGGCGGCCACGGCATTCGCCACACCTAGCTCGCAATCGTTGTGCGTGTGGATGCCGATCGGCACTTGTGGGATCGCCGCTTGCACGGCTTGGCAGATGGCGCTCACTTCCTGCGGGAGAGTGCCGCCATTGGTGTCGCACAGCACCAAAATATCAGCACCGCCTTCCGCCGCCGCGCGCAGGGTGTCCAGCGCGTGCTCGGCATTTTCTTTGTAGCCATCGAAAAAGTGCTCGGCATCATACACCACCTCGCGGCCATGTTTTTTCAAATACGCCACCGTATCGCGAATCATCGCTTGGTTTTCCTCCAAGGTCGTGCGCAGCACCTCAGTCACGTGGAGGTCCCAGCTTTTTCCGAAAATCGTCACCACCGGCGTCTCGGCATCGAGCAATAATGCCACCTGAGCATCTTCCTCCACCGGAGTGTCCGCCCGACGCGTCGAACCAAAGGCCGCCAGTTTCGCATGCGTCAGCTTGAGCTTTTTCGCCTCGCGGAAAAACTCCACATCCTTCGGGTTCGAACCCGGCCAACCTCCTTCAATGTAGTCGATACCAAACTGATCCAGCCGCTCCGCAATTCGAAGTTTGTCTAAGCCAGAAAGTTGAAAGCCTTCCCCTTGCGTTCCATCGCGCAGGGTAGTGTCATAAAGATACACAGGTTTCACAGGAGTTGCCATCGCGCGGGGAAACTAGGCGGGCGACACCTATAAATCCAGCAAAAAACCTCATGAAAGTGCTCCCGGCGGGAATCGAACCTGCATTTGCCCTTTAGGAGAGGGCCGTTCTATCCATTGAACTACGGGAGCGCAGAACAGGCATACGCTAGGATCCCTCAGGATTCAAGAATTTCTTCCCATGACAAAAGCAGCCCCTGAACTAACAACTATTAGTTCGTCACGCCCGCACGGGAATATGCTTTGCAAGAAAGGCGATCGCCGCTTATCCTCCGCCCGCCGCACCGGCCACCGTTGCTCTATGTCAGAAGTTGAGGAAAAAAAATTGGACTTTATCCGTGAAATCATCGCGAACGATCTAGCCAGCGGTAAACACCAGAGCATTATCACGCGCTTTCCGCCGGAGCCGAATGGCTACCTACACATCGGTCACGCGAAATCCATTTGCCTGAATTTCGGCATCGCCCAAGAATTGCGCGAGCGCGGGGCAAAATGCCACCTTCGTTTCGATGACACCAATCCCTCGAAGGAAGAAGTGGAATACGTCGAAAGCATACGCGAGGATGTGCAGTGGCTCGGTTTCGAATGGGATGCGCTCCATTTCGCGAGCGATTATTTTTCTTTTTACTACGACTGCGCCGTGGCTCTGATCGAAAAAGGCCTCGCCTATGTCGATGAGCAATCGCAGGAGCAAATGAAGGAAACGCGCGGCAATGTGAATGTTCCAGGTTCGTCCTCGCCGTGGCGTGACCGCAGCGTTGCGGAAAATCTCGATCTTTTTGCTCGAATGCGCGCCGGTGAGTTTGCCGATGGCAGTTTGGTGCTGCGGGCCAAGATCGATATGGCATCGCCGAACATGAACCTGCGCGACCCGGTGCTTTATCGCATCATGCGCGCCCATCACCACAACACCGGCGACGAGTGGTGCCTCTACCCGATGTACGATTACGCCCATCCCTTAGAAGATGCGGTTGAGCACATCACGCATTCACTTTGCACGTTGGAGTTTGAAAACCATCGCCCGCTTTACGACTGGGTCATCGAAAATTGCCCCGTGCCAGCGAAGCCGCGCCAGATCGAGTTCGCTCGTCTCAATCTCACCTACACCGTGATGAGCAAGCGCAAACTACTGCTACTCGTCAAGGAAGGTCTAGTCGGCGGTTGGGACGATCCACGCCTCCCCACCATCTCCGGTCTGCGACGTCGTGGTTATCCCGCCGAAGCGATTCGCAATTTCTGCCAACACATCGGCATCACCAAATTCAACGGCACCACCAGCGTGGATCTGTTAGAATTTGAAGTGCGCAGTTACCTCAATCGCGAGGCCCCTCGTCGCATGGCCGTCCTTGAACCACTCAAGGTCGTGTTGGAAAACGTCGGCGCAGACGAACGCATCGAAGCCAGCGTGCAAGAACATCCCGAGCGCCCCGAGTGGGGCGAACGCACACTCAGCCACGGCCGAGAAATTTGGATCGAACAAAGCGATTTCCTCGAAGACCCGCCGAAAAAATTCTATCGTCTCGGCCCTGGTCGTCACGTTCGCTTGCGCGGTGGCGACATCATGAAATGCCTTTCCTTCGAAAAAAATGCTGATGGTCACATAACGGAGTTGCGTTGCGAATTACTGAAAGGCACCGCAGGAGCCAACACGCCTGAGGGTGTCGAATGCCGTGCCGCGATTCATTGGGTCGATGCCACCACCGGCCGTGATGCCGAAGTGCGCCTCTACGATCGCCTCTTCCAAGTCGAAGATCCTGATGGCGAAGAAGAAGGTTTTCTCAGCGCGATCAACCCCGATTCCCTCACCATCATCACGGCCAAGGTCGAGCCTGCTGTGGCGGCGATGAAACCCGGCGAAAGTTGCCAGTTCGAACGCACCGGCTATTTCATCGCCGATTGCAAAGACCATCAATCGGATCAATCCCCTGTCTTCAATCGTACCGTTGGCCTGAAAGATTCTTGGAATAAAAAAGCCGGGAAGTAATTCGTTCACATGCTTTCATGGCCAAAAAGCCACTTGACAGCAATGCTAGCAATGCATACATTGCTCTCATGAGCACAACACTGACCATCCGCAATCTCGATGAAGGCGTGAAAATGAAGTTACGCATCAGAGCAGCAAGTCATCAACGGTCGATGGAAGCAGAGGCTCGGGAAATCCTAGCCAACTGTCTTGCTGAGGATCCGAAGATTGCCCTTACAGAAAAAAAAGCTATTGCCGCTCGACGCAAGCGTATCGAGGCAGTTGTCGGTTCTTGGAAAAACCGTATGGATGGAAAAACGACAGACGACATTATGAAGGAACTCAGGGGTGATGATTGAGCCTTCCACGGCCCTTATCGATAGCAACGTGATCATCGACATCATCGGTGATGATCATGCATGGCGCGATTGGTCCATCGAAGCACTTGCTGCCTGTGAGGTGCCTTTCGCGAATCCTATCGTATTCGCGGAACTTTGTTACCTCAGACCCTCGCCTTCAGAAGTTGAAAAGTTGCTAAGGACATTAGAAATCGGCTATCTAGAATTACCTAAAGATGCACTCTTTATGGCCGCTCAGGCGTTCAAGCTTTATCGACAACGCGGAGGCAACAAGACCGCTCCCCTACCCGATTTTTTCATTGGTGCTCATGCCGCTGTGCTAGGGGTGCCGATCATCACACGCGATGTCAGACGCTACCAAACGTATTTCCCCACTGTCACACTCATTGCTCCCTAACAAAAACGGGCAACTTAGAGCACGCGCAACAATTCCAAAACCTCCAGAAGTTTTTCATCTGCGTTGGTGGATTTCAGTCGGGGATGGCGATGTTCTAGCGTGATGGGTTGGTTGTTGCGGATGAGTGTTAGGCGTTGCGCTTTGAGCTCGACGGCAGAGATTTTTTTCGCGGCGGCGCGGAGTTTGATGCGGCTTAGGGTGAAGAGATTGGTAACGGCAGCGGGGAAACGGCCGAAACGATCTCTCCAAGCCTTTTCCAATCCATCGAGTTCTTTTTCGGTGAGGCACTCGGCCAGTTCGCGGTAGGCGTGGACGCGGAGTTTGGTGTCGTCGATAAAATCGTTAGAGAGATATGCAGGTATCCATTCGACCTCAACATTGCCCCGTTGGAATTCCGTTTCGGTCAGGGCGACGCAATCGGCTTTTACGGTTGTTTCATTGCGCTCGGGGGTGATGCGGCCTTTGAGGCGATCGACGGATTGACGCAGGAGTTTGCAATAGAGATCGAAGCCGACTGCGGCGATGTGACCGGATTGTTTGGTGCCTAACAGATTTCCGGCACCGCGGATTTCGAGGTCGCGCATGGCGATTTTAAAGCCGGAGCCGAGAGCGGTGTATTGGCGAATCGCTTGGATGCGTTTGCGGGCGTCGCCTTGCGCCATCATGTCGCTTGGCAATAGTAAAATCGCGTAGGCTTTTTCGCCAGCGCGTCCGACGCGGCCACGCAGTTGATAAAGATCCGCAAGACCAAAGCGATCGGCGCGGTCGATGAGAATGGTGTTGGCGTTCGGAATATCGATACCTGTTTCGATGATGGTCGTGGCTAACAAAACATCGGCCTCGCCATTGACGAACGTTTTCATCACGACTTCAAGTTCGTCTTGTTCCATCTGACCGTGGCCGATGAGGATGCGCGCATCAGGCACAAGCGCCTGAATTTTTTTGCGCATATTGTCGATGGTCTTGACGCGATTGTGGAGGAAGAAGACTTGGCCGCCGCGTTTCATTTCGCGAAGAATTGCATCGCGGATGATGCGATCATCGTAAGGAGAAATGGTGGTGTGAACGGGTACACGATTCGGTGGCGGCGTATCGATGGTGGACATGTCGCGCGTGCCCATGAGTGCCATGTAGAGCGTGCGCGGGATGGGTGTGGCGGAGAGTGTGAGAATATCGATGTGACGGAAAATTTCTTTGAACTTCTCTTTGTGCTTTACGCCGAAGCGTTGCTCTTCATCGATGACAACAAGGCCGAGGTCGTGATATTTCACATCGCCTGAGAGCAAGCGATGAGTACCGATAACGATGTCCACTGAACCATCGGCAACACCGGCGACGGTCTCTCGCACTTCGGCAGGTGAGCGGAAACGATTGAGCAAATCAACGCGGACTGGGTAGTCACTCATGCGTTCCCGAAAAGTGCGCCAATGTTGTTCGGCAAGCACGGTGGTGGGCACCAAGATAGCGACTTGTTTGCCGCCGGTGACTGCTTTGAATGCCGCGCGGATGGCGACCTCCGTCTTACCGAATCCGACATCGCCGCAAATGAGTCGATCCATGGGCTCGTTGCTTTCCATGTCGCGCTTGGTATCTTCAATCGCGCGGCGTTGATCGACGGTTTCAGTGAAGTGAAAGGAATTTTCGAACTCCCACATCCAACGCGAATCCGGCGCATGGGCGAAGCCTTGATTCGCTTGTCGCTCGGCTTGGATGCGTAAAATTTGCGCGGCATAGTCGAGGATGGATTTCTCGGCAGTCTTGCGAGCGTTTTTCCACGAGCTGCCGCCAAGGTTGTGAAGGTCAGGCGTTTTACCACCCATGCCGACATACTTCGCCACGAGGTGCGCCTGATCGATAGGCACGTGGAGCAATGCGCCCTTTTGATACTCGATGACCATTTCCTCCGTGTGGCCGTCGTCGGAAATTTCAATACCGCGAAAGCGACCGATACCATATTCAAAATGCACCACGAGGTCGGCGAGTTGGATTTCTTCCAGATTCGCGGCGACAGCGTGATTGCGCTCTAACAAACTCTTGCGCGCGCTACTACCGCTGCGGTAGCGACCAAACAATTCCGAGGAGGACAGCACCGCGAGCTTCCATGCGGGGATGATAAAGCCGCCTTGCAATTCACCGCGCAAGACAGGCAATGGCGCGAAATCTCCGGCAAGTTCTTGGAAACGTTCTTCCTCACCGCGATTGGCAAAACTCATCGCTAAAGTCCAGTTGGCGGATCGCCATTCTTCTACTTGGGCGAAAAATCGTTCGCGTTTGTTTTGCTGCAAAATGAAATCACCCGCCTCGAAGACCCCGAGCGGACTGGGAAAAATTTCTAACGGAATTTTATGAGGTGTGTCGTCATCAAGGCTGTGCTGGCACAGTTGCATGTGCGTGAAGAGGGTGACATCGATTTCGTCACCGACGTGGATGACCAAGTGCTCAGCGGCAATGTAGTCGCGCGCGCAGGCGCTTTTGTCGGGCTCGCGGAGGGAAAGCGTGACGCGGTCGCATTTGCCGGTGCTGAGTTGGGAGTCGGGATCGTATTCGCGGATCGATTCGATTTCCTGATCAAAAAACTCGATGCGCAAGGGCATCGCGGCATGCCAGGGGAAGACATCGATGATACCACCACGCACCGCAAACTGCCCACGCGCATGGACGATGGCGCTGCGTTCGTAGCCGATGTCCGCCAGCGAAGCGGTGAACTTCTGTGGATCGAGTTGCTTGTTTTTTTGCAAGATCAATCGCGACTGATCGAGGCTTTGCGGGCTTGGTGCGGCGGCTTGCAAAGCGCTAGCGTGTGTGTGGACGACAAGGCGCTGGCCTTGACTGAGGGATTCGAAGACTTGCAAGCGTTCGGCCTCCGCCTCGGGGTCGGCGATGCTGCCATCGACGAGGTCGGCAGCGGGTTCGGGCAGAGTCAACGAGGTTTGACCCCAGCACTCCATTTCTGCGGCGATGCGTTCGCGTTGGCGCGGGAGGTCGTGGAGAATCCAGATCAATTTTTTCGGATGCAAGCGGCATAGTGCCGTCAAAAGATAAGCGTGGGCAGCGGCATGGCAGGGTCCGAAGACAAGTGTCTCCCGCACTTGACCAAGGGTGGTAAGCGATTCATGGACGGTGCTGTGCTGTGACAAGAGTGCCAACAGGGCTAGTGATGTGTTCGCTTGGGGCGGCACGGACGCAGGATAATCCGCTTTCGCCAAATGGCGAAACGTATTTTCTTTTCATCGATAGAAGGGCATCGTAAAAAATCGTCAACGCATGAGCAGCGAAACGCACAAACTGGACACACTGCAATCCATCGAACTCGCCGAGGGTGTCGAGATTCGTTTGCGCATCGCTGGACCAATATTGCGAGTCTTTGCGTGGGCACTTGATATGCTCTTTATTGGATTGGCCATGGGAATTCTTGCCATCGCATTAGGGATAGCAGGCTTCCTCGTCGGTAGTCAGGTAATCAATGGCGTAATGATGCTCATTTGGTTCGTTCTTACATGGTGGTATCCCGTATTTTTTGAAGTCAGTCGCTGGGGCGCTACCTTTGGAAAAAAAATTTGCGGCCTGCGTGTAATGCAACCCTCGGGCGCGCCGATTACTTGGTCACAAGCGATTGTGCGAAATTTCCTACGCGTGGTGGACATCAATCCCCCGTTCTGGGGACTTCCCGGCATGGCGAGTTGTTTGGCGACACAGCGCTTCCAACGACTTGGCGACCTAGCTGCAGGAACAGTCGTGGTTTATGAACGCAGCGAGGTAGTGCCCGAAGGCGCTGGGCCTCCGCCTTTGCAGGCACAGCGACCGATGGTCGCGCTACGGCCCGAAGAAAGTCGCGCGATTGTAACCTTCCGCGAGCGGGCTGTGTTTTGGTCGGATGCAAGACGTATTGAGATCGCCGATCATTTGCAGGTGCTGACAACAAAAAAAGGAGCCGAGGGTGTGAATTCCCTATCGGCGATGGCGCATTGGTTGCAAGATAAGAGATGAGAATTTAGACTTTCAGACATAAGACTTAAAAAAATTATTAATTCATTTTGTATACGATAAATTACGCTTGTAAATCCGAGTGGCTCTGAGGAAAGTATTGGCATGTCATTGGAAGATCGTCATAACGCCAAAAAATTACGTCGTAAGATCACGGGTTATGCTGCTTGTTTGTTGCCGTTTGACACAGATGGCAGCATCGCGGAGCAGGCGTTTCGCGAAGCTGTGGAACGCACCACTGCAGCGGGACTAGGGTGCGCAGTGAATATGGATACGGGTTATGCCAATTACCTCACTGCGGCCGAACGCACCCAAGTGCTGCGCTGGACGCAAGAGGTTGTTGCGGGACGTCGTGATTTCGTGGCGGGAGCTTTTGTGGAGGGAAAAGAAGGCGACCTTGTTGAGATTTATCGACGTGAAATGGATGAGATCGTTAGCTTCGGGGGCACTCCAATTTTATTTCAAACGACTCGATTTCATAGTTGGTCGCCACAACAAATCGTCGATTTGTATGCGAGTGTTTGCGAGGGCTATGAGTCCGTCTTTGGATTTGAGTTGGGCCGCATGTTTGCGCCGAACGGCATGATTTTCGATGAAGAAACGGTGCGCGGTTTGATGCAAATTCCTGCACTCAAAGGCATGAAACATTCTTCGCTCGATCGCGGACAAGAACTTCGACGTTTGCAAATCCGCGATGAGGTTCGTCCAGAGTTCATGGTATTTACGGGTAACGATCTCGGCATCGATATGACGGAATACGGATCCGATTATCTGTTAGGACTTGCGGCCTTTTGTCCGGAAATGTTTGCCGAGCGCGATGCCTATTGGGCTAGTGGCGATGATCGCTACGCCGCTCTCAATGACGCCTTGCAATATTTAGGTAACGTTGGTTTCCGCGCACCAGTACCCGCCTACAAGCACAGTTGTGCGGTATTCCAGCACCTGTTAGGTCGTATACCGTCATCGGAACCTCACGCACTATGCCCACGTCGTCCCGACTGGGAGGCGGGCATTATGCACGACTGCGCGCTGCGTCTGGGCTACGATGTTTGATGCTTTTTTGAAAAAATCGTATCTTTCGTTAGGTAATTGATGACATATTCGTCTTGTTGTTATGGACTTGCATCACGCCGCTATTCACACATTTACGACCAAGCCTTGGACTATTGATCAATGCATTGACGGATACGCGCGTCATGGATTTGGCGGCATCTCGGTGTGGCGAGAGACAGTGGCGGGACAAGACCTCGCGCGAGTGCGAAAAAAAATCTCCGATGCGGGACTTGCCGGTGTTTCTTTAGTGCGCGGCGGATTTTTCACAGGCAGCACGAAGGAACAACGCGATGCCGCCATTGGGGAAAACCGTAAAGCGATCGAAGAAGCTGAAGCACTCGAACTGCCGATGATTGTCTTGGTATGCGGCGCGACTCCCGGGCAAATCCCCTCCGATAACTTTATCCAGATTGAGCAAGGGCTGGAAGAAATTTTGCCCTTTGCGGAAGCTGCGGGTATTCGGTTAGCGGTCGAGCCACTGCATCCCATGTATGCGGGCGATCGCTCGGCGATTTGCAGTCTGCGCGATGCGAATGACATGGTCGAGCGACTGGCGCATCCCCTGCTGGGTATAGCCGTGGATGTCTATCACGTCTGGTGGGAGCTTGACCTACAAGAACAAATCGATCGCTGCGCAGACGAAGAGCATCTTTTCGCGTTTCATGTTTGTGATTTTAAACCGAACATGGATCACGTTTTGTTAGACCGAGGCCTGCCTGGTGAAGGTGTGGCAAATGTGGGCATCATCGACAATTGGATTCGCGATGCCGGATTCGCAGGCATGACTGAAGTCGAGATATTTTCCAACCGCTACTGGGCGGAAGATCAGGATGAATTTTTGAAAAAAATCGCTGCCAGCCTTCAAGGATTGCAGAACCCTTACCAAGATTGAATTTTATGAAAATACGCAACATCGGCATCATCATGAACGGCGTCACAGGACGCATGGGCACCAACCAACACCTGGTGCGATCCATCCTCGCGATTCGTCAACAAGGAGGCCTAGTCTGCGGTGACGAGCGCATCATGCCCGACCCAATCCTAACAGGTCGCAATGCCAATAAACTCGCGCAACTCGCTGCAAAGTATGGTGTGGAGAAATTCACGACGGACCTTGATGCGGTATTAGCCGATTCGTATTATGAAATTTTCTTTGATGCAAGTGGCACACCTCATCGCATTCCTTTCTTGGAGCGGGCCATCGCTGCGGGTAAGCACATCTATTGTGAAAAACCGACGGCGGTGTTGGCTTCCGAAGCTTATCGCATTGCCGAAGTGGCAGAAAAGGCTGGCGTGAAAAACGGCACCGTACAGGACAAACTCTGGCTACCCGGTATTCGTAAATTTCAATTGCTCAAGGAGCAGGGATTTTTTGGAGAGATTCTCTCGGTGCGGGGGGAATTTGGTTACTGGGTATTCACCGGAGAAAATCTTGAACAACCGGCGCAGCGCCCGAGTTGGAACTATCGCAATGAAGACGGCGGCGGCATGATCGTCGATATGCATTGCCACTGGCGCTATGTAATCGACAATCTTTTTGGCAACGTTACGCGAGTCTTTTGCAAAGCCGCGACACATATTCCGCAGCGTCGCAATGAAAGTGGTGAGTTGTTTCCCTGCACGGCAGATGATTCGGCATATGCGTTGTTTGAAACGGATACGGGTGTGATTTGCCAGTTCAATAGCAGCTGGGCCGTACGAGTGCGACGCGATGATTTGCTGACCATGCAAGTCGATGGCACCAAAGGATCAGCCATCGTCGGACTCCGCAAATGCTGGGTGCAACATCACAGCGTAACGCCACGTCCTGTCTGGAATCCTGACATCGATAGTCCCTTGAATTTTTATGATAATTGGACCGAAGTACCCGATCAAAGCGCTTACGATAATGCCTTCAAAATCCAGTGGGAGCTGTTTCTCAAACACGTCGTTGGCAACGAGCCTTTCCGCTGGACTTTGCGCGAGGGAGCTAAAGGCGTGCAACTTGCGGAACTAAGCTGGGACTCGCACCACAAAGGCGCGTGGGTGGATGTGCCTCACTAACTCGCGAGCGGAGCGCAAAGCTTGAGCAAGTCTTGATCAATCTTATAGCGTTGGCTGGTGACTACCTGGATGGGCACTGATCCAAAAGTTCCATCGCGAAATGTCATGATGGCGTTAGAGTTGCCAGCGCGCAGAGAATCGACGGCTGCGACGGCAAATTTATATGCCATGATGCGATCGTGCACGGTCGGTGAGCCGCCGCGTTGGACGTGACCGAGCACCGTGAGGCGCGCGTCCATCTTCAGCGAATCCGTGAGCCAGCGAGTGAGGTGCTCTGACATGCGCGTGCCCTCAGCGACGATGGCGAGAACGTAAGTACGACCATTTTTTCTCTCCTCGTCGAGTCGAGCGCCGATTTTATCAAGATCGTAGGGAATTTCAGGGATGAGGCAAATTTCTGCGCCGCTGGAAAGGGCGGAAACCATCGCGAGATAACCGCAATGACGGCCCATGACTTCGATCACAAAGGCGCGGGAAAACGACGTCGCGGTGTCGCGGATCGAGTCCACGGATTGACGAATCATGTTCAGCGCTGTGTCAACGCCGAGGCAGTAATCGGTGCCAGGAATGTCATTGTCGATGGTTGCGGGAATGCCGGCGAAAGGCACACCGAAATCGGCATAAAATTGATTCAGCGCGCTGAAGGAACCATCGCCTCCGATGACGATCATTTGTCCGATGCCACGGCGTTGTAAATTGTCGTAGGCTTGTTGACGGTATTGCAGTTCAAAGAATCGCTTCGAGCGCGACGAGCGCAGCACGGTGCCACCGCGGTGTAGGATGCCGGAGCAGCGCTCGCGGTCAGCCTCGACGATATGATCGTCGATCAATCCGCGCAGACCGTCATAGACGAGATAGGGCTTGAAGCCCTGCTTGCGGGCGTATTCTACGCAGCATTTGACGGCGGGGTTCATGCCGGCACTGTCGCCGCCGGACGTCATGATCGCGATACCTTGAGACATGTCGAGGTGAGCAAACTCTCTCATAGGCAAAATAGCAAGCACATCGTGTGCGAAAGTATCGGGAAATTCAGTGGCATGATGGACATCTTAGCAAAGCAAAATTTTCTTATAAATGGCACCCAAGAATTTGAGTATTTTTTGCTGCTTGGAAAGTATTTGCTTGTTGTGATAGGGGTAGCGCATGACAGAACGAGAAATCCGCCAAGTGCTCAATCTCACAGGAGTAATGCCCAGTCGACAACTCGGGCAAAATTTTCTAACGGATGCTGCTACGGCCCACGCGATCGTCGATCACCTCGACTTACAAGCCGATGATACCGTGGTGGAAGTTGGTCCCGGCACTGGTGCACTCACCTGTCATGTCGTAGGACGCGTTAAAAAAGTAGTGCTAGTCGAATTCGATTCCCGACTTGCCGCTGCATTACAGGAAAAATTTGCAGACCGGGCGGACGTCGAAGTTGTTCATCAGGATGCCGTGGAATTTGATTTGCGACGTTTGTTTCCAGAGCGTCCAATCAAGTTTCTCGGCAACCTTCCCTACGCAAGTGGCGGTGCAATCATGAAAAACTTTTTGTCGGTCCCGCATCCCTTCTCGCGTGCCGTGATCATGTTGCAGAAGGAAGTAATTGATCGCCTCAGCGCGGCACCAGGGCACGCCGATTATGGACTTCTCTCCCTGCGGGTGCAGAGCGCATGGCATGTACAAACTGTAATGGAAGTGCCCCCCGAAGTATTCTATCCGATTCCCCAGGTCGATTCAAGCGTTGCAGTTCTTACACCACGTTCGGATTTACCCGCATTTGACCGCCGATTGTTTGATGAGCTGCTGCGTCGTGGATTTGGTCAGCGTCGCAAGCAATTGCATAAATTAATGCCCGAGCATGACGGATGGAATTCTTTGATCGAAACATTGGGCGTGCCGGCAACCGTGCGGGCGGAAGAACTCAATTTATCACAATGGCTGACGATCACTCACCATTTTGACGATCATCCCTTAAAAGAAATTCCTCAAAAAGGTTCCGAAATTTTTGACGTGGTGGATGAGCATGACCAAGTGGTGAGTCAGTCCACTCGTGCAGAAATTCACGCGCAAGGATTGCGGCATCGGGCAATTCACGTTTTTGTATTTAATAAGCGCAAAGACTTACTTTTGCAGTTGCGATCGAAGCTAAAGGACAACCACCCCGGCGTATGGGATTCCAGTGCGGCAGGGCATCTTGATACTGGCGAAGATTATGCGACATGCGCCGTCCGCGAGTTACACGAAGAGCTGGGAATTACGAAAGAAACGGTTGTCGAAGTAGGAAAGCTTTCTCCCAGCCCTGCGACCGGGTGGGAATTTGTCGCTTTGTATGCCGTGCAATATCAGGGCGCTTTACGATTCCCCTGCTCAGAAATTGATGCAGTGCAGTGGTTCCCTCTGGCCATCATTGAAGAATGGGTAAAAAAACGTCCTTCAGATTTTGCTACAGGCTTCCTAGAATGCTGGGAATTATTTGGTAAAACCAGCGCCACCTGATGACTCCTCTTGCTATAAAATTTACTATAAAAAAATGCTTCGTATCGAAAAATACGAAGCATCCATTTGTAATTGACTGATACTAAATTTAGTCGATGCAAGAGCGGATTTCCTTGCGGAGTTCCTTCGCTTCTGCATTGAGTTTGGCAAGAGATTTCTCTGCTTTAGCGATTTCCGATTTCACTGCAGTTAAACGGTCCCACAGCTTGCTAGGATTGCGTTTTTTGTTCACGGCTTTTTTCGCTTTTTTACCAGATTTCTTATTCCAAGCTGACAGAGTCATGGGGGTAACCTTGAATTTTTTTACGGCTGCGGTTTGTCCGCCGCGACCATTCTCGGCGTTGAATTTTTCAACAAAAGCAAGAATCTCACTTTTTTCTTCTTGGGTATATCTTTTAACTGTACGTTTAGCTGGCATAGCACGAGTTACCTAGTGCCATATAGTAATGAATGCAACAAATAATATACAATTTCGTCACATTTTTTTTCCTATCATGCAAAATGATGGATTTTCCTAGCAGCGGAATGCACTTGTAATTCTTCGTTTTTCGGCATTGCCAGCCACGCACAAAGCTGCCATACCGTCCGCGCACCAAACCAAATCTTTATGATGGAATATACTAGTATTGTTGAAATTCGCGGCCGCGAAGTGATTGATTCCCGCGGCAATCCCACTGTTGAAGTGGATGTAACTCTTGAAGGCGGCGCCGTAGGCCGCGCAGCTGTGCCCTCCGGCGCATCGACCGGCGAACATGAAGCCTGCGAACTCCGCGATGGCGATAAAGCTCGTTTCTTGGGTAAAGGCGTCCTCAATGCGGTGAATAATGTTAATGAAAAAATCGCTCCTGCCTTGTTCGGTATTGATGCCACAGAACAGGCCGCGATCGATAAAATCATGCGCGAACTTGACGGAAGCCCTAACAAAAAAGTCTTGGGTGCTAATGCAATTCTTGGCGTATCGATGGCAGTAGCGAAAGCATCTGCCATCCAACTCGGCATGCCTCTTTATAAATATCTCGGCGGCCCCAATGCGAAGGTTCTTCCTGTGCCCATGATGAACGTCATCAACGGCGGCGCGCACTCTGATGCTCCCATCGATTTCCAAGAGTTTATGATCATGCCTGTTGGCGCGCCAACGTTCCGCGAATCCCTTCGCTATGGCGCAGAAGTTTTTCATGCGTTGAAAAAAGTATTGCACGATCGTGGCCTTTCCACAGCTGTGGGCGATGAGGGTGGCTTCGCTCCGAAACTCGATAGCGCCGAGGACGCCCTGGGAGTTATCGCCAAGGCAATCGAAGCGGCTGGTTATGAACTGGGCAAAGATATCTGCATCGCTCTTGATGTGGCTTCATCCGAGTTTTTTGATGCTTCCCAAAATGCCTATGTATTTAAGAAGTCAGATAAGTCCGTGCGCAGCGCTGCTGAACTCGTCGATTTCTATGCCGACCTCAAAAAACGTTTCCCGATCATTTCGATCGAAGACGGTTGCGCCGAAAACGACTGGGATGGTTGGAAAATCCTCACGGACAAACTCGCGTCGACCACACAGCTCGTCGGCGATGACCTATTTGTGACCAATGTCGATTTCCTGGCGAAAGGCATTAAGCTCGGCGTCGCGAACTCGATCCTCGTCAAGGTGAACCAAATCGGTTCGCTTACCGAAACCTTCGATGCCGTCGAACTGGCTAAGGAAAATAGCTACACGTCCGTGATTTCTCACCGCTCCGGTGAAACGGAAGATGCCACCATTGCTGACATCGCTGTGGCGACCAATGCTGGACAAATCAAGACCGGTTCGATGAGTCGCTCGGACAGGATCGCAAAATACAATCAACTCCTGCGCATCGAAGAAGAGCTCGGCGACGAAGCTGTGTTCGGTGGCAAGCTGAAAGTGCAATACTAACTCTTGCGCTCACTCGCACCTATACAAGGTCACACGGCAACGTGTGGCCTTTTTTGTGCCCCGCGTGGCCCAAAAATTGTCTTGCCAGACTCGATGCAATGTAGATTCTGATCTAACCCAAAACCACATAACCCATTCCTTATGCTCGATTCCCTATTTCAAGAACATGGTATCACTGTCTCCATTGGCCTCGGTTTCGCAAGTCTACTCATCGCTTTATGGCTCATTCGTTCCGTCTTAGCAGCGAGTGCCGGCAATGAGCGTATGAAAACGATCGCGGCAGCTATTCAAGCGGGTGCAGCAGCATATCTGCATCGACAAGTGATGGCGATTTCTTGGATCGCGGTGGTGATGTTCATCGCCGTTGGTTTTTTGCGCAACTGGTCAACAGCCTCAGGTTTTGTCGTGGGCGCGGTTTGCTCGTTGATTGCTGGTTACATTGGTATGAACATCGCCGTTCGCGCGAATGTCCGCACCGCCCAGGCCGCATCCGTGGGTGCTCGGCCAGCATTGCGTGTTGCCTTCAATGGTGGTGCTGTGACGGGGTTGCTTGTCGTTGGCTTGGGGCTGGTATCCGTCGGTCTGTTTTACCTGATTACCAAAAAAATCTATCAAGATGAACGACTCGCGATTGACTCATTGGTGGGTCTTGCACTTGGCAGCTCATTGATCAGCGTGTTTGCCCGTCTCGGCGGCGGCATTTATACCAAAGCAGCGGACGTGGGCGCGGACTTGGTCGGAAAAATCGAACAGAATTTACACGAGGACGACCCACGCAATCCTGCAACCATCGCCGACAACGTCGGTGATAACGTCGGAGACTGCGCGGGCATGGCGGCGGATGTTTTTGAAACGTATGCGGTCAGCTTGATCGGTGCGATTCTGATCGGCTACCTTACGTCTACTGGGCATGCAGCGGCCACACTGATCTATCCGTTTTTAATTTGTGGCCTCGCCATCATCGGCTCACTGCTCGGAATTTGGTTTGTGAATTTCACCAAGACCGACGCGACAAAAGCCCTCATTGGCGGTGTCGGTGTCAGCGGCGTCGTGACAGCGGCGCTGATTTATCCAGCTACGACGGCGCTATTTCCTCAAGCGATTGATTTCTCCGGAAAAATGATTGGCTCGTCCGCGTTGTTCAGTTGTGCGCTGATTGGCATTGCCCTGACCTTTGCCACGGTATGGATCACGAACTATTATACCTCCACGGCGCATAAGCCTGTGCGCCGCATCGCCGATGCCTCCGAAACTGGTCATGCCACGAACATCATCGCGGGGATCAGTGTGGGGCATCACTCCACCACCCTGCCGGTGTTACTGATCGCGGCATCCATCCTTGGCTGCTATGAACTCGCCGGACTCTACGGCATTGCCGTGGCGGTCATCAGCATGCTGAGCCTTTCCGGTATTATCATTTCGCTCGATGCTTTCGGGCCCATTACAGACAACGCGGGTGGCATTGCCGTGATGAGCGGGCTCGACGCGGAAGTGCGCAAGATCACCGATGAACTCGATGCCGTAGGCAACACGATGAAAGCTGTCACGAAAGGCTACGCGATTGCCTCCGCGGGCCTTGCGGCGATGGTTCTCTTTGGTTCCTATGTAGAAGAATTGAAATTCCACCTTCCCTCGACTGAAGCGCTAAACTTTGATCTGACTAATCCCAAAATCATCATCGGCCTCTTCATTGGCGGTCTGTTGCCCTACATTTTCACGGCCTATGCGATGGATGCGGTTGGCTCCGCCGCCGGTGCGGTAGTGAACGAAGTACGCCGACAAGTCAAAGCCTTCCCCGGCATTCTTACGGGAGAAACCACCCCTGACTATGGCCAGTGCGTGGACATCGTGACCAAGGCCGCATTGAAAAAAATGATCGTTCCCGCCTTATTGCCGCTGGTATTTGTGGTAGTAGTCGCGGCGATTCCTTTTCTGGGCAAAGAAGCTCTCGGTGGCGTTCTAGTAGGCACGATCGTAACCGGTCTGTTTGTTGGCATCGCTATGACCTCTGCTGGTGGGGCGTGGGACAATGCGAAAAAATACATTGAGGAAGGCAACCACGGCGGCAAAGGTTCCCCTGCCCACCAAGCAGCCGTCACCGGTGATACCGTGGGTGATCCCTACAAAGACACCGCGGGGCCAGCCGTGAACCCCATGATCAAGGTGGTTAATATTGTAGCCATTCTGCTGATCCCGATTTTCTTCTGAGGTCAGCGCTATCATTCTACTCACCAAAAAAATATGGCTCCGGCGCATCAATGCCGGAGCCATTTTGATTGGTTTGTTTTCTGTTTTTAGTCAGCTTAGGGTGCCAAACTCGCGCGGAAGAACATGGACTTCCAGGCAGTTGTTTGATCCCCTGGTTGGCTGAAAAGTACATTGAACGCACCAGAGCCAGTAGTACTATGTTCACCAGCGCTAGTCCAGTTTTCCAAGTTGGTGCTGTATTCGATAAGCAACATCTGGTTAGGTTCGCTGAGGAAACCGTGAGTAACGGTGGTACTGACTGTGTCGAATACCGGCAAACCGATAGATGTCATAGCCAAGGAAATCGGCTCCGTTGCTTCGGGCTGATTGCCAGTGAATTGGACAGCATCAATTAACCAGAGTTCATTGGCTGCATTATTCGTCAGAGTGATGCGATAACGCAGAGACGCTGCTTGGGGAAGATTCGTGATCATGACGGTTCCATAACCATCTGAAGTCCGCAAACCGCCACCAGCAGGAGCAAACGCAGCTGCCGTATTATCGCCATCGTAAGCGGTGCTAGCCACAGCAGTTCCACCAGAGAATGACCAGCAAGCATTGTTATTACCGTTAACTTGTAAGGTATTATTCCATGTAGCACCATTGTCGGTACTGATCGCTACTTGCACAGTATCGGATGCTTCCATGCCGTTAGCGTTGGTATTGAGGGAAAACGCCGCAAGACGGAATCGTAGCGAATAATCACTGCCAGCCAGTGTATTGATACTGTTGGAGGTATAAGATGCTGAGCCATTGGCAACCCCAAAGGAATGCGAGCCTTCTGCAACAAGGCTAGTGCTTGCGGGGCGCTCACCGCTTGCGGAGGCCCCAGTAAAATAAGCGCCACCTGAAAGAACTCCATTTGCCGCAGATTCATTCAGTCCTTCTGCGTAAATGAGCGGTAAAACCACTTGATTCTGAACCACGGGAGTTGCCGCATTGTAGTTACTGTTACCCGCTTGGCTTGCAGTAATCACAGTAGTGCCACTGCTTACGATCGTGAGTGTGGAGCCCGATACCGTCGCGACGTTAGTGTCTGAACTCTCGTAGGTAACAGCCAATCCGGAACTAGCGGTTGCGGTAAGAGAAAACGGCTCATCGCCAGCAACTTTCGAAGGCAAAGCCGCGAAAATAATCGTTTGATCAGCTTTGATAATCGTGCCGCTTAACGAAGGCTGAATCACCGAGTAATTGGCTGCGTCTGCACCGGTGATTTGAATCGTAGCAACAACCGAGATTCCTTCACCCACATCGACCTGCGCGAAATTTCCAGTGAGAGGCTCTACAAGCGTAACGACATCATCACCCAAAGGGCTTCCGAGCGTAGCGCCCGTGATACTTGCTGCGGTTGTTCCGTCATACGCCCGGGTCGTGACAACAGCACCTGTAACACTGAGTGGCTTGGGCGTTATGTCGGCGGTCAAACCGGGCTGCAAAACAGTGCAATTGGCAGAAGGGGTAGCATAACTGCCCGTGCGAACGAGAAGCTTTTCAGTCGCCGCCAGTTCATCGGCAAAGGCCCAAGTCACCGAGCCAGTGGGACTGAAAATGTCACCATTCACGAGCCCATCAAAAGCAGCCGTACCAGTGACAGAAACTGCCGTAGTTGTGTCATATTCCTTATCTGCCGCTATGAGGCCAGAGATAGTAATTTGTTTCGGTGTGACGGTGCTTTCCACCGTGGCCACTGGCACAGGTGTCGCAGTAGGGCTCGACAATATGACATTGCCGCTATGAGCACCTACTGCCGCAGTCGGCGCAAGACGCACATAAATTAGTGTATCAGGAACGACTCCGCCGCTAGGCACGAGATCAAACGAATTAGCGAAACCGGATTCAGGATCAATCGAAACTTGATAGCCCGACGGCGCGGTCACAGTAAGATTGCCAATAAGGGCAGAGGCGGAAGCAGTGAATGATGTATTTGTCGAAGGCGCGCCATACACCGTTGTAACAGCCTCCAATGTACCAACGGCATAAATTGTAGGCGATGTAGGCGGCTCAGGCGCTTCCGTCACCGCAGCGCTGGCTTCACCATCGCCTGCAGCATTTACAGCTAACAATTTTACTGGGTAATCCGTGCCGTTGACCAACCCAGTGATCAAGAGCGGGCTTGTAGTGCTCGCGGGTGAACGCTCTACGAACGTGGCTCCATTATCGATCGAATACTTATAATTTGTAATCGCAGTGCCGCCGTCGAAAGAAGGCGGAGTAAAGGCGACCGACAGCGCAGTATTACTTGGTGTGATGGTAGTAATAACAGGAGCTGTTGCAACCGTGCGTGGGACCCCTACTAGTCCACTGCTCGCTGGGCCAGTGCCAACCACGTTGACAGAGCGCAGCTTCACGGAGTAACTTGTGCCATTGGTGAGACCACTAATAATCAAAGGAGAAGCTGTCGATGCGGGACCGGGCGTTACAAATGTCGCGCCATCGTCGATGGAATATTCTACGTTGGTTAAGGCAGATGCCCCATCATACCCTTGACTGAAGGCAACGCTCAGCTGGCCATTGCCGGGAGTGATTTCCGTAATAGTCGGAGCCGCAGGAACAACGGGAGGCACTGCGGTGATGGAAAAATCATCGATGCCGATACCTTGACCGTTCGTAGAACCGGAGACTCCCGTGAACAACCAACGAAGATAATATGTTTGGCCATTTGCAATGTTAAGTCCGCTAATTGTGAAAGTCTTAGCGATAGAAGTTGGTGGATTAGAAATCACAGTGTTGCTTGCATCCACGGCATAGGACTGGTCCCCCGCAATGGCCGCCGTGGTGGGAGAAGATGTGGAGCCATGAAAAAACGTCCAATTAAATGCGCGAGTACCCGAGCGGTATTTTTCGAAATTCCAAGCAAGTTCGAGAGAACTGATGCCTGCACCTGTGTTATTCGTGAAAGCATATGTTATACTGCGAGGACTACTGTAGCTTCCAGTTGTCAAAAATCCCAGCGCCCTTTCAGAGGATGATCCCGTAATTCCATTCGCCCAATTGATGGCTCCACCACTTGAGGAGCCAGTCACAACTCCTGTGCCAGTCGTGCCATACGCCAACGTCGTTGCGGTCGTCCCCGTTGCCCAATCCGGACCGATTTTGAATCCTGTCGGCAAGGTAGCCGCAGCGCTTGAACCCATACCATCAAAATTCTGCGTAAGGGCAGAGTTGTTAGGAATCGATTGTTGCCCCCAGAGCGAAGACAGAGAAACAAAAAATCCCACACTTAAGGAAAGCGCGGAATGGAATAGACGACGGCGAACAGTCAACGAGGAGTCAGGATTCATAAAAGTAATAGATGGGACGGACGACGTGGGTAGCATAACGTGGTTGGGTGATTCACAAAGAATGAATGGTGACAACTCCGTAACAAACAGATCGACATGTTTACCAAGGCATTGTCACCGACCCTCGTTAAGCACTTGCCATGCCATCCTGAGCCACTTACTTCGCTACCCAAAAATTCTGATTTTTTAGAAATAACTTGCATTCCTATCATAAATCGAGCACACCCACCCCGTGTTCGCGAAAGTGAACCACCAGGCGCTCGTTTGAGCATCGCCCTTTTCCGGTCTTCGTCGATGAGAAAGATTGTTTGAGGTTCATCCTACAACTCATCGCACCGCCAGCAACCGATACCCGGTGCGCGTTGGCACTTTACATCAACATGACCGCTCCATTATTTGAAGCGCTGCCACTGGCCGCGCCGTTGCATCGCGTATTGCGCGAACTGAATTACCTCGAACCTTCGCCGATCCAAGCGCAGGCCATTCCTTTGCTACTCGAAGGCCGCGACCTTTTAGGTTGTGCCCAAACTGGCACCGGAAAAACCGCCAGCTTCGCGCTGCCGATTCTAAATGCCCTGCATAACAATCCTACCAAAGCGAAACCAAAATCCTGCCGCACTCTCGTGCTCGCCCCTACCCGCGAGCTCGCCATGCAAGTTGGCAAGAGCTTCGGCACTTATGGTAAGTATGTGCCGTTTCGTCAGACCCTCATCTACGGTGGTGTCGGCCAAGTGCCGCAGGTGCAAGCCATGCGTCAGGGCGTCGATGTCCTCGTCGCCTGCCCCGGACGTTTGCTCGATCTCATCGATCAAGGCTACGTCGATCTCTCGCACGTGGAATTTTTCGTGCTCGATGAAGTGGACCGCATGCTCGACATGGGGTTCCTGCGCGACGTGAAACGCATCGTTGGCATGCTGCCTGCGAAACGCCAGTCGCTATTTTTCTCCGCCACCATGGCGCCGAACATCGTCGATCTCGCCAACAACATCCTGCGCAATCCCGCCAGTGTCAGCATCACGCCTGAGACGACCACCGCAGAAAAAATCGACCAACAAGTTTGCTTCGTCACCAAAGAGTCGAAGCGTCCGTTGTTAGAAGAACTCCTGCGCGGTCAAGCAAATGCCAAGGAGCAAAAGCTCACAATTGTTTTCAGCCGCACCAAACACGGCGCCAACAAACTCGCCAAGAGCCTTTGTGCGGCGGGCTTTGAGTCCGATGCCATCCACGGCAATAAATCCCAAGCCCAACGCGAAAAAGCACTGGATCGATTCAAAAAGGGCCTCACGCCCGTACTGGTCGCCACCGACGTCGCCGCTCGCGGTGTCGACGTGAAAGACGTCGGCTTGGTCGTAAACTTCGACCTGCCTAACGAACCAGAAGCTTACGTGCATCGCATCGGTCGTACCGCCCGTGCCGGAGCCGAAGGTCGTGCCGTTTCGTTCTGCTCCGAAGACGAATTGGAATACCTGCGCGATATCGAAAAAATCATCCGCATGTCCATCCCGCGCTGGGACAACCATCACTGGCACGAACACGATCTCGCCGAGCGCCATCTGCGCGGCATCCGTTCCCCAGGCGGAGCCCCACGCCCCGGCGGCGGTCGCCCGCAACAACGCAGTGGCCAACGTCGTGGCCAAGGCGGCGGCAATCGTCAGCGCTCGCGCTAACAGTATTTCATCCCACAAAAAAAGCCGCTGCAATCACGCAGCGGCTTTTTTCGTTAGGGAACCGATTACTTCGGCAGCAGGTCTTTCACCGCATCGCGCTCTTCTTTGAGCTCGTTGATGGTGAGGTCGATTTTCTCTTGGCTGAAGGCGTCGATGGGCACGCCTTGCACGACTTCCCATTTGCCATTTTCGATGGTGCGGATCGGCATCGATGCCATCAGTCCTTTTTCAATGCCATACGAACCATCGGAACAAACGGCCACGCTGTGCCAGTCGCCCGCAGGAGTTGGAGTGATCAGGCTCTTCACCGTGTCGAGTGCGGCGTTGGCGGCCGAAGCAGCAGACGAAGCACCGCGCGCTTTGATGATCGCGGCACCGCGTTGTTGCACGGTGGAAATGAACTCGCCCTTGAGCCATTCGACGTGTGAGATCACTTCGGTCACAGGACGTCCGTTGATTTTTGCATTGGTGAAGTCAGGATACTGCGTGGCCGAGTGGTTGCCCCAGATGCACATGTTGGTGACTTTCGATTGATGCACGGCAGCTTTTTTCGCGAGCTGGCTCTTGGCACGATTTTCATCGAGACGAGTCATGGCGAAGAAACGATCTTTCGGCACGCCGTCGGCATTGTTCATGGCGATGAGTGCATTGGTGTTGCAAGGGTTGCCGACCACCAGCACGCGCACGTCTTTGGCAGCATTGCGAGCGATCGCTTTGCCTTGACCGGTGAAAATTTTGCCATTGATGCCCAGCAAATCGCCGCGCTCCATCCCCGCTTTACGCGGTACCGAACCCACGAGCAGAGCCCAGTTGGTATCGCGGAAACCTTCATTTAGGTCGGCAGTAGGAGTGACTTGATTGAGGAGAGGAAACGCGCAGTCATCCAGCTCCATCACCACACCTTCGAGAGCGGGCAGTGCCGGTTCGATCTCGATCAAACGCAGATTGACAGGCTGATCTGGTCCGAAAACCCAGCCAGAGGCGATGCGAAACAACAACGCATAGCCAATTTGGCCAGCGGCTCCAGTAACAGAAACAGTAATGGGTGCTTTCATAAGACGAGCTCTCCGTAAACAAGTTTGCTCCTAAGGTCAAGAATCGCCTTCGAATATTTTGAGAGGAACAGGGAGAGCGGGCAGATACAAACACTGCTCACTGATTGCTTTCTGCTAGCCACTTACCTAAGGCACCAACAAGCGAAACTCGGGAATCCTTGTAAATACTGCCTCGCCAGCGGCGGTTTCCCCGAAATACGCGCCCACCACAGTGGCGGAATCTGCGACTACGTGATAGCTGTTGTAGCTAAATTCGCTACCTTTTTCAAACATGGGCATTTCACCGACTACACCTTCGCCCTCGACCACCACCGTATCTCCTGAATCTTCGCGCACCACCCACTTGCGTCCGCGCAGGGTTACGATTTCCTCCGATTCATTCCAAATCGTGATCGCATACAAAAACGGATACGGCTTTTCCGGGGGAGCCTCTAGTTCCGGCATGAATCGCACCTCCACCACTTTCACTTTCCAACCTGATAACTCTCTCACACCGTTACTTTAGCAAATCGAATGCGCTTAGCAAGCGAGGTAAATGGTGGATCATGGATTGCGACGAAATCATCCCGACCCGCCTAACGAAAATAATGCTGCACATTTTCCATCAGACTTCTTGACGTGCCCATCATAGCCTGAGCAGCATGCTGACCATGGAACCGCCAGTGCTCAATCCCTATGAAGCTCCCGCCACCAATCTAACAGAGCCCGCCGTCCCCACAACACAGCAATATCAATTTCGGGATATGAAGGCCTTCGCATGGGTGACGGGACTTTGCATCTCCTTCCACATCCCCTACGCGATTTTGATCACACTTTTATTAAAGCAAGTCATTACCTTGCCGGATGAAATGTTAGATTTAATCGATGGATTGTATGCGATCGCTTTTATCGTCGGAGTCGTCTTTTACTGCATGTGGAAGTATCGCTGTGCCTGCAATGCTCGCTACTTTTATGGCGGCCCCCTGCGGTACACGCCCGGTTGGTGTGTTGGTTATTATTTCATTCCCATCCTTATGCTTTTCCGCCCTTACCAATGCATGAAGGACATTTTTGAAAAGACCTATCTAAGGCTTGCTGAAAAAGTTTAAAACCGATTTCAGCATAGTGAGCAATTTAGATTTTTCTGGCTCTGCGGCCTGGGTGACGTTGATGGAAATGATTCGTGTGCATACTCTTTCTTTGCTTGGGCGCTGGGTGGCATCGCCCAGCTGAGCAGTAATTGAATCAGGGCACGCAAAAGTCTCAACCAGTGGTCGAGGTTAAGCACCATGACGCCGATCCCGATGACGGTTCGGCTCGTATCCGCTAGTTTTGCCATCACTCGTTGAAGGGTACCTTTGCGTTTGACGTTGCCAAATTTCCCTTCGATGGCGATGCGATCTGTTTCGTCTTGTCGTTGCTGGCGTTTTTCTTCGCGGGTCTGCTTTCTGGGCCGCCCGAGTGGTTTGCCGCTCAGGCGGATGTTGTGTTCTTTGCACCATGCGCGATTAGCGCGGGTTTGGTAAATCTTATCAGCATGAATGCTGGCGGGGTAGTGGCCGTAGCGTTGGGAAAAGGCTTGTGCCTGGGTTACGAGATCGCTGGTCTCGTTGTAGGCATCCCAAGAGAAGCGATCTAACAAAACGTAGCCTGCGACATGGCTGACTGATATTTTCGCTCCAAATTCCACGCTCTGCGCCAGCTTGCCGCGCACGATGGGACGAACGTGCGGTTGGCTGATGCTGACGATGCGATGTGCGCAGCGATGGCTACGTTCTTGATACATCTGTAGTTGTTGTTCGTAGGCGGTGTGGATGACCATGAGGCATTTGTGCCAGTAGCGGCTCAGGACGTGGAGGTTGGCTCCATTTTCTAACATGTTTTTGATGTGCCCGAGGTTGCGCTTGATGTAGCGAAGTTGTTTGCCGATGGCGGTGCGGATTTTATTGGCGCGGGGCTTTTTGCTCAGGGCGATGGTGAGGAAGTCGCGACGGGCTTTTTTGCGATATGTGCGGGGTTTGGCTGTGCCTTGTGGCAGGGTGGCGTGGAGTTTGTCGATGATGCGTTCGGTTTTTTCGCGCGCTTCGTTGAGGAGTTTTAGATCGGTGGGATAGGTGATGTCGGCGGGGGTGCAGGTGGCATCAATGAGGAGTTTGCCGCTGGGCGGAGCATCTGTTTGCTGTTGTTTTTCAGCTGTTGAGGATGTGTTAGAAGAAGATTGATCCAGTGGTGGATTGGATGGTGTGTTTTGTTGGCCACGAGCTTTATCAATGATGGCTTGGTTAACCCGCTCTAACATTTCTGGGGTGATGCGTTTGCGAAAATGCACCATCATGGAGGGATCGAAAAGATTTTCACGCAAGTATTCGTGCAGGCCGAGAAAGTATTGTAAATAGGGGTTTTCGCGGATCAGCTCGGCGGTCTCTTCATCGGTGACGCTGAGGCGCTCTTTGATGATGAGGGCACCTAGCGCAATGCGACTGTTTAGGGCAGGAGCCCCCATGCCGCTGCTGGCAAAGTTGGCCTGATAGTCCTGCTCGATCAGGTTCCATGGCACGAAGGAGGCGAGTTTCACCCAACGATTTTCTGGATCAAGTTTGCCACCAAAGGGGAGAAAGAAATCGGCAATGCCGGACTGGGGTTGTGCACGATACATGCCACTCTGTTACGTGAGAGGTGCACGGATTTTTGCGACGAAATGTGCAATTCCGTGCATTTGTGTGAGGCAATCATGCCAGCATCGATTGATAGCTAAAGGCTTTTCGCGTTATTCAGGAAGCTC
>CAMDCV010000027.1 GCA_945890645.1 Akkermansia muciniphila
AGAGCCAAATTCGAGCTCCCCTGCGCTGATGCAGCTTGCAGAACAAACTTTGTGGGATTGAAAGTCGCGCTACCCCACGTGATCGCTCCGATGTTAAAGGTGGCACCGTTGTTACCGTTCATGGAAAAACCACTTTCTCCACCAGTGATCCGAATTTCGTTAGCGCCAGAACCTTGCACGCGAGTCAAACCTCCTGTCCAGTAGCTCTCCAAAATACCTCCGTTGATGTTGATGTTGCTGTTGACGCTCAAGTTTCCAGTAGTTCCGTTAAACATGAGAACGCCACCGTTGATGTTGGTGTCTCCGCTGTAGGTGTGGGCGTATGCAGTACCACCTCCGCCAAGAACAACGCGCCCGTTGCTTACTGTGAGACCACCAGCTCCAGTGATGACACTTGCTGTGTTTTCCAAACTTACAGTGCCCGTTCCATCAAATGTCAACCGATTGCCATTGAGGTTCACACCACCCTTCACCGAGAGTGCCGCAGCTGCGTTGTTCGTCCAATTCTGGGCGTTGTTGAGGATGATGGGTGTAGTAGTGATGCTGACCGCTCCCTGAGCAGTAGAACCGTAGGCGAACTGGTTCATGGTGATGCCGCCCGAGTCCGCAGTGCCGTCGCCCAGAGTGATCGAAGTGCCACCGGAGAGGGTGGTGGTGCCTTGCGCCCGGAAGTTCAGGCTATTGGCAACTTGCGTGCCGCTGACGGTGACCACGTAGTTGGCGTTGCCGCTAGAACCACTTGGTCCAGCGACAAAGAAGAGATTATCTGTATTAGCGGTCGCAGTTGAAAATGTTCCAGAACCACCGGTCGAATTGGTATTCCAGAAGTTACTTGTGCCCCATGTACCCGTTGGAGTGCCTCCTGCGCCGGCAGTGGCAGCATTGCTATCCCAGTAGAGTTGGCCATGCGCAAAATTGGCGGCTAAGACTATGCTAGAGATTAAAATAGAACGGGGGAAAAACTTGGCTTTCATAAATACTGGGGAAATGCTGTTTAAGAGTAGGGGATGGAGGCCTTGCTCGCAAACAAAGCAGATTCTGTGCTAAGATGGTAATTTTGTCGAGCAAAAATTGTGTTGTGAGCATTTTTCTTGTAACATTGGCGTGGCAGGAATTTGAAATTCCCGTAATTCATAGGGATTGAACATTTGTCTTTTGTAAAAAAATTCCGCACAAATCAGTCATTTTTAGAACAATTTATAGAAAAAACCCCGCTGCCGATGAAGGTAGCGGGGCTTTGTGAGTGGCTTTAGCGGCAAGATGCCACTGATACCTTATTCGGTCACAGTCACGTTCAGACGACCGAATTTCTTCGGATCGGCACCTTTCGGTACGGTCAGGGTGATGGTGTCGAAGCCTACGGGGCTATTTTCTGTCACGACCACTCCAGCATCGGAGGTGCCGGTGGTGGTGCCGACGGTGTAGCTCGTGGGCCAACCGGTGAGGGTCGTACCAACTTCGATTTCGCAACCGGTGATTCCATCGATCGAGCTGCGCTTGCGCTCAAAAGTGAAGATCATCTCGGTGGCGGTCGTGGTGACTTCCGGCAGTTTGCTGAGGTCGTTGGTGCCGACATCACCGCCGAGCAGGAACTCGATGGCATTGTTCACACCGTCGCCATCCTTGTCTTGGCCAGGAGCGCTGCTGATGGCATTGGTGAGGGCCCAGGTTTGATAGGCATTGCGCACGGTGATGGTGGTGTCATCGAGCAAAGCCGGATCAGTGTCGAGGTCGTTGCCGGCCACGTCTTCGAGCACGGTCAAGGCATTGATGCGTAGGACCAGCGTGCCGGGGCTGGTGGGGGTAACGACCACAGAGAATACGCCGGGCGTAGTTTCGGTAACCGAGTCGATCGTAGCGACCGCGGTGCCGTTGTTGCCAAAATCAGCCGTGGTTACGGTGGCATCGTTCATGTCCTCGTCGAAGGTCACGGTGTAAGTGACCGCGGCTCCGATGTTAACCGGACCACCGCTGACGTTGTCCGTGATGCTGGTGAGTGTCGGAGGAGTGGTATCGCCGCCACCGATACCCGTCACGACGAGTTCGACATTGTTACCAGTGATTTGCAAGGCGCCAGTGCCAGCACCTACTGCCCCTGTGAGGTTGGCAGGATTGGTGTCCAAGGTGCCGGTGAGAGCAGTGCTTTCAATGAGGGTGTAAGTCCCATTTTCCAGTCCGCTGATGGGATTGAAGGAGAAGTCAGCGAAACCAAGCACGTTGCTACCGATGTTGACCGAAGCGGCGATGATTTTATCGCTAGCGGAGATGGGGCCCATGTCCATGTTGATGGTTCCGGCACCACCTGCCATGGCGGAGATATTGAGCAATCCAGTAAAGGACTGGGGGTCTACAGTGTTGCCGGGGGCGAGCTTGGCACCTGCGGCGACAGTGACGGTGCCGCCGATGGTGCCGCTACCACCAAGGGTGCTGGTGCCATTAACGGCCACGGTACCGGTGCCGAGTTTATCGCCATTGAGGATGAGGGTGCCCGCGCTGATGGTGGTGGCTCCCCCCGTGCCTACAGGGCCACCCAGGGTCCAAGTACCGTTGCCGGTTTTAGTGAAAATATGACTGACGGGGCAGGGCAGTCCCCAAACAAGTTCTCCATTGCCAGTACCTCCCAAGGTAATGGTGGTGGGGCCAGCTTGGCCGAAGTTTGAGAAAGTAACGGGGCTAGTGAATTTCAGCAGGCCAGAGCCGTTGTTCTCGATGGTGCGGCTGGTGGTGCTGCCAAAATGGAAATTGATCACGCGGTCCGAGGTTTCGCCGAGTCCCGTGTAGCGGAGTGTGGCAGGGCCTTGGATGGCGGCTGGACCACCGATGTCGATGGTTCCGTTAAAAACAGTCTTGGGTGCTCCGAGGGAGCTGCTGGTAGCGGGAGTAGTGACAGTGCCCATACCGGTGACCATGCTGCCACTGACGACGCTGTTGAGCGAGGAAACGGACACGACACCAGCACCTGCGGTGGTCGCCGGGGCAATGGAAGTCCTGCCGGTGTAGGTATTGTTGCCGCTCAAGGTCAGAGTGCCGGAATAGGTCTTCATGAGTGTTCCCTCGCCACTGATAGTGCCGCTGAGGGTCTGGTCGGCATTCGTGGAAATGTAGAGCATGGCTCCCGCACCTATGAATATGTTGCCAGCGTAATCGCCGGCAGCTCCACCGAGTTTGGCTCCGTTCACGGTGTTGTTTGTGCCGATGCGTAGGGTTCCGGCGTTGATGATGGTATTTCCTGTGTAGGTGCTAACGCCGTTGAGAACCAAGGTTCCTTGGGTGCTGTAGTTGTTGTTCGCGCCTGACCCGCCGTTTCCGGATTTGACCAAAGTGGTGGCTCCTGTGCCCGCTGAGTCGTTGGTGATCGGGACACTGATGGTCATGGTTTGCGCGCCCGTAGTGAGGTAGAGGTTGCCACCGCCGGATGGCGTGCGCACGGTGCCCGTACCGCTGATGGTGAAAGTACCCGTGGCCGTGCTTCCAGTCAGGATGCCACGTGTCTCCAGGTGGTTGGCGCCGAGGGCCAGCGTGTTGGCAGCTGCGGACGAGTCTCGCACGGTATTGAGGGTGCGCGTATCCGTAAGCGTCACAGCTCCGTTGATGTTCACATTTCCAGCCGTGGTCCATGTGGTTTCATCATTGTTCGCGGTGATGCCAGCGGCCGTCACATAATCGCTGTTGTAAATGGCGTAGTCCGTCTGGATGTTGGAGGTGGTGCCGGTGGTAGCCCAGGGACCGACGATGTTGCCGCCGCTGGTGCTGCCTGCGGCGGTGATAACGATCATGTTCTTGTTGCCGGAGGCCTGCGGAGCAGTTCCAGCGGCGGAGAATGTTACGGATGCAGTGCCGCTGGGAGTTAAGCCGCCGAGGGTGAGGGTTTGGGCGCTGGTGCCGGTGCCGGTCTGGTTGGTGAGGAGGCTGATGTTGAGTTGGCCGCTGGATTGGGTGATGGCACCCAAGGTTTCCGCGTAGGTGATGTCATTGCCGGAGGTGTTTTCCCAGAGGATGCTGCCGCCACGGGTGACGGTGATGGCGTTGCTGTTGACACGATCCACAGCGGTTTGGGAAGTGGTGTTGGTCATGCGCAGGATGCCGTCATCTTCCAAAGCAATGCCGCTGGTATTAAGGAGGCTGCCTAAGCCACCACTGAGGGTAAGGGTGCCGCTGGCGGTGTTGAGGACGGGGTTATTGCCCGAGGTTGCATTACCGCCGCGGATGGTGGTGCTGCCGGTGTAGGTATTTTCCCCCTGGAGAACCTGAGTGCCCAAGCCGGATTTGATCAATGAAACGCTGGAGGTGCCGTCCTCCATGATGCCACCGTATGTCAGCGAACCGGAGAGTGGATTGAGGGTGATAGTGGTGACGCCATCATACCCCGAAGAAATGACTTCTAACAGATTGAATGATCCAGTCAAACCACCGAATGAGGGAGTGGTGACGCCGGTGAGGGTCACAGTGCCAAGGCCGGAAGTGTTCAAAGCACTGTTCCGGAGAGCGTTGGCATTGGTCACATTGAGTATGCCGTCACTCACGAGGGTGGCACCGCTGAAAGTGTTGGATGCACTTAGGGTCAATGTGCCGGTTCCTTGCTTCGTGAGTGAGCCAGTTCCGCTGATGACATTTCCATAGGACTGAGCGGAATCACTATTAAAGATCAATGAGGAGTTGTTGACGATGTTGCTGCTGGTGGCGATGGAAGCTTGGACTTCCAGGGCGCCTGCGCTAACGAGAGTCGCTCCAGAATAGGTATTGGTTTGGTCGAGAGTCAATGTGTTGCTGCCGAGCTTCGTCAAGCCGAGCACGTGGTTGCCACTGTTGGTGTTGGCGATGACGGAATCGAATAGGAGGCTGCCTCCGGTGGTGTCGATGCCGACGGAGGAGCCGGACATAAAGCCGTTGGTGGCGGAATCCGATAAGTCGAGAATCGTTTCAATGTCATCTTTGGTGAATTGCCCCGCACCGCCGACGTTGAAGGCGAGTGTAGCACCGTTGCCGACGATGATGTTGTCCTTGGACCATGCAGCGGCGGATTGATTATTGTAGAGAGAAACCTGATTGCTGACGCGGAGGGTGCCCCCAAGAACGCGGGTGCTGCCGGTGTAGGTGTTGGTGTTGGTCAGAATCACGCTAGCGCCGGGCAAATTGCTGACGGCGAGTGAGACATTGCCGCCGCCTGCGCCATTGCTGATCGCACCGTTGAGTGTAAGGTTGCCAGAGGTAGTCGCCGCGATGAGTGCCTGTGTACCCGAGGTAGCGGATCCGGTAATGGCAGACAGAGTGAGTGTATTGGTAGTAAAGTTGCCAAGGACAACAGACTTTGCCGCCGAGTTGAGTATGATCGGCGTATTGATGGGTTGATTGGCAAAGGTAAGATTGAATACACCAGAACCACCCCCGACATTGCCGAGATTGATGCCTGTGCCGCCACTGATAGTGTAAATTTGATTGGTGACGTTGCCGAACGTGATGCTGCGGGCGGACTGCGTGGCATCTACAGTGATGGTTCCTGCAGTCATGGCAGTGGCGGCGAAGATCACGTCATCAACATTGGTGGTAGTGACAGCGCTAGTAGCGACGTTGCCAGCGGCAACCGTAGTCCAGTTAGAAGCTGAAGCAGCCGCCCATGTGCCGGTGGCTGCGGCGTTGGATGCCGTAACACCATTGATGTCCCAGTAGTAGGTGACGGCGTGAAGAGCAGAAGATGTTAACAGCGCGCTGCTAGCGAGAAAGATAAATGTGCGAAGTGAGGATTTGAATTTCATATGACGATTAGGGAATTATTGGAGGATCATAAGGCGATGAAAAGTTGCTTAAGGATGAATGTATCTAAAAATGATACAAACCACTTACATCATTTTCATTCTTGCAACCATAAGCACTCTGCGAGAGACGGCAAGGCTGAAATTCGATTTTAGCCAGTTATGAATAAAAATCGTGTTACGTCTTCGTATTGACTGGGCTCCTGTCTCCTAAAATTGGCATGGCGCTTGTCAAGACGCCGCCACGCTTCGCCCGCTGATTGAAGCGGGTCCATTGCTTGGCTTCTCTGCGCTCGACGAGGTTTTTTGAGGTCTTGGCGTGGGGCGCCGTGGGTGTTGCCTTTGCCAATGTCGAACCCGACTTTGATTTTGCGGTTTTTTCCAAAGCAAGTCGAAGGGCAAAATGAAAAAAGCCCGCGGCGGATTCGCCGAGGGCTTTTTTGATGAGAGGGGTTTGGCGGCAAGATGCCGCTGTTGCCTTATTCCGTCACCGTCACGTTCAGACGGGCGAATTTCTTCGGATCAGCGCCTTTGGCAACGGTCAGGGTGATGGTGTCAAAGCCTACGGGGCTGTTTTCTGTCACAACTACGCCGGTATCGGAGTTGGCCGTGGTCGCTCCGACGGTCTAGCACGTGGGCCAGCCAGTGAGCGCATTGCGACAAATAGAATGACACCGGGGACTGTGTATTCGGGAGGGAAGAAGTTAATTCAATAAATGTAAATCAATTGCCATTTCGAATGCAAAATTTCAATTTTTTGCAAAAACAAACGCTATTACGGACTCCCTCAATCGTGAATGAGTTGCAGCAACTTTTCTCTACGCTCGCGCACGAGTCTCACGACCAGTGAAGTCCAACCGGTTTGGTGGGAGGCGCCGAGGCCTTCGCCGGTTTCGGCGTGGAAATACTCGTGGAAGAGTAAAAGATTCTGCCAGTGCGGAACGTCGCTGTAGCGAGCCGCGGTGCCAAAACAGGGGCGATAACCTTTTGCATCGGGCACGAATAAAGCTATCAAGCGATCACAGAGGTCCAATGCTACCTCGATGAGGTTTTTCATCTCACCTGATCCGGTGGGGTATTCGATTTGGAAAGAATCGCCGTAAAAATAGAAGTATCGCTCCAGAGCTTCGATGATCAAAAAGTTCGTCGGGAACCAGATCGGGCCGCGCCAATTGGAGTTGCCGCCGAACATGTCGGTGTTTGATTCACCGGGTGTGTAGCGCACCTCATTGCGGTTGCCGCCGTGTTCGAACACAAAGGGCTGCGACTCGTGGATTTTGCTCATGGACCGAATTCCATAGGGCGAGAGGAATTCGTTTTCCGCAAGCATGCGGGAGAGCGTTTTGCGCAAACGACTTTCCGTCGGCAATGCCAGCAAACAACGCCCGGGATTTTTCGCGCCCTGCGCACGACGCACACTGATGTATTTTAATAAATCCGGTCGATTGCTGAGAAACCAATCAAGTCGTTTGCGGAAGCCGGGAAGAGCATCGATGGTTTTTTGTTTTAACACCGTAACCGCACAGAGCGGCAGCAGACCAACGAGCGAACGGATGCGCAAGGGCAGCGGGCTTTCGTGGTTGATGATCAATTGGTCATAGTAAAAGCCATCGCTTTCATCCCACAAACCCGTGCCACCAAGGCTATTGATCGCATCGGTGATATTGACGTAGTGCTCGAAAAATTTCGACGCAATGTCTTCATACGCGGGCTTCACTAAGGCCAGCTCGAGCGCCATCGCTAGCATCGTCAAGCAATACGATGCCATCCATGCGGTGCCATCGGCTTGGTGCAAGTGACCGCCACCCGGCAAGGCATGCGAGCGATCAAACACACCGATGTTATCAAGTCCCAGGAAGCCCCCGCCAAACACATGGCGACCTTCAGCATCCTTGCGGTTCACCCACCAAGTGAAGTTAATCAGCAATTTCTGGAACGCGCGTTCGAGGAATAACAAGTCGCGCTGCCCTTTCGGATCGGCGATTTTGTAGACACGCCACACCGCCCACGCATGCACGGGTGGATTGACATCAGAAAAATTCCATTCGTAGGCGGGCAGCTGTCCATTCGGATGCATGTACCATTCACGCAATAGCAACAGCAATTGGTCCTTGGCGAAATCGGGGTCGATTGCCGCAAAGGGGATCATGTGAAACGCGGTGTCCCATGCGGCAAACCACGGGTATTCCCACTTGTCGGGCATCGATAAAATATCGCGTGCGAAAAAATGCGTCCAGTCCGAGTTGCGGCCGTTGAGTCGTTGTTCACTGGCGGGGGCGCCATTCGGATCACCCTTGAGCCAATCATCGACCACATAATGGTAAAACTGTTTCGTCCACAGCAAACCGGCGTAGCCTTGACGACAAATCATGCGTTCGTGATCGGGAATATTGTTCGGGATGAGTTCGTTGTAAAATTCATCGGCATCCGCGATGCGTTCGAGGAAAGTTTGATCGAAATTTTCCAGCCCCTTGCAATCATTGTGTTCGCGCTCGGCATGCAGACGACAACAGACGGTCACGGTCTTTCCTGCGGGCACCAGAAAACGCAGCAACGCCGCTGATTTCGTGCCGCTCTGCTCAGGATTAACTGCGGAAATTTCCTTGTGAATCAAGTATCGATGAAAGGCATCCTTTACATGAGGGGAAGCATTTTTCCCCGCGCCCATGGCCTCAAGATTGCTTTCGTTTTCGGTGAAAAGCCATGGCGTGTCCTGCGCGAGATCAGGTGACTCGGCGTAAAATCGATAGGTGCCACTGCTCTCGTGCCAAATACGCAGCGAATCGCCATCGCGAGTAATGGTGGGCTTTTTTAAGGGTGCCTCGCGCTCGTTGCCCCAAGCCCAGGTGTTGCGAAACCACAGCGTCGGCAAGACATCAATCGGGGCAGCGTCTGGTCCGTGATTGGTGATGGTGATGCGCCAGAGCAAATCTTCAGGGGTACGCTTGGCCACTTCTTGCAGCACATCAAAGTAGCGCCCGTCATCGAAAATGCCCATATCAGCGAGCTCGAGCTCCGGACCATTGCGACCGAGTTTTTGATTTTCTGCAATGATCGCCGCATACGGATAAGCGGCCTGTGGGTATTTGTAGAGGGCCTTGGTGTAAGAGTGCGTGGGCGTGGCATCGAGGTAATAATAACATTCCTTCACGTCCTCGCCGTGATTGCCCTCGTGACCGCCCAGTCCAAATAAACGCTCCTTGAGAATGCTATCATTGCCATTCCACAAGGCAGGCGCGAAACATAATTGTCCTTTGCGATTGCACCAACCCTGCAAGCCATCTTCGCCCCAGCGATAGGCACGCAAGCGAGCATGATCGTGCGGCACCGTCGCCCAGCTATGACCGTGATTGGAATCGTCCTCGCGCACTGTGCCCCACTGCCGCTCGCTGAGGTAGGAACCCCAACGCCGCCAGTTCGCCGTGCGTGCGCGATCTTCGATCAATCTTTGGTGTTCCCTGCTCATCCGCAAGGAGGGTAAGCAGATTTCATGCAGAGTTGTCGAGGTACGATCAGGAAATTCCCGACATTCACTCAAACCAAGCGTCGCATATTTTGCGCAGCGTTGGCCCCGCATTGCGATAATATTGATTCGCGGCTTCCTGCTGGCCGGTGATTTCTTGATAGACGGCGGCCATGATTTGCGCCTCGGGATTGGTCGGGCGCAAGGACACGACCAAGCGCGACAGCAAAGCGTGGTCAGCCGTGCTTAAGGCGGAAAATTCGACACTCGACGATTGATTGCCGCTGGTGTTTTTGAAGGTGAGTTTGCCGTCGGCTTCGACTGCAGCGAGCCACATTTTTTCGGTGCTGGTCGATAAAGTCATCGGCCATGGTTTGAGAAGTTGTGCTTTACTGAGTTCGGCAAGGTCTTGATGCAGTTCCTCTCCCAATTGGGTCAAGGCAGCGGCGCGGATCCTCCGTGGCTGCGTGCTGGGGATGAGTTTGCCATCGGCGGCTGCCACTTCTGGCGAACGCGACGCACCCGTGATGAGGATGTGCTTTTTCTTCACCGAGAGAATCAACGCAGCGCAAGCGGTAGGGAAATTGCGTGTGCCATAAACGTGATCCGTGGAGGCATAGTCGCGACCCGGCATCACGACAAATCCACCGTCGTGCGCCTGTGCCATGATGAACCACCATTTGATGCCATCCATGAATTCACGATAATCTTTTTCTTTCGCAAGTGCCGCGCCGAGACTGCCCCATAAGACGTGAATGTGGGTGGAAGCATGACCATCGAGCAGACCCTTGGAGCTTTTCGCGGCACCCGTCGCAAGAAAGTCGGCGACGTAACCCCACGACTCCCGGCCGCCACCGCCAATGGAATGCGCCAGTGCGCCCACGCCCGTGCGGCCAAAGTGGTCGCAGGCATTGCCATCATGATTGTATGGTTTTTTCGGTTCCGCCATCGTCATGTCGCGAATGACCATGCGCTGCGTGCCGCCGAGAGTATAGACGCGATTTTTCGCTTTTTCTTTTTCTAACCAATCCGTCGGGCGATAGCGTGGATCGGCTTTGGTGGGCCACACGATTTTGTATTCGCCGATGCCCGCCATGCCATCGGGGCAGAGGTAGCCTACATCTTCGAGCTTCACTTTATCCGTGCTCTTGGGACTCACTGGCTCCACGACAGCATGATCCCAATCCTTAAAGCCATAATCGACAGCACCACTCGCATTCATCGAACACAAATACGATTGATGGATTCGCTCGTGGGGACCGACGGGATAGGTGAGCCCATTTTCTTTTAACAAACTCATGGCCAGCATCGTGAGACCACCCGGCATGGCCATGTCGCCATAGCCTTTCGGCCCCCCGGACGCGACGCGTTGTTGGATCGCAGGAAAAGGTTTGTGCGAGTAGCCGCCGCTGTCGGGCGTTTGTCCGAGTTCGAGACAGCGGTTGAGCGACTCAATCGCAGGCAGCAAACTCCGGTCTTTGTGAAGACGATAGTATTCCGCCATGACGATACCATCGTAACCGTAGCTCCACGCTGGATAGCCGACGGGACTATTCGGATCGTAGCGCTTGCTGCCGTAGGAGGACATGATGCCGCGCAACAGAGAATCGTATTTCTTGTCGCCGCTCGCCATGAGTGCCAACACGGCCGCACTGTGGGTTTGCACTTGGCTCTCGAATTTGCCAGCTCGCTTGTATTCATCAGCGAGGAAATCGCAGAGATCGACCATCAATTTGTCCGATCGCGGGCAGTCGAATGGCCAAGTCGGCGAAAATCGTCCGATGGCAGGGATCTGCAGGGCGACGATTTTTTCCGCTGATTTCGCACCACCGGGCCATACGATCAAATCCAGTTTGCCATCTTTGCCCTGGCTGTCTTCGATCAGTTTTGCCATGTCGACCATCGGCCCATCCCACGTGCTGCGACCGCGTGAGCCGCGACCGAAGGTATGCGGCACGGTCAAGCGTTTGCCATTCACGCCGACGATGATGTCATTGATTTGAATCAATCCATGAGCAGGTGATTTTTTGAAAACGTATTTAACTGTTAGGTATTGCGGATGCTCATGGGTGATGCGCGCGCGCAGACCGGTGGGGCCTACATTTAAAAACCAACCGGCACCCAGAGCCTCGGCGACTTCGCGATCGTGCCAGCCATGCAATTTCTCATTCCACGGCCACTCGCCTTTTTCATTCACGGCTTGAGCGACATGGGGGATGCCGGCGCAAAGAGTCAGCCAAGCAAAGAAGCGTGTGAGCTTTTTCATGAGAAAAGTAATAGAATGGTTAAGGCAGAAAAGGTCAATCGCAATGATTACGCGTGCCGTGAGAGTTTCTTTTAAAAATTTACCTTCACAAGAAGGGTTTCACCCCATTGAGGATGATAAGGCAGGAGCCATATTCGTCTTTCATGAGTTGCTCAAAAGATCACCTCAACACTCAACAAACATATGAAAACGAAACACGTCTCACAAGCATTAATGCTCCTTACCATGACAACATTTACCCCTACTGCTTTTTCGGTAGAGACCCCTACGGAAAAGTCCGCAGCCATCACGAAAGCCACAGTCAAAAAAGGCTCGCTGACTTCGATGATCGCCGATAGCGCCACCTTCTCAACGCTCACCAAAGCTTTGGTAGCCGCTGAACTCGATGGCACTCTGGGCGTCGAAGGTGAATACACCATCTTTGCGCCGACCGATGAGGCCTTTGGCAAACTCCCCGCGGAAACACTCACCAAGCTGCTGCTTCCCGAGAACAAGGAAAAGCTTCGCTCTTTGCTGCTCTACCATGTAGTTTCAGGAAAAGTGCTCTCCACCGACTTGAAAGACGGCGAGGTCAAAACCCTCAACGGCGAAAAGGTGAAAGTGGATGTCAGCGATGACAAAGTCGAAGTCCAAGGCCATAAAGTTTTCAGTGCCGATGTCATCGCTACCAATGGCGTGATGCACACCATCGGAACCGTAATGGTGCCGAAATCGTTAGACGGCTTTGCTGGTCTCGACGATTAATTCCGAATCCCCCCCCAAGGAGCCATCCGCACCCGCGGGTGGCTTTTTTCGTGCCTTTCGCCGAAGGCCTTGGACTGCGGTGGGCATCACCTCTTTCGTTAGGTTTCAGATAAGCCAATGAGGTCAATAACTCATACTCGGAAAACCGCAGAGGGTGTGCCCCTATTTCAAGGTCGTGAGGTATTCGATGACGTCACGGATTTCGCGTTTGTTAAGCAGGGCGTCCATAGGTGGCATCATGGACATCGGCACGGTACGTTGAGTGATTTGATCGATCGCGATGGTGGTGAGTGTTTTATCGGCGGCACGCAGTTGCAATTCTTTGGCATTTTCTTTTTCGACACTGCCGCTGAGGGTTTTGCCATCTTTCAGAGTGATCATGATGATGTCATAGCCTTTGGCGATCGTGGCATTGGGTAACACAATAGCTTCTAACAATTGTTCGCGATTCATCAACTTGCCGATTTTCGTTAGATCAGGGCCAACCTCAGCACCTTCGCCACCGATCTTATGACAGCGAGTGCATTGAGCCGCGAGATGTTCTAACGAAAGATGTTTCCCGCGTTCAGCATTGCCGCCTTGCAAGGTTTCGCGGAAAGCAGCGAGCTTGTCATCGGGCGATTTGCTTTTTTCGTAGGCGGCGATGGATTCGTTCAACGCGGTGTCGTTTTGCGCCCGAGCGGCTTCTAACAAATCAAGGTGTGTGGCGGCGGGCACTTCGTTCGATTGAAGTTTTTTTAACCATGTTTGCAGCGTCGCGATGGCGGCCGGACTCTTGATACTAGCGAGGGTTGCGAACGCGTCCTGCATGTCGGCGGGTTTGCCTTTCTCTAACACTTTTTCAATGATCGGCACGACCTTTTCACTGGCACCTCCCGAGCGAGCGAGGAGTTGCAGAGCGGCATTGCTGAGGCTGGCATCGCTCGATACCAAGGCCGATTCCGTAGCGCGGGCGAGATCAGGATCTTTCAGCGCGGCGAGTGTTTGCAAGGCGGCACGACGCACGGCGACGTTTTCTTTTTCATTCGATACGAGTGCCTGTAAGGACTTGTTAGCTTTGTCAAAAGCAGCAATGTTGATGAGTTCGCAAGTGGTTTGACGGATGCCAGCGGAGGGATCGCGAAGGAGTTGTTCGGCAGTGCGGGCGAGAGCGGATTGCAAGTCGCTGGCGGGGCGGGGGGCGAGAGGGCGGTAGCGACCTTCCACGCGGTCGAGCGGTGCGGGTTGCAGCCAGGTGATGAGGCTATCGAGCGCTTCCTTGCGCATGGCTTCGGGTGCGCTGGTGAGAGTGGCATAGTAGGCGAGGCGGCCAGCGGCGGTTCCACCGATGCGAAGGTTCGCGGAAATGGCACGGCGTAGGATGACGGGATCAGTGCCGGAATATTTTGACAGAAGTTCTGCGAGTATTGGCAAGGCATCGGGGATGGAATCGTCATCGTGGATGGCGCGGGCGGCTTCGGCTACTACGTGTGGATCGGAATCGTCGAGGAATGGTGCGACTTGCACAGCTGCTAGGCGGCGTGACGCGACGACGGCAGCGAGTCGAACTGTGGTGCTTTTGTGTTCACGCATACCGAAGAGCTCAATGGGATTCTTTTCACACACACCCGCCAGTGCTATTATGCCGGCGTGGCGGAGAAAGACGTCGTCATTCGCGCGGGTTGCCAGCATTTCGGTGATGGCGGTGACATTTGTCTTAGAACCAGTTTTAGCGAGAGCAATCGCGGCGTGGAAACAAACGCGAGGCTCGGTGTCTTTGAGCAGGGCGGCGAGGTCGGCGGCGGCGGGTTGGTAAGCGGCATCGCCGATTGCCTTGGCGGCTTGTGCTCGCACTTCGGCTTGGGGGTCTTTGAGAAAGGGCAGTAGGGGTGCGACTGCTTTGGCGTCTTTGCGACCGAGTTGGCCGATGCCCCAGATCGCGTGGACACGGGCGAGGAGTGACTTGTGGTTTTGGGCTATGGCAAACAGCATTTTATCTTCCCAACGTGACACTAGCTCGAACTGGGCGGCGAGGCGCACGCGCTGATCGTCGTGAGCTAACAACTCTGCCATTTCGGTGAGCGATTTTCGCGCCATGCCTTCTCGCAGAAGTGACTGTGTGGCGAGGCGTTTCGGATTTTTGTCTTTGCCCTCGACATCGAGTTTCCAGACTTTTCCTTTGTCGTGCGCGTCCCAGCCAGGGCTATTCCAGTCAGCCACATAAATTGCGCCATCCGGGCCCCACGAAAGTCCTGTCATCATCGGCCCACTGAAAGCGATCCTATCATTGGTCATGCGAAAACTCGCGCCAGATGGTTCTAACTGAAATGCGGCGAGTTTGCGACCAGGAAACAAGGTGACGAAAAATGTATCTTTCCACGCAGCACCAAGAGCGGTGCCGGGATTGTATAAGAATCCACTGGGGCCATCCAGATAATTGGCGAGCGGCGGCGTGATGTAGGCGGCTTGACCTTGCCACTGAGGCACGGCGAGTTTTTCATCCATCCATGGATTGTAGCCACCGCCGCGATATTGCCAATTGCAGCGCCAACCCGAATCGCTGCGCTCGGTGATGTAGACGATGCGTTCGCGTTCGCCTTTGAAGTCGCCATCGTTATCGACGCTAAAAAGATTGCCCCACTGATCAAAAGCGATCTCCTGCGGATTGCGCAGGCCGTGCGCGAAAATCTCAAAGCCGCTGCCATCCGGTTCGCAGCGCAGCACCGCGCCCTCGCTGTTTTTTTTGTGCACTACCCCTTTTGCATCCGTGACGTTGAGCCCTTTGTCGCCAATGCTCCAATAAATGCGACCATCGGGACCCATGGTCAAGCCGTGCATGTCATGCCCCGAATAGGCAATGCGCACACCGAACCCCTCTAACAAAACTTCCTTGCTGAAATCCGCCGCACCCGGTTTGCGATCGGCGGAAAATTTCCACACGCGCGGAATGGCAGCAAGATACACCTGATCGCCGTAGCTCATCACGCCAGCTGCCACGCCCGTCATGGCATCATTGAGTCCATCGACAAAGACTTCGCTCGTGTCCGCCACTCCCTTGCCGGCTTTATCTTCGATGCGATGAATTTTTTCCGAAAGCACGGCGAGGTCGCGCAAATCAGAGATGCCATCTTTGTTGCGATCTTTGAGCCAGCGCTTGTTAAGTTCACTTCGTTCCGCGCTCAGTTCTTTCCGGTAAAATGCCTCGCGATCCGCTACTCTCTCAAACGATAGCGTATCAGTAACCCAGTTCGTGTGCGCGCGGATGTCGAGCTCGCTTTCTTTGCGACGTGTCGTTTGCGTTACATAGGCGCGACCCTGATTGTCCATCGAGATCGCGACCGGGCTACCCAGAAGCGAATCATTGGCCCATTCGATACCCTGCAATTTCATCGGGGTGGCAGTCGTTTGCGCTGCGGCAAATGTAAGAAGAACGGGAAACGAGAATGCAAATCCGTAGGGTTTAGCCATGCGCTTGAGGCTACACGAAATTGCATAAATGAAAAGCAGTGAGCTTAAAAGCTACCATTTTTTCCTGAAAACGCGCCACTTTTGTCTTGCCAACGAGACAAATGCCGCTACTTTTCTTGTCCCCCAACGAAAGATGGTGGTCGTAGTTCAATGGTAGAGCCCCAGATTGTGATTCTGGTTGTTGCGGGTTCGAATCCCGTCGATCACCCCATCTTTCCTGTCGGATCGCGAATCATTTGTATCGGGCGGGAGAGAAGGAAACTACGCATGGCATGGAAAGCATTGAAGTCAGATTAGGCTATAAATTCCGCAATCCACTGTTGCTTGCGGAAGCGTTGACGCATCCCAGCCTTGCCTACGAATCGCAAAAAGCGCATTTCGACAATCAACGACTTGAGTTCTTGGGCGATGCCGTATTGCAGCTCGTGTTGACGGAGCATTTGTTCCGAAAATTTCCCAATTCACCTGAGGGTCGTATGACCAAACTCCGTGCTCAATTGGTGTCGCGTCATGCACTCGCACAATTCGCCACCAACCTGAAATTGGGGCATTACATTTTGTTAGGAAAAGGCGAGGAAGCCAGCGGTGGGCGCAAACGTCCGTCCACTCTCGCCGATGCGTTGGAAGCATTAGTGGGCGCGATCTATCTCGATTCGGGATACGATTCCGCCAGCGGGTTGGTACTGCGCTTATTTGAGCAAGGCATCGGCACGGTTTCGGAAAGCGACGAAGAAGGAAATCCCAAGGGCACCCTCCAGGAGACGCTACAATCGCTGGGTACCGAAGCGCCACGCTATCTCATTACGGGCGAAAGCGGCCCAGACCACCGCAAGGTTTTTCATGCACAAGTCGTATGGCGCGACACAATTCTTGCCCAAGGACGCGGCAAAAGCAAAAAAGAAGCAGAAGTCCGCGCGGCTCTCGAAGCCTTGCGCAAAAAACTTTGGTCCCAAGAGCAAGCCTCGTAAAAAACGAATGATCGTCAATCGTTGTGCTTGGGCACAAAAAGAATTTTCCCTCTTCGCCCCGGCGCGTTCAAGCCTCGCAATGCCTCGGGAAATTGCGACAAATCATAAGCTGAATCCACAGGTTGTTCCAGTTTCCCTTGCCTTACGAATTCTAACAGATTTTCGTATGTTAAGGCAATCGTCGCACGCGATGATTGGGTCAGCCAATGGGTCAGCCAAAACCCACGAAAACAGATATCGCGAAAAATCAAAAACTTGTTAGGGACGGTGAGCGGTCGTCGGCCCATCGCCCCGTATGTCACTTGGGTCGCGCCATTTTCTAACAAATCAAGCTGCCGCAGTGCACTTTCGCCGCCTACTGCATTGAGCGCGAGCACCGCCTTCTTGCCCCGTTCTTCGAGAAATGCCAGCGCGGCTTGTTTTCCCGCCTCATCATCCAAACAGACAATATCGGCACCGAGAAGTTGCAATTCTTCGCACAACTCTGCCCGACGAACCATGTTGATCGTAATCACGCCGAGCTCCCGTGCCATTTGAATCACACAGCGTCCGACCGAGGAATTGGCCGCGTTCTGAACAAGCACCGCGCCCGCAGGAAGATTGACAAAATCATGCAGCATGCGCCAAGCAGTGGCAGGATTGACTTTGAGCATCGCCAAGTCCTCGATGGCGATCTCGTTGGGCACGGCGAGAACATCGTCGGCACTCACAATGCGTTGCGATTGCCAACCATGGGCATAGCTAAGAAAAATTACACGCGTGCCGACACGGAACAAAGCCGACTGTGACTCAATGATTTCCCCTACCCCCTCTGTACCCGGCACCTCAGGAAGTTGGGGGCGAGTGCCATAGGTGCCCTCGATCCAATTCAAATCAGCAGGGTTGATCGGTGACGCCAACAGTTTCACTCGCAATTCATTCGCGGCAAGTTCGCGTGTGGGAAACTCGCCAAGTTCCATTACCTCAGCGGCTTGTCCAAATTCGCGAATTAACAAAGCAGGCATGACCGAGCGGTAGCAGAAACCGAAGCGATGGAAAGGCATGATGCACGCCACGGCAAAAAAATTTAGTAACATTTTCTTGCCAAGTCGAAAAATATTCCGTTACATCCCCGCCCCGCGACGCAAGTCGCGCCACATCATTGCTCGGATGGCGGAATTGGTAGACGCGCTAGACTAAGGATCTAGTAGGGAAACCTGTGGGTGTTCGAGTCACCTTTCGAGCACTTCTTTTCGGAGAAGTAGAAAATCCCGAGGCTTAACCGCCTCGGGATTTTTGTTGGAAAAATTTCAGGTGTGCCCAAAGTGTGCCCAATTCTGCCGTGAATGCTCTCACATTCACCATAGATCTAAGTAAGCTTTTTAATTAACTGCTCTGCACGCGCAGCATTGACTGGGGAGCTTACAAGTTCATCTCCGAGATTGTATATTGACAGGCACATTCCCATATCCAAGCTTCCGCTATCAGGCCGCCGACCATCCCCGACAACACCCAGGCCAGTGATACGATGGCAACGGCCGTCAAGAGAGCGATCAGGATCGGTATGGCGAAGTATTTCCACAGCCTCAGCCTGAACAACAGGATCAACGCTTGCCGGGAGTCCCTCAAGCTTCGGCTTATTTGCGAGAACATGGGCTGAATCCTACGAGCGGGACACGGGGGATGGACAGCTTCTTTTCCGCCCCTGTCCGACCACCGGCTCTTTCAGTGGCTATGACCCCAAAGGAAAATTCCTGGAAATTTGTAATCGCTTGAAGAAGGGCAGATGGATAGAATATACCGTAAACGATATGTCAAACGAGCAGACTCCACCACACAATGACGGGAATGGCAATCCGTCCGAAGCCACGCCCGGCGCCTCCCAAGCACCAACCACCGATACGCCACCCCCGCATCCAGGGCAGAGTCCTTGCCAACCGCCACGCTCCAGCTTCACGGAGACTTGCAATGGGGTTCCGGAGAAAACTTGGGCGATGTACATTCACCTGAGCGCCCTTTCCGGGATGTTGATCCCCTTCGGCTTTATCATCGGTCCGATCGTGCTGTGGATGATGAGACGTGAAAAGAGTCCTTTGATCGACGCCCACGGCAAAGAGGCGATCAACGCGCAGATCACCGGGCTGATCTTCACAGTGGTTATCGGATCCGTCGCGTTCATGCTCACTTTCATCTTCATCGGCTTCCTCCTGATTCCAGTGGTGATCGTCGTTTATTTTCTCTACGGGGTTCTTTTCCCTATCCTGGCGGGTCTGAAGGCTGAGAAGGGTGAATTCTACCGATATCCGCTGAACCTGAGGTTCCTGAGTGACACGCCACCTCCCGCTCTTGCGACGAACCCGCCGCCACCAGTGTCTGTAGTCTCAGCACCGAAGTCTTCCAACAGCACGAAGAAGGCTTGGCTGTTCGGCTGCAGCGGAGCCTTGGTTATCGTGACGATTTTGACTTTGGTGGGGCTTTTGAGCGCCTTTGGTGGCGCTGTCTTTGGCTTCGCTTTCAATGTCCTTCACGATTCGGAGGCCGCGCAGGCAGCGCTTCGGGAGTCTCAGGCTTCAACCGTGTTGATTGAGGAAATCGGCGAACCGATGAAGATGGGCTGGTTCATAGAAGGAGGCGTCAACGTCGATGTAGCCAACAACTCCGGCGATGCGGACATCCTCGTTCCGATCAAGGGTCCCAAGGGCACGGCATTCGTGCATGCCATCGGGAGTCGCGAAGGCGGCGTTTGGACCATGCAGGAGATGACCGCAACGGTGGAGGGAACGGGGAATACCGTGGATCTTCTGGCGGATTAGGCATCGCCTTGCCGTTGCAGACGGGGTCAGTGACCCCGGTGGGTTCCGCCACCTAACCTCAGGGCTGCTCCCGCCGGCCCCTTAAAATGCGATTTCCTAGGAGCCTCACTGGATGGGGCCTGGATGGGCATGAACCGACCACATAGGTAACAAACTGACCGGGGACATGGATTACACATTATGCTGGGCGCATCCCCTGGAAATACGTCTCACCAATGGAACAGAAACAGCAGTTTGTGAGTCTCCTTTCGAGCGATCAGTTTACGATGACGGAGCTCTGCGGAACCTTCGGGATCTCGCGCAAGACGGGCATCAAGTGTAGGGACAGGCATGAATGGCACTAACTTAGGGGTTGCTAGTGATGATATCGGGATCGGGCTTTCTGTAGCGGGAGCGGTGGCTGATCTCCACCATTTGGTGGCGCGGTTTGTTAAGTAGTTGGTGGGTTTTGGGTCTTCGTATGACGGCCTTGGGTTCCCTTCGGAAGGGTCTTTCGGGAACTTGGTCTTCGGCGATAAGCTCGATCATGTCGGTGACCAGGCGCCTGCAGAGTTTCGCATCACCAATTTCCCCACCACAATTTTCCAGAGAAATAGTATGTAACCTCCTAACCATCGCCCGCATCAAAACCGAAGCCGCCTGGAAATCTCCGGACAACGCCTGATGCTTCAGAGGAACGGGACTCCGATTCTGATGGATGGGTCACGCTATCCGAGGCTAGCCCCCCCATTTCCCCGCCCCCAGTCCGATCCAATGGCTCTTTCAGGGGCCTCCCGTGCAATCTCCCGCAATGGCATCGTGCCGCTCAGCTCTTAAAGCTGGAATTTGGCAGCCCGTCGTCCATCAGGTCTCCGATGCGGTTCTGCATTCGCCGATGAAGCTGCTCCCCAGGATTGGCGAGCCATGACAACAGATCAACTTCGGGCGCAAGTGGTCAATCTGAAGACCTTCGACGAAGTAGAGAAGCTTCTAGGGAAAGCACCGCATCCGAATCGTATGAGAGAATTGACTTTATTTCATTACAAAGTGACTGATTCCTTGAGACTTACAATACCCAATCCGCATACGCTCAATCGCCGCAGCCACATCCGCCACCCGGAACCTGACGGCCTTGCCCATTTTGAAGTAGGGGATCAGCCCGCCCACGCGCCAGTTATAGAGTTGGCGGCGGCAGATTTTCAGATGGCGGGCAAGTCGCTGTTCGGTGATCAGGTCGAGTTCGGTGCGCGGCGAAGATGGGTGCGTGTCCATGCACGGTGTTGCCGTGTCAATGTGGGTGGGCGACTAGACCGGAAAATCTAGTAGGGAAACGTCGGTTTCGTGGACGAAAAAAGCCATTCCTAATTATGCTCGCGATTTCCATAAGTCATTGATTCTAGGCGACAAATGGCAACAAAATACCTTCCCGTTCGTGCTCAAACTTGCTCCAATCTAAGCTGCCCCATTTGGAAATATTGGGTAATTCAAAGCACTGAAAGGAATGCAAATGATTGAAAATCAAGCTGTTAGGTCCACTAAGGATCTAGTAGGGAAACCTGTGGGTGTTCGAGTCACCTTTCGAGCACTTCTCCTAGAGAAGTAAGAATCCCGAGGCTTCACCGCCTCGGGATTTTTTGTTTGGAGAACACCTTGAGGCCCGCGGTACCTCAAAAGACGCAACACCATTTAAACGAATGAAATTGACATGCGAACGGTGAATGTGCTTTCTGATGATCCATATCCCCTGTTTTTAATAAACAGCGCATCATGAACGATTCATCCAAAAACAAATGAACACTCTCAGACTATGGATTATGCTATTGGGAATTACTTTAACATTGCCCAATCTGCATGGCCAATATCGTGCGTTCAAGAATCAAGAGGGGCAAACTATCACGGCGGTTGTACTGAAAAAGACTGACGAGAGCGTCACGCTGCGCACCAAGGATCGTAAAAAATATGACTATCCGATCGCGAAACTTTCGAGAGAAGATCAAGAGTATCTGGCGAATTGGTCTCCAGCCTTCCATGGAAATGATTTGCCGACGTCCATCGGCCAGCGATGCTCGAAAGAAGAACGGGCCAAGCGATTGGCGGCTGCCGGGGGAAACGAGCAAACCGAAGAAGCCGTGCTTGAGGCGCTGCGCTGGATGAAATCCACCCAAGCACCGGATGGTTCCTGGGGCACTTCGAATCGAGCCGCGATGACGGGCTTGGGACTTCTCGCCTACCTCGGTCATTGCGAAACGCCACTTTCCGAAGAGTTTGGCGAAACTTGCCTCAGGGCTATGGTTTATCTGATCAACTTAGGCATAAAAAACGATGGCAAACTGGCAGAGATCACAGCGGCAAAATCTTGGCCCTATGAACACGCGATTGCGGTGCAAGCTCTCGCGGAATCGACGGCATTTTGCCAACAACTCATGATCACCGTGCCGAATTTGAAGGAAATCACTCAAAAAGCGGGTCAATTTCTCATCGACAATCAAAATTCAAACGGCGGATGGGCGTATAGCTACGAAAAAGAGCAAACAGCTCACACTGACATGTCAATCACCGGATGGCACCTTCATGCGCTCAAGTGCATGGAGCAAACGGACCTTGATTTCAAAAACCTCGCCACCTGCGCGGCAAGTGGTCTGAAATATGCGGCGAGCTTGCAAAGTGAGGACGGTGAATTCGGCTACAAAAGGCAATTGCATACGACTGTTGATCGTTATTTTTCTCTCACCGGAGTCGGCGTCTCATGCATGCAGCTATGGGACAAAGGAGAGGATAAAAAGGTGCGCAACGGCGTTAATTACATCATCGCAAACACCAAGCTGAAATGGGGTGAGCCAGAATGTGATCTTTACGGGCATTATTTCGAATCCATTGCGATAAGAATGCACGGAGGAAAAGCCTGGGAAACATACAATCAACTCATGCGCGATGAAATTTTACGCAATCAAAATCCCAATGGCACATGGAAAGTTCCCGAGGGAAAACTCCGCGCCGTGGGCCCCGTCTTCCAATCGAACGAGTTCTATCGCACTGTACTCTGCACGCTGATCTTGGAAGTCTACCATCGCTACCAACCGCTTAAACCGCAGTGATGGGGCTGCGCCGCAAATTGGCATCAGAGTTGCCATTATAGCGCAATATCCATATCGTTTTCCCATGTGCTCGCATTCAAAGCTTGCTAATCACCCATATTGCTGTATTGTCACCTTGTTTATGAAAACCACACTGGATTTGCCCGATGATCTTCTCGCTGAAGCAAAAGTGGTGGCGGCGCGCCGTCGCATCACGCTCAAGGCCATGGTCGAGCACGCCTTGCGCCGGGAAATCACCCCTCCTCTCGTGTTGCCAGCGGACAGTCCACTGGAAATGAATGAACTGGGGATGCTAGTGTTGAAGAAACGAGGGGGCAAGGGCATGACGCTAGAACAACTGGATGCGATTCAGGAAGAGATAGACCGCGAAGACGCCGAGCGCGCCATGGGACCTTGGACAAAATGATTATCTTACCCGACGTCAACGTTCTGATCTTTATGGCGGATCCTCAAAGTCCGTTTCATGCGGCAGCAAAATCATTTTTTCAAAAGAGGGCGCTTATCGGCTGGGCCACCTGCCCCATCACGGAAAATGGCTTCATGCGCATCATCGGACATCCCTCGTTTCCCGGCGGTCCCGGTAGTGCAAAGGTCGCACGCGAAACCTTGCTTCAATGGCAATCCAGCCCCGGCCACCAATTCTGGACCGATGACGTCTCGCTCTGCGATCCCAAGCTTTTCCCCACTATCCCACCCGCCAAGCACCTCACCGACTGCTACTTGCTGGCACTCGCCGTGAAGAGGGGCGGAAAATTTGCCACCTTCGATCAACGCATCGACCCCGCCTGGGTGCGCGGCGGCCATCACGCGTTGCTGCTGGTGGATGCGTAGAGACGCCAGTCGCCCCATAAAATACTGCCAGATCCTGAAAAGTAACCGATTACTCTGGCATCCTTGACGCCGTGCCCAACAATCGCTAGAAAATCAGCCCATGAATTTCCTCAAACGCGCTACGCCGTGGATGGTCACTTTGGTGATCTTTCTTGGGGCGTACGTGGCGACGTATGTTTGGTATTTAAAGCCGAAAAGGCCCATTGATTGGTGGATCGCCGGTGGTTCCGTGAGTGCAAGCGACAAACTGCTCGATCAAATTTTCAAACCCCTAACACTGTGGGATGAAGAACGGGAGAAACAAAATTCTCGCAAGGAATTGCTGCGACAGTGCCAGGGCGAATGGGAGGGGCTAGTGCAGCTACGTTCCGAGGATTTGTCCTACGGCACAGCGACCACTCGAGTGCGTGCGATGATCGAAGGTGACCGATTCAAAATTATCGAGGCCGAGTCGAGACCTGATTTGGTGGGCGTCACTTGGAAAATCGGCTGTTTTGACGATGAGGAACAAAAAGGCATTTACTCCAACAAGAACTATCCCAAGTCATCCTCCATCTTTCTTGTATATCAGCGATTGCCCTCCGGAGAAGAATCGCTAAACGAGGGGGTAGTATTTAATCTTAACAGCAAAACAGTAACGGCTTACGAGGTGTCGAAACAACTCGTCCGCCCCGTTGCTCCCCCAACTCCCGAAAACTGATCCCAGGAAAATCCTCACACGCCTGAGGGAGGTTCATTGGAAAGTTGGCTCATCTCGCGGCATTTCGCACAAATTTCCTGAAATCACCTCCTTTTCCCACCGATTTTGCTTGTCAAAGCCCTCCCAACCCCTAGGTTCGCCCTCCGTTTTCCTTTCGAAAACCCGTTGCGCAGTCGGAGCCCTGGTGCGTAGCGGTTATAAATTCCAGGGCAATGCAGTCAGGAAAACGAACCAACAACCAAACCATTAACCAATTAAAAATTATGAGCCTTGCTCTCGAAGAACCCGTCAATCAAGAGTTGATTGACTTGATCGATTCCAAATTCCGCGAATTCCGCGAAGGATCGATCCTCAAAGGAACCATCCTGGAAATCCGCCCCCAGGTCGTCATTGTCGATATCGGCTATAAGTCCGAAGGCGCCATCGCCTCCAACGAATTCGAAGACGATGATATTGAAGTCGGTGACGAAGTCGAAGTCCTCCTCGAAAAACTGGAAAACGACGAAGGCATGGTCGTGCTTTCGAAAGAGAAAGCCGCCCACAAGCAAAACTGGGACAAGATCGTCAAAGTGTTCCAAGACGGTGGCCTCGTTCGCGGCAAGGTCAAAGCAGCAGTCAAAGGCGGTCTCACCGTCAACGTCGGCGTGGAAGCTTTCCTTCCCGGCTCACAAGTGGACATCATCCCACCGAAAGATCTCAACGAATACATCGGCAAGATCTACGAATTCAAAATCGTCAAGGTCAACGACGAACGCAAGAACGTCGTTCTCTCCCGCCGCGAGGTCATCGAGGCCGAGCGCAGCGAGCAACGCCAGCGTTTCCTCGGCACAGTTTCGGCGAACGACAAAGTCATCGGCACCGTCAAAAACATCACCGACTTCGGCGCATTCGTCGACCTCGAAGGCATGGACGGCTTGCTCCACATCACCGACATGTCATGGGGTCGCATCAATCACCCAAGTGAAATGCTGCACATCGGTCAATCGCTCGAAGTGCTCATCCTTGAAGTCGACCGCGACAAAGAGCGCGTTTCGCTCGGCCTCAAACAAATGTCGGAAAATCCATGGGCCGACATCGAAGCTCGCTTCCCAATCGGCACACGCGTTGGTGGCAAGATCACCAAGCTGCTCCCTTACGGTGCATTCTGCGAAATCGAAAAAGGCGTCGAAGGACTCATTCACGTTTCCGAACTCAGCTGGGTCAAGCGCATCACTCGTCCGAGCGATGTTCTTTCCATCGGTCAGGAAATCGAAGCGGTCGTTCTCGGCATCAGCATCGAAGAACAGAAAATCTCGCTCGGTGTGCGTCAGCTCGACGCCAACCCATGGGATGCGATCGAAACTCGCTTCCCGATCGGCGCGACCGTCAAAGGTCCCGTGCGCAACCTCACCGCTTACGGTGCGTTTGTGGAACTGGAAGAAGGCATCGATGGTATGATCCACGTGTCCGACATGTCTTGGACCCGCAAGATCAATCATCCATCCGAAGTGCTCAAAAAAGGCGACGAGATCGAAGCCATCGTGCTTTCCATCGACAAAGCCAACCAGCGCGTTTCGCTCGGCGTTAAGCAGCTCGAGGACGATCCATGGAGCCTCATCGACAAGCGCTTCAAAGTGGGCGACATCGTCAAGGGCAAGGTCGCCAAGATTGCAAGCTTTGGTGCTTTCGTCAGCCTCGAAGGCGACATCGACGGCCTCATCCACATTTCGCAATTGAGCGAAGACCACGTGGAGAAAGTCAAAGACGTGATCAAAGTCGGCGACGACGTGGAAGCACGCGTGATCAAAGTGGACAAAGTCGAGCGCCGTATCGGTCTCTCGATCAAGGCCCTCAGCTACAGCGAAGACCAACTCAAGAAAGAAAGCGCCAGCTTCGAAAGCCTGCGTCCCTCCAGCGAGATGGTCGGCCTCGAGCACGCCTTCAACTTGGCCTCGTCCGCTGTCGAAGAGTGGAGCCCCAGCGAAGAGAACTAATTCCTACGAACATAGTATTTCAAAAGGTCGGAGAGCAATCTCCGGCCTTTTTTCGTGGCGGCAATCATCAGAAATCATAGAGGGCTGAAAAATCTATGGATTGCCAAGCGTTTATCAATAAGCCATGTTGTTACCACTCAAGAACTAAGAATGTCGAAATACTACATTACCTACTGCTTAATCATAGTGGCTTTCTTGGTCTTCCACGCCGATTCAGATAGTCAGCCCCAGAGCGCTTTAGTGCCGCCAGTAGTGGCACCGCTCACTGCTGAACAAAATTTGGCGAACCAAGATGCCATTCAAATCCAGCAGTTCCTCGACCCGCAGTTGGCGGATGGCTTTGACTTTCCTGTCGGCGATGCGAATGCAAAAGGCTCCTATCAAGCACCTAACGGGAAAAAATACAACGGCTGGTATATTGCCACAAAATTTGCCGAAGAGTATTCCCTAGGCATTCATACTGGTGAGGACTGGAACGGCAATGGCGGCGGTGACACGGATCTAGGACAGCCAGTTTACTCGATCGGACATGGACGCGTCATCTATGCCCAGATGGCAAGTGGGCCCTATGGCAACATCGTAGTGATCGAACACTATTATTTGGAAAATGGTCAACGCAAGCGCATCTTTTCACAATACGATCACCTTCATGAAATGCGTGTTGTCAAAGATCAACTGGTAAAACGTCGTGACATCATTGGCACGATTGGCAAGGGCCATCGTGATGTATATCCCGCACATCTCCACTTTGAAATTCGCAAAGATGAAATGGCCAAATTCACTCCAGAATTTTGGCCATCGAGCAATGGTTGGACGACCGAGATGGTAAAAAAGAACTACGAAGCTCCCTCAGACTTCATCAACAATCGCCGTAAGCTAACCCACCCCGCAACTGCGGCAAAAATCTTCTGGGCCATCAAAAGTAAGCAGCAATTGCTCCACATCAAAAAGGGGCAAGTGATCAAAACCTATGAAGTGGCACTTAGTCAAAAACCGTTAGGTCACAAACAGGCAGAAGGTGATCTCAAAATGCCTGAAGGCCAGTATCACATACTCAGCAAAGCCAAAGGCCCATTCGAAGGTGAAGAATGGCATAAGTTTTTAGGCAACGCGTGGATACGACTCGATTATCCAAACAGTTACGATGCACGTCTGGCATTTGCTGAAAAGCGCATTACCAAAACGGTGATGGACAGCATCATCGCGGCACAACAGCGTAACATCATGCCACCACAAAAAACCGCACTCGGCGGGGGAATCGGCATTCACGGCTGGGCCGCAGGCGGCTGGGATCCAGCGGCAAATCGGGCACTCACTTGGGGCTGCCTGAGTCTCAATCATGATGATTTGCTAGAAGTATATGCCGAGGCCAGCAACGGAACCCCTGTGATTATTTCCCCATAATCCATAGCATGCCCTTCAACTTAGCCTCGTCCGCTGTTGAAGAATGGAGCCCCAGCAAAGAGAACTAATTCCTACGAGCGTAGTATTTCAAAAAGGTCGGGGATAAATTCCGGGCCGTTTTTTGTTGGAAGATAATGGATGTGATGGAGCGCGGACTTTAGTCCGCATTCTCATCGTTGCTGGTTTCCTCTGGCTCTGTAGCGGACTGAAGTCCGCGGTCCGTTTCGTCTTCTGATTCAATGGCAACACTATCCTCACCGTCGGGGATGACTTTGGAGATGTCTTGGAGGAATTCACCGTCCTTCATCGAGAGGAGTTTTACCCCTTGAGCGTTGCGACCGGTCTCGCGGATGGTGTTGACTTTGATGCGAATGCTGAGGCCGCTGTTGGTCATGAGCATGAGTTCGTCTTGCTCTTCGACGGTGACGGCACCGACGACATTACCGGTTTTCTCGGTGATCTTCATCGTGATAATGCCTTTGCCGCCGCGCGATTGCAGGCGGTATTCTTCAAAGGCGGTGCGTTTGCCGAGGCCGTTTTCGGCTGCTACCAGCAAAGTGCAACCGGGAGTGACGAGTGCGAGGCTGACGACGTAATCGCCTTCTTCCGGACGAATGCCCCACACGCCAGTGGCGGTGCGGCCCATACTGCGGGCTTGTTCTTCGTGGAAGCGGATGCTGATACCATGGCGAGTGACGAGCACGACTTCATCGTTGCCGTTGGTGAGGCGCACGCCGATGAGTTCATCGCCTTCTTCGAGGTTGATGGCATTGAGGCCGGCTTTGCGGTAGTTGCGGTAATCGTTGAGTGGTGTTTTTTTCACCAGACCGACTTTTGTCGCGAACAAAATAAAGCCTGCTTCGTCGCGGAAGGTGATGTCGTTGTTGTTCTCATCGGTGACGCGTTCGAGGCGCAGCAGTGCCGCGATTTTTTCCTCGGGCTGGAGGTTGAGCACGTTGCGTATGCCACGACCTTTCGCAGCGCGCGAGCCTTCAGGGATGTCATAGACGCGCTCGACATACACACGACCAGTGTTGGTGAAGAACATGAGATAGTCGTGCGCTTGGGTGGAGAAAAGGTGCTCGATAAAGTCATCTTCCTGATCGCCAGAGGTACGTGTTTCCATGCCGCGTAGGCCTTTGCCGCCGCGCGCTTGCACACGGAACTCGCTGGCAGGGGTGCGCTTGATGTAACCGCGGTGCGTGAGCGTGACGATCATCGAATCATTGGCGATGAGGTCCTCGATGGCGATCTCGCCTTCGTCAGGAAGGATGGGGCAACGGCGTGGAGTGCCGTATTTTTCGCCAACGGCGCGGAGCTCTTCTTTGATGATGGTGAGCACGCGCACTTCACGAGCGATGATGTCCATGAAGTCGATGATCTCGGCGAGCACGTTGTCGTATTCGCCTTTGATCTTATCTCGCTCCATGCCGGTGAGTTGATAGAGGCGCAGTTCGAGGATGGCATTGACTTGGCGCTCGGAGAAAACGTAAGTGTCGCCCTGCACGGACGGCTGCGAGCGAATGAGGATGCCGAGGTTTTCTGCGGTGGCCACCGGGAAGGTATAAGCAGCGAGGCGCTCACGTGCTTCATCGCGGTTTTTCGAGGAACGAATGATGTGAATGAAGTCATCGAGATGACCGAGCGCGAGCAAATACGCTTCGAGGTTTTCCGCGCGGTCTTCGGCTTTGCGCAGGAGGTATTTCGTACGACGCACGATCACTTCGCGGCGGTGCTCGATGTAACAATCGATCGCGTCTTTGAGCGTGAGCATCTTCGGACGCTTCTCATGGATCGCCAGCATATTAACGCTGTACGATGTATCCATGCTGGTGAGTTTGAAAATCTGATTGGCGACCACTTGCGGACGAGCATCGCGCTTCAATTCGATCTCAATGCGTGTTTCCTCGTCGGAAAGGTCGCGCATGCCGGAGATGCCGGTGAGGATTTTTTCGTTCACCAGTTCGGCGATGCGCTCCTGCAAAGTGGCGCGGTTCACGCCGTGCGGCACTTCACGAATCGTGAGGATGCTCTTGCCACCTTCTTGTTCATCGATCTCGATGCGACCACGCAAACGCACGGTGCCGCGGCCGGTGCGGAAATATTCTTCGATGCCTTTCAGGCCACGGATCTCGCACTTGCCGGCGAAGTCAGGTCCTTTGACGAATTGCATCAATTGCGGCAAAGTGATTTCTGGATTGTCGATCTGCGCGCAAATGGCATCGACGATTTCACGCAGGTTGTGCGGCGCGAGGTTGGTCGCCATACCCACTGCGATGCCGGTGCCACCATTGACTAACAGATTTGGAAAGGCTGCGGGTAAAACGGTCGGCTCGGTGAGTCGCTCGTCATAGTTCGGCACGAAATCGACGGTTTCCTTCTCCAAGTCTTCCATCATCGCCATGCCGAGATGCGTGAGACGGGCTTCCGTATAACGCATGGCAGCCGGTGGGTCGCCCTCGACCGATCCGAAGTTGCCTTGGCCATCGATGAGCGTTTCGCGCATCGTCCAGTGCTGACCCATGTTGACGAGAGTCGGATAAATGACGGCCTCACCGTGGGGGTGGTAGTTACCCGAGGTATCACCGCAAATTTTCGCGCACTTGATGTGCTGCTTGCCTGGGGCGAGGTTCAGCTCGCGCATCGCGAAAAGGATGCGCCGCTGCGATGGCTTCAATCCATCACGCACGTCAGGCAATGCGCGCGAGATGATGACAGACATCGAGTAGTCGAGGAACGAAGTAGAGAGTTCTTCCGCTACGCTGATTGGCTTAATATGGTCGTTGGACATGTTGGTAAATTGGTCACTAGTCACTGGTCACTAGCATGAGTTAATTAGACATCAAGATTTCGAACATTCAGCGCATTGTCTTCGATGAAGCGTTTGCGGGGTTCGACGATGTCACCCATGAGAACGTCGAACATCTTATCGGCTTCGACGGCGTTGTCTTCATCGAGGCGGACGCGGAGGAACTGGCGTTTGGTAGGGTCCATGGTGGTTTCGAAAAGCTCCTTGGCGTTCATCTCACCAAGACCTTTGAAGCGCTTGATCTGCATGCCGCGACGACCGATCTCTAACACTTTATCGAGAACTTCCGTGATGGCGAAAATAGGCGTGACGGTTTTTTTGTCGCCTTCGCCTTCGATGAGTTCGAAGATGGGTTTGTCGGGAGAAAAGAAGTTTGAGGTATCGAGGCCTTTTTCGCGCAGTTTAATCATGAGTTTATCGATGGCATGAGACTCATGAAGTTCCTTGAGCACGGCGCGACGAGAAATTTGATTGGTGTTCGCGGCCAGTTCTTCTTCGGTGAGGCTTTCGCCAAAAAGGCGGAGGTCGCGATTTTCCGCAGCGAAATCGCGCAGAGCGGCATCGTTGGTGAAGTAGTGAATTTTTTCTTCATTCCCTTGGCGCACGCGCACCATGTAGGCGGGTAAGTTCGTACCTTGACCGGCGGCGAGGAAATCGGCGAAGTTGCCACCGCTGCGTTGAATCGCATCGGCGTAACGCGTGAGCTGCGATATGCTTTCGAGCACGCTGCGCAATTCTTCGGCACTGAGTAGCGCATCGTTCGTGATCGAGTGCAACGAAACATCACCGGCCCCGAGGTCGATGAGAATTTTGGTGAGTTCGTGATCGTCTTGCACGTATTCCGCACGTTTTTTTCTCGTGACAAGATAAAGCGGAGGCTGGGCGATGTAGAGGTGCCCGCGCTTCACCAAATCCGGCATATGACGACAGAAAAATGTCAGCAACAAAGTCCGAATGTGCGAGCCATCAACATCGGCGTCGGTCATAATGACGATTTTGTGGTAGCGGATTTTTTCGACGTTGAAGGCGCCTTCCATTTCGCCATCGCCGATGCCAGCGCCGATGGCAGTGATCATCGATTGGATTTCTTTATTCTGCAGAGCGCGGTGAAGACGAGATTTCTCGACGTTGATCAGCTTACCACGCAAGGGCAAGATGGCTTGCGAACGGCGATCGCGGCCCTGTTTGGCTGAGCCGCCTGCGGAGTCACCTTCGACAATATAGAGCTCAGATTTCGACGGATCGCGTTCTGAGCAGTCGGCGAGCTTGCCGGGCAAGCCGCCGCCGGAGAGGGCGGACTTGCGGACCGTCTCGCGCGCCTTGCGGGCGGCTTCGCGAGCGCGAGCGGCATTGACGGATTTCTCGATGATTTTTTTCGCGAGGTTGGGATTTTCCTCGAAGTAGCTCATGAGGCCTTCGTAGGCGATCGAGGAAACAACACCTTCGATTTCCGCGTTGACCAATTTCGCTTTGGTTTGTGAGTTGAAGCGTGGGTTCGGCATCTTGACCGAAATGACGCAGACGAGGCCTTCGCGGACGTCATCGCCGCTGAGTGAGGGATCCTTGTCCTTGAGAATTTTGTTGGCTTTAGCGAACTGGTTAATGGCGCGAGTCAACGCGGTGCGGAAACCAGTCAGGTGAGTGCCGCCATCGGTGTTCGGGATCGAGTTAGCAAAGCAGAGAATCTGGTCGTTGTAGGAGTCGTTGTACTGGAAGACGACATCCGCAAAGACATCGTCGTGAGTGATTTTTCCATCGTAGTCGATCTCGACTTGGCGCTTGCCGGAGAGGGCAATCGGATGTTCGTGAATGATCGGTTTGTTCTCTCCGAGCTGCGTGACGAATTCTACGATGCCGTGCTTGTAGTAGAACGATGTTTTTTTCGCAGACTCGGGGCGCTCGTCTTCGAGGTCGATGGTGAGGCCGGGATTGAGGAAAGCGAGCTCGCGCAGGCGGGTGGAAAGTCTTTCGAAATTAAACTCAATGGTATCGACGAAAATAGTGGCGTCGGGAAAAAAGGTAATCGTCGTGCCGGTCTGATCGATGGGGGCCTCGCCGATGACTGACAACGGCGTGGTGGTCTTGCCGCGTTCGAACGCGATCATGTGAACCTTGCCCTCACGGCGGACTTCCGCTTTGAACCAATCGGAAAGAGCATTCACACACTTGGCGCCGACGCCGTGCAGACCACCGGAGTATTTGTAAGCACCTTGACCGAATTTACCACCGGCGTGTAGGTTCGTCAGAACGAGCTCAACGGCAGGGATGCCAAACTTCGGATGGATGTCCACGGGAATACCGCGACCATTGTCGCTAACGGAAATCGAGCCATCAATGTGGATGGTCACCTTGATGCGTTGGCAATAGCCGGCAAGGTGTTCGTCGATCGAGTTATCCAGCACCTCGAAAACGCAGTGGTGAAGACCGCGCACATCGGGGTCGCCGATATACATGCCGGGGCGTTTTCTAACAGCTTCTAAGCCCTCTAGTTTATCGATTTGAGCAGCACCGTATTGTTGGCTGGCATCGACGCCAGGAGGGGTGTTTTCCGCGGGAGTAAGAGGTTCTGACATGTCTGCAAGAGTCTCTGAAAAAACCAGCGAAAGAGCAAGGACTTTCCCTCAAAAATGGCGGCAAAATTCCTATACAAATTAGGCATAAATCAGTCGCTGATGACGTGAAAATATCATCATAAATGGGGCGACCGCCCATATCAAAATCGCTCACTAAAATAAGATCCGAATTTTCCTTTTGTCATGGCGTTCTCCATCGTTTTATACCCATGAAAAAGCATTGATCTGATCAAGATGATTTTATGTTAGAGCTGCAATTGCTCACGCTGCCAAGGCAACAGGCAATCAGCCGCTAACAATTCCCCGGCAGCGATGGATTCCGCCACACTGCGCGCAATCAAGAGCGAGGGATCGATGTCGAGAGCCTTTGCGGCAGCATCGCGCTTTTGAATGATGGAATCCACAGCACGATCAAAGGACGCATCTTTTTTGCGGCGCGGCGCTTTAATTTTATCCGGTAATTCTTCATCGGACAAAGCAGCGGCGGCCGCAACAGCTTTTTGGTAACGACGCAGACGTTCAGGGCGCTGCAAATGACGAGGCAGGTCGATGGTCTGGCCGTCGGATAGCATTTCCGCCCAGACGATCATTTGCTTGTTATTGACGACCATGAAAGAGGGCTTATCCCACGAAGCAGCTTCGGCATCGCGCCATTGCCACAAAGCGCGCAGGTAGCCTAAACCCCGAGGATTAAGACGACCGGCTCCATTGATGCGCCAGAGTTCCTCACGGTTCTCATCGCGCTCTAAAACTTTGATACGAGCGGCTTCACAGCTTTGCACAAACCACTCATAGCGACCTTTGTCAATGAGCTCCTCGACAATACACTCGCCCATGGGCAATAGGTAAACAACATCGTTGATCGCGTATTCCAGCATCGTGGGAGTCATTGGACGACGACCCCAGTCCGCTTTTTGCGAGGTTTTGATCAGGGACACGCCAAACCAATGCTCCACGAGATCGGAGAGGCCAAATTTGCGCAAGCCGAGCAAACGCGCGCCAATCTGAGTGTCCCATACGACTGGTGGCAGCTTTCCATACTCGCGGCGGATCATTGTCATGTCGTAGTCCGCGCCATGCATCCATACCTCGCAGGAGCAGAGATATTCCGCGAAAGAATTCATATCATCAATCGCTAGCGGATCGATCAACACATTTTCGCCGCCCGCGGAAAGCTGGATCAGACACAACGATTCCTTATAACGGTGGAGACTATCCGCCTCGGTATCGATTGCGCAAACCGGAGCCACCGGAGCGATACGCTTCACGAGATCGTGGAGGCCTGGAGTGTCTTGAATGAGTATCGGCATGAAAAAAGCTGTAGCGAGAACCACAAACCGCGCAGTCCCAGGAGGGATGCGCGGTTGGAGAGAGTCAGGACCACTTGTGCGGCGGACGAATCAATAACCTTTGGTCACCGCAGCGGTCGAGCGGACTCGCACTGTCGCAGGGAGAGCGTTCGAAGCTTGTATACTGGTAGTGCCGATAACAGGCGGATTTTCGATTGTGTCCGATATAGTCCAAGTGAAATTAGGGTTGCCACTGAGCGAGGCACCTGTTTTGTCTTTAATGATAATGGTTTCGCCGGGTTTCGGAGTCGAAAGTTTCACCCACTTGCTTTTCGGATTAGCCGTGTTGAAATTGACTTCGTATCCGTAGGTAATACCACCGCCGACATTGGCACGCTTGTTAGTGACAAGAGCGACGTTAGGAACTCCGGCAGCGAGAGTGTCGAGATAGGCGGGAGGAGCGGTAATAGGGGCGGTAAATCCGAGCGCAAACAGCTCGACGGCCGTTGGCTGCGAAAGCGGGTCATTGTGATAACTAGTCCACTCCAGAGTTGCGTTTAAATCATCACCATCGTCTTGGCTAAAGGCAAACTCCATGACATTGCTGAGACCATCGCCATCGTAGTCGGCGGTTGGAGCACGAAGTTTAGCAGCATTGCCGGCAAGCTTGATGCCGGGAATAGCAGCATCGTTAGCAATGCGGAACTCATAAAGGTCGTGTCCTTTATAGCTATCGATGAAACGGGTGGGCCAAGTCCAAGTGCGCGAGGACGTATCCGTTGCGACCGTGCTTGTTTTTAATACACGATTAAATTTTATGGTGGAAGTTCCCTTGTCACCTTTAGTGAAAACATAAGGAATCATTGTCAGACTCGTCAAGAATGGGCTGTCGAGACGGTAAGGGGTATCGGGCACGGGATAAACAATGTTACCTAATTCATCAGACATAGAGAATTCAATAATGTCCGTGCTGTAGGTGTTGTTCGGTGTATTTCCTTCCCATACCAAGTCGGTAACTAGGCGTGCATCGACATCGAGTGCACCCAAGGCCCACATGCTCGATTTCAAACCAAATCCTTTCAGGCCTTTTCGAAAACCATTGGCTTCGACCATCGGTGAAATTGTCAAACGCAGTGGCAAAAATTTGTTCACTTGTCCCTTGAGAGGAACATTGTAGATATAGACACCTGGCACCCATTGCTCCGCATGTCGCTTGTAGGAATCAGGCAAAAGGATGCCGTCGTAAGACCTGAAGTAAGTGTAATATGCGACATCATATCGCTTAATCACCTCAGTTAATACGTTGTAAAAGGTGGCTACGGACCCATCACGAAAGTCGCCCGAGGGACGCGCCAGTTTCGAGGGCGGAGCGGCGACCAATGTAATACCGGTAGGTCTAAAAGATTCAATGAGGGAGTGCGAAACAATCGACTCGACCGACCAGAATGAACGGTCGTCAGCTATGCCATCCCCATCCACGTCGCCCTGAATGATGAACCCGGTCGTGCCCAATGGGCAGGGAGGCAAAGTAACGGGTTGGATGAGCACGGGCGATGGATCTAACACGCATAAAGCCAGGTAGACTGTGCCATCCAGCATGTAGAGTTCCGTGGTGCCGAATGTGTATTGGCTCGAGGTGGGAGAGGTTAGAATGAATTCACGATTGATTTCAATGTCTAACTCCAAGATCTGAGCTTGGGCGAAATGCGTTACGAGTCCGAGCGCGGTGAGGAGAAGAGTTTTTTTCATAAGGGCGTGAGTAGGAGGGATGAGTCCAGTGAATACGATGTATGGCGGATTGCAAACTATTTTTTAAAAAATCAACGAATTCCACGCAGTAACAACTCCGCGTTATTTTGGGTAGCTTTAAGATTTTTCATCAGCGTTTCGATCGCTTCTCCGTAAGGCAGTTGCGCAAGCTGGCGCCGAATATCGAGCACCTTGGCGAATTCATCGGGATGATAGAGGCGGTCATCGTTGCGAGTGCCCGATTGCGGGATGTGAATCGCTGGGTAAATACGGCGCTCGGAAAGTTCGCGGTCGAGTCGTATCTCCATATTGCCCGTGCCTTTGAATTCCTCGAAAATCACATCGTCCATGCGCGATTCGGTCTCGATCAAAGCAGTAGCAAGAATAGTCAATGAGCCACCTTCCTCGACGTTGCGCGCCGCTCCGAAAAACTTCCGCGATTTCTGCAAAGCGATGGGCGAAACGCCGCCCGATCCAATCGGACCCGACTGATTGGCCGCATTGTGCCCGCGCGCGAGTCGAGTCAAGGAATCGAGCAACAAAATCACGTCTCTTCCTTGCTCCACCAAGCGTTTTGCGCGGTCGAGCACTATGTCAGCCACTTGTGCGTGGCGTTTCGGCGTTTCGTCAAATGTCGAGGCATACACGGTGCAGCCGACAGTTTCCTCGAAGTCCGTCACTTCCTCTGGACGTTCATCGAGCAATAACACAATCAATTCCGCACTGGGGTGATTGGTTTTAATCGCTTTGGCAATTTGTTTTAATAAAATGGTCTTACCACCCCGCGGGGGGGCAACGATCAGCGCGCGCTGACCGAGGCCAAGCGGCGCAATGAGGTCGACCAAGCGCACACTGAGAAATTCAGGTCCTAAGCCTTCTAAATAAACGCGACGGTCAGGGAAAAGCGGTGTCAACTTATCAAAATCCGTCGGCACTTCCCATTGCGAGACTTCCTTGCCCTCGATCTCCAATATCGCGGCAGTGGTGAGAAATTTATCTTTCTCCTGCGGTGCACGCACACTGAGTTTGACACGCTGGCCCGATTGCAGACCGTGATTGCGAATGAAAGCAAGTGGCACATGAATATCATCCTGCGAACTGCGGAAACTGCGGGCTGGGTCACGCAGCATCGCGTAGTTGTCCTTGCCAAATTCCAGTACGCCTTCGCAGGTAAGCTCGACTCCTTCCGAAGCATAAAAGTGCAGCAGCGCATGGATCAACTGGCTTTTGTTTGCATGCGCCACTTGCAGACCGGGAATGGCATCGGCCAAGTCGTGCAATTCTGCTAATGGCTTTTTGCGAAAATCGTTGATGTAAATCGCGACCGGCAACACGACGGGCATCGCGTGAATCATCGCATGATCCACAGTCGTGATATCTTGCGACTCCAGAAAACGAGCCAGCTGCGTGCGCAAGCTGCCGAGCGGACCTTCATTCCACAACACCACGTCTGCTCGCAACATTTTCTCCGCCACGGGCATTTGCGCGGCGATGATCGAGTGAATCATCGCGTCATCCAAACGTGTGCGATTGCGCAAGCGGCGCACTTGGGTATCAAAGCTAGAAGCGACCAAAAGGGACTTTTCCTGGCCAAAATTGAAGTCATTTTCAAACAACAAGGGCACGTCGGCGATGAATAATGGCGATTGATTTGATTGTTGCGCAAGCTCGAGCGATGCCAGGCACTCTTGGCGGATCAACGGGTGGATGATGCCTTCAAGCTGCGCGCGCGCCTCATCATCGGCAAAGACTTTTTTGCGTAAAAAATCGCGATCGAGGCAGTTTTTAGGGGCGAAAATCGCTTCCTCTCCAAACAAGGCACGACATTGCTCCACCACGGCAGGATCGCTGTGGAGTCTTCGGGTGGCAGCATCACAATCAAAGAGTGTTACGGCGGGGCATAATTCGCGCAGCAATCGGCATACCGTGGATTTGCCGCTGGCGATGCCGCCGGTGAGGGCGAAAATTCGCATGCGCCGATCTTGGCGAGTCGCCCGCGCACTGGCAAGCCGTAAGATCAAAGATTCACAGAAAATTTTTCCACCTGAGAAAACTTGACTCTATCGGGGGAGCGGGGCTATACTCAAGTCGATGAAACGATTTTCCCTACTCCCCTTCACCGCCTCTGGTCTTTTGATCGCCAGTTGCAGCGATTTCAATCAGCCACTGGGTGGCGACTTTAATCCGCTGATGACACCAGGTTCGCAAATGACCAGCACCACGATTACCGGAAATTACAATTACGAAGCAGGTCAGTACGTGACCGCCGCCTCTAATTCCACCGCCTTTTTCAGCAAAAAACCCACCGGCAATGCTGATGCCGATGAACTTTTGTCCGCAGGCACTTCCATGCGCGTGGTCAAATCGGAAGGGTCGTTCGTGAAAGTCGAGCTCGACAACGGTAAAGTGGGCTACGTCGCCTCCGCCCTGCTGTTGGAAAGTCAACAAGGAACTGCTGCCGCCCTGCAAGTTTATCCTCCCGTCAACGGCGAGAACACCATTCCTCTACCCAGCGGCTCTGTGCCCGATGATTTGGAGCCGTCCATCGCTACCCCAACTGATCTCGGCAGTGGCGCGCCTCTGCCACCGATCGCTCCACCCAATGTCGGCGAACTGCCGCCCTCAGCACCTGAGAGCACCCCGGAGCCGAAAGTCGTTGAACCACTTCCCGAGCCCGCCAAACCACCGGGCCAATAAATTTTTCCCCGCATTCGAATCGATTCGCGACACCCTCGCGAACTGCTTCGGTCCGTTTCTATCACCCCATGATAAATAAAGGTTCATCCCGCAGGGGCACGCGCCGTCGGCATGCAATCGCTCCTGCTGGCCCAAAGGATCGCGACGATTATTCTCCCACCGAATCTGACGAGGCCCCTATCAAGCTCGATCCCTCAACCAACGGCATTAACAAAGCCATCGCACGCATCGAGAGCCCCCTCCTCATGGAAGTAGCACCCTTGTCCCGACGTGCGAAAAACACGGAACTCACTTGGGGCCAAAAACCCGCACATCACGACTACCGCTGGTTGTGGATGACCATCGGTGCTACCTTCGTTTTACTATTTGGCAGTATTGCACTGGTCAATTATCAATCCAATTCCGAAGCAGCCGAATCAGTCAAACGACGCGGCGGTATAGAAGTGGTAGTAGAAGAGATGGAATCTCGTTCGCCCTTATTTGCCTTCGAGAAGGACCCTTACGAAGTTCGCCTGCAATGCATCAACATTTTCCACAAATTCACTGCTGCGCGCACCGCCTCAGAGGTTCGTTATTTGATTCGAGATCAACCTGATACGGATGCCCTGCTGGCTAAGCACTGGAAACCCTGGCCATCTCCACCGCAACTGGATTACGCCGATTTACTCGATAGCAACTATGATGATGCACAAGGTCGCGGCTTCCTCTGGCTGAAAGGAAAAAATCTGGATGGCTCTCCATTTCTCGCCTTTTTCGTCGCTACGGAAAATTCTTTTCTCCTCGATTGGGAAGCCACCATGGCCCTCGGAGAAACTCGATTGAGCCATTTAGTGCGTGATCCTGCAAGCGAACCAATGGCCCTGCGCGTCATATTATCTTCCTCTAATTTCTATCTGCCAACCTTACCGGAGAGCGAGTATGAATCTTACCAGATCTACTGTCCGAAGGACGACACCATTGTCTGGGGATATGTCAAACGCGATACTCTAGACCACAAACGCATCAACGAGTTGCTACAAAAGAACGCACTACTGCTTGATGAAGTCACCGAAGTACGAATCACACTGCGATTGCTGAAGACCAGCGACACTTCACCACAAAATCGCTTTTTCATCACAGAGATGCTTCACAAAGACTGGGTTATGCCCTAGGTTGCCCGCGATGACGCAAGAACGAACAGGCTGGCATCATTGCGGCAAATGCGGTGAAGTCTATCAAGCGAAGCGGGGAGAACTATGTCCCGCTTGTGAGCGCAATCCCTTGCCATCGAAGAAAAAAATCAATGTCAACACAGTTGACAGTTCATCTGGCGCGGCGCGCAAAGACTTCAATGCGAAGCTGCAAATGGAAAATACTCCGGCACCGAAATTGGTGCGCTTGGACTCCACCACTGTGAGTGGCGGCGCCGATGGTAACGTCACGCGCAAAAGCTCCGAGCGCAAGCGCAAGACCAATAACACCCTAATCAAGTTTTTGATCGGCTGGGGGGTCTCGTTAGCTTTGATCGCAGGGTTCATTAAATGGAAGTGGGGTTCGGAAGCGACCGTCGTTAACAATCCTGTATTAGATACGTCGGCGGATCCGCAGAAGCTTACGCTGCAAAGCGAAAATTTGGATTTATTCAACAGTTCATTCGGCAGCATATTGCAAACCACAAACGAGTTTTTTCAAACCAGTGCGCCCGAATCACTGGCGCAATTCTGTCGGCAGCGTCCGCGACTGGCGATGACGATTTTCAATGATGGGGCAAAAGCGAGCTTGTTCAAACCTGAGTCCGTTCAATTGATATCACGCAATGTTATACGCCCGAACGACCAGCCTCTCATCGAAACGATTTGGGCGGATAACCGCGGTCGCAAGATGGAAATCGTATATGCCCGCGAGGAGGATCGTTGGATGATTGACTGGGAGAGCTATGCGAAGAGCTCGACGTTGCCATGGTCGATTTTTCATGGTGCCGAAGGAGAAGATACCGGCACCTTCCGCTTGCTGGTTCGGGAACGTCTCGCCGATCAAAATTACAACGACTTGCAAATGAGCATCGTTTTCTATGAGCCTGCCTTCCTGCATGGTGGACCGTTGGGTTTAAGCACGCCGGAATTTCTTGTGGATCGTAAAAGCCGCAATGGCCGCTTAATCTCTGCCGCACTGGAAGCACGCAAAAGCAACAAGCCGCTGATGGACTCCATCTTCCCTGCAAGCGATCCGCCGAATACCGCGCGCGTTTGCGTTACAGTCCGCCGCACCATGAAGAATGGCGAGAAGGTCTTTGAATTAGAGAAAGTCCTCGCCTGCCACTGGCTTGGCATTGATCACCCCGGCGTCGATCTAACTGACGCTCCGTAGACCGGCCCGCATGATTTCCAACGGCGCGCGTCCAGGATACCATATATCGAAGGCCAACACACCTTGATGCAGTAGCATCGAAAAGCCATTCGCAATGGTCGCTTTTTGTTTAAAGCCATCGCGCAGGAATTGTGTCATCGGCGGTTTGTAAATGGTATCATACACCCAATGATGTGAGGCAAAACACGAGGCATCGATCGGCGAAGCATCATCGGGGCGCAACCCTAACGAACTGGTATTTACCAACAACTGGCACTGCCGCGCGACGCCACCGAGCTGCGGGTCATCAAGAGCAATGCAATGGAATTTGGTGAGCGGAAATCGACGCTTCAAGACTTGCGCTAATGACTCGATTTTATCCACCGTGCGATTCACCAAAATCACCCGCTCCGCACCGTCGCGTGCACACTGCGTCGCAATCGCTTGCCCAGCTCCTCCACCCGCGCCCACGATCATAACCCGCATGCCTTCGAGCTTTACAGAAAATTCTTCCTGAATCGCCCGGGCAAATCCTGGTCCATCAGTATTCCAGCCGTGAATTTCGCCATCGATAAAACGTATGGTATTGACCGCACCAATTTGCCGTGCCGCGTCATCGACATGATGACACGCATCCAGCGCTGCAAACTTGTGCGGCACAGTGACATTTGCTCCAACAAAGCCCAGATCGCTCAAATGCTGAAACGCTTCCATCACGCGGCCCACCGGGACTTCCAGCTTGATGTAGCGACCATCAATGCCGCAAGCATCCAGCGCTGGTTGATGCATCGCCGGCGAAGCCGAATGGCTTACGGGACAGCCGATCACTGCCAGCAATGCCGGCTTGTCGTAGCCCGCATCTAACACATCTCGTTCGCGCAAATGCTCGATCTGAAAAACTTCTTCGCTCATGCCAACAAACGTCGCAATTGTTCGATACGGTACAAGCTGCGCTCACTGCCTAACAATTCTAAAATCAGCGCCAAGTCTGGCCCGCCAGCTTTGCCCGAAAGTGCCACGCGCAGCGGAAACATCAGTTGCCCCGCCTTCACACCCAAAGTCGTTGCCGCGATCGCAATCGCCGCTTTCGCATTCTCACCCGACCACTCACTCACTTCCGCGAATGCGATCTGCAAGCCCTGTAGCAACTCATCAAAGTTCGCCGTGGCATTGACCTTATCGACAGCCGCAGAATCCATCGGGAATTCGTCCTCTAACAAAAACCTTACTGCCTCTGGCACTTCACCCAACAGGCGCACCTTTTGCTGCACTGCTGCTGCCACCGTTCCAAATTGCTCACCCGGTGAAAGTCCCGCCGCCACCACATACGGCAATGCCGCCGCCGCGAAGTCCTCCGCACTCATGCGAATCAAATGTTGCTGATTCACCCATGCACATTTCTCCGCATCGAAGCGTGCTGGCGAACGATTCACCGCCTCAAGACTGAAGCGCTGGGTTAGTTCTTCTAACGTAAAAATTTCCTCCTCCGTTTTCGACGACCAACCTAGCAGCGCCAAAAAGTTCACCAAGGCCGGAGCCACGAATCCCTGCTTCGGATAATCGCCCACCGCAGCCCCTTCATCGCGCTTCGACATCTTTGAACCATTCGGATTTTGAATCAAAGGAATGTGCGCATAGGCCGGAGCCGTGCCGCCCAGTGCCTCGATCAGTTGCAAATGTTTCGGCGTGTTCATGAGGTGGTCCTCACCGCGAATCACGTGCGTGATTTTCATTTCCAAATCATCCACCACATTGACAAAGTGAAACACATACGAGCCATCGGATCGACGCACCACCATGTCCGGCGTGTTCGATTCATCGCGGTAATCGATCGTCACCTCACCGCATACCAAATCATGCATCGTCACCGGCTTGCGCTCGAAGCGAAAACGCCAGGCGCCCTCGCTCTCATACACGCGGCCCGCTGCTACTAATTTTTCAAAGTAGCGATCATAGATTTCTTTGCGCTCGCTCTGCGAATACGGCCCACAAGGACCGCCGATATCCGGACCTTCATCCCAATCCAGCCCCAGCCAATTCATCCCATCAAAAATCGCCTGCTTCGCGGCATCCGTATTGCGCGCCTCATCCGTATCCTCGATTCGTAAAATAAATTGCCCCCCGTGCTTGCGGGCATACAGCCAACAAAACAAGGCCGTGCGCGCGCCACCCACATGCAAGTACCCCGTGGGCGAAGGAGCAAATCGCGTTCGAACAGTATCCGTCATGCCCCCAGCTTGGGCAAAAGCCGCGCCCCGCACAAGCTCATTTACAAACGACGGTCGTAGCCCACAAAAGTTCATCAATATTTCATGAAACACGCATCAGAGATTCACACTCGTTTGCCAACCTGCGTCTGTCATGAATCAAGACATCATCAAACACATCATTCGTTGGAGTGGCCGCTTGGTCACATTGTTAGGGTATGCCGTCATCCTTGGGATGATCGCTGTAGGCGTCGCACTCATGGGACTCGCTCTCGTGATGGCAGTATTTTCCCGCGAGGGCAGCGCCGTCGTGCTGATTATGAGCGGAACCCTGTTCTGCGGTGTCGGCACACTCGCACTATTGCGCCAGCTGCGCACCCAGAGCCGAGAGCTACGCAAACAGTTGGAGACCATGGGAGCTACGGAAGTAAGCGCCTAATACGTGATCTATCATTTCTCACCCGCTCGTCCTAACCGCGAGCGGGTTTTTTATGGAGTAGGGTATTACCCCATAGCGCGTTCTAACACTCAGAACTATGATCCCGTCAGCAATCCTGCTAACCAAACGAACTATACCATTATGAAAACTACTACACGTCGACTTCTGCCATTTCTTCTCACTGCTGCCGCATTAGCATTTTTGGCTACCAGCTGCAACACCATCCGTGGAGCTGGACGCGATGTCGAAACCACCGGCAACAATATTCAAAAAGCTACTCGCTGAGGAATTTTTTATGCTTAATATCATCGCTGTTGTCCTGATTATTCTCTGGCTCCTCGGTCTCGTCACGAGCACATCGATGGGTGGATTCATTCACATTCTGCTCGTCATCGCTGTGGTGATGATTCTGATTCGTTTGATCCAAGGCCGAAAAATTCTCTAATCAAAATTCTATTCGCATGAATCCTAAAACTATCGCAGGTATCATTCTCATCGTAGTGGGAGTTGTCGCCTTGTCGTATCAAGGTTTCACCTACACCACGCGAGAAAAAGCAATCGATCTCGGTCCACTGCAAGTTACCGCCGAGGAAAAACACACGGTGCCCATTCCGCCCATCTTAGGCGGCATCGCGCTCGTAGCCGGCATCGGCCTGCTCGTGTGGAATCCCAAGCGTGGCTGAAGCGAATTCAGTTGACTTCGCTGACATGGATGCCATTGCTTTATTAGCAAAACAAATGCTAATGAAGCAGTGGTTCTTTCGTTGCGGAAGTGATCATGAAAAAAATCTTTCACGATCATGAAAAAATCACCTCTCACCGACTCTCGCTACTCAGCATTGTTGCGTGAATTTTTACTCGGCAATCACAAGATCATCTCGGCCAAAACTTTTGAAGGAAATACGGATTTGTTTTCGTCGGATTCGATGGCCGCGCGCATCCAATCACACGAAGCTGTAGTCTCTGCCTGTATTGCCGCAAATGCCAGCACAGCCACAAAAGCCCGAGTGCGCAAGCGAGCCGCTAGGTTTTTCGCACGCGCTCTTGCTTTGCTTCATTCTCCTTCTGGGTTGAACCAAATGATCATCTTACTCAGCATAGGGTGGAAAAATCCGTTACCAACCTATCTCAAAAAAATCTCCGCGCGCACAGGCACCCACTTCAGTAGTAAAAGCAGCTCCCACCTTAAGGAAGAAGCACTCACCCCTGTGGCACAAAAATTTCTGCAAAAATCCCCGACTCAGTCGCCGCCTCAAAACGCAAAGCTAACAACATAACACCAGTAAAAAAATGAAACAAACCACCATATTACTGGCCGAGGATCACACGATCGTGCGCAAAGGCATTCGCACCATGCTGGAACTGGACAAAAGTTTTCTTGTCATCGGCGAAGCGAGAGATGGACACCAGGCCGTGAGTCTCGCCCGCACTCACAAACCTGACGTAGTGCTCATGGACATCGCCATGCCGAAACTCAACGGACTCGAAGCCACCCGGCAGTTGCTCAAAATATTACCACGGGCAAAAGTCATCATTCTTTCCGCCTACAACGACGATAATTACATCAGCAAAGCCGTCGATAATGGCGCCGTTGGCTATCTGCTCAAACAATCTTCGGTAGAAGATGTCTGCCGTGCCATTCGCGAAGTACTGCAAGGCCATACATTTTTTAGCCATAAAATCGCGGTGCGTTTGCAACATTTTAATGCCCGGCGCAAAAGCCCCGACCAACCGCTAGCCACGCAAGCGGCCTTGCTAACATCTCGTGAGGTAGAAGTCCTCCAGCTCGTTGCCGAGGGGAGTGCGAACAAACAAATCGCTGCCTATCTTTCGATTAGTATCAAGACTGTAGAAAAGCATCGCACCAGTCTGATGAAAAAACTTAATATTCACGACACCGCCGGCCTAACGCGCTACGCGATCAGTGAGGGAGTCATCGAAAATAGTTCGCAGCCGACCGTCGCTGCGAAAGATGTCGTGATCACTGTAAAGTAGGGTTATGCCCCATGGCGCAAAATGGGCCGAGCGCGAATGTAAACTCTAACGCGATTGCTAAGATCGCGCAGAATCGCCTAACGCTTATGAATCAAGAAATTAACGCTATCCGCCACGACGTCCAACAACTCTCTCATCACGCCCATGCTTTGTTGGTCGCCACCGCCGACATTGCCTCCGAAAAAGTCGTCGTCGCTCGTGATCAACTCGACGCCATTCTCAATCGCACGCGCGATGCGAGCGAAGCACTCTACGATGGTGCTGCCGACAGTGCACGCTACTGCCGCGATACCATCCGCAAGCATCCTTATGAATCGCTCGCCATCGGGCTCGTAGTTGGCGCGGTGATCGGACTCTTATCCGTCCGCAGCTATATCTCGCACCACCCGCGCGGTCGCTGAGTGAATATATACGCAGCGATGCGCTTGCGCTTTTGGCAAACGCAGCCATGTTGCGCCATGCGCTCACTGCGGTTCATTCAACTATTTCGCATGATCTTTGGTCCGGTGGAAAAACTGGATCCGAAAAAAATCGAAAGCATGGGATTGCTGGCGGTAAAAATCGCTCAAATGTATGCGATTCGCGCCGACTTGTTAGGGCCGGAAAAAACTGCGAAACTCAATGGTTTCTACGAAGAGGCCACACCCATGCCGCCGGGCGAATTTCTTGCCGAAGTCAAACGCGAGGCCCCTCCTGCGTTTTGGGAAAATCTCGCTCACCTTGAAGAAAAGCCACTTGCCGTAGCATCACTGGGGCAAGTGCATCGCGGTCGACTCAAGGATGGCACGGAAATTGTAGTCAAAGTCCTGCGTCAAGATCACGCGGCGGAGTTCCAGCGCGACGTGGCTGCCGTGCGATTGCTCGCAAAGACTTCGTTATTTTTCTATCCCCCGTTGCAGCGCCTCGCCGATCCGTTAGGCACACTGGAAACCATACGCCGTACTACCGTCACGGAAATGGACTTACTTGCCGAGGCGAGCGGCACCGATGAAATGATACGCCTGCGCGATCTCGGTGTGGCCACACTGCCGCACCTCAAACTACTCGCCTTTCCGCGGATCTATCGGGAATTCTCCACCCAACATTTTCTTGTCAGTGAATTTGTCGCCGCGCCCACAGTGCGGAAATTATTGAAGGCAAAGCAGTTCACTTATGACAACTTATTGCTGCTGTTCCGCATCCACGGATACTATCTGTTTTTTCAAGGACAATTCCACGGCGACTTCCATCCCGGTAATATCTTCTACGATGGACAACGCTTCTGGTTCATCGACAACGCCAACGTCGAGACAGTGCCGCGGCAATTTTCCCGTGGCCTACTTGCCTTTATGGTCGCACTGGGAGAAAAACGCTACGACGATGCGGCGCTCGCGATCGAGTCCCTCGGTGTGCGCCCACTGGCCAAGCCCCAAGAATTCCGCGATGCCTTCGCGAAACTCTATGCCAACTTCGGAAACAAACCCGTCGGCGAGGAAAGCCTCACGATGCAAATGATGCAGACCATCCGCATGGCGGTGGAAAAAGGCCTGCAGTTTCCCGAAGGTGCCTTCCCTATCATCAAAAGTCTCATGTACCTCGACGGGATGGCCATCTCCTGCGCACCCGAAAAATTCCTGTTAGAGGACGTGGCGACCTATGCCAAAGATTTTGTCGAGTAGTCAAAGTGAATTGCACAGTTCTGCATCGATACCACGATTTTTGAATTGCGCCCGGAGCATAAATCCGATAGTTCGATTTCCACTATGTCCGATATCAATCCCTACCAAGCGCCCCAAACCGAAGTTCCTGAATTGGTTGCCGACGCTCTAAGCCTGCCACTTGCTTCTCCATGGGTCCGTTTGTTAGCGCAAATAATCGATACCATAATTCTCATCATCGTTCTATTGCCTGTGATGTTTTTAACGGGCTACATCGATCGCACCATGCAATCGAAGCAATCGGGTGGCGGACCCTTTGATTTGATGGGAGAACAAGCCCTATGGAGCCTGATCGGTATAGTCATCTACATTGCGGTGAACTGGGTGTTTTTGCAAAAGGGTCAAACCATCGGCAAGCGCCTGCTCTCCATCCGCATTGTGCGAAAAAATGGCCAGCCGATTACCGCAGGCCGCATCATCTTGTATCGCTTTCTACCCGTGCAAGTGGTGGCACTCATTCCCTGTGTGGGCATTCTCGTGCTCGTCGATGCCTTGATGATCTTCCGCAGCACGCGCTGCACACTGCACGACGACATCGCGGATAGCATGGTAGTGGAAGTACCGCGGGGCATTTGATGATTTCCTCTCTTTCCGTTGATCGATGTTGTCATTCTCAGAATTCGATAGGTGATGAGATGACCATGAGTAACGTGCCGCTGCGCCGAGTGAGATCGTGGGCAACCAGAAGGGAATACTTAAAATCCAGAGGCAAGGAACTCCATAAAATTCCTCATTCTCATTACAATCATGCCACCAAAAAACCGATTTGTTAGTCCTATGGAGGTAAGAAGGGCGGTACTAAGTAATTTTTTGTAGGCATCTCAGAGTGAGCCGTGTCGAAACGATGGCAAGCAACCAAACTGGTAGAGCAACTGCAAACCACAAGTTCTGAACCTGACTGAGATTCGTGCCACTAATAAGGTACCCCCGCCACTCTCCAAGTCCGTGATCGAGGACCCATTGCCCAAACGGCAGAAATGCATACCAATCAACCATGCGATCTACGCTAACGTAAAGCTTCCCGAAAGCAATGGACCTAAAAATGTAGCTACCAAGGCAGCCCCACAGCAAGAGGAACACATTAAAGACAATATACGCACGAAGAAGAGACGAGAATGATTTTGTGCTCACACATAGTGTGATCAAGTATAAGAAAGGTGCTGCCACTACTGACCAGAATAACTGAACGAATCCACCCCATATAAAATAGATTTTAGCCTCCGTAATGAATGAGGTCGGTTCCATGAACGGTTCTGTAGTTTAATTTTTCCCAATAGCATATAGGTAATTAACAAAGAGACGCAGTGCTCTCCCATCCGATTTTGGCGACTATTTAAGCGCTTCGCGCTGTTCAATGATACAACTGTCATCGTGCCCGTCGGCTTTGCCGACTTGATCGACGGGATGAGTGAAGAGATAGCGCCAGACATCCTCATGGATATAGCGACCTTTGGCATCCTTGACGGCTGAGCGTCCTGGTGTCGAAGAGCTATGGGCGCGACCGGCATTGTTTTTCACATCAGCGGAAGTGATCAGTCGGCGTGTATTGCCATACGGCGGTTTGTTTTGATCGACATCGGTCACGGGGCCAAATGCATGCATGCCTAGCAATTCCCACGAGCGGCAGTAGTGATCGTTTTGCCAGCCATCATCGAGTGTGTGGGTGAATCCAAAGAAGCGATTTTCGGGTGTAGCCGAGGGTAGTTTTTGCCACACTTCGTATTGATCACGGGGGCCGGAAAACATCACGACACGATCCACTTTTTGATGCTTGGCAAAGCGTGCGGCAGTGGTCGAGCCATGCGAGGCACCGGAGACGATGACTCGATCCCAGCGCAGCGCGTTTCCGTCGGGCGTGAGGAAGGCATCCCAGCGGGCTTGGGGATTTTTCTTGGCGAGCCATTTCACGAACTGCAAGGCGCGCTCCATCATGCCATCGGCGGACGGAATGGTCACGGCATCGCTAAAGTCCTGCCCGGTGGCGGCTTCGAGGCGGATTTTGGAGAGGAATAAATCTTCCGGAGGGGTCTTGTTGTTGTAAAGTTTGCCGAACCAGCCGTTCGCGTAGTGCACTTGGATCGAGTGAAATCCATACGAGCTCGTGCGATCAAACAGCTCCGTGTTATACGCCATCAACCAGATGACCAATTTCCCTTGCGGCGCCACGCGCGTGTCCACTGCGGCATGTTGCAGATCGGCAGGCTTGCCCGCCTTTTCGAGGAAATAATCGATTTCAGGATGAGCGCGGACACGTGGATCAATGATGCTCGCGCGCTCTTGGAATTTGTAGTGCTGCGGTTGCTTGTCTTGATAAGCCGGTTTCTGCGCGGATAGAGAACCGATGAGCAAGAGGGGCATGAGGAAACGAATCATCGAAAGGGATACTACACGGGTGATGCGATTTTTTCAGCCGAAGGCCTTGGACTGCGGTGAGCATCACCGCTTTCCGGTCGGTAAAGCAAATGAGTAACTACGACAGTCTCTGTTAGATCATGAACGAGCGAAGAAAAGCTGTGATTCTCGGAGCAGTCCAAGGCGGCTGGCACCGCTAAGAATTCACGCCCACTGCGCCAACGTTTTCTGAACGCGCTTCTGCACTTGAGTGACATGCTCTTTGGCACCACCGATTTCCAAAAATTCGATGTAGTTTTGTGAAATCGAAACCAGTTCGTCTTGCGCTTCGGGTCCGCAATCGGACAACGAGTGAATCGCGGATTCGAAGTGCGATTTGGCAAGTTCCGGATCACCGGTATGCATCAGCGCGAGCGCGAGATTGTTATACGATTGCGCCGTGTCCAAGTGAGCTTCTCCATAAATTTCGCGACGCGCTTCCAAGGCCATGAGGTGCATTTCCCGGGCCTGCTCGTGGAAGCCGGAAAGTTGATACAAGGCACCGAGGTTATTGCATACGCAGGCAGTTTCATCATGGCTGCTACCGAGTTCGCGATGAAGAATTTCCAAAGCCTTGAGCAAGTAATTTTCCGCACTATCGATTTCACCCATGGCTTTTTTCAGCGAGGCAATGTTGTTCGATAGAGCCGCAATTTCGAGATAGGCGGGTGGCTTTTCTTTTTCGAAAAACGAAATCGCCACTTCCCAATGGTGGACGGCCCGCTCCAAATTATCGAGCTCATCATGCACGGTGCCAAGGTCCGCATGCAAGCGGCCGATCTGCATGCAGCGATCAAGGCGACTGTCCAACTGATCCAGTGCTTGGCGGTAGTCATCGCGCGCATGTTCCAAGTCGCCAATTTGACGATACAAGTCCCCGCGCACTTCGAGCGTGAGGGCAAAGATCTCGATGCTGTCATCGTCACTGCTGAGTTCCAACTCGGCTTTTTCCACAGCAGCATGAGCGGCATGCATGGCCTCTGGATAATTACCGTTAGAGCACAGCTCACCCACTCGGTCGCGGAGGATGGTAATCAGAGTTATTTTGCTAGAGTCCATGGGGATGCCAGTGAGTAACAAATGCGGCAGCCTTTGGCGAGGGGAAAATCACAATCTCAGAAAATGGAGGGGGTGGTCGAGTGATCTGAGCCATCACGTTCGCGCTTGTCAGTCGCCTCGGATGGGATAGGCTGCGGCGGTGGAAACTGCTTGGCATATTTCGCCGCCACGGGCCTGGGCGGAAATCGATCGCAGCGCGCTGCAGCATAATCTGGCGGCGGCGCGGTTGGTGTGGCCGTCGATGTCGATGATGGCCGTGGTGAAAGCGGGGGCCTATGGGCACGGTTTAGAAGAAGTGGCGCGTGTCTTTGCCGATGCGGGCGTAGCATTTTTGGGGGTGGCCAATGTGGGGGAAGCGCGACGCATCGCCCAGGCGGGGATCGAGTGTCGCATCTATCTGCTGGGCGCAAGCTGGTCGGAGGAACGACGCGAAATCGTCGAACGCGGCTGGACACCCTGCATTTCGTCATTGGCCGAGGCGCAGGATTTCGATGCGCGAGCACGCGCACAAGGCAAGATTTTGGCGGTGCATTTGGCGGTCGATACGGGCATGGGGCGCGGCGGATTTGTTGCGGAAAATGTACCTACGGTGCTGGCTGAATTGCAGCAATTGCGCGGCTTGTACATCGAGGGAATCGGCTCACATTTGCCCTCCGCCGATGAGGATGAGGAATTCACCCGTGGGCAGTTTGCGCAATTTGCGAGAATCATCGAGGAGCTAGGCGGTGAGGCAACTTTCGCGTGGCGGCACCTCGCTAACAGCGCAGGCTTGCTGGGCTATGCTCCGCAACATTGCAATCTCGCGCGACCGGGCTTGATGCTTTATGGGATTTCTCCCCTAGCAGCGCAACAAGGGATGTTGCGACCCGCGATGACGTTAAAATCACGCGTTACGTTGATCCGCACTTTACCCGCAGGGCATGGGGTCTCTTATGGTCGCAGTTTCATCACCACTCGGCCCACTCGGGTCGCGACGATAGGCATGGGCTACGGCGATGGCTACCCGCGCCATGTATCAGGTCATGCGCCGCGCGTATTTGTCCGTGGCCTGTATTTCCCGATTATAGGACGCGTGACCATGGACCAAATGATGATTGATGTCACAGAGGCGCCGGATATTATTGAGGGCGACGAAGTGGAATTGTTCGGCCCGCACATACCCGTGCAAGAAGTCGCCCAAAAAGCCGACACTATCGCATGGCATGTGTTAACGGGCATCACCGCGCGTGTGGTCCGTCGTTATGTGTAAACAATTCGACACGCACTTGACGCTTGCTTAGAATGGCCAAACCATTATCGTATCGATCATGAAGCAAAAACCTTTACTCATCACGGGCGCCGCACTTCTCCTGTTAGCGGCAGGAATTTTCTTTTATTCCTCCAAAGAAAAACAGAACCAAGGGGACTCCCCTCAACCTATCGCAGCTGGCACAGCGCAAACTGGAGAGAGCTCACAAACTAGTGGCGTTGCGGGATCAACGACCTCCAGTGTAGCACGCGATGGCGATGCAACCATGGCCGCGCTAACAGAGAAGTATGGGGATGGCCGCACCAAACTATCGAAAAAAATTGCTCTCGATATGGCAGGCTTGATGAAGGATGCATTAGAGCTCGCAGACTTAGGCGCAGCAATGGGAGGTTCGGCATCGGCTAAAGAGATGGCGATTAAGCAAACCACTGACGCTCTCGCTTCGCGACTGAAGTTGACCGAGGAACAAAAAGTGGAAGTCAAGGCCATCGTGGAGAAACGAGTCGAGAACCGCATCGCTGCCGCACATGAGCTGGCCGCCGCGCTGGAAAAGGACCCTTCTGCCATGATGGAAACGATTCTCGCGGGTGATGCGTTCAAACGCGGCGATATCACCCAAGAAGAATACGATGCGACTTCCAAGGAGACTCTCGATTCAATGAAACAAGTGAGCGGTTTGGCCCTATCGGGTCGCGGCGGCAGTGATCTCTCCGATGCCGTACTCGCCGAACAACTGGGCCCCATTCTCAATCCCGATCAGCAACAACAGCTCGGTGGCATTGTGGATAAAGCCGCAGAACCACCGGCCAATAATACCCCACAAATGCCACTCCAAAATGGCAACTTGCCCGCGATGGAATTGGAAAAACTGGATCAAGCCGTCGTGAATGCGAAAAAATTCACCACCGGGCTTAAGTCGGTGATGGAGGGCGTAAGAGGCATGCAAGAGCTGACACCACCCGGACAGTAAAACACTCTAACAAAAAATTTAACGTCGTGAGTCAGGCTTCGCGCGTTTGTATTTTTGCGGCATCACTCGCAGGCGAAACCATCCGGTGTGTACTTGCAAGTCACCACATGTGGGGCACTCCAAGTGCCAGAGTTTCTTCGATGCTGCCACCACCTTAGCATTGCGATTGCATTGCGGGCAGCCGAACTCCAACCGCTGTCGCACAAGCAGAAACCCCTGCCATGCGCCGAGCAGCGCTACACTTGCGATCACACCCGCGAGGGGCAGGATGAACAATTGCGCTTGTGAATCGCGCGGCAGGAACCACAGACCCACCATCGCAAACATCAGTAACAGAGAAAGAGAACAAAGCCGGTGCCAGAGTCGCAAAGAAAAGAGTTTCATGGCATCATTCTTCTATCTCATGCACATTCCCTTACTGCGAGAGCGGGCGTTTTTCCAAGGCTACCATGGTGATGTCATCCATCTGCGGGGCGTCGCCCGTGAAGTCCTTCAATGCGCGCTGCATTTGATGAAGCACAGCCTCGGCCCCTAACGGCGAGCTTTGGACAAAAGCTTGTTTCATGCGTTCCAGGCCGTACTCGGTGTCCTCGTCATTGAGCGCTTCCTTGACGCCATCAGTGTGCAATAGCAGGCAATCTCCTGGCTCTATGCGAAACGAGAAATCTTTCGTGACACGCTCGAACACATCGCCTTCATCGATACCGACGGCCAGTCCCGGAGGTTTAATCTGAGTGACTTCGCCGCTTTCTTTGTGAAACCAAAATGCCGGATCGTGCCCGGCGCGCGCCATCACCGCTTCACCGCTGTCACCATCCAATATCAAATACGCCATGCTGATGAACATGTCCTCGCGAATGTCAGGAAACAATTGTCGGTTCACCAATGCCAGTACTTTGGCCGGCGAGGTTTCGTCCATCGCCACGCAGCGCAACACGCTTCGGCACATGGCCATCAACAAGCCCGCCGCCACGCCCTTGCCAGAAACATCGGCAATCACCAAGCCCCAGCGCTTGCCGCCGAGATCGATGAAATCATAGTAGTCGCCACTGATGATGCGAGCCGGCGTGTTTGTACCCGCTACGCGATAGCCTTCGATCGAGGGATTATACTGCGGCAACAAAATACGCTGAACCTCGCGGGCGGTGCGCAATTCATTTTCTAAGGACCGTTTTTCGTTTGCCTCTAAATGCACTAACGAATTTCCTAATGCAAAGGACGACTGCTCCGCCACCGAGCGGAACACGGAAAAGTCATGCTCATTGAAAACCCCCTGCGTGTGCGGCTTAGCCACTGCCAGCACGCCGAGGTCCTTGCCCCCATGGCGCAGCGGCGCGACCATGGCAGAAACGTCCTCTTCGTAATTGACGAACGCATCGCGAAACGACTCGTGCGTTTTGATGTCCGCGACATGCACCGCTTTGCCGACAGTCAGACAGTGGCCAAGAATGCCTTCATCGCTGGCTTGGTTCGACAAACGAATGTGGCTGCCCATCACCCGCGGGTCTTTTTGAGCACGACGCATCACTTCCAGTGGTACTCCGATCAGTTGCGGGCAATGTTCACTCACATACTTCGGCACCAGCAACTCGCGCGTATCATTGCTCAGATACATGGCACCGCCTTTGGCACTCACGACATCCACCACGCCATCGACAATCATGCGATTGACGCTATGCGGCGATGAGTCCTTTTCAATCGCTTCGCCGAGATCATGCAGGAAGTGAAACATCCGCTCCTCTTCACCGACGATGTCGTGCTTTTCTTTTTCGAGTTTGCGGGCATTCCGGCGAGCCCGCGAAATGCTAATCGCCATCAGCAGGATCAGTACCGTGAATCCAATCAGAATGTAATGTTCAATCGTCATGCCTGAAAATTCCGATCATGCGAAGGATAAGTTACCTTTACCGTGATTCCGTACCCAGTTCTTTTTCAAGCAATTCGACGACTGACTCAAATTTTTTGGAATTATCTTCATTGGCGGCCGATAGGATTTTGTGCGCTTCTAGGACTTCCTTGCTGCGCTCGCGCATGCCTAAGGGGGATCCGGTCCATCGCTGCAATTGGGAACGGATGGGATCGATTTGGGCATTCCAAAGCGCACCGCTGGGATTGATTTCCATGAAAGCATCAAGCCCGAGGTCCTCGAGCGAGCAGACGTTTCTTTCACTGGCCCCAGCGATTTCCAAACGTCCGCCACCGGTTTGCTTGGTCAGACGCATGGCTAAGCCCGCGAGCATACCCATAAAGGTAGAGTCCATGCCGGTGCAGAGTTGAAGGTCAATGACAATGCATCGTGCGCCCCCCTGGACGCAATGTTCAGCACATTGTTTCACGGCGGGACTGGAAAGGAAATTGCCCTTCCCGCTGCAGCGGATCCATGAAAAGCCGTCAAATTTCCCCCAATCGATGTCGTTTTGTTCAGTCACAAATAAAGCGTGCCGCAGACACACTGCGGCAGACATAGTCTATTCCATTTTACCATCAGGTCAACGATGGAAAGAAAGTATTCTCCGCACATTTTGCTATCATTCATCATATGCATGATTGATGTTGTGGCAGTTCCTGTGCTAATATCTTTCCGATGATAAATGATCCGTTTGCAGCTGCTCGGGAAGAAGCAGGAATTTTGTCATGCCCCTTTCAAGGCGAGGCGATTCCGATGTTGCTACGGCATGCGGATGTGCGGATGGCGGCAAAAGAGTGGCAGACGTTTAGCTCGGATGCGCCGTTCCGCGTTCCGATTCCCTCCGAGGAAGAATGGCGGCGAATGCGACAGTTGCCGATTGAAACCGACCCGCCGCAGCACGGTGAATATAGAGGCATTGCAGAGCCGTTTTTTCGAAGAGCTAAGGACCCCCAAGTGGTGGCAACGATTGAGGCAATGATCACGAGCTTGATCGATGCCGCATTGCGGAGAGACTCAATCGAAGTGGTGCGAGAGTTCGCTCTGCCCTTGCAATCGCGCGCGCTAGCGCTCCTGCTCGCAGTGCCAGAGGAAGAGGCGGAGACGTGGATTTCTTGGGGGGTGCATGTGTTTCGCGATGGCGCTGATGGCGCGCAAAAAGGACAGGTGCTCGAAGAGTATTTGCAGCGGCGTTTTGATCTGGCACTGAACAAACCAGGGGAAGATTTTTTCACAGCACTCACCCGAGCGAGTTATCAAGGCCGTGCGTTAACGCGTGAGGAAATGATGGGCTTTGCCAATCTGACATTTGCGGGGGGGCGTGATACAGTGATTCACACCATCTCGTCGATTTTTGCTCACTTCGCCGAGCGCCCCGAAAGTCTGCAATTCCTGCGCGAGGATCCCTCACGCATCGTTCATGCAGGCGAAGAATTTTTTCGGTGGATTTCGCCGTTAACGCACATTGGGCGCGTTTGCCCCGTCGCCACCGATGTGCAGGGAACTTTGGTGTCGGCCAATGGCCGTGTTTCCATAGGCTGGGCGGCGGCGAATTTCGATCCGAAAGTTTTTGCTAATCCGTTAGAATGCAAACTAGACCGTAAGCCAAATCCTCACGTGGCGTTTGGCTTCGGCACCCACTTGTGTCTCGGTGCAGCACATGCGCGCTTGTTGGTGCGCACATTACTGGAGTGTTGCATCACTCGCGTCAGTCGTGTGGATGTGTTAGAAATGATACCACACATCGAACACGAAGCGGCTTACGAAAGAATGGTGGGTTATGATGCATTACGCGTTCGACTCACACCTTAAGGCAACTACATCTCTCATAAAGCAGGCATAGACCCCATAGAGAATCCTTATAAAAAGGAACAAACTCGCATTGCTTGGTAGGACAACGGACGAGCATTTTCTGATCCATACTAGGCACTGGCTACCGGCGGTGCGTTTCTCATTGTGCCGTAGCCCACCGCAACTTGGCGGGGATCGAACGTGGATTTGCCCGGCGTTCCTCAGCACTAGCGGTGATCACATCGTCGCTGAACTCACGGAAGACGCCATCGCGATGGAGTTGCTGAAAACATTTTTTCACCCGTCGATCTTCCCCACTATGGAAGGTGAGAATAACCAAACGGCCACCTGGCTTAAGGAAATGCGGTGCCGTGCGCAGAAATGCATCGAGCGCACTGAATTCCTCGTTTACGGCAATGCGCAACGCTTGGAAAACACGACGCGTGGTATCACCGGAAACATCATGGGCCGCAGCATCAATCGCATTTACTAAATCTGTAGTAGTTTGCAGATTTTTCCCGGCCAATAGCGAGGCGATTCGTTCGGCGTGCGGTTCATCGGCATTTTCGCGCAGTGCCTCGGTGAGTTCTCCGACTGTGCAACGTGCCAGCCAGTCAGCCGCACTGATGCCACGTTGGGGGTTCATGCGCATATCGAGCGGGCCCTTTGACTTGAAGGTGAAACCGCGGCTGGGGTCATCGATCTGCATCGACGAACAACCAAGATCGGCAAAAATAAAATCCACGGTGGGAATGCCGCGCTGACCGAGCACTTTGCCGATGCCCGCATAGTTCGATAAAACAGCTTCGAAACAATCAGGTCCGTAGCCAGCGTGGCGCAGGCGCTCGATGGTTTTCGGTTGTTCGATGGGATCAACATCGAGTCCGATGAGCTTGCCTGCGGGAAGAATGCGAGAAAGGATTTCGCGGGCGTGTCCCCCGAAACCAAGTGTGCCATCGACGCCCACCATACCCGCGGCAAGTTGCAGCGCATCAATCGATTCCTGCATGAGCACTGGAAGATGTGTTCCGGCGGGTGTTTTGCCAGACGCGGCAATTTTTTCGAGGATGTCGGGATACAGTTCCGGATTGAGCTCCTTGTATTTTTCCGAAAACTTGCGCGGGTTTTTGCCCGAGTAGCGCTTGCGCCGAACATGCACAGGGGCGGGTTCCTCGCCGGATGGCTGATCAGAGTTCATTGTACTTGCGGTTATTGCCACGGGATTTTTCGGCGGGGTAGCGTTGCTCATTGTGGGCAATTTTTGCCGCCATTACGTCGCCGAGTTTTACACCCATGATGTCAGCCATTTCAAAAAGTAAGATCCCCACATCGGCGATTTCTGAAGCGATTTCTTCGCGGTGCTCCTGCACGCGCTGTTCGACCTGATCCGGTTGTTGCCAGACAAAGTGCTGCATTAACTCCCCTGCCTCAGCGGCAATTGCCACCGCCATGTCCTTGGGGTTATGGTATTGCTGCCACTCTCGCGCCGCGACAAAAGCGCGGATGCGGTTTGTCAGATCATCAATCGAATCATTCACAACGACACTTTGGGATGCGCTCGGCTGACAAGCAAGCGTGAAGTCGGCGGCAGTGCATTGAAAAAGCCTCCAGCTTGTGCAGCTGGAGGCTTTTCCTTGAAAGGCTAGGAGGCATGACGCCGCCGTCACCTTATTCGGTCACTGTGACGTTCAGACGGCCGAATTTCTTCGGATCAGCGCCTTTCGGTACGGTCAGGGTGATGGTGTCGAAACCGCTCGGGCTGTTTTCTGTCACGACTACGCCGGTATCGGAGTTGGCCGTGGTGGTGCCGACGGTGTAGCTCGTGGGCCAACCGGTGAGGGTGGTGCCGACTTCGATCTCCAAACCGGTGATGCCATCGATCGAACTGCGTTTGCGCTCGAAGGTGAAGATCATGTCGGTAGCGGTCGTGTTGACTTCCGGCAGTTTGCTCAGGTCGTTGGTGCCGACATCGCCGCCGAGCAGGAACTCGATGGCGTTGTTCACGCCGTCGCCGTCTTTGTCTTGGCCAGGAGCGCTGCTGATGGCATTAGTGAGGGCCCAGGTTTGATAGGCATTGCGCACGGTGATGGTGGTGTCATCGAGCAGAGCCGGATCGGTATCGAGGTCGTTGCCGGCCACGTCTTCGAGCACGGCCAAGGCATTGATGCGCAGTTGCAGAGTTCCAGGGCTGGTGGGGGTAGCGACCACAGAGAATACGCCGGGCGTAGTTTCGGTAACCGAGTCGATGCTAGCGACCGCGGTGCCGTTGTTGCCAAAATCGGCAGTTGTAACGGTGGCGTCGTTCATGTCCTCGTCGAAGGTCACGGTGTAAGTGACCGCGGCTCCGATGTTGACCGGACCACCGCTGACGTTGTCCGTGATGCTGGTGAGTGTGGGAGGGGTAACATCGCCGCCACCTTCAACGTAGAGCACGATATCATTGCCACCGATGAGGGCATTCGTGGCGGAATCGCCGATGTAGCTGATTTTCAAGTCTGCACCCCCATAGGTGCCAACCACTGCGTCCTGCGCAAGTCCGGCGAAAGTGCCCGTGACCGCGTCACCGCCATCGTTGATGACGATGAAATACTTTTGTCCGCCGACCAGAGTACCCGTCACGTTGGGCGCGAGGGTCGCGGTGGCATTGATCGTCACGGTTCCAGTCACGATGGCTTGATCGGAAGTGGCCGAGGTTCCGTCCACTTCCACCGCGTAGCTGCCGGTGCTGCCTAAGGCGAGATTGCCGACATCGAGGGAATCAATGCTGTTGCCGGGCGACAGAGTGCCGTTCACCGTCACCGGACCGATGATGGTTCCGCTGCCAGCCAGGGTGTTACTCGCGCTGACCGTCACGCCGGTCGCAGTCAGGCTACCGTTGACCACAAGTTGGTTGCCGGTCTCGGTGCCTGCGCCGGAGCCAATTGTCAGGGCGCCGACATTGCTTACTACGGCGTCAGTGCCGACGGTCAGGATGTTGTTGTTCGATGTGGCGCTGGCGTTGTTGGTGGAGCCGATCGTGACGCTCTGGGCACCGGCATTCCATGTGGAACCTGTGCCGGAAATCGTCATTGTATTGGAATTGGACTCAGTGCTGGCGGCGTTGGCTCGACC
>CAMDCV010000028.1 GCA_945890645.1 Akkermansia muciniphila
TTTTCATCAAGTAATTCGGGCGATAGAGCCAACCCTGCGTCTGAGCGAAGTGATTGACGACTGGAAAGCAATCTCCGCCGAGTTATCCGAATCACCCAGACACCGCAAAACGCAGTCACATCGCTTCAAAACAAGTTAGCGCTTATGGGGCATCGCCCTAGGAACCTGCATCCCATGGAATTCAAGCCCTGAAGGGGCGCTACATCTCTCTTACGGCCACCGGAGTTTCTCCCGTGGCCGTATTTTTTTAAAATACCTTCCACGGCACAAAAGACAATTGTTCCACGTCTCCCACCCCTAGTTTTTTCCTCCAAAATACCCGATTTCCACGGAATTTTTTAGAATATTAGTTAACCTGCGGGATTGACGTTAAGTGGCGATTTTTTTTTCCCACCAAGAGCCTCTTTGCCGCTATCGTCAGAAGCTTGATTTAACTGAAGATTGCATTGTAAATACAGAGTCTATCATACAACATGTTGTATTGTGAATAATTTGTTGATACTATATGAGCAAAATTCCTTTGACCTCCGTAATAATTTTTCCTAGTGTCGCCCTCGCTGCTGTCTGCGCCTTTGAGTCTCAACTCTTAGCGTAAAAGGCATCCAATTTCACCTCAAATCTACCTCATTTTATGATCACCGCCGCTTCTCCATCGAATACCACCACCGTCACCCTCGGCCAACGCACTTTTACTCTCGATAAAGAAAAAGCTGAGGCCGCCTTCGCCGCCAAAAAAGTCATCAATGGCCGCGACACGATGTTCTTCAACATCCTGCCGCTGAAATACACCTGGGCTTACGATTTGTATAAGACGATGAAAAACAACCATTGGGAGCCCGAGGACATCCCGATGCAAAAAGACGTCGAGCAATGGCGCTCGAACGAAATTTCGGATGTCGAGCGCTGGATCATCAAAATGGGCATCGGCTACTTTTCCGCAGCCGAAGGCATCGTCGGCGACAACGTGCTGCACGTCGTCCGCGAGGTCGTCACCGCTCCTGAGCTCAAGCTTGTTCTCGGCCGTCACGCTCACGAGGAGAACATCCACGCCGACTCTCTCGTCTACATGATTTCCTCGCTTGGACTCAACCCGCACGAGTGCGAAGCGATGTTCGAAGATATCCCCACCATCACGGAGAAAAATCATTTCGTCGTTTCGAACAGCCGCGCCATGCGTCGCGACATCGATCTCACCGTCACCGCCAACAAGCAAGCCCTCGCCAAGAACATCTTCCTCTTCGGTCAGGTGATGGAAGGCACGCAGTTCTATGGACTATTCGGCATGATCCTCAGCCTCTATCGCCAGAACAAGTTCCCCGGCATCGGCCAGATGTTCCGCTACACCTTGCGCGATGAATCGAATCACATTGAAGTCTTCCGCAACCTGCTCATGGACCTCGTTGATGAAAACCCGGACATCTGGACGACCGAGTTCCAAGAAGACCTGCGCGCCACCATGGCAGAAGGCATCCGCCTCGAGAAAAAATTCATCCGCGACTGCCTCCCCGTGGCATCCATCGGCATGAACGCCAGCGACTTCGAAGAATACATCGACTACATCGCCGACCGTCGTCTCGAAGGCTGCGGCCTAGCACCGCTCAACAAAAACGTCTCCAATCCATTCCCGTGGTTGGCAGAAATGATGGACATCAAGAAAGAGCAAAACTTCTTCGAAGGCCGCGTCACCGAATACCAAAAATCCTCCGCCCTCGGCCAAATCGACGACGATGATCTGTAATTAAAGTGATCGAGGGGGCTCAACTTTCATAAGTGGCTCCCTCGGCCAGACGGGCAATGGTGGACAGAATTTCAGAATTAGAAAAATTAACAGAATGATTGAGGATGCTTCATATGACTTGGCGGGAACTGTGATCGGGATTGCGATGACAGTTCATCGCGAGCTGGGTCATGGATTTCAGGAAAGCGTTTATCAAAATGCTCTTGCCTTGGAATTCGCGGAGCGAGGCCTCGCCTTCGAGCAATACATCAAACTGTCCGTATTCTACAAAGGTCGTCTCGTCGGTGACTTCGAAGCCGACATGGCCTTTGGCAAAGAACTCATCATCGAACTAAAAGCCGTCTCCACCATCCTCCCCGTCCACGAAGTGCAACTCGTCAACTACCTCAAAGCCACCGGCATCAACGAAGGCCTCCTCCTCAACTTCGGCACCGAGTCACTCCAATTCAAAAAGAAATATCTCCAGCCCAAAAAGCTCAAATAACATCCCACCAGCAATTCTGAAAATTCTGAAATTCTGTCAAAAATAGCCGCCATCACACATCACCTCGCTTACGCTCTTTAATCTCACTCCCATTTCCCTCATTCCTTTTTAATCTAAAAAACCACCATCATACCATGTACCGCTCCCTTACCTTAGAAGAAGACCTCGCCTTGAAAAAAGTCATCACCGATGGCTCCACCATCTCCGATACACAATACGCCTGGCGCGAAGTGCTCGGAAAAGATTTCCACGGCGCTCACCCGGAGATCACTGTCACCTCCGGCGCTACGGAGTCACAGTTTTCCCTCGCCCAGGTTGCTGACACCATCGGCAATGCCCTCACGGATTTGCTTGTCTCGCGTCAGACGAAACAAGACTCGATCTTCAGCGACTCAAACCGCGCATTCGTTTCTGCCGTCGCCCACAGCGTCGCAAAATCCCTCACGAAAAACATCGAGGAAGGCGGACGCCTTCGTCTCTCGGAAAACGATCTCTACCTGCTCATCGAAAAAGCCCTCGTGGAAAATGACGCCTACGATGTCGCGAAGTCGCTCGCCTTCCGTCGTTCCTACGAGCGCAGTGGCGATGTCGATGTGAACACCGCGCCACAAACCATGCCCGTGCGTTTGATCCGCCGCAATGGCAACGTCGTGCCGTGGTCGGAAACGAAAATCGAAATCGCCGTGCGCAAGGCCTTCCTTTCCATCCGCGAAAATCCGGAGCCTTCGCTCGATATCGCCAAGGCGGTCACCGACCGCGTGCGCACCGGCGAGCAGGCCTTTGTCAACATCGAGGACGTGCAGGACATGGTCGAGGAAGAGCTGGGCCGCGCTGGTTATCTCAAAGCGATGCGCGCCTACATGGGCTATCGATTCGAGCGCGCCCGCTACCGCAGCGAGCATCAGGAAATTGTCGAGGACCTCAATCAGGAGTCGATGATCGTCGTCACCGATGATGACGGCCAGTCGGCGTTCTGGGACGGTGCCGATCTGAAAAAACGCATCGGCTTTGCCTCCATCGGCCTCGATCTTTGCCTTACGGAAAACGAAATCGAGCGCGAGCTGCGTCGTTCGATCGGCTCGGAAATTTCCGCCAATGATCTCAAGCAAACGATCATCCTCAATGCCCGCACGATGATCGAAAAAGATGCCGACTTCGCGAAGTTCGCCGGTCGCATTTTGCTCACCTACATCTACGAGGAAGTGCTCGGCTGGAACATCCTGCGCGATGGCATCGGTGGCATCAAAACTGCCCACCGCAATGCGTTCCGCCGCCACCTCACGCACGGCGTTGCCATCAAGCGCATCCATCCGGATCTGCTCGAATCGTTTAACCTCGACATCCTCGCCGATGCGCTCGACCCGAGTGCCGACCTCGATTTCGACTACCTCGGCGTGCAGACGATGTACGACCGCTACCTCATCATCGACAAAACCGGCAGCAAACCACGCCGCCTCGAAACGCCGCAGTTCTTCTGGATGCGCGTCGCCATGGGCTTGTTCAAAACGGAAGTCGAAAACCGCGAGCAGTGGGTCGTGCGCCTCTACAATCTCTACAAAGGCCGCCGCTTCTGCTCGTCCACTCCGACCCTTTTCAACTCGGGCACACTGCACAGCCAGTTGTCCTCGTGCTACCTCTACAAGGTCGATGACTCGATCGAGTCGATCATGCAACGCGGCATCGCCGAAAACGCCTACCTCTCGAAATGGGCGGGCGGCCTCGGTGGTTCGTGGACCGCTGTGCGTGGCACTGGTGGCTACATTCAAGGCACCAATGGCGAATCGCAAGGCATCATCCCATTCCTGAAACTGCACAACGACCAACTCGTCGCCGTGAACCAAGGTGGCAAACGCCGTGGCTCCGGCTGCGCCTATCTCGAAACCTGGCACAACGACATCGAGGACTTCCTCAACCTCCGCGTCAATACCGGTGACGAACGCCGTCGCACGCACGACATGAACACCGCGAACTGGATCCCGGACTTGTTCATGAAACGCATGGAAGCCCGCCAGCATTGGACCTTGTTCCGCTCGAACGAAGTGCCCGATCTGCACGACCTCTACGGTAAGGCCTTCGAGCAACGCTACGAAGAATACGAAGCACTCGCCACCACCGGAAAAGTCTGGTCGCGTCAGCTTCCCGCCATCGATTTGTGGAAATCCATGCTCAAGATGATTTTCGAAACCGGTCACCCCTGGATCACTTTCAAGGACCCTTGCAACGTGCGCTCGCCCCAAGACCATTGCGGCGTCATCCACTCGTCGAACCTCTGCACCGAGATCACGCTCAATACCAGCGACGAAGAAACCGCCGTCTGCAACCTCGGCTCGGTCATCCTCGATACCCACATCAATGAAGATGGCATCATCGATCACGACATGCTCAAGGAGACGATCACCGTCGCCATCCGCGCGCTCGATAGCGTGATCGACATTAACTTCTATCCCACCGTCGCCGCGAAAACCGCCAACATGCGCCACCGCCCCATCGGCATGGGCGTCATGGGCTTGCAAAATGCGCTCTACAAAAAAGGCCTCGCCTTTAGTTCGCAGGCAGCCGTGGAGTTCAATGACGAATTCATGGAAGCCATCGCCTACTATGCGTATAGTGCTTCGTCCGACCTCGCCGCCGATCGCGGCACCTACTCGACTTATAAAGGCTCGAAGTGGGATCGTGGTCTGTTGCCACAGGACACCATCGACTTGCTCGAGCAAGAACGTGGCGTGAAGATCGATACGCCACGCGGCGGCAAGATGGACTGGTCCTTCGTGCGCGAGAAAATCGCCAAACAAGGCATGCGCAATTCCAACGTGCTCGCCATCGCTCCGACCGCGACGATCTCGAACATCATGGGCACCACCCCTTGCATCGAGCCGAACTACAAGAACCTGTTCGTGAAATCCAACCTCGCCGGTGACTTCATCATCCTCAACGCCTACCTCGTCAAGGATCTGAAAAAAGCCGGTCTGTGGAATCAAGAAATGCTCGACCAGTTGAAGTACTTCGACGGTGAACTCGATGCCATCTCCACGATCCCCGAGCACATCAAAGCCCGTTATCAAACCGCCTTCGGCGTCGGCTACGAAGCCATCGTCGATGCCGCCGCCCGCCGCCAGAAGTGGATCGACCAGGCCCAAAGCGTGAACTTGTTCCTCGCCGACCCCGACTTCAAGGCCCTCAGCCACATGTATCGCCGCGCCTGGAGCAAAGGCCTCAAGACCACGTATTACCTCCGCACCATGCAAGCCAGCAACATCGAAAAAGCGACCACCAGCGTCGCCAAAGAAATCCGCGGCACCATGAGCGGCGAAGCCAAACGCACCTACACCGATGCGGAAAAGAACGCATGCTCCTTGGATGCGATGATGAACGGCGGGACTTGTGAGGCTTGTCAGTGATCTAAGCTGCGAGCGCTTTCTCCAAATTGAGCTTTGAAAACCAAAATCAAGAATTAATCTGAGTTAAAAGACTACTACCTACCTTCATTAGTATGAAAAGCATGGAGAAAAAAACTAAAGTGAGAAAAAAGAATAACGATGTAGAATACACCGTTAATAAATTAGTTGCACCTCTCACTGCCGTAAAAAAAACTCAGCTCAATAACAAAAAAACTTTATCGTATAAAGATGTTCTAGATGATATTGAGAGCAAAAGTAAAGGTGCATTTGTATCAGAAGAAGCGCTTCAACATTTACTGTTTGAAGCAACAGATGTTCCGTTTCCAGCACCAACTGATTACACCTTCAAATTCATTGATTTATTTGCTGGTATCGGAGGCTTTAGAATAGCCATGCAGAATCTCGGTGGAAAATGTGTATTCTCGAGTGAGTGGGACAAAGAAGCACAGCGAACATACAGAGCCAATTTCGGAGAAACTCCCTTTGGTGACTTAACAAAAGAGCAAACAAAAATGTTTATTCCAGAGGGATTTGAAGTCTTATGCGCTGGTTTTCCTTGCCAAGCATTTTCAATTGCTGGCAAACGCGGAGGATTCGAAGATACTAGAGGAACATTATTTTTTGACGTTGCAGAAATTATCAAGCGAAAACAGCCCTTAGCTTTTTTTCTGGAGAACGTTAAAGGATTAAAAAATCATGATAAAGGTAAGACCTTGGAGACAATTTTGAACGTTCTCCGGAATGATCTAGGTTATTTCGTTCCCGATCCACAAATTATAAACGCAAAAGATTTTGGAGTCCCTCAGAATAGAGAGAGGATATATATTGTTGGTTTTCATAAAGATACAAAAGTCTCATCTTTTGAATACCCAAAGCCCACAGGTAAAAATGTAAAATTTGCCGATATTAAAGAAAAAAGAGTACCACCAACAAAATTCTACTTATCGACCCAATATTTAGACACACTTCACAAACATAAATTAAGACACGCGAACAAGGGTAACGGATTTGGATACGAAATTATATCAGATGATGGTATCGCCAATTCGGTCGTTTGCGGAGGAATGGGTAGAGAGAGAAATTTGGTAATAGATAAAAGAATAAAAGACTTTACTCCAACAACACATATTAAGGGTCAGGTCAATAGAGAGGGGATACGAAAAATGACACCCCGAGAATGGGCCAGGCTCCAGGGCTTTCCTGATGACTATGTAATTCCAGTTGCTGACGCCTCTGCTTATAAGCAATTTGGCAACTCCGTGGCAGTTCCCGCCATTCAGGCAACCGCGAGTAAAATCTTACAATTAATAGGAGCGTATAAAAATGCTGACGGGGAATAAAGGAGAATGGAGCGAAATCTATACCTTATTTAAGTTATTAGGTGATAAAAATCTATTAGCGGGTGATGCGGATTTGAACAAAGTTGAGAACCTTCTCTATCCAATCATTAAAATCATAAGAAATGAAACAAGTGGGGACTGCGAGTACAAAATCAGTGGAGATTTAGTTGTAGTTTCTGCTGGAAAAGAAAAAATTCGAATTCCAGTAAAAACATTTTCAGAGCAAGCTTCAAAACTACTGGCCAAAGTAAAGGGGTCATCAGGTGTTTTTAGTATTCCAGAGGTTGAGGAATTTATGAAGTCTGTGTACTGCCGAACACTCAAAGCTAACTCGATTACAAAATCTGATATTCGTATTGTGATTCATGACCAAAGAATAAATCAGGCAGCGGAATTAGGTTTTAGTATCAAATCACAATTGGGTGGCGACTCAACTCTTTTAAATGCTGGAAAAACAACAAATTTTATTTATCAAATCACAGGGTTCCAAGGCACAAGTGAAGATATAAAAAAAATTAACAAAATAGATACGAGGAGTAAAATTAAAGATCGACTGGAAGAAATCAAAAAGCTTGGAGGGAAAATAATTTTTTTCTCACTAGAAAAAGAGATTTTCAAAAACAACTTAGTGTTAATAGACAGCCTATTGCCAAATATACTTGCAGAAGTAGTTAAGCAGTTTTTTACGACAAGTTCAAGCAATGTTGAAGCCTTGACGCATGAAATAAGCACTAAAAATCCGCTCTGCTTTGACACTCAATTTTCACATTTATTTTACGAGTATAAGATAAAAAGGTTTTTGACAGATGTAGCACTTGGAATGATGCCTTCGAAAGTTTGGAATGGAGTTTATGAAGCAACTGGTGGTTACCTTATAGTTAAAGAAGATGGTGAAATTCTATGCTACCACATTTACAACAAAAATCAATTTGAAGAATATTTATTTCAAAACACAAAACTTGAAACGGCTAGTAGCACAAGGCATGATTTTGGTAGAATTTATTCAGAAAATGGGCACACTTACTTTAAATTAAATCTACAAATTAGATTCAAATAATTTTATGTCAGCAGAAAAATTAATAATGAAATTTGATCCTCAAACGATTGAGCATCTGGGGATTCAAATGTATTATACTCTACCCCCTGTAATCGCGGAACTCGTATCTAATTCATATGATGCCGACGCCTCAATTGTCACAATACAACTAAATGATTTAGGGGAAAAGTACATTCAAATAATTGACGACGGCCATGGAATGAGTTTTGAAGATATTAACACAAAATTTCTAAGGATAGGAAGGAACAGAAGAATACAAACGGGGCAACAAAAAAGCGAATCAGGGAAGAGATTTGTCATTGGGAAAAAAGGTATTGGGAAGCTTTCATTTTTTGGTATAGCGCATTTGATAATAGTTGAAACAATTAGAGACGGACTCAAGAACAAATTCACTTTAGATTGGGAGAGCCTAATTGCATCACAAGAAAATTACGAGCCAGAGATAAATATTAAAGATGAAGCAGTTGATCTTCCAAATGGAACCATAATAACTTTAAAGAAAATCAAACGAAAAACAGGTTTTGATCCAGACAATATAGCTTACAACCTTGCTAAAACATTTACAGTTTTTGACGAGAATGGTTTCGAAGCGTTTATAATTCATAATGGTAAGAATAAAGAAAAATTTCAAGTAAGAAATGAATTACGCTTTAATAACATCGACTCTGAATTTGAGTGGACTTTCCCACTATCCGAAGATCTTGGCTTATCTTACGAATATTCAAGTCGTATAACAGGAAGAGTGATTTCTAGCAAATCTACCGTTCCGACAGCAATCAACGGTTTAACACTCTTTTCAAGAGGAAAGCTTGTAAATGATCCCGAATTTTACAGTGATAAAGCATCAAGTTTTGGATTTGCATATTTGACTGGTTGGTTGAACATTGACTTTATTGATGAATGGGACAAAGACGTCATTTCAACGAATAGAAAATCACTCAATTGGGAAGATGAAGACACTTCTAAGCTCAGGGATTATTTAAGCCAAGCAGTAAAACACATTCTCAAAGATCAACGAATCAAACGAAAGGCTAAACAGATAGAACTCGTCTCAACTATTGCTAAAATTGATATAGAAAAGTGGCAACTATCTCTTCCAAAGCATGAGGGCAATTTAGCAAAAAAATTAGTAGATTCTATTTTAAGCTCTGATGGAATTCCAACTGCTAAACAAGCTGAACTAATAAAATTTGTGAAAGATTCATTTCAATTCGAGTCGTTCAAAACATTTGCTCAGGATTTAGAAAATGTTGATGATTTAAATTCAAGCAAAATTCTTGAGCTTTTTAAGGAATGGGAATATATTGAGGCTCGTGAGATGTATAAGTTAGCGACTGGAAGAATTCAAACCATTAAAACATTTGAAAACCTTATTATTAAGAACGCTTTAGAAGTAAAAGAAATACATCCTTTCTTTGAAAAATTTCCTTGGATTCTTGATCCTAGAATAAATATGTTCAGGCATGAAACTCAATACGCGACTTTATTGAAGGAAAATTATCTGGAAAGTGATTTGGAGGAAAAAAATAGACGTATCGATTTTTTATGCACTTCAGTATCAAATCATCGTTTTGTTATTGAAATTAAAAGGCCAAATCATACTATCACATTGAAAGACCTAGACCAAGCAAAGGATTATAGGTCTTTTATCGAAGATAGATGCAGCACGGACCCTGCGCACCCCAATAGAGTAATCGCATACGTTGTGGGTGGCGCTATCGGCGATGACAGAAAGACTAAAGATGAAATTAGTACAATGAGAACAGCAGATAAAGTGTACGTTGTTACTTTTTCGCAACTTTTAACTGATGCAAAAAACTATCATCTCGAATTCATTGAAAAATATGATGCCTTAGAAAATGCGAGATCTTGAACTATCATCTTGCATTAGTGGAAGTATATATATTTAGATTATTTCCCTCTTGTTTGAAAACATAATACCAATCCGTGAATGGGGTCAGTCCTTGGAAATGAGCATTTTTGCAGGGTTGTAGATCGGGGAGGGTGGAGCGCCCTGCCCCGTCGCGTCGCGTATAAAGACTTCGTCTCACGCGACTTGGGGCGGCGGAGGGGAAGGGGTGGAGCATTTTTCCCCAGGGCTGCGCTCGATTCCTCGTTTCCCCTAGACTGTCATCGTTCACCCCGATTGGGGTTTTTGAGTGGGGGGATTTGTTTTTTGGCTCTGGAATTTTTTCGACAGAGGAATGAGGGACAGAGGAATCATTTAGAAGGTAGAATCATACAGCTTTGATTCCTCTGTCCCCATTCCTCTGTCAATTTTCAGTGCCGCAGCTCAGAGTTGTCATGAAAAATCTGGCCAGGTCGTTGCTTGGCTTGTTTGCTTTACAAGAGTCGGTCTTTGCGCTGGATTGGTGGGGTCAACTTGATGAAAATTCTGAGTTGACACTTCGCAGAAAAACTGTTCACTTGAACTCATGAAAGTCACCTGTTCCTCCACCATATTGCCAATGGCTGATCGCAGCGGTTGGGAGGCTTGTGCGGAGAAGACCCGTGAGGAACGGAGTGAGGCGGGGGTAGTTTACACAAAGCCTTGGATGGTGGAGTTGATGCTGGATTTGGCGGGATACTTGCCGGAAAAACCGTTGGCGGAAATGGTGGCCTTGGAGCCATCGGCGGGGGATGGGGCTTTTTTGCGGGGCATGGTGCGGCGCTTGGTGGAATCTTGTCGGCTTCATGGATCGCCGCTGGAACAGGCGACGGCGGCGTTGCAAGCCTTTGAAATTGATCCTCATGCGGCGGAGAAGGCGGTGGAGGTGGTGCGGGAAACACTTTTATCCCTTGAGGTGTCGCCCCGTGTGAGTGAGTCCTTGGCGCGGTGCTGGATCAAGGTGGATGATTTTCTGGAAGCTTCGCTGTGTTTTCCCATCGCTGATTTTGTCATCGGCAATCCGCCGTACATTCGGTTGGAAGAGATTCCGGAGAAAAAGGCGGAGACGTATCGCAATGCCTTCAGCACCATGCGGGGGCGGTCGGACATTTACGTCGCATTTTACCAAGCCGCGCTGATGCAGCTCAAGCCCGGCGGCGTGTGTGCCTACATCTGCGCGGACCGTTGGATGCTGAATGATTACGGCAGCGCGTTGCGCGCGTTCATCACCACAGAAGGCTATAACATTCGTTGCATCGTCGAGGCGCACGATGTGCAAGCCTTTGAAGCGGAGGTCTCGGCCTATCCGGCGGTGACGATCATCGCGCAAGAAAAGCAGGGACCGGTGGTGGTGGCCAAGGCATTGCCGGGCATCGAGACAGAAACTCGCGCGCGTGTGCTCACGGCACTCGCGGAAGCGGCATCGCTGCCCTCGCTGCGCAGTGCGCGCTTTGACGATTGGTTTCGCGGGACCGAACCATGGCCCTGCTCGTCGCCCGAGGCCTTGAAGATGCTCAAGCACCTAGAAGCGACGTGTTTCCCGCTCGAATGCCAGACGACGAAAACCAAGATCGGCATCGGCGTGGCGACAGGGGCGGACAAAGTGTTCATCTCCGCTGAGGCACCGGACATCGAGCCTGATCGCATCCTACCGCTCGCACTGGCCTCTGATTTGCAAAAGGGCAAGGTGCGGTGGTCGGGCCACTGTTTGGCCAACCCATGGAATGGTCACGGTCTGGTGAAGCTGAGCGACTACCCGCGCCTCGTCGAACATCTGCAACCTCATCACAAACTGTTAGCCCAGCGTCATACCGCCAAAAAAGATAGGCCCGAGCATTGGCACAAAACCATCGACCGCGTGAATCTAACGCTTTTCAAAAAGCACAAACTCTACATTGCCGATATCAAAGATCGGTTGCTGCCCGCACTGGATACCGGCCGGACCTATCCCCAGCACAACTTGTATTGGATCACCTCCGAGGTGTGGGACCTGAAGGTATTGGGCGCGCTCCTCATGTCGGAAGTGGGAGAGTTTTTCATCAAATGCTACGGCGTGCGCATGCGCGGCGGCTACCTGCGATTTCAAGCGCAATATCTGCGCCGCATTCGTGTGCCTGACCCGCAAACAATTTCCCCCGAGCTGGCCGACAAGCTCCGTCACGCCTTCGAGACCCAAGACATCAAACTTGCGAATGAGGCCGCCTTGGTCGCGTATCAAATCGAAGAAATTCCCGCATGAGCACTCTTCCCGAAACCGAAATATTTCATAAAGCGATCCGTCACTGGTGGGCTTCCAAGAAAAGCGTAGCGCCCAAAAAAGCGCAAGGCGGGACGCGCGACTCGAATCTGCATGGCAAGACGATGGACGGCTTTGCGCTAGCGATTCGCGATTTTCTCATCGGGCTCAATGTGAAACCCGAGCACATATTTTCCGGTGGGCATCTTTCCACTTCCCCGTCGATTCTACCATCCTATTTCCGACCCTCCAAAAATTGGGACCTCGTAGTATTGGCCAACAGCCGCTTTCATTCGGCGAAAGGCGACAAAGGCGAACCCATTCTCTATGCGGCCACCGAGTTCAAATCGCAGGATAAGAGCATCGGCAACAACCAGAATAATCGCTTAGAAGAAAGCCTCGGCAATGCCACCGACTTCTGGGCCACCTACGAGCACGATGGCTTTTTACGGCAGTTGCCTCGGCCATGGCTCGGCTATCTCTTCGTCGGAAAATACGATCCCTCCTCCGATGGCAAAGCGGTGAAGATCAAGCAGCCGCACTTCGAGGCGATGATGCCATTCCGCACCACCGATAGCACCAGCTTCGAATCCTTCGACGGCCCTTCCTACGCCGAGCGCTACAAGATCTTCATGAAACAAAGCGTAGGATCAAGGCTCTACGATGCCGGTGCCTTCATCGTCACCGATGAAACCATCGCCGCCAAGAAGATCAATCACCGCGTGCCTTTACCGGAATTTGGTTCCGCCAATTTTCTCCGTAGTCTCAAAGGACAAATCCTAGCCCATTACCCCGGCGCAAAAGTGAAAAAGGGTAGCTTGGCTGACAGGATTTGAGAGTGCCTTGGTTGCTTTAAAAAACCGTCTTTGCGCTGGATTAGTGGCGTCAACTTGATGGAAATTCTTGATTGACAATTTGTCGCGAAACTGTTCATTTGAACTCATAAAAGTTTCCTCCTCAACTCTTGTATTGCCCGATGGCACAAGCATCGCACTAGCGGCGGGTAGGCATAATTCGTTGATCAAGAATATCGTGGAAGAATTTGCACAGCGATTTGTCAGTGGACCCAAAATCATCTTTCTGGGTGATGCCGCCGATAAAAAAATCGTAGCCGATGTGGCCTCCATGGCAGAGCTGGGGATCGTGCTACCAGAGCGAGGTAAAGCGCCCGATGTTCTCATTCATGATACGGAGCGGGATTGGCTCTTCATCATAGAAGCCGTGACGAACCACCGACCGATTGATGAAACGCGGAAAAATGAACTGACGGAACTGTTTGCGGATGCGCGTCCCGGGCTGATTTTCGTGACAGCATTTCCTGATCGCGAAATATCCGCCGAATTTATCGCCGCCATCGCCTGGGAAACCGTAGCTTGGTTCGCCGATGAGCCCGATCACATGATCCATTACAACGGCAAACGATTTCTTGGACCTTATGCTTGAACAACTAACCATCCTCCCACCGCACGATCCTGCTCGTTATCAAACGACAGATGGTCTTGATGAACCTGATCGCACTAATGGCGTGAGAGCCGAGGAGGCTAAGGCGGCATTGATTGCAATTCATGGCTTCAGTTCGTATGAGCAGGATACTGATTGTTCGATCACGGATCAGATCACCAACCTGCTTCACCTCGCCCATGCCGAGGGCTATGATGTCCGGCAGACATTGGAAACTGCGCTGCAGAATTTTCTAGCTGAGGCGGGGGAGATGAAGGGGTAGTATCTATTTATTTTGCTGACAGGAAAACATCAGAAATGCATTCCGCACTATTGGATCAAGAAGAAGTAGCAGCCATCCACGAAGCATTGGTTTCTTCCGGCCATCCTATGTTGCCACCGATTGAAGCAGAGTGATTTTTGATAAGCGAAATTTAGGGTGACAAGCGATTAAAAAATGATAGTTATTCATTGTAATTACTGTGCTTTTAACAAATAGACGATTTTCTTATGCTACAATATTCAAACATACGCCGTGAGTCATCACCCTCCTTGTTTTCGGCACCATTAAAATCTTATAAACAAAATATATGTTATAAATTACTCATTGTAATTGTAATTACTATTTTCTTTGTAGGGGAGTCATCACTAGCAACTACTTCAACCATAAAAACGGAGAACTCTAGCGAGCAATCTAGCGAAGCGCGTGCGAATCTCCATGCAGATATTCCCTATGTTTTCCAGGGCAAGGGTAATTCATACTGTGGACCGACGGTGTTTATTACGGCACTTCAAGCTGAAACGGGACTCAACTTAACTGACCCCAAATTAATTCCTCAAATAGCTGGACTTGTGAATAGGGAAATACAGAATGGCACTGTAGGATGTCGCCCTATGTTGCTTATGCCGTATTTCCGGATGAACTTTGAGGGGAATGATTTTAACAGTGAACTAAAACTGACTAATCGCGACGAAGCAAAGCCACTGGCACTCAAAATAATAAGAGAAAAATTAATTCCTAGCATTAGGGCAGGCAGTTATTATCATCTGCAAATACACAATGGCAGCGCTGGGCATGCAATTCTTCTAACTGATTATGATGATAAAGAAGACAAATTTGTGGTTTATGATCCGTATCGCCAAGAGAAAATTCTGTTAAAACCAGAAGCAATTGCTGAAATTTGGCCGGTTATTTTCCCTGAGGCAATTAGAAAAAAATATAATTATGTCCGTGAAGATCGCGTTTATTTGAGATCCGACAAAATTGATACAGCTCAAAAGACCACTTTTACAGATCCTCCTATCAATTGTGAAGTTCTTGTAGATGCAAGTCAGCTACGTCAATTTGTTATCAATAAAGAGATTAAAATCATTCCACAAAATGGTTACGAACTTAAGAAAAATGTGGAAGGCGCAGCTTACTGGCAACAATTATCTAAATATTGGGAAAAAGACAGAACAGCGGAGGAAGCACCTGGCTATGCTACGTTAGTAAAAATTAAAGCTGCACAAGGCGATCCTATACTTGTAATTTACAGTAAAGATGAAGGTAATTACTCGATTTCAGCAGTTACAGGCTACAAAGGAGGAATTGCAAATCCTGATGCTCAAATTCAGTTGTCAACCTGCGTTAACGGCGAGATTTCTTCAAAATGGATTAGCAGCCAAGAGTTCAATAATAAATGTTTCCATAAAGATATAAATGGGAAATTAAATGCATTTGTTGGATTCCCGACAATTTCAATAATATTAAAGTGATCTCGGGTTGCGTGTTCAAATGTTAGACCGCCATGATCGAGAGAGGGGCGGCGGAGGGGAATGGTGTGTGGGGCTTTTCCCTAGGGCTGCGCTCGATTTCCTCGCTTCCCCTAGGCTGACATCGTTCACCCCGATTGGGGTTTTTGAGTGGGGGGATTTGTTTTTTGGCTCTTGAATTTTTTCGACAGAGGAATGAGGGACAGAGGAATGTTAGAGCATTGAGAATTAGCTGCATTGATTCCTTTGTCACCCATTCCTCTGTCAACCCTCCTGCGCACCACCGACAACCGGGCAGTGAAGCTTGGGCTAAGATACGAAATGCTTTTGGCGTAAGAAGAAAGGTTCGGACAATTCAGGCTTGCCCATGGAATCACCTTGCGATCAGTCCCAATCTGGCTAAGATGCCACCTATGAGAAAACTCCATTACACACTTTACCGCGAGGATGCTGATTACGTCGCACAATGCCTCGATTACGATGTTAGCAGCTTTGGTGCCAGCGAGGAGGAAGCGCTTGCCAACCTTAAGGAAGCACTCGAACTTTACCTCGAAGACCTTCCCGAGTCTGCCAGCATCCCAAAAATCACGGAAGTTACCGTGGGAGAACTTGCCATTGCCTGAACGGATTCTCGTACCAAGCCGAAGAGAATCTCATCCTCCCAATTTATTTCCATCCTCACCGCCCACGGTTTTGCCTTTGTATCAAAACGCGGCAGCCACGCCAAATATCGCGATACCTTGGGGCACACCGTCATCATCCCTCATCCTCGCAAAGATATTCCCATCGGAACGCTCCGCCCATGATCCGCCAAAGCGGACTACCTACCGAACTCTTCGAGTAACATCTTTGGGGTTATCGCATGGTAACATTTTTCATTTTACGTTAGACAATTATCCTAATTCGAAAAAAGGAAAATCGGATGACTAAGCACGCGGTAGATCGCCATGCCCCGCGAGGCGGGATGGAGGTATCCACGGATCAATCGAAATTTTCAACAGGATTCGTGAGCTACTACTTTTCTGTTCTTGAAATCCAGGTGCTGCCTACTATGATGTCACCACAAGCTGTTATCTAACCAAATTCTATGTCAGATCGTTCCCAATGGACTATCCGCAAGTTTACGTCTCACGATGCGATGCGGCGTGAACAAATCCGGCATTGGCAACAACTTCCGGCATCGGCTCGGGCCCATGCTGTTTGGCAGATGGTCATCGAGTATTCCCGTCAACAAGGCATGAGCGAACATGAACTCCGACTTCAAAGATCTGTTACATTTGTTCGCCGAGCATGAGGTGCGTTATCTTGTGGTCGGGGGATATGCTGTATCGCATCATGCGCAGCCGCGGTTCACGAAAGATCTTGATCTCTGGATCGAGCCCAGTTGCGAGAACGCGGCGCGCGTTTCCTCCGCTCTTCGTGAGTTCGGAATCCCGTTGATCGAGGTAACTGAGTCGGATTTCGCACAAGAAGGACTACAGTTTGCCGTGGGCATGCCACCAAGCCAACTCGATTTCCTAACCACCGTTCCGGGTCTTGCGTTCGGCGACTGTTGGCCTAGTCGAAATCTCGCAGAGATCGATGGGATTCTCGTTTCGTATCTCTCGAAGCCGGCGCTCATCATTGCTAAAAAAACCGCAGGGCGTGCACAAGATATCGCGGACTTGGAAGAGCTTGAACGCACGGATCAGTGAGATGCATCTCTGGCGTCGTCTCTGGGGTCAGTAGGGCTGCGCTCGATTCCTCGCTTACCCTAGGCTGTCATCGTTCACCCCGATTGGGGTTTTAGAGTGGGGGGGATTGATCATGGCGTAGCCATGTCGGAACATAGCCGTGGGTTGAAACCCACGGGAGTGGTTCCCGTGATCCCATACGTGTCGCGTAGCGACACAGGAGCATTGAGGGGGGAAAGGAACGATAGCATGCGGGACAAGCCGTTCCGGTGTCGCTACGCGACACGGGGAGATGTGGGTGTGTGCGATTCCGTGGGTTTCAACCCACGGCTATTGTCCTTCACCGCTACGCGGTGGGGGGAAGGGCATTTTTCATGGCTTTGCCCTGAAACCGTGGGAAAGTGATACTCACCTGATCTCATCAAACTGCAAAAGCTTGGCATTTACTGCGTGTTTGTCGTAGGAAATCCTGCATGAACGCCGCTCCACCGGATCTGCCGTATGTGCGCTATGTGCAGAGCATCGAGGAACTGGTGTCCACGCCGATGCGCGATGGTGTCAATGCGCTGTGTCTGCGACGTTCGTTAGAGGGGGATTTTGCTGAAGTGATTCGTCACCTCAGCGCAGAGCGCGGCATCACCACGCTTGATCGTGCTCGATTGCTCGCGCTGCCGGTGAGTGCGGAGGGGAAGGTGGCGATCGATTTCATGCTTCGTGATCAGGAGCAGTTGCAGGCGTATGGCTTTGATCCTGAGATTGATTGCGTCAATGGATACGTCGGTCATGATGAGCAAGCGCTGATGCGCACGGATGTCTGTTCTTTTCACGTGGATCGTGCCACTGATGTGGCCGATACGTATTTGTGCACGTATGCGGGGGCATCGAGCATTGGCGTGTGCCATGAGGATGTCATCCCGCGCGCCCAAGTTCCTGCCGTGCGCAAAGCCTTGCTGGCGGATTTTGGCGGTGCGGATGATGAGAGCTTTCTCGACTATCTCACCGAGAATTTTTACGACCTGCATTATGAAGCTCTACCCGGTGCGAGAACGTTCAGTTTCGGCGTGGGACACCTGTGGCGCATCGCCATCGACTATCCGGGAACTCCGGTGCCGCCGTGCATTCATCGCGCCCCGGACCCGATCGAGGGAGATCCGCCGCGTTTGATTTTGATTGGTTGAGGTGTTGATCATGGCATAGCCATGTGGGAAAATAGCCGTGGGTTTTAACCCACGGGAAAGGTTGCCGAGATCCGATACGTGTCGCGTTGCGACACAGGAAAATTGAAGGGGATTAGAACGATGGCGCATGGGACAAGCCGTTCCGGTGTCGCGATGCGACACAGGATGTTGTTGGCGGGTTCGATTCCGTGGGTTGAAACCCACGGCTATTATCCTTCACCGCTACGCGGTGGGGGGGGGTGACGGTGAATGTCCTTCAGCTTGACGCGATGGAGAGGTCACGATGAAAGTTGTTTAGGTCGAGATCATTCTTGCTCGCCAATGGATGAGGATTTATTAGATTTTTGTTATGGCCAATTCGTTCATTTCCCTTTTTGTGCATGTGGTATTTTCGGTCAAGAACCGTGAACGCCTGATCGCGCAAAACATCGAAAGCGAAATTTGGCAATACCTTGGTGGCATTTGTCGGGCGCATGGGGTGAAGGCAGTGCAAATAGGTGGGGTCGAGGATCATGTGCATTTGTTGTTGGGCTTGCCCGCCACTCTGGCCTTGAGCGATTTCATTAAGCGCCTCAAAGGGGAGTCTTCGAAATGGATTTCCGCCACCTTCCCGGCCTTGCGCGAATTTCATTGGCAGGATGGCTATGGTGGATTCAGCGTGGGGCAATCACAGGTGGAGACGACCGTGAGTTACATCAAAAAGCAGCGGGAACATCATCATCGCAAAACCTTTGAAGAGGAATATCGGGCATTTTTGCAAGCTCATGGGATCGAGGTGGAGGAGAAATACATTTTCGGGTGAAGGTGGTTTTCCGTTGTTCGCGCCGTTCCGGTGTCGCTACGCGACACGGGATATTGTTGATGCGTTTGGGTCCGTGGGTTGAAACCCACGGCTATTTTCCTTCACCGCGACGCGGTGGTGTGGAAGTCACGGTAACGCGATGTCGTTAATGCGTTTGGAATCGTGGACTGAAACCCACGGCTATTTTCCTTCACCGCGACGCGGTGGGGTGAAAGCCACGGTCATGATGGGGTGAAGCTGTAATTCATCAAATTTTCATCGTGCTCGCATCAGGGATTCATTTGCGCGGTAGAGAATGCGTTTGCCTTCGGGCGATCATCACTAAACTACCACTATGAAACCACACCAACAAAAATGGATACGGCATTTTGAAAACAACCGTCTCAATCGGAGGGAACCGGAATGGGATTTGCCCTTCGCCATGGAGGAGAAAAAGCGCAGGGCCTTGGCATGGTCCTTGGCGGAATACCAGCTGGGCGATGGTGGCGGGCCGTGTTGTTTGATCGCCCGCGATGCCGATGCCTACCGTGCGAGCTCGGACAGCACACAGCGTGTGACGGACATGTGGTTTCGTGAAGAGGCTGAGCATTCGCGGTTGTTGAGTGGGGCGGTGACACGTTTGAGCGGTACCTTTGTCACCGATACCTTTGCGTTTCGCCAGTTCCAACGGGTGCGTCGATTCATGGGCGCGCAGTTTGAGATGCTGGTGCTCTTGCAGGTGGAAATCATCAGCACGGTGTACTATCGCATCATCCGCAAGCACTGCGATGACAAACCGATCGCCGACATGTGCGGGTTGATCCTGCGCGATGAGACCGGACACATTTCGTATCATCGCGATCGCTTGTGCGCCGATCATCCGCGCGGCTGGAATGCAATCCAACGGGCGTGGTTTTATTTTCTCGGTTATGCCTGCGCAGTGGTGTTGTGGCTGGGGCATGGGCGGGCCTTGCGCGACATCGGCATGCGCAATGGGGATTTCTTTGCCCAGGTGCATCGGGGATTGCGCGGGTTTGTGCGCTCGGTCGGGCGCAGGGCGCGGCGTTGGCGGATCGAAGCTGTGATCGCCGAGAAGGGAAACAGTTGTGCAACGGCGCATTCGTGTTAGGGTGGGGCTTCCCATTTACCAACCATTATGTCCGTTAGTCTCCATCCCTATTTCAAAGCTCATGCCGGAAAGCGTGAGGCCTGTCTCGCTCTGTTGCCGACCTTCATCGCTGCGACCCAGCCTGATGTCGATTGTCTCTATTACGAATTCACCACGCGTGAGGATGAAATTTTCTGTCGCGAAGCCTACACCACAGGTGCCGCGGCATTGGCGCATTTGACGACCGTCGGTCCGTTGCTGGAACAAATGTTAGGCATGGCGGATTTGACGCGCTTGGAAATCCACGGTCCGGCGGCGGAGTTGGAGGTGATGAAACCTGCGCTCGCAGGGCTGAATCCTGCTTGGTTTGAGACGGCTGGTGGCGTGACGCGGTAATTTTTTTAACCACGAAATACACGAAAGGGAAGACAGGAAGGCAAAAATGACGATTGATGATCCTCCGTCGCCATTCGGCTATGGAAGGACGTGTTGTAGAGGTTTGATTTTTGATTTGTCTTTTGATTCCTGGCTCGTTTGAAGGCTTGGAGGCCAGAGGCCTCCGCCACGGTTTGTTAGACGTTGAAACGGAACTCGATGACGTCGCCGTCTTTGACGACGTATTCTTTTCCTTCGATGCGGAGCTTGCCGATATCGCGGGCGGCGGCTTTGGAACCAGTGGCGACAAGGTCATCGAAGTGGACGATCTCGGCAGCGATGAAGCCGCGCTCGAAGTCTGTGTGAATCACTCCCGCAGCGGCGGGGGCTTTGTCGCCCGCATTGATGGTCCAAGCGCGGGTTTCTTGCACGCCGGTGGTGAGGTAAGTGCGCAGGCCTAACAAGTGATAGACGCCGCGGATCAAGGTCGATACGCCGCTGTCGCTGACGCCCATGTCGGCGAGGAAAGCCAGAGCTTCCTCGGGATCGAGATCGACGAGTTCTTCTTCGATACGGGCAGAGATCACGACGGCTTCGGCACCGAAATTTTCGGCCGCGAACTTGCGCACCTTGGCGACAAGTGGTTGCGAATCAGGATCGGCACTGGCAGTGGCGAGCTCGTCTTCGGCGACGTTGCAGGCGTAGATCGTGCGTTTCATCGAGAGCAGGAAAAAGTCTTTGATGAAGGGCATGTCCTCGGCGGCGAATTCCATCGTGATTGCGGGCTTGCCGTCGTAGAGATGGGGCAGCAGGATATCGATGAGCTCGACTTCTTTTTTCGATTCTTTGTCGCCGGACTTGGCTTTTTTCTCGCGCGACTGGCGGCGTTTTTCCATTGCGGTGATGTCGGCGAGGATGAGCTCCGAGTTGATGATCTCGATGTCACGCACGGGATCGACGCTGCCGAGTTCGTGAATGATGTCGTCGTTTTCAAAGCAGCGCACGACCTGCACGATGGCATCGGTTTCGCGGATGGTGGCGAGGAACTGGTTGCCGAGACCGGCACCTTCTGAGGCACCTTTGACGAGGCCGGCGATATCGACGAACTCAATCGCGGCGGGCACGAGTTTTTTCGAACCGGAAAGTTTCGAGAGGACCGCGAGGCGAGGGTCGGGCACGATGACGACGCCGACATTCGGATCGATGGTGCAGAAGGGATAATTGGCGGCCTCCGCTTTGCGTGAGCGGGTGACAGCATTGAAGAGAGTGGATTTTCCCACATTAGGCAGACCTACGATTCCAGCTTTGAGCATGACGGGGGGAGATTGCGCAGAATGCTTTGCGGAGGTAAAGGGAAATCAGGAAGGGGCTTGGATGGTGGCTAGTGGTCTTTTTAACTACTGAAAGACTGAGGCCGCAAAATGCACTGAGGAAAGGCAGGATTTACGATTGATGATTGATGATGTTTGATGTTTGATGTTTGATTTCTTGATTTCTTGATTTCTTGATTTCTGATTTATGGAAGCGGACTGCCTACTTCGCCGAGGCTACGAAGGCCATAGAAAGTCCGCGCTCCATGGGCTTGGAGGCCGGAGGCCTCCGCCACGGTCGGAATCACCGCTTGCCAAGGGGCGGCGGGCTTGGCAGGGTGGGTGCGGATGTCGGAGCTTTCGTATGTGCTGTTGTTTTTTGCGGGGTTTGCGGGGGGCTTGATCGATTCGATTGCCGGGAGTGGGGGATTGATTACCTTGCCGGCTTTGATGGCGGTGGGGGTGCCGACGCATCTCGCGCTGGGCACGAATAAATTGCAATCCGCCTGCGGCACGTCGTTGGCAGTGTGGCGGTATTATCGGGCGGGATTGATGCAAACTCCGGCTCTGGGCTGGGGGGTATTGGCATCATTCTGTGCGAGTGCGTTCGGTGCGTGGGCGGTGAGTTTGGTTTCGCAAGAAATGCTGCGCTTGCTGATTCCGTGGTTGTTGGCGGCGGTGGCGATTTATACGGCAATGAATCGTCGCTTCGGATTGACGGCGGGCGTGCAACGCATGGGGCATCTGGCATTTGCGCTTACCTTCGGCATGATTCTCGGGGCTTACGATGGGTTTTTCGGGCCGGGCTGTGGGTCGTTTTGGATGCTGGCCTTGGTGGCTTTGTTGGGGATGGATTTGCGCAACGCGACGGGCTACACGAAGTCTGTGAATCTGGCGAGCAACCTCGGGGCGCTGATATTTTTTCTATTCGCGGGGCAGGTGCATTTCGCCTCGGCACTGGCGATGATAGGCGGGCAAATGTTCGGCGCACGCATCGGCTCTGGCTTGGTGATTGATAAAGGCTCCGCGTTGATTCGTCCGGTGTTTTTGACGGTGGTATTTGGCATGACGCTCAAGTTGTTGTGGGATGCTTGGGGGTGATGGGTGGGTTTTTCTGCAACTAAGGGGTTGCGCTAGAGCAGGCTTTCCCCTATGGCAGGGCTGTTTCACCCATCAGAATTATTATGAGCAAAAGCGACTTTGGACTAATCGGACTGGCCGTCATGGGCCAAAATCTCGTTCTCAATGTGGAATCGCGCGGCTTCCAAGTCAGCGTTTACAACCGCACCACCGCCACCACCGATGAATTCATCGCCGCTCATCCCGGAAAAAAATTGGTTGGCTCGAAGACGCTCGAAGAGTTCGTACAGTCACTCGCGACCCCACGCAAAATCCAAATCATGGTCAAGGCCGGTGGTCCGGTGGATGCGGTGATCGAGCAATTGATCCCACTGCTCGACCAAGGTGACATCATCATCGATGGCGGCAACTCGCTCTATACTGATACTGAACGTCGCGATGCCTATCTCTCGGAAAAAGGTCTGCGTTTCATCGGCGCGGGTGTTTCTGGTGGCGAAGAAGGAGCGCGCAAGGGACCTTCGATCATGCCCGGCGGCCCGCTGTCCACGTGGGACGTGATGAAGCCGATCTTCGAATCCATTTCCGCGAAAGTCGACGGCGAGCCCTGCGTGACGCACATCGGTCCAGGTGGCGCGGGTCACTACGTGAAAATGATCCACAATGGCATCGAGTATGGCGACATGCAGCTCATCTGCGAAGCGTACAACATCTTCAAAGCAGCGGGATTTACCCCTGCGGAGTTGGGTCAAGTATTCACCGATTGGAATGACGGCGATCTCGAAAGCTACCTCATTCAAATCACGGCAGAGATTTTCAAACAAGTCGATCCCGAGACGGGCAAGGCCTTGGTCGATCTGATCCTCGATACCGCCGGCCAAAAAGGCACCGGCAAGTGGACGATCATGAACGCCGTGGAAAACACCGTCGTGATCTCGACCATCAATGCCGCTGTGGAAGCGCGCATCCTTTCCTCGATGAAAGACAAGCGCGTGGCTGCCAGCAAAGAACTGCAAGGTCCGGTGGCCAACATTTCCGCCGACAAAGCCGCTCTGGTGAAACAAGTGCACGATGCCCTTTTCGCGTCGAAAATCATTTCCTATGCACAAGGTCTCGACCTCATCAAGACCATGGGTGCTGAGAAAAACTGGAATCTCGATCTCGGAAAAATCGCCGCCATCTGGCGCGGTGGTTGCATCATCCGTGCACGTTTCCTCAACGACATCACCGATGCTTATCGCAGCAATCCAGAACTGAGCAACTTGATGCTCGCCCCGTTCTTCAAAAACTTGCTCAACGAGTTCCAACAAAACTGGCGCGAAGTCGTGGCACTCGCGACTCTCAACGGCATCCCCGTTCCTGCATTCAGCGCATCGCTCGGTTACTACGATAGCTACCGCAGCGCCGTATTGCCCGCGAACCTTCTGCAAGCCCAGCGCGACTTCTTCGGCGCCCACACCTACGAGCGCACCGACAAAGCACGAGGCGAAATGTTCCACACCAACTGGCCTGATGTGATCGGGTAAATACGGAGAAGGGGATTGCATCCCCTTAGCGATGGTTGAGTGAATTCTTGGGTTAATCGAAAAGGGGATACAATCCCCTTTTCCTTATTCCTTACCCAATTCCTTGGCGTGCCATGGGGTGACTTGGGTCTTGTATTTTTCGCGGGCGGCTTTCACCTGATCGGGGGTGATGGCGCTTGTGTCGTTGCTCCAAGATTGTCGGGCGAAGGTGAGAACGTCGGCGATTTTTTGATCGTCGAGATCGTTGTGGGGTGGCATCACGCTGGTGTATTTCACGCCCTTGACGGTGACAGGACCTTGCAGCCCTTTGAGCACGATTTTGATGGGAAGTTCTGGATCATGGATCAGCCATTCTGAGCCATCGAGCGGAGGGAAAACTCCTGGTGTTCCTTGGCCATCGGGTTGGTGGCAGGCGGTGCATGTCAGCGCGTAAATTTCTGATCCGCGCTTGTGCACGGCGGGGTCGATTTTGTTTTTCTTCTCTTTCGCAATCGTCGGTTTCGCGGCATTGGCGAACCAAGTGCGCAGACCTTGGATCGCGGAGTGAGGATTGTGATTGTCGCCGAGTTTGATGAGTGAGACATCATCGAACCAAGCTGTGCCAGTTGACCCGCCATAGCCACCGAAGAGGCAGTGGAGTAGCTCATTGCCATCGCCATCGGTTTTGAAATCAAAGCTCAGCAGTTTCCAATCTTGGGTGCCATGGATGGCGTTCGATTTCTTTTGTGCACCATGAACGTTGAGTAGAGCGCCGAGACCGCCCGTCTTGCGGACATTTTCCGTGCGCACCCAGGCCGAGAAACGATAGCTGGTGTTGGGCTCTAGGCTCATGTTGATACCGGCCCCGGCATCGACGGATTCGGTCGCGGTGATTTGCAGAGCTTTACTCTGGTTGCGCCCTTTGTCAGAGAGGCTCAACGTAACGGAACTGCGATCGCCGCCATACATGCGAAGTGACCATCCTTTGGGTAAACCATTTTCTACTAGCGAAAAATCGGCATTGGGTAGCAAATTGACAGGTGCAGGAGCTACGGTTTTCTGACCACCTTGGGCATCCGCGAGAGCGATGATGGCTGCCGCATTGCGACGAGCGGCGAACTGCCAAGCATCGGCTAGCACAGGATCAGCGAAGAGCTCCTGCGATGAATCGGCCGCCATGGCGTAAAGCTGTTTCGCGAGATCCGCAGAGGGCGCGCCATACGAGAGAGCCACCAGCTTTTCCGCCAGCTCGCGCGGCGATTGGGTGCCAAGTGCGGGGCCGGTTGCTGAGGCGAGCAAGATGGCGGGAGCCGTTTTGCCAGCATGCGCGATGGCGATACGACGCAGGGCACGGTTCGGAGAACGTAGGGCCGTGGCGGTAGTGGCGTCATCGAGGGTATGCAACGAAGTCATCACGGAAAATGCATGTGCGGAAGCGACGCCGGATTTTTCTACTAACGATTTCATCGCGGGTACGATGTCAGGATTGCCGCGCTGCACCAGCAAACCTTGTGCGCTCATGCGCCAGAACAAATTCGGATGCGATAATGCCGCGAGCAGTGTCTCACTTTTGGCGAGATCGATTTTTGGATTCTCATCGTCTTTTGAGCCTGCGGGATAAATGCGATAGACACGACCGTGTTGTGTATCGCGCACGGGGGTTTCGTAGGCGTTGCCCTTGCCATTCTTCGCATCGAGACCAGAGTCCGCTTTTTTGGGCGTCGGGTTGTGCTGGATGATGAGGTTATACCAATCGCTGATCCATACCGCGCCATCGGGGCCAGTTTCCGCCGCCACGGGCCCCGACCACGCATCGGCAGAGCTGTAGAGGTTGTTAGGAAGTTGTTTCGCCTGATAGCTCGCACCCTTTGGCTCCACGACAAATTGTCCGACTAACTTGCCAGTGGCCTCGGTCACAAAGGCATACTTCTCCCGGTATTCTTCGGGAAAACGCGTCGCCGTGTAAAAGCTGTGGCCCGCACCTGCGGTATAGCGTTCGAACTGATCGACTTGGCGGATGTCGTTCGAGGAAGGATTGAACAAAGGATTGTCATCAGCGCGTGGAGTTTTCGATTGGCTCAGTCCAAAGGCATCGTAGCGCTCTTTCGCAAAGGTATAGACCCACGATGGATTGCCGTTCGCCGTGGAACCGAGTATGTCAAAGTCCGATGTAAAACCAAGACCCCACGTATTATTGGTAGTGCTTTGGAGGTATTCCAATTTGGAACCATCAGCTCTGAAACGAAACAAGCCCGAGGAAAAGGAAATGGTTTCTCCGCCTACTTGGCCGCGGAAGCCGCTGTAGCCGACCGTCGCATAGACCCAGTTGTCGAGGCCGTAGCGCATGTTAGAAACCCCGGCATGAGTGTCACCCGTGCCGAAGCCGGTGATGATGGATTTCCTCACATCCGCCTTGTCATCGCCATTGGTATCCTCAAGCACGAGGATCTCCGAGGCATTGGTGCAGAGCAATTGCGTGCCGACAAAACACAAGGACGTAGGGATCGATAACTGATCGGCAAAGACGGTGAACTTGTCGGCGCGGCCGTCGTGATCGGTGTCTTCGCAAATGGTGATTTTGTCGTTGCCCATCCTGTTATCGTGCAGGTTGTTCGGGTAATCGACGGTCTGCAAAACAAACGCACGACCTTTGTGATCCCAGGCAACATTGATCGGGTTCACAATCTCCGGCTCACTGGCGAACAAAGAAATTTCCATGCCGACAGGGATTTGCGCCAGCTTGATCGAGTCGTGTGGCTTTAAGGGCTTTTGCCCCTGCGGTATCAATTCACGCTTGAGATAGCCGGGTAGTTTCATCGGCTCCATTTCCAGTTTCGGCAAGTCCAGCGCCGCGAGTTTATTGTAAGCTTCCGTCCCTACCGACCAATAGATGGCGCGTTTTAGTAGGTCATGAAATTGCGGTAAATCCCAGACTCGATGGTCGTGACCCGATGCGGTGTAAAACACCCGACCCTTACCCTGTTGGCGGACCCAAGTCCACGGCTCGTCGTCGCGTGTTTGCAAGATGGTGCGGTCATCACCATGATTGTCGTGCGTGTAGGTTTCGTCCCACGCGGAAAAACTTTGGTAGCCTGTGGTGATCGGGTGTTTGTGATCAACCGTCTTCGGCTCAAACACACCGGTCGTGTGCGATTTGAACCCCCCGCCCACCAGCTTGATGAATTCTGGTGAACCTCCATAGCAGGCCGACGCACAATGAAGCGGCAGGAAGCCATGACCACTTTCCACATACTCCATTAAGGCTTTCAACTGGTCCGGTGGCATCGCCTGATTTTGATTCCAATTGCCATACATCATGACCGCGTCGTAGTGGTGCAAGGTTTGCGCGTTGAAGACCTCAGCAGGATTTTCCGAGTAGGAAAAATTGATACCCTCGGTGCCGAGACTGCGTTTGATCATGCGATAGCGCGTCACCGGATCATGGCCGGGATGCGCTGCGGTGGGAGCGCCGAAAAACAACACCTCTAGACGCCGTGCTTCTTTTTGCGGCTGAATCAGTGTCGCCGCCAGTGCGGAAAAGCATAGCAAAAGGGGTAAAACGATACGCATAGCCATTTCTTTCGTTTATACCGCGTGAGAAGGCCACACTTGTCAATTACGTTATGAGTGAACTCATCAAGGTCGCCTACGAGGCTCATTTTTTAGCAAATGTCACCGAGAAATTTTCTGAATAAATTTGCGGGGATTTCGTCGCACTGATTGCCATGAAAAAACAATGGATTATTGCGACGGCCTTCGCGTCGGTGAGTTTTTTACTTTCCTCCTGTGCCGACCCCTACTACGGCTCGGGCTACGGTGCAGGACCCTACCCTGCGAATGCAGCCGAGGCAGTCGTGCCTGTGGTTGTTGGTGCGGCTCTAGTCGGTGCCATTCTTAGCAACAACAACGACAATTGCCATCGTGGTTATCACCGCGGTCATCATTATCATCGTCCCCCTCCCCGTTGCTGGTAATTTTCCCGCTTACACCCCGCTCTTCTTGCTGAAGGGCGGGTTTTTTGCGTCTGTTTGCAGAATACTTAACTCTTACTAGATATTTAGTAATTCCCAGAGCCCTTGATTTTTCAACATACTAGCCCTGCTACACAAATCCTTTTGACACCACCAAATGTCCGCTCCTATTATCCTGCATCTCGTTTCCCCTCTGCTCATGCGGTGCATTCAATGTGGCTCCCTGAAAGATAAAGTGCTCGACTCTCGAATGTCGAAGGATGGCACCACTATCAGGCGACGTCGCGAATGTTTGATCTGCACGTATCGATATACTTCGTACGAACAAATCGAACGCACCGAACTGCGCGTAGTAAAACGTGACGGCACCCGCGAAGCCCTCAATCGCGAAAAACTTTTCCGCGGGCTTGTCAAAGCTTGTGAAAAACGTCCCGTATCCATGGATCGACTTGATCGTGCTGTGGAGGAAATCCTGAGTGATCTGCACAAAGACCACTTAGCCGAAGTGCCATCCGCTGCGATCGGTGCCAAGGTCATGGATAAACTCCACTCGATTGATCCCGTCGCCTATGTCCGCTACGTGTCCGTTTATCGCCAGTTTGACAACGTCGGTGAATTTATCAATGAAATCCAGGCCTTGGAGCGCCGCGCCGCGCGCGATCCTATGCAACGCCGCCTCTTTAAAGATTAGTCCCGTTTTCTCTCCCAGCCATAACCGTCCAATCGTCCACCCGAACTCTAACCAAACGTCCCTGCAACCGAAACAGAAAAAGTGATCGCACTCATTGGCAACCGCCCCGTCTTACAAGTTGGCCGTCATCAGGTATCGTGTTACGATTCCCAGTGGCTGCGCGATGCACTCTGCCGTGCCATGCACGCGGCAGATCGTCAGGATTTCCCCTTCGTGGATGAAATCTGTCAGGGCATTTTTCACTATTTGGAAAACAAGTGCTCGCTGCGTTTGCTGCCCTTGCCGGCGCTCTATGATAAGATGCGTCGCATGCTCGAGCACATCGGCTGCGAAAGCATCGCTCAAGCCCTGCGCCCGCTCGCTCCACCAGTGCAGGTTTGCCTTTTGCGATTGATGCACGAGCACGATTGCCGTGTTGAGCTGGCCCTATTTCCGATGCTGCGCCGCGAGATCGACGAACTATGCGATGCTGGGGCCAACGAAATCCGTTTCCTCCACATCAAAGAATGCGCGATGATGATACGCGGCACAGAAAAATGGGACAAGCACTGCGAACGTCTCTACCGAGAAATCGAAGGCTTCCTCCAAAGCTACGATCCACGCTCCCACACCACGCAGTCGAGCACCTTGATTTTGCATCTCTGCGAGGCCCCAGCGGCGTGAGCATGATTTCAAATTTCTCGACTCACTCTTCCTCATTCCCCACTCTTCCCCATGCCACCCATTCATAAAAATTACAAATCCATCAATCATCGCGATGTTCAGTATCGTTGGATCATTCGCAGTCCTAAGAGTGGCAATGAACTGACCATCGAGGCGAGCGCGCCGGTGAGGGGGCAAATCCTAGTAGCACAACTACCTCGAGTGGTGAGTCAAAACATGGTGATGGATGCCATTGATTTTGGTAACGCCAATGGCTGGAAACCCAATGAACCCGGTCCGACACTCCGCTGCAAACGCACCAGCAAAGGATTTGTTTTTGAGGATCCATAGGTCCGTTGTTTACTCCTGCCACCAAACTTTGAGCGGTGCCGGAGCTTCGCGTTTGCCACTGACAAATAATGCCGTCGCCCAAGCATCGGCGGTGGCACAGTCATTCGCGATTACCGTGACGGCACTAAAGGCGCGGATCACTGGTTCGCCTGTGCGAGGATCGATGATGTGTGAGACGATGCCGCGCTCGTTAGTTCTAAATTGACGGTAGTTGCCACTGGTCGCAAGAGCACTGTTTTGCAAGATCACTTTGTTGGTAACGCGTCGTTCCGTGGAATCAGGTGCTTCAATGCCAACCTCCCAAGCTTTCTCACCAGCGATCGTTTCACCGGCGAGCTGAAACAAAAAATCGCACACACCGAGCGCACGCAATCGCTCCGCCACGCGATCCACCGCAAAGCCTTTGCCAATGCCCGATAGATCCATGCCTTTGCCATCGGGTCCGAAACCTGCGCGGTGCACAGCCTCTAACACATTTGCATCGAATGCGCCATCGGTGGCTACGCGCATGCTCTCTGCCACAGTCAATACCCGTTGTAGATCTGCTGTGGCTGGTTCCCCGCGATTGAATCGACTGAGATCGGAATCCGGTCGCCACGTACTCATGACTTGCTCCCAGTGATCGAGGCTCACTTGCACTTCGCGTTGCAAATCCGCGGGACTTTGGTTCGTGTCACGGCACACTAGTGTCCACTCGCATCCCATCGCATAACCATGAATTTTTAGCAATGTTGGCTTCTTGCCGCGTAGATACAAAAAGCCGCCAAGTAGCGCAATTCCCAACACAATAGCGATGACACGTTTCATATCAGCACAACAATCCACGCCACTGCCACCAATCCGGCAGCGATGGAATCGCGGCGCGTCCATCGGCCGGGCGCGTGGGTGAGAAATTTTAACAAGGCTCCAGTCGGACATCCGTAATGGCAATACCCTTGCGGCAAGAAAAACGAGACTGCGATGCCCACCGTAAAAATCACCGCAGGGAGTAATGCGACAAAGCCTGTGCTCCAGACTTCGAACGGCTCCGCATGAGCGAAAGGCAATTGACTGCCCGCCAGTGCCAGTGCCCAGATTACGAGCAGACTCATCCATGGCACTGCGGAAAAAATTCGATGCCATTTCGCTGGCAAAGCAAAACGTTTTTTCAGCGCCATTCCTGCCAATGTCTGCGCGGCACCGTGCGGACAGATGCGACTGCAATACACATTTTTTCCTGTAAGCGCAGGAATCAGCAACGCGATTGCAGTCATTGTCAACAGTGGTAAAGCGGGTGGCGTTTGCCATCCGTGCTGTGCCCAGCCGATTAACTGATCCTGCCCGAGCATCCACCCAAGAACCAGACCGGCTAGGACAGAGCACACAGCGAAGATGGCTCGCGATTTTTTGCCACCGCGAAAACCGAGCCACACACCCGCGGCCAACCATGCCAAACTCACCGGCCACTGCCAGGGGATCGTAGTAGCTGCCTCATCAAGCCGATACCGTCGCAGCATCTCTTGCACGGTGCCAAACACCGCGCGTGCGGTCATGCTCGCACCACTCACCAGCAGCAACTCCGAATGCTCTGCAGTGACTATCACCTCGTCTAACGATTTTCCGACAAAGCCATTGGTAAAGCGTAGCTCATCGCGCACGTCGGTGAGATAGGGTTCGTTGTCGCGACTTCCTAGCACCGCGACACCAAGAATTTTTTGTCCATTCGCATCGATGGCGACGAGCACATCGGAACTGCCATTAAAACCTCGCTGCGTGACGCCCATGCGCGAACTGCGCAACACCATGCCTAACAATTTTTCTGCATCGCGCACTTCATAGCAGCCAGTTTTTTTCATCGGCACAATCGTTTTGGCATCAGCAAACCACGGTGTCACATCGACGATTTCCAATTCACGACCAAAAAATTCCTCGACTCCCTGCGCGCCAAATCGCGCTGCCAAGCCGCGTGCCATTGCTTCGCTGGTCAATGACGCCCCACTCACCAATTGTGGTGTTTCATACGCTCCAAGCGACGTTTCTGTCCGACCATTCCACTGCGACCAAAATGCGGGATCTCGTCGCACCATTTCCGCATGTCCTGCTGTATCAGCCGTTTGCCATAAACTCACTTGCACCACTCGGCGTTGCACATCAGCGGTCACTAACAATTCTGACGGCCCCGCATAGCCCTGCACCTTCCGTGCTTGTGGATTCGTGCTCGTCATCCAACCTAATAGTTCATCGCTTGCCGATAAAAGGGGAAACCAATGATCTTCGGGTTCACCGAGAGTGGATGCTTGGGAAAAGACTTTTTTTCCTTCGTTCAAGTATGCCGCCAGGTCTACGGTTTCTTCTTCCGGTTGCACAAACAAGCACAGCATAGCCGAAGCGATGATGCATAGTCGCAGGCAGCCAATGCCCCATCGCTGCCAGCGTCTTCGCCAAGGTGATTGGTTTTTATCAGTTGCAGCGTTTTTCATCGGATCAACTTTGCCATCATCCTTCATGCAGTGCATTTCGCAAGCACAAGGGTCGTCAGCGTGGAGGAAACATTTTCCGAAATACTTTCGCCCTCTGCTCCGTAATCTATTCTTACTATCTCATTCATTCCATGAACATCCCTACTGATCGTCGATCCTTTCTCAAACTTGCTGGCACTGCCACGGCGGGCATTTTGGGTTTCCCCAGCATCCTTCATGCACAAAACAAGGGAGATAAATTGCGTGTTGCTCTCATTGCCACTGGCGGCAAGGGAGGCGCTCACATCGACATGGTACGCCGTGCGGGTGACCTCTGTGTTGCGCACTGCGATGTCGATACCAAGCGACAAGGAGGCGTGCCAAAGCATTGGGCGGACTCGCGTTTTTATCAGGACTATCGAATTTTGTTAGAAAAGGAGATGAAGAATATCGACGCCGTGTTGATCTCTACTCCCGACCACCACCACTATCTTCCGACGGCTCTTGCGATGGAAGCTGGCAAGCATTGCTATACGCAAAAACCCCTCGTGCATACGGTATGGGAAGCTCGTCAATTGCTTGCTGGGGTAAAAAAATACAAGGTCGCCACGCAGATGGGCAATCAAGGTCACTCGGGTCGCGGCAACCGCGAAATTTACGAATACGTCAATAGCGGTATGCTCGGCGATGTCACAGAAATTCATTGCTGCACGAATCGTCCTGTATGGCCACAGGGGCTTGAGCGTCCCGAGGGCAGCGATCCTGTGCCTGCGAATCTCGACTGGGATTTGTTCCTCGGTTGTGCACCCGAGCGTCCTTACAAAGACAAACGTGTCTATCACGATTTCAACTGGCGCGGTTGGTATGACTTCGGTGGTGGGGCGCTGGCCGACATGGCCTGCCACACTATGGACAGCATTTTCTGGTCGATGAATCTCGGCCTGCCAACGAGCGTGGAAGTGCTTGAAATTCACGGACACACCTCAGAAACGTTCCCGAAAGGCGCGATCTTCCGTTGGACCTATGCCGCCGGCAAGCTACCGAATGGCAAGCCTCGTCCTGAGTTGGTGATCTATTGGTACGAAGGAAAATTGCTCAAGGATGGTGTCGAAGTGCCCGCCTCCGAGCGCATGCGTCGTCCGGCCAAGCTGGCCGAAGGCCGCAAGCTTGCGCCTAGCGGAAATGTCTATTTCGGAACGAAGCACGACCTCATCATCGAAGGCAATTACGGTGATACCTCACGCATCTCGCAGACCGAGGAAGAGAAGAAAGCAAATCCTATCGGCAAAGCTCCGGAAATGTTGCCCCGCAATCCTGATGGTGAAGGTGACTTCGGCCAGTACATGGAATGGCAACGCGCCTGCAAAGGCGAAAAATCCTGGGACTCTCCCGGTTCGAATTTCCTCTATGCAGCCCCGTTCACGGAATCGATTCTGTTAGGTAACATCGCGTTGCGCGTCGGCAAGGTGAATGAAAAGTTGCTCTACAATAGCGACAAGATGAGCTTCACCAACAATGCCGCGGCTAACAGTTTCCTCACGAAAGAATACCGCAAGGGTTGGGAGCATAAGTTGGTGTGATGATCGTGGCGGCACTTTTCAAGTGCCAAGCCTAACAAAAAATCCTAATGTATTTCTCACGTTAGGATTTTGTATGAATGCATGAATCAATGCAGGCAGAAGTTGCTGTCATTTCGTATTCAATGATGTCTTCAACGCGTCAAGCGATTCATAGCGTTGCACGCCGGGGACTTTCCACAAGTGCTTGGCTTGGTCGAGATGCTTCTCATAAATGTCGCGTGGTGAGCAATTATGAACGCGGCACAGTGCGGCACTACGACCGACGCATACCCCCATCATGCCTATGGTTTTCATCACGCGGATGGTGCCCAGTGCATCGCGATCGACGCTGATATTGCGTCCTGCCATGAAAAGGTTCGGCACATTGCGTGAATAGAAGCAGCGGTAGGGAACCGCGTAACCGATGCGCTTATCGATGCTGTGGCGATGGATAGCGCGAGAGATGAAGGGATGCTCGGGATTTGCCTGAACATACTTTTCCTCGGGCACGTGGAGGTCGATGGACCAAGTAGTTAAAACGCAGCCGTCAGGGAAAACTTTTTTGTGTTTTTCGATGTCTTCGCCGGTGAGAATCACATCGCCGAGGAGTTGTTGCGTTTCGCGAGTGCCGCCCACGTAAGCGAGCCATGTGAGATCCGCGTTTTTGTGTTGTTGCGGATCACGTGCGGCATGGGCGCCATCGTTTTTCATCGCACTGAAGGCGCTGTAGGAGGCGAGCAAATTCCAGTCGCGCGTTTGTTCAAGGTCAAGGATCGGGTGGCTATCGTAACCGCTTTCCCAGAACCACTCAGCATGACCACGGCGGGGATGCGGGAAATCTTTTTCCTTGAGTGGCAGCATCCAAGGCTGCTTGGGGAAACTCGTTGCTTGGTCGCGGTTTTCCCACATCCACATGTTGCTCATGCCCATGCGGCCTTTTTCTTCCATTGTCATGTCGGCTTTTGCCCACTGACCGATGAAACCGTGACCCGTGCAATCGGCAAAGAGAACACCAGTGATTTTTTTCAAGCTTCCCGTTTCGACTTCCAGCACGTTGACGGAATCTATCGATCCTTCTTTCATGATGAGGCCATATGCGTGATGACCGAGGAACAAGGTGATGTTTTTCTCCGCACGAACGACGGCTTCTTTTTTGTCATCGACGAATTGTTCCGCCGGTGCGGGGGAAGCTTTCGCCTGGTCCATGATTTCTTTGATGATGTCGGAGAGCGCATACTCGCTCGGTGGCATGTCGCCCTTGGCCCACACGCGCACTTCCGAGGAACCATTGCCGCCAAGAACCATACGGTTTTGAATGAGAGCTACTTTGGCACCGAAGCGAGCCGCGGAAATTGCTGCACCGAGGCCGCCATAACCGCCACCGACGACGACTAAATCGAAATTGCCGGCATCTTCAATCGCCTTGGGAGTGCCGGGGATTTTCCACGCGATGCGATCTTCTAAAAGATTTTTCGTGGGCGGCATAAATGTAGGATCGCTGCTGAAAAGGACGGCATCGACGCGGCCGTTGAAGCCGGTGAGGTCTTGCAATCCGAGTTCGGCATCGCCTTTTTTCAGCGTTACTGCGCCAGCTTTGGCCCATTCCCATTCGGCATGGCCCTTGCCGAGCTCGCTACCGACTTTTTCGCCATTGACCAGTAGGGAAAATGTACCGCCGCCTTCTGTGCGCTTGAGTCGCTTCGTCCAGTCGATGGTGCGCACCCATACGGTGTAACTGCCATCGGCTGGCACGGTGGTCTTAGTGGTGGCATTTGCCACAGGTTTGCCCATACCGTGAGCGATGAGATAGGGCGAACCAACAGTCTCAATGAATTGCGTATCCACCATCCAGCCGCCTTTTTGCGAAAATTGTTCGGCTTCCACGACAAAGGTCTCCGCGTGCAGAAATGATGGCAACAAGAGTAAAGAAATGAGTAGGTGTTTCATCGGCTACGCGATACGACACGGAAGTGCATGTTCTTACGAAAAACAGCGACAAAAGCATCATTCGTAGGACAATTGCGCCGTAACTCGCGCGTCCTGCGAACTGGTAAAGCGAATCCAGTAGGCAGAAAAGGCGTCATTGAACTTGTGCTCGATCGCTTTTCCGGACTCTAGCGCGAGGCTCTGGTAGGTGACCCAGTCGCCATAGCCAGTGATGTCCACTTCTACTAGAATCATAGTAGAAATGTCGCTTTGCAAGGTCATAGCCTTGCTATCATAGCCAGTCATCAGATAGGGATCAGATGCAGCACCTTTTTTCACGCTAGTATTTTTCCACGGACCTCCTTCGCCACGCGGTTTGCCAAGTGTCCAGACATCATCGATCACACCTGCCCATAGAGCGGCCTTTCCATCATCTGAGCGAATGATGTGGCGGTTACCCTTTGTTTCTTTATCGATACCGCTGAAGAGTAATAGACCATGCCACGAACAGAAATCGTGGATCATGCGGTTATGAGTTGTGACGGGTCGAGCCATGGCAAATCCTCCCGCATTTTCGGCAGGGAGTTCATAGAAGGTTCCGCAGAGATTTAGCAAATCGCGCTCGGTGGCAACTTCTCGTGCGACGCGAGCGTTACCAAAAGTGCCGTAATTCGCATACGCTGCCGACCCACGCGGGAAACGCCAGCGACGGCCTTTATCGTCGATGATCAGTGCCGATGCTTCATCGATGCTGTAGGGCCTATCGACCATCTTTGTGTGAGTTTTGCCGAATTCGTAGGCCTTGGCATCATCGTTGGGCACGAGCTTCATGTCTGCCGTCATGGTGTAGTAACCGCTGGGTTGACCTTTGGCATCGGTTGCCACCATGCCGAGGCTAAGAGCATCGTCATCGAGCGCACGGATCATGCCACCGGTGACGGTACCTTGCCCTTCCTTGGCGAGGCCTGCAAATAAGGTGTCATCCGCTTGTGTGTGTCGTGATGAATTGCGATAAGTAAATGACACTGTGACTTTTTCGCAATCTTGCAGGGGCTTCACGCGAATCCACGTGCCGCTCTCGGCAGAGGTGAAGGTTTTTGTCGTCAATATGCCCGGTGCAGCTTTGATTTTCGCCAACTCACTCCATTGACCATTTCCTTCACGATCAATTTCTAACGAAAATTCCAGCGCTGCGTTAGTGTTATGCGAAATATGCATGGCACGTTTTTCATAGCCACTGAACAAATAGGCATCGGAAGCTTCGTTCGTTTTGACCGCATCGTTCAACCACACTGCGCCGCGTCCGATGGGAGCGCCGAATTGATCGAGCTGCTCGTGTTTCACAAACCAGAGATTCGATTGCGAACGCGGCGGCGCGATTTCGCCCTTGGCTTTGCGCTTGTTGAGAAATTCCGACTTCGCGGTATCGTCGCATCCGAGCACGACCTTACCCTGCCACTCGCAGAAATCTCCGATCACTTTGAGGTAGTTCGAGCGCGGTGTGATGCCCGCCGATTTCTGCGGCGTGAAATCTTTGGGGAAACGCCAGAAAGTGCCATGCATGGTCATGAGAAAATCTTTTTCGCCGATGTCGCGGATGCGGGGCCATTCGGTATTCCAGCCATGCGCACCATCGTACGAATGCGAGCCTTTTGGCAACCGATAGGCCTGCCATTTGCCCCCGTGGAGGCACATCAGAATGAGCGAACGATGGTCCCAACCGACTGCCCACAACGGTGCATCCGGCGAGTCTGCCTTGCCCATGATGCCACCAGGACCGGTGACTTCGGTGAATTGATTGCGTCGGACAATTGTCCACTGATCAGTTTTGCCATCCCACTCGGCTAACACTCCGCTAGGAACGCGTGGATTGCTCAATGCTTCGCGTGCGTGGTCGCCGTTGTTCGAGTAAACGTAGCGACCCTGAGCAGAATAAAAGCCCTTGCCGTGATAACCTGGCAAATTAGCGGCGGGGCCTTGTTTGACTTCCACGATTTTTTTCTTCTGTGCGCCAACAGGCTGCAACTGCTCATCGATCCACAAGTCCTTTACCGCGAGTGTGTTGACATCCACTTCATAAATGCCTTCCTCCATTGTAGCATAAACAATTTTTCCTGCGGGATCGGTGAGATGTCGGGCATTGCCGGTGTGGCGACCAAACATCGTGCTGTAAGGAATTGTGCGCACCTTGCCCTTCGCATCAATGGCATGCGGTCCGATGAACAATTGCTGCGATTCCTCATGAATCATACGATTCGCGGGCGTTCCGCCGATGCTCTCGGGGCGGATGATTTTTTTCAAATCCGGCGTGATCTCATAGAGCTTGTCCGTTGATCCCGTCGGCCAATGCGGGGCATACGTAACCACCCACAAACGATCGGCCCACGGCACGACGGCACCGGTGCCGCATTCGCCTTCTTTGTTAGACAAAACCAAATGCGGATAAACACCAGAAAATTCCATTTGCGCCGAAGCGCCGGTGAGCAATAAAACGGATAGGGTTAAGCAGCGTAACATCGCGAGATGCTACGTGCGTGTGAACCGGATTGTTTCATCTGGCGGCGATGGAGCGCGGACTTTAGTCCGCAAGACTTTCGTCAAACATGCGGACTGAAGTCCGCGCTCCCATTCTTTACCAGCTCATCTTCGCTCCCACGATCGCATTGAAGCCCGGCTCGTTGTTGCCAGAGCCATGATTGCGGTAATCGACATCGCTGATGTTTTCGAGTCCAGCGGTGAGCAATAAATTGTCTGTTGCCTGCCAGCCGGCATGGAGCATCGGCACGACATACGAAGGGGTGCCGCCGCTGGGGAAACGTTGGCTATCACCGATGTCTGCTGCGGAGAGTCGATCGGCTTCTTCAGCCGCGAGCACACGAGCTTCGACCCAGTATTTTTCCGATGGGTGCGTCCAGCGCAATGCTGCTGAGGCCGTCAATGGTAGCGCGCGGCTGTAGGGTTCGTCGACCATGGGGCCGCCGATGTAGGTGCTGGTATTGGTTTCGCCTTTTTGCCAAGCAATGAAGCCTGAGAGCAACCATTCCTCATCAATTTGCCATGCCGCTTCCACTTCAAAGCCATAAATGTATCCATCGCGACCGTTTGCCGCCTGCGTCGTAGTAGAACCGTCACTCACCGGTACGTCAGTGATGATGTCGGTGATATCGGTGTAGAAAAACGCTGCTTGCACACTGGTGCTCTGACCGTTGTGACGTAGGCCCAATTCGTAAGTAATAAAATTTTCTGGATCGAGATCGACAGAGCCACCGGTTTCCACGCCAGAGCGACTCGTGGTATTACCCGACAAATCCGCGAGATTCGGCGCACGAAATGCCTGCGATATGCCGCCATAAACGGCCCAGTCCTTCGGCAGATCATGGATCGCGCGCAGCGAGAAAACCGTGTTGTCCCAGTCGCGATCCGCACTGATGTCTGCGCCGGCATTGCTATCCCAGCGTTTGCCGATCTCTGCTTCGGCATAGGTGTAACGCAGGCCGGATTCCACTCTCAGGGCTTCTGTTGCCTGCCAATGGTATTGCCCATGGATGCCAAATAATGAATAACGTGAGTCATCCGCTACCGGACGAGCAGAGGGCAAAAAGACTTCACCCAGACCGCGATCGCGCGAAGCGGTGCTATCAACTTCGTCCTGATAATAATCGAGACCGTATATCCACTTGCCCGGTCCCATAGGCGATTCAAATTCCAGATCGATGCCATACGTTTGCACATCAGCTTGCTGCCATTGCTGATAGCGGGAGTTGCTCAGCGCTTGCCCCGTGTTATTGCGGCGATCCTGAAATTCCTCATCGGTGCTGTCTTGGTAGGAAAGAGTGGCCGACCATCGCGTCAGCCATGCCCCCTGGCGCGGATCTTCCGAAACCACTTTGATATAACCCAGCATACGCTCTTGGTCATACGTATTGGCGACCCAAGAGCCGGGCGTGCTGACATGACCTTCATGCTGCCAACCGGGGTTGAAAATGGTGCGATGCCAGCGCCAGATGTCGTCTTGACTCACTTGTTGAAACGCCGCCGTGAGAGTCGTAGAGGCATCGAGCGCCGTCTCGAATCGGAGGTCCCAATCGGTTTCGTCGTATCCTGTATTTTTCATCAGGCCGACACCGGAGTCGCGGATGTCCCCGAAATCTTTATAGGTGATCCCTCCAGTGAGACCCCACTTGCCTCCTTGCCCGATGGTGCCCTCGATACGTCCGATGTGCGAATCATCACCATTGCTACGATATTCATAGTAGCCAGAACCGTGCGTGAAAAAGGCTCCTTCTGCTTCTTCGCGGAAGCCCGTGCTTTTACCGAAGGCATTGAGTGTACCGCCGATGGCATCCGAGCCAAAAGGAACACTGCCTTGGCTTTTCACCAGCTCAAGGTGATCGACAGCATAAGAGTCAATGGTATTCCAATACTGCACCGGGCCGCTGCGCCATGTGGAATTGTTCAGTCGCACGCCATCGAATAACAACAAATTGCTACGTCCCGTTTGGCCGCGGATGAACGGCGAGCCATGACCATGGGTGGTTTTTTGTGAAAGCACACCGGGGGTGAAACTCAATGCATCAGGAATATTGCGTCGTGTGTTTTCTAACAAAAAATCATTGTCGAAGTAGTTGCTGGTATAAGCCGTGTCTTCCAGCGCGAGCGGCGAACGGGAAGCAGTCACAACCAATGGTTTCAACAAGTCTTGCCCGTGCGCCAGAAATGGTGCGCCGATGAGGGCAGGGAGCAGAATTTTTGAAATGAGAAAAATTTTTGGTGAGGTGCCCTGCGGAAGATTAAGATGATTGAGTGGATGTGGATTCATGTAATATTTGATGAGAGTGCTGAGGCGCCGTGAGTCGCTCTATTGATTGAATCGCCGAGCAGGTAAAAATGGTTCACTGGCAATTCGCTTTTTTTCCCTGTGCGGTTCGAATCAATGCAGGGATAGGGATGCCAATGCCGTGGTGTAGAGTCGGCCTCCCGCCATGCCCCAGCGATCATCAGGTGTCCAGCTACCGGACTCGGTGCCCATTTGCACCTGTTTGCTGAGTAAAGAGAGACGAATGGAGGAGAGGCGATCGCGAGAAGATTCATCGCCAGCTTCCTTGAGTTGGGTGGTAGCGAAATAGATGGTAAAATAATCGATAGCCTCGCCCGAATTGAGGCCATTTTGTGGTATCGAGGTTTTAGTAAAATGGTTCGCTACCCATTTTGTGCCCAGGGATAAATGGGGTTGCACGTCTTTCCAACCAAGGTCTGCTGCCATTTTTAGCGCTTCCAGTTGCCACAGTGTGATGGTTACGTCGGCTTGTGCTGTGCCGCTCGGACCCCACGATCCATCCGTTTGTTGATGATACATGATCACAGAGAGGGCCTGATCCAGTAAACGCTTGGTTTCTGCATCGGGGTCATTTTTGTAGCAGGTGAGTAGTGCCAAAGTGGCTATGCCTTGACTGTAAGACGATCCGTAAAATTGCGGACCGAAACGCCCGCGAGTGTCACAAGTGGATTGCAAATATTGTTTCGCCTTGTCGATCGTAGTGGCGCGTTGCGGAGTTACTTCCGTATCTGCGGAAAGAATCGCGAGAAGGGGCAGCGCGGTCAACGCGACTTCAAATCGTGGATCTCCGCCCCAGCGTGCGGGACTCCATGAGCCATCGGTTTCTTGGGTGCGGCAGAACCAGTCCAGTGCCTCTTGCACACTGCGATCGGTATTGTGAGAAATAGTCGGCGGCTGAGGGGCTTGTGCGATTGTCTCAACGGGCTTTTTCTTCATTTGCCAAATTCCCATCGCCGTGAGGCTGATCAAAACGATCGCTGCCGCAGCCCAGCGATGGAATTGATGAGGGACAGGCGCGATTTCCGGCTGCTGAATGGCGGCGAGAATGGTGGCGGTGAGATGAGCACTCGGTTCTGCTGCAGGGAGCGAATGAAGACGTTGCAAAACTGCTCCCACTTCCTGACACGAGGAACATTCCTGCAAATGATTCTCAAAGCCAGCGAGGACAATTTCGCCCGTGAAATGGCGAGCAGCATCCTCACGATAGTGGCACTCATTGCCCTTGTCCACTTGGTTTGTTTTGTGCTTCATGGAATTGTTCACGTAATGCGTTGATGGCGAGATTGATGCGAGATTTCACGGTGCCCAGCGGGATTTTCAATACATCGGCGATTTCCTGATACCGAAGACCTTGGTAAAAATTGAGCACGATGACGTGACGCAACTTTTCCGAAAGCTTGTCCAATGCCGCCTCGACATCGAGGGTAGGAATGGAGGATTCAGCGGCGTGTTGCTGATCCGTTGCCACTTCCGTCTGAAGGCCTTGGGAGACGCGTTCGCGGCGCTGGGTCTTGCGCCCAAGGTCGGCCCACACGCGGTATGCCAAAACATAGAGAAACGTAGTAAATTTCGCAGTGGGCTGATAGCGCTCGCGGTAACGATAGAGGCGGAGGAACGTGTTTTGAACGAGGTCTTCACTCTCTGAGTAAGCGCCCATACGAACGAAAAAGTTCAGTAAAGGTTTTTGATGTTTTTTCACCAAGGTTTCGAATGCGGCGTGCTCACCTTTTGCGACAAGTAGCATCAAGGTCGCATCGACATCCTCCACTTCAGAGTTTTCTTCTGTGTACGAGGAAAGAATGGCAGGAATACCGACAAAATCAGGGAAAGAGGATGCTGACAATAGGGACTTGTTCATTCTCGGTGAGTCGGATCAACGGTTTGCATGGGGGAATCTGCCAAGGAGTTAAAAACGGAATACTTTCGTAAATCTTAGGAGAAAAATTTCCCGTAGCGTTCACGGAGTTGGTGTTGCCATTTTTCGATGAAGCTCAGGTCGCGCACGCACACCCATGCTTCAGCGGCGGATACGCTGCCTGCTTCGATCGCAGCAAACAAGCCCGTTTTTCGCGTCAGCCATTCTTGGAGTCGCGCCTGCCATTGCTCGATGCGCATTCGTCCGGCCTGCATGTCGTTTTCCATCATCGCCCTTGCGAGAGCGCTCTGGCATTGCTCGCGCCGACGCAGTAACTCATCTGTTTCTTGAATCACCGCCCCGATCTGGCCAAACCAATCGACGAGCTCGCCAGCTATCACCCCACGGGAGTCACCCTCTTGCCCATTGAGTTCCAGCCAATGGCGCAGTCGTGATGCGGGGCTCCGTAAGAGTTGATACGCTGCCGTGAGTGTGGCTTGATCGGATTCGCCACTCGATTCTTTGCTCGCCATCCGATACGCTTCTCGCAACTGCGCTTCGTCGACGCCCAGTGAACAAGGCAAATGAAGTTGAGAAAACGCATTCATTTTACGCCGCAAAACTTTCGCCGCACGAGCAAGTCACCAGCGCATTCGGATTGCTTACTTTGAATCCGCCTTGTTGCAGGTCGTCCGACCAATCCAACTCACTGCCTGTGACAAACAAAGCGCTCTTCGGATCGATCACCACATTCACGCCATTGCTCGGCACAAGGATGTCGCGGTCGCGCGGGCCATCGACCAGATCCATTTTGTATTGCAATCCACTGCAACCGCCGCCGATCACTGCGATGCGCAGCGCGCCCTCGGTACGACCTTGTTTCTCTAACAACCCGCGCAAATGAGCGGACGCCGCATCCATCACGCGGATCAGCGTTTCATTACCGGTTTTGAAATTCACAGCCGTCATGCCCGCGAACGATGCGAGAGATTTGCCATGAAGTCAAACGGCTTTCATTTTTCCTCTTTGAAGTTACGCGAGTTTACCGTATCATCCGCGCATGGTTCACCGACTGTTTCGCCTTTCCATTCTATCCGTAATTGCGCCACTGCTGGTGGTTTCTTGCGGAGGAAATCCTGACCCGATGCCGCGCGATGGCACTGGCAAGCCCAAGGTCAATGTCAATCAGCCGCAAATGCCTTCGCACCAGCCTCTGTCGATTCCTGCGAATGCGCCACCGCCGGTTTTTGCTGAGTCAGCCATCGTTGTGGACATCGGCACCGGACGCGTGCTTTTTGCCAAAAATGCCGACGTGCAACGGCAGGTGGCTTCCACGCAAAAAATCATGACCGCTCTCTGTGTGCTTGAAGGAGGCAATATCGATAAGCCAGTGAAAATCGAAGCGAGTGATACTCTATGCGAGCCGACGAAACTGTATTTGAAGCCTGGTGAGACTTACACCCGTCGCAACTTACTTCAGGTGTTGATGGTCAAGAGCGCGAACGACGTCGGCCGCGCGCTGGCCCGCGACGTTGCGGGCAATCAAGAAAACTTTGCGGCAATGATGAATGCGCGCGCCGCCGCGCTTGGCATGCGTCAGTCGCGCTTCCAAAATCCTCACGGCCTCACCGAGCCAAATCAATACTCCACCGCCCGCGACATGGCGATCGCCGCACGTCAGGCCTATCGCTCGCCGTTGTTGCGCTCGTTCATCGCCACGCGCGAAATGACATTCGCTTACAATAACGGCAAAACGATCAAGCTGGAAAACACCAATAAAATTCTCAAAACAGTGCCGTATTGCAACGGCATGAAAACCGGTACTACCAATGCCGCTGGTCGTTGCTTGGTTTGCACCGGTGAGCTCGACAACCGCGCGGTCATCGTTGTGGTGCTGAAGTCGAACACCGCCAACGTATGGAAAGATTCAGAAAATCTTCTGCGCTGGGCACTGGAACGCAAAGCCTAACAATTTTTCCTAATGCTTGTTGATTCCACTTTTACGCTCAAGTCCGGCGATCGTGCACCCGACTTTTCCTTGCCCGATGCGGATGGCGCGATGCATTCTTTAAGTGAGGTTTGCGGCAAACACGGCACCTTGGTGGTGTTTGCCTGCAATCATTGCCCTTTCGTGGTGCATCTTGCTTCGGCGCTTGGCGATCTCGCGGCACGTGCGGCGGCTTGGGGTGTTGACACGGTTGTCATCAACTCGAATGATCTCGACGCCTATCCCCAAGATGGTCCGGCGTTCATGAAAACCTTTGCGGCTGAGCACGGTTGGGTGTTTCCGTATCTGATCGACGCCACACAAGAAGTCGCGAAACAATACGGTGCCGCCTGTACGCCCGACTTTTTTCTGTTTACGGCGAATCTCACGTTATTCTACGCCGGACAGTTTGATGCCTCGCGTCCGAAAAATGGCAGCGTCGCTGATGGTGCGGATTTGCAAGCCGCGATCGATGCAATGATCGCGGGGGAAGCGCCACCGGCGAAGGTGTATCCCTCCAGCGGCTGCAATATCAAATGGAAACCGGGACAAGCTCCGAGTTGGTTTCCCGGATGATTGTCATTGCTCTTTTGTTAGATTCAATTCCTGCAACACGCGTTGTACACGCGGATCCTTGAGCGCACTTTCAATGGCCGGATCGCGCAACAGGTCGCCGTAGCGACGGTCTTGGGAAAATTTCTGTAACTTTGGATCACTCAAAACGCCTTCTTCTAATGCGGCGGGATCGGATACCGGAATGGCGCGGGGGATGTGCTCTTCGCTGGCGAAGGAAATCCATTGCGCTAAGGTCAAGCGGGCAGGGTCAGTTAGAGGATCGATGCGCTGCAACCAGGCGGGAGGAATGTAGCGATCGATAATTTGTTTCCACAATGCACTGGTCTGTTGGCTATCAGGATTGGCGACTTGTTGCAAGGTGCCGACATGACGAATCGCGATCGCTACCGTGAGACATAGCAAAGCTGTGGGGACGAGACTTAAAACTAACGAAAAAAGTTTTCCCATCGGCGATTCTGGTTTGCCGCCGATGGTGCCGAAGGGATTTAAGATCGTCTTGAGAATTTTTCGCAATAGGATGAAGCTGGCGAGGCTGGCGATGGCTGGTAACACAAACGGCACCCAAGTCGGGGGATTTTGCCAAACGCGATCCCACCACCCCGGCGTCTCCATCCATACCCAGTAGGCAACCCACAATGAAACGGCGAGCATCGCAGTGCTGATGACCAGTCGAAACGCACCGCGCAATAAAGCGAAAGCCGCACAGGCTGCGGCGATGACCAGCACGATGATGGCAAGGCTCCATTGCGGACTGGTCGTCAGTTCAGCGAACATTTTCGGTTAGGGTTGAAGCGCGCGTTGTCGCAGCAAATGATCGACCAGCACCAAGGTGGCCATCGCTTCAACGATCGGCACGGCACGAGGCAGCACGCAGGCATCGTGGCGCCCTTTTCCTTGTAGCTCGGTGTTTACGCCCTCGCTAGTGACCGTTTGCTGGCTGGTCATGATCGTAGCCGTTGGCTTGAAAGCGACGCGAAAAACAATCGCCTCGCCATTGGAAATGCCGCCCTGCACGCCACCGGAGCGATTGCTAGTGGTGCGTACTTTTTCCCCTTCCATCACAAACGGATCATTGTGCTCTTTCCCGGTGAGCAAAGTCCCGGCAAATCCGGAACCGATTTCAAATCCCTTTGTCGCAGGGATGGAGAGCATCGCCTTGGCGAGGTCGGCTTCGAGCTTGTCAAAAATTGGTTCGCCCAAACCGGGCGGGCAACCGCGGATCACACATTCAATAACACCACCGACGGAATTGCCTTGGCTGCGAATCGCTTTGATGTGATCGATCATCGGCTGCACCATCGCAGGGTCACCCGTGCGCACGATGTTGCCCTCGATGGTGGCCGCATCGATGGTTGTGGGATCGACGTTTGCCTCAAGGTGCTGGATCGTTTTCACCCAAGCAAGAATTTCAATGCCAGGAATGTGGGCGCGCAAGACTTGCATCGCAATCGCCGCAGCTGCGACGCGACCGATCGTTTCCCGCGCCGAGGCACGACCACCGCCCGAAAGTGCGCGGATGCCGTATTTCGCATCGTAGGTGTAGTCGGCATGCGAGGGGCGATATTTCTGCGCCATTTCATCGTAGGCCCCGGGACGTTGGTCGGTATTTTTGACGGAGATCGCAATGGGTGTGCCAAGTGTCTGATCGTCTTGGATGCCCGACAAAATTTCTGCGGTGTCTGCTTCATTGCGTGGCGTGACGATTTCCGATTGGCCGGGGCGACGACGGTCGAGCGCCGCTTGGATGATCTCTTGTGTGATCGGAATACGCGGCGGGCAGCCGTCGATGATGACCCCCACTGCGCCGCCGTGGGATTCTCCGTAAGTATGGATGCGAAACGCATGGCCAAAAGTGGATGACATGCGGCTAGTGTAACGGCAAAACCGACGTTCGCCAAGAGTAGAGATTGATGGGATAAGGGATCTCTCGATTGGTGCTTATGATAGATAATGCTGGAGGGCTTCGATGACTCCTTTGCTATGAGAATGTTTACAGACGTAACCGCTTTGGGCACGGACGTGGGCGATGATTTCATCGATGGCATTCGCGGGACAGGCGATCATGCCGGCGATATGGCGATCTAACATTTCAATGTCGTTATGGCTATCGCCGATGGCAAAAATGGCTTCGGGGGTGAGTGACAAATGGCGCGCCACGGCGGCGAGGCTGCTGCCTTTTTGAAAGCCCTTATGACCGAAGCGAAGGTAGATCGAATTGCGCTGCCAGCCTAGCGAAGAATCGGCGGGCACCATGGCCTCCACTTGTTTGGCGATCCATTCCATTTCGGCTTCGGTGCGAGCGATGAGGCTGGCGTGCTCACCTTGTTGTTCAATCCATTCCGCTCCTGTTTGCTCGCCAACGAGATGACGAATACGATCCATCAGCGGCTTGGATTCTTCTAACAGATTTTCAATCGCGTGATGGCATGCATCGTTCCATTCTTGATCGGGTGTCCAGTTGCCAGATCCGTCGGGGAAATAAATTTCACGCTCGCGAGCGATGATGAAATCTGGGTGAAAGGGGAATCGCTCCTCTAGCAACCCTTCGAGCGTGTAGGGCAAGGATCGTCCGGTGTTGATGCCCCACAAGGCTTTTCGTTCCGCTTGCAGTGATGCTAAAAGAGCGAATAGTTGCGGTAATACGGAAGGTTGTTCATTGGGATCGTGCAGGGTGCCATCAAAGTCGAATGACAATAGGCAACGAACTCCCGGAGATAAGGCAGATGGCATGAAGCAGCGATAGCGCATTCAGGGCGCTATCGCAATGTTTCTTGCGAGACAATTGAATCAAACAATCATGCCCGCACCGACGGTTTCGTTCGTGCCGGGATCGATCAGAATGAAGCTGCCGGTTTGACGGTTGCGACTGTAGCTATCGTGAATCAATGGCACTGCGGTGCGCAGGGTGATGCGACCGATGTCATTCATCGCAAAAGTTTGCATGCCCTCCACTTTATGCAAGGTGTTGATATCGACGTGGTATTTCACTTCCTGCACGACTGCTTTGGTCTCGCGAGTGGTATGACGAATGATCAATTTCGCTCGATGTGGCATGGGCTTGCTGGAGAACCAGCAAATCATCGCTTCCACGTCCTGTTCGACCGATGGCGGGTTGTTTTCCTTCACGATCATATCGCCGCGCGAGATGTCGATTTCATCTTCTAAGGTAATGCAGACAGATTGCGGTGCGAAGGCTTCTTCTTTTTCACCGTCGGGCGAGTGGATGGCTTTAACGCGTGTCGAAAATCCGGAAGGCAATACGGTGACGCGATCGCCGGGTTTGAAAACACCACCCGCAACACGACCGGCGTAACCACGGAAGTCGTGCCATTCATCGCTCATCGGGCGGATCACCCACTGCACGGGGAATCGCGCATCGACATGGTTTTCCTCACCGCCGATATACACGTGCTCCAAATGATAGAGTAATGCCGGGCCCTGATACCATGGCATGTTTTGTGATTTATCGACGACATTATCGCCGTTCAACGCAGAGATCGGAATAAAAGTGATATCGACGATGTTGCCGAGGCGCGATGCGAGCGAGCGGTAGTCTTCGACGATTTGGTCATAGACCTGTTCTGAGTAATCAACGAGATCCATCTTATTGATCGCCACGACAAGGTGCTGAATGCGCAGGAGGTTGGCGATGAAGCTGTGACGCTTGGTTTGTTCGATCACACCCTTGCGCGCATCGATCAAAATGATGGCGAGGTTCGCTGTGGAGGCACCAGTCACCATGTTGCGTGTGTATTGGATATGGCCCGGAGTATCGGCGATGATGAACTTGCGCTTGGGGGTGGCGAAGTAACGATAGGCGACATCGATGGTGATGCCTTGTTCGCGCTCGGCCTTGAGACCATCGGTCAGCAGGGCGAGGTTGACATTCTCGTCGCCACGTTTGCGTGAAGATTCTTCCATTGCTTCGAGTTGGTCCTCGAAAATCGATTTGGAATCATAGAGCAAGCGCCCGATGAGAGTGGATTTGCCGTCATCGACGGAGCCAGCGGTGGTGAAACGTAATAAATCCATGGAAGAGAAAAGCTGAAATTTTGAAAAGCTGAAAAGCTGAAAGGTTGAGATTGATGAATGAAAAAGTTGAATGGGTGAATTATGATTTCATGTTCGTGCGGACTTTTTGAACGATGGTGGTGAAAATGGAAATGAGTTCGTCGGCTTCTTGGTGCGCAGATTGAAGAGATGGGGAGTCCAGTTGACAATCTTCTCTGAGGTATTCGATCCAGAGTTGGCACTCGTCGGCCTCTTGAAGGAGTTGATCGAGTTTGGAACAAAATTCGCTATCGGATCGGGCGCGGGATGCTTCACGGACGTGCGCGGCTACTGATGTTCCAGAGCGAAGCATTTGACGCCCCAAGATGCGCACTTCCTCGCGAGTTTTGGGGAGTTCAATGTAAATACGAATCACCATCGAACCAAAGTTCTTGCTACGTTTACGAAGTTCCGTCGTGATTCTCATATCAAATGTCTTCTCCCAATTTCAGCTTTTCAGCGTTTCCATTTTTCAGCTTTTTAAAAATACCCTTCTTTTTTGCGGTCTTCCATGGCGGTTTCGGAGCGCTTGTCATCGGCGCGGGTGCCGCGTTCGGTTTGACGGGCGGCGGCCACCTCGGCGATCACTTCATCGAGATTCGAGGCATGGGATTCGACGGCACCGGTGCAGGTGGCATCGCCGATGGTGCGGAAGCGGACGATGCGTTTTTCGACAACTTCGTGGGCTTGTGGTTGGAGGAAATCGGTGACGGCAAGGATCTGACCATTGCGCTCGAAAATTTCGCGCTCGTGGGAGAAGTAGATCGAGGGGAGGGGAATTTCTTCGCGCTGAATATACATCCAGATGTCCATCTCGGTGAAATTGGAGAGTGGGAAAACGCGGAAGTGCTCACCGGGGTTTTTACGTCCGTTGAAAAGGTTCCACAATTCCGGGCGTTGATTTTTCGGATCCCACTGACCGAAGTCATCGCGGTGGGAGAAGAAGCGCTCTTTCGCGCGGGCTTTTTCTTCATCGCGACGTCCACCACCGAGGCAGGCATCGTATTGATGTTTTTCGATGGTATCGAGCAAGGTAACGGTCTGCAATTTGTTGCGCGAGGCGTTGGGACCTTTTTCTTCCACCACGCGACCGGTGTCGATCGACTCTTGCACCAGTCCGACGACGAGACGTGCGCCGATTTTTTCGACGAACTCATCGCGGTAGGTCATCGTTTCGGCGAAGTTGTGTCCGGTATCGACGTGGACCAAGGGAAACGGCATTTTGGCAGGCCAGAATGCTTTGCGAGCGAGCCAGGCCATGACGATGGAATCCTTGCCGCCAGAGAAGAGAAGCGCGGGATTTTCAAACTGCGCAGCGGTCTCGCGGAGCACAAAAATGGCCTCCGCTTCCAATTGATCCAAGTGACTGAGATGATAGTTGGGCATGATAAAAAATTAAGTTGGGAGCGAAATACGCGCTGCAGGGCCGCGAGTATGATTCATTTTCACCTCTCGTCAATAAAAATAATTAGTGAATTGTGCAATTTACTAATGATTGACAAAATTATTGATATATCAATGTTTCCTGCGGTGCGTGGTGGCTTGCAGGAGGGCGTCAACGCACTCTTCGAGGTCGAGATTTTCGGTGTCGAGCACCAAATCCGCCTGCATGGGCTCCTCGAAAGAGCTGTCTTTGCCGGTGAAGTTTTCGATCTCACCTTTGGCAGCTTTGGCGTAAAGTCCTTTGACATCGCGTTCTTCGCAGGCGGCGAAGCTAGCCTTGACGTAAACCTCGAAAAAATCATCGCCGAGAATGCCACGTGCGACATCGCGCAACTCACCCCGAGGAGTAATCGCGGAAACCAGAGTGATGAGGCCTTGTTCGGCAAAAAGTTTCGCAACCTCTGCGATGCGGCGGATGTTTTCCAATCGATCGTCATCCGAGAACCCGAGGTTCGCATTGAGTCCCGCGCGGATATTGTCGCCATCGAGAATCACCGTGGCGCGACCTTGTTGGTGCAAAACGCGTTCGGTGGCATTGGCGATGGTTGATTTTCCGGAACCGGAAAGTCCGCACAACCAAATCACGATCCCGCGCTGCCCTAACAAACTTTCTTTGTCCTCGCGATGCAGAAAGCGGTGAAATTCGGTGTGGATGTTCGTTGTCATGAGAGACGATTCAACCATGATTAAACGCTTCGTGTAAAGCATGAATGCGCAGTGCGGCACAGCTGGGCGCTGGGAAAGCATTGTCTCGAAGTCTACTCAGCAGGCGGAGTTTTCATTTCCACAGGAAAAAGGATGCTGTGTTTTTTGATATTACCGAGGCGTGTGCCGTTGTTGAAAATGTAGATTTCCCTGCGGGTAGGGCGGACTACGATGGTTGAGGCACTGAACATTTTCCATTTTTCTTCTTGTGGATGATAGAACCGGTAAGTGATCGGCATATTTTTTGGTTCTGTTAGCGCCGGTGAGGAGTAAATTTTCGCTTGTAGCGCGGGGACGGCGACATTGGTTTCGCCAAGTTGAACGGCGATGTTGGTGTCACTCAGATTGATGTAAAGTCGGTCACCACCTTTGAAGGAAGCCAAGTCCTGCACCATGCATTTGAAGACGAGATCTGCTTCGGGCTTTGACACAGGGGCTAGGATGATGAGTGCTTCGCGCACATTTTCAGGGATTTTCGCTTCGGCTAAAATGAGCAACTTTGTTTTGTCCTGATTGGCCGGGTCTGGCACTTGACGGACTATGCGGATGATGCCATCGGCCGGAATTTTCACCGCGGCACTCGTCATGAATTTGGAAAGTTCGACATCGATCATTTCTTGGCCGCCCAGGACCTTGACCGGATTTTCCAAATTGTCGGGTAAGCCGAGGCAAGCAAACCAAGCTGTGCGACCCGCCTGCTTTTTGGTGGGCTCCACGGCATCATTCTGCGCTGTGAGTGGCAGAAGACCGGATACTAGCCAACAAATGCAGCAAAAAAATCGATTCATGAGAGAGGCGGGAAAAAGTATGTGTTAGATTTCGGAGCTGCTCAACCAGCGAAAGCTTTCGATCTGAAACTTCCTGCCGAAACGACGGTTGATTGAGGTGAGTGCGCTGTCATCGATGCTAGAAAACACTCCTTGTTGTGTTATTTCCCGCGCCGGCACTTCAGGATTGTTGCTATGATCAGCATACTCGGGAACTCTTTGGACGACGGCTTCGCACCAGGCCCGAGCGAGCGTTTTGCCATTGGCATCAAGTTTCTCTCCGTAAGCCCGAATGCGGAAAGTGTCATCACGCACGGAAAGAGTGTTGGCAATTGGATTCAGCAAGTCGGACTGGATCACGTATCCCGGAATACCGGCGAAGCGCGAACCAACGGCGGCCTCAGGGGTGGAGTAGGCATTGACGCCAAGATCATTGGCCTTGAGCATGAAGTCTGTTTCGCTTTTGAAATTGTAGTTGATGGAATTGGCATCAGGGCTCGCGTCATCGTAGTCGATGGCAGATTGCAAGGCACCCATGATGCCGAGACTATCGTTCGACAAACGTCGGTTGATAAACTCCGAAAAATTCAAGAAGGGGCCACGCTGCTTCACTTGTTTCACGCATTCCTCCGCGAGCTTGCGGAGTTGCGTGTCATCGATAAAACGAACACCGGACCAAGCCTGCATGCCGTCATCGCGTGTGACGCCATAGAGAGGGTCGTTTCCTTCCTTGTCCGAGTTAGCCGTATTGAAGCGGGAGAGGGCAATCCGCTTTCCTGAGGGAATCGTGACGGGTTTCAGCGCGCCGCTGCTATCCCGGTAGACGACTTGACGCTCGCGGATGCCTGCGAAGAGCGCGTGCCATGCATCCACGGAGGTGCTGTTGACATTGAACATGCCATCCACCATGAGATGAGCGGCCGCCTTAAGATAACCGTCTTTTGCGTCTAACGCGGACTTTACGACATCGCCGGTACGACCACCCAAATACGGAAGATAACGCGCGTTCGCTAGTTCCTCACCTTTGACAAGTTTTTCAATATTTTCACTCAGGCTCGCACTGGCGGAGGCGCCGGGTCGCGATTGATCAGCGAGCGACGACACGAAGTAGTCATCCCAGAGCGCATCATTGAGAAGCAGCGCATGATCCCAGTAATCAGAATAGGCTTTGGTGTCTGTGGCCGTATAGCCGGCATCGGCATTCACGATGTCCTTCATATCCATACTGATGGAATTATTGAAAAACTTATAAACATCCGTGCGTGGGATCATCGGATGGAGAAAAGAATTCCCAATACCCGGACCGGTGACGCCGCTTTGGTAGGCCCACACTTTTGATTCAGCCCGATAGAGTGAATTACCTGAAGAATCATTGCTTGGTGCAGGAGCGGCCCCTCGTTTCCAATCCGGATTCAGAGTCGCAAAATCAACCCAGCCCGGATGGATTCTCATCGCACCAAATCCGGCAAGGCTGCCAATCGGTGCCGTGGGTAGCTCAAGACTGGGTGCCGCGGTGATGATTTCTTCTTTGCCCATGATGGCGCTCTGTCCGACGTGTTGAATGATATCCTCCACCCCTTTTCCAGCTCCTAAGAGAGAACCGAATCGCATTTCATAGGCAGCATCCATCCGCTGCGTATTGCCAATGGTGGTGTCATCTGACATATACAAGCCTTGCCCCAGATAAAATGGAGGTGCTTGCACCCAGTTGCGAGAGCGCCAGTCGCGCTCCCAATTGATCGTATCATAGTCGTGATCATGCAGTCCCTTGAGCGCAAATTGGAAGTAGCCGACAGGAAGAATTTGGCCGTCGAATACCCACGGCGTAGCAGCGGAGATGGGAGTGAAAAGTTGCCCGGTGTTGAACCAGTCGACGTGGAGATTGTAGCCCATGATGGTGTAATTTCCGCCATTGTTATCCCCGATCGGCGACCAGTACTGCATGAAAACGAAGGATGCGGGCGTGTTGCCCTCGCGGAAATTGAATTTCCAGCTGTTGATTTTGTTGCTGAAGCGCATTTGATACTTGGGATTTTGCGCCTGCGTGTAGGCCCCCACGGGGGCGTAAAGTCCGCCGTAAGATTGGGGGTCGAACCCGGGCATCATGTCCAACTTATCTCCTTTCACAAGGCTCGAGCCTATGGGGGAAAAGATGCGAAATTCTCCCGGTTTGAAAATGATGTCATCACTCGAACCGGACATCATGCGGGCATAGTCGTCATCAAATCGAAGAGCATCAGTTTTATTGTAAGTATTCCCCAAGGAAAGCAAGCCATCCATGGTATGCACCTGAGCAAGATACGATCGCATCGCCAGTTTTTTGTCGGGCACACGCAGTTCCACATTGTAGGGATTCCAATAGACGCAAACGGGCGAGGCAACATATCGCAAATCAAATTTCCCTGCATTAGGTCCGCTGGTGAGACGCTCCGTTTTGAGACTGAGAATGTAGGTGATGTGCGAAAGAATCGGAAAATGGACATAGGTATCTTGACCATCCCATGCCGAGGAGTAGGTGCTTACATTGCTATCCACCCAAGGTTTCGAACCAGTCCAATTGATGCCAGAAGTGCCCTCTGTGCCACCAGGAAAGGGCCTAGCTTCCGAATCGCTGTCTTGCCGATACATTCGATAAAAATGTCTCATCCGTGTCCATGATGCGAAGTGGCGTTCCGGAAGTTTCGGGTTATAGGCTTTCAGCTCGGCACTCATCGGACGAATCGACGGTTCCCGCACATCCCCCGGGCTGTAAAGGTAGGGAGCCGGTAAGTCGGACTTGTCTTTCTCGAATAACAGACTCAGGTCTTTCTTCAGGTGGCCCGTGCGCACACTGGCGAGCACTCCCCGACTCAATGCCGTGAGATCGAAAAAATGTTTTTGCACAATCTCGTCATCGATCCCAGCGGGAGTGAGTGAAGGGCGCGAAATGAGTTTATCGGCTAGGCTTGCGTTCGCATCCAGTGGATCAAATCCCGTGATCACACCTACGCCCACTTCCGCAGTAGCGCTTTGGGCTACTTCCCAAGCAGCAGCGCTGAGTGCACGGGGTTTCTTGGCTTTGTCGATTCTTGCTTTGTGATTTTCGGGACTGATCCACCACGCATGGCGACCATTTTCGCCAACCTTTTGAAGATACGCTCGGGTGATTTTTTCCGGACTCGATTGAGCGGCTTCTCCGAGGCTATTCTCTCCGACCAGTACCACGGAATTGCTATCGTTCCAGCCACTCAGATTGCTGGGAGCATTGACATCAGCACTCATTCCGGGAGGCATCGACAGCAACCACTTGCGGAACATTTTTTCACGTTTCGGTGCGTAGGTGTCTTGGATCTTGAGCGCCGAGCCACTGGAGGGATTCGTGTAGGAGTCATTGAGCCAAGCGCCCCACGATTCATAGCTCGCGAGCCAGTGGGGTTGACTCACTCCCTCGATTTCTTCGGTTTTGGCGTTTTGGTCGAAAATCGCGGCTTCCGCACTCACCCGCATGTCAGGTCCCATTTCTTTCTGAAGTTCACCAATGGCGATCATGAGCGCCATCCTCGCGTTAGCGCGCGCCTCCTTCATGTCATCTTGACGGGAACTGGAACGCAGGGAGACCGACGATAGACTCAGCATTCCAATGGCAAGCATCACTAGCAGCATTAATAGCGACAAAGTAATTACCAGCGTGAAACCGCGAGGTTTCTTTTTTTGATGATGGTCAAAGGAGTTCATATGGGGAAGGAGCACTACCTGTGTATAGGATATGGCCAGATAAGGCAAGGGGAATCGCGGAATTTCCCTGCATGCCGAGCAGCCATCAATCTTTCAAATGCGCTTCGTAAATTGTCTTGCTGCCTGCCACGGGCGCCTCGTCCAGCTCATACCAGCAGCTTTTTTCGGAACGCTCTTTGTTATAGGGAGGCGTGAAAATATCGATCAATTGCGTGACAGCTTTTGCCTTCAAGGTGTGGATGTTGCGCGCTTGCGAAGTCAGGGTCGAAACATCGCCTTTGCGCAAGGTGCAATCCAATGACTGATGCAGCAGATACTTGCCCGTGCGTGCGCCATCGATTTCTTTCTCTTCGATGGTTTTGAACATGTCGTAATTCTGCGCATGGATTTCGCCCGAGGCGCAAAGGATCATGCCGGTCATGCCGGGGTGGTTGTGCGGCTTGATGACTTCATTCACATCAAACTGCAACAGGCAGACAGCGAAATCGAGGTTCTTTTCGAGATCATGAAAATCGACCCAGCCTTTTTTCAAACGCACGGCGACTTTTTCCATCGCTTGAGAGATGACCGGATCTTCGAGATAGAGGGATTTGGTGAGGCGAGCAATTTTTTGTAGATACTCTTCCTCGTTCCACTTGTCGAGGTGTTGCTTGGCGGCTTCCTTGGCCACGGCTTCCAGAAACGCCTCCCAGTGCATGGATTGATCGGATTTCAAGCGGCCATTGCAGGCATTCGCACGGGTTGCTAAGGCACACAAGGACGGCAGCGACAACATCACACCCAGCAAGCCGGGCACGGTGGTCTTGATAAACTCGCGTCGATTGTAATCATCCATAGCAAAAGCATATTACTTACGGTATGCAGCATGTCAATCTTGCAGAGCTCGCTAACGGCTTTGAACAGTCGCATTTTCTTCTTGTGCTATCAAGGGAAACCACGCAACCTGCCCGCCTCTTACGGGTGACTCCAATCCCCTGCAGTTGAACCCTTCGCGCCGCAGCCAACCCATCTATTCATGAACGCAACTGACTCTTCGATTCACCACGCTCTCGAAAACTTTTTCATTGAAACTCCCTCGTGGGGTTATTCCGATACGGGGACTCGTTTTGGCAAATTCCATCAACCCGCTGCCGCCATCGACATGGCCGACAAGCTCGCGGATGCCGGACAAGTGAATCGCCTCACCGGATGCTGCCCTACCGTCGCAACGCACGTGTTGTGGGACTTTCCCGATCTCAGCAAAGCTACGGAAATCGCGGCGGCGGCTTCAAAACATGGAGTGCGCATTGGCTCGATCAATCCCAACCTTTTCCAAGACCAAGAATACAAGCTCGGCAGCGTCGGCAATCCCGATGAAGCCGTTCGTGCGAAAGCCGTTCAACACATTTGCGATAGCATTGACCTCGGCAAAGAACTGCACAGTCATGCAATTTCCTTATGGTTCGCCGATGGTACAAACTACCCGGGCCAAGACTCGATCCGCGCTCGCAAGCATCGCTTCGAATCCGCGCTGCGCGAGGCACACAAACGCCTCGATCCCGATCAAGTGCTGCTGGTGGAATACAAACCCTTCGAGCCAGCCTTTTATCAAACCGATCTCGCCGACTGGGGCATGGCCTACTTGATGGCGAAAATGGCTGGGCCACAGGCAAAAGTTCTCGTCGATACCGGTCACCACTACCTCGCCCAAAACATCGAACAAATCGTCGCGTGGTTGCTCGATGAAAACATGCTCGGCGGCTTCCACTTCAATGACCGCCGCTACGCCGATGACGACCTCACGCTCGGCTCGATCGATCCCTATCAGATTTTCCGCATATTCCACGAAATCCATTTCTATGCTTGGGAACGCGGCGGCGTGTATCCGAAGATCGAATACATGATCGATCAATCGCACAACCTGAAGCCAAAGATCGAGGCGATGATTCAGACGGTCACCACAGCCCAAGAACTCTACGCGAAAGCGGCACTCGTCGATCACGAGTCCATGGTGCGCTACCAAGCCGAAGGTCGCATCATCGATGCGGAGATGTGCTTGAAAAAAGCGTTCAACACCGATGTCAGTGCCGCGATTGGTGAGTGGCGGAAATCGCACGACTTGCCGCTCGATCCGCTTGCTGCGCATCGCGAGAGTGGTTACGAAGCTGCCGCCGCGAAAGAGCGCAGCGCACGTCGTATCGCCCTCGGTTTGAACACAGGATCCAGTTACGCCTAAAACCCACCGCCTTGGAAACGCTGCTACAACTTTCTGGCATTAAAAAATCATTCGGTGCGGTGCGTGCCTTGAAGGGCGTATCGTTTGAATTAAAAGCGGGCGAAGTCCATGCGCTGTTAGGCGAAAACGGTGCAGGAAAATCAACCTTGATCAAAGTGATCACGGGAGCGCATTTGCCGGATGCTGGTACCATGCATGTCATGGGCGAAGTCGTGCAAGCCCTTACTCCATCGAAGGCGCAAGAGTTAGGGATCGCATGCATTTATCAACAACCGGCATTGTTTCCTGACCTCAGCGTTGCGGAAAATATCGGACTGCGTTTGAAAAAATCACGCGCTCACGCGAAGGTCGATTGGCCAGGCCAACGACTTCGCGCGGCGGAATTGCTCAAGCGCATCGGTGCGGAAATTTCACCGGATGCCGAAGTCGCATCGCTCTCGATGCCGGAACAGCAGTTGGTGGAAATCGCCTGCGCCTTGGGTTCGGGCGCTCGCATTGTGATCATGGATGAACCGACGGCATCACTGACACAGAAGGAACAGCATTTGCTTTTTGCTGTCGTGCGCGACCTGCGTGCTGCGGGTGTGGGCGTGGTGTATATTTCCCATCGCTTGGAAGAAATTTTTGCGTTAGCGGATCGCGTGACCGTCCTGCGCGATGGCGAAAGTGTGGGCACGAATGTGGTTGATCAACTCAACGAATCGCAAATGATCCAGTTGATGGTCGGACGCGAAGTTTCCTCGATTTATCCGCCCGCCGAATCAAAAGCGGGCGACGTGGTATTCGAAATGCAACACGTCAGTTGCGCGGAAAGTGGGGTCAACGACATTTCGCTCACCGTGCGTGCGGGAGAAATCCTCGGTATGGCCGGACTCGTCGGCGCGGGCCGCACCGAGTTGGCGCGTATCTTATTTGGCATCACGCCAGCGAGTTCGGGGAAAATTTTGTTAGGTAATAAAGCAGTGAGTATTTCCTCACCAGCGGAGGCAATTGCGCAGGGCATTGCGTATGTGCCCGAAGACCGTCGCAAGCATGGTGTGATTCTCGATTTGCCGATTGCTCACAACATCACGATGGCGATTCACCGGAAAATTTTTCCACGTCGATTTTTGCGCAAAGCGGCGGAACAAAATTTGGCGCTACAGATGATACGCGATCTCGGAATCAAAGCCTACGGTCCCGATGCGCCTGGCTCTTCATTGAGTGGTGGCAATCAGCAGAAGGTCAGTGTCGCAAGATGGTTGGCCACCAAACCGCGCTTATTGATTCTCGATGAACCCACGCAAGGAGTGGACGTCGGCGCGAAGAGTGAGATTCATAAAATCATTCGAGGTCTTGCCAAAGAAGGACTCGCCGTGTTGATGATTTCGAGTG
>CAMDCV010000029.1 GCA_945890645.1 Akkermansia muciniphila
GGGTAAGATGAGGAAGGAACGATGTTGACATGTGCTTTTGAACATGTCGATTTTGCCTGGGTGTACTGCAGGTCAAGAAAATTATCGAGAAATCCGAAGGTTTTTTCGTTGAATGTCAACGGGTTACGCCTTAGCCTGACGCCAATGGGTAAATGCTATGAAGTTGTTTGTTTCAAACAGGCAGTCGAAATTTATGCATGGGTGAATGGAGGGGCAGCACTATTTATCCAAGTATTTTTTCCCGTGAACCCGTTCCCATGCCTCGACAGTTGGTGTGTAAGCGCGGAAACTTGCTCCAATTGAGGATGATTCGGGTGCCTTTTCATACCATTCTGCTTCAGCCTGATTGCGCGGCAATGGAATCAGGTCAATTAGCATGTCCATGCAGTTCTCAACACCATACCTTTTGATTGTAGGCACTGATTCATCACCAAAATAATCAAGTTCATTTGGGTAACCTCGGTTACGAATGATGAGCAACATTAGCATATCTTTTCCTTGCAGATAGGCTTGGTGTACATTACTTGGATCAGCTTCACTATGATAGCGAGCGATGACAGGATAGATCACGTATTCATTTGGTCTTATTTCACCACCAACTTTGGTGCTTTTGTGAAGATAAAATTTATCTAACAATGTTTTATACAATTGTTGCATCAATTCTTTGTCGTCTAATTTGAAATTGATCTTGTTTCTTCCTGCAATTTCGTATCCCTGATTTTGAAAATCTGCCAACAGAAGATCATTCATATTGACTGTAGGGGGGATGGCTTCGCGGATCGTGAATTTTACCACGTTTTGCTCATCATCGAGATATACCTGCCATGGATTGATGCCGCGGCTATTTAAGACATTTTCCGTATTTTGATCCAAAAATCCATAATCTTTGAATGTTTGAATGAGTGGGTATTGCGGTAAGTGTTCTTTGTAACGGAGCTTGCCGAAGGGAGCATGTAGCATCATTTTTGCATCGTTCGTTTCGTTCTCACGACTATTTGCGGATGACTGGTTTGTGTGAATTTCTCGACCATCAGTTGGCATCGGTTGGGTTGAACCATGATCGCTAAGTCTGATAACAATCAGAATGATCGCCGCGATTATGATGGCATACGCTATGATATGTTTTTTGTTCATGACTATTGGGCCGCGTTGTATCCGTAGTTTCGTAAATCCCAAATAGTTACACTTGTGGGCGTGACTGTTTTTCGCCAGTAGGAATGTTCATGGGTGCCGTTTTCGCTACCAGGCCAGTTAATCGACTAGTCTTTTCGCAACTGTTATGGGCCAACATATTTTTTTCCGTGAACACGCTCCCAAGCTGCGACTGTTGGCGTGTAGCGTAATACGCCCGTGCCTATGTGTTCAGGAATAGGGGCGTTTGCGAAAAATTTAGCTTCTTCTTCATTGCGGGGTAATGGAAGCAGCAACCATTCAATTTCTCTGCACTCTTCCATTCCGTATTTGTTCAACAATTTTTTATCCTCATCGCTTGCTTCACTCCATGTCCCATAGCCTTTATTGGATTTGATTAAAAGCATAGGCAAATTTTTCCCCGCTAAGTAAACGAGATTCTTGTCACTATCCCGCAACTCGGGATTAGGATGCCCCTGATATTGTGCCATGACAGGATACATTTCGACTTCTTGTAAATTAATTCCACCGGAAAACTCTTCCGTATTATTGTCTAAAAAACTGCCGTGCACTTGTATTGATAAATATAAATTTTTTGTCGTTTCTTCGTCGTCCATGGAAATTTGATTTGTTCCAATCTCTGAAATTATATACCACTTCTCAAGATCATTCAACATGGCTAAGTCATTGTTCACCGTGGCTAGTGTGACATCACGGATTTGAAACTTTACTACATGATTGTGTTCATCAAGAAACACTTTCCATGGATTGGGACGTAACCTGTAGAGCCGCTGTTGATAGTCTGCGTCAATTAAGCCCGCCTCAATAAAGCGGTTCACCATATCATAACTCGGTTTTATCTCAGCATAGCTGAGGCTTCCTTTGGGCGACTGCAGTATTTTTTTTTCGGTATTGTTCGCCGCAATGTGATTGGAATCGTGTCCTTCACGTATCACGTTGCCAGATTGGACATTAGTAGTTTTGATGTCTGAATTATTACGAACGATTTTCCAAAGAATTAGAACGATGGCAATGCCAATCAGGACAATAGCGTAGTGATGGATTTTTTTCATACTTTTAGGGTGCTGTTCCAAAGGCATAGTTTCTGAGGTCCCAGATGTTCAGGCTGTTGGCGGTATTGCTTTTCTGCCAATAGGGATGAGTTTGAATGCCGTTTTGCGCGTCTACTCCAGTCAGCCGCCCCGTTTTGATTTCAGCCGTTGAGTTGCCAAATTCAGTGCTTTCCCAAGCGAAATTGGATAAAGCCCATGCAAACAATGCTGCTTTATTGCTACCGCCCGGCATGGAGGCATTTTGCGGAACATAACCTACCGCATACTGCAGGTCGCTGAAAGAGCTTTGCGAGTCAGAAGAGCCGACGGCAAAAGCGGTGGAGTTGTTTGTTTCAAACAGGCAGTCGAGATTTCTGCAAGGGTCTGTGGAGGGGACAGCACTATTTTTCCACATACTTTTTGCCGTGAACACGTTCCCATGCTGCAACAGTAGGAGTGAAGAACCTCGCGCCAGTTCCTATGGAATCAGGATCAGGCGAGTTTGTGTAAAATTTGACCTCTTCCTCATTTCGGGGAAAAGGAAGAAGCTGCCATTCAACTTCTCTGCAATCTTCCATGCCGTATTTATAAAGTATGGCTCTGCCCTCATCGGTGGACGTGCTCCGGTCTTCTTTGTTCGGAGTGCCTTTGTTTGATTTTATCAGCAACATTGGCAGGTCTTTGCCTTCAAGGTATGAAAAGTTCTTGTCACTTTCCCGTAACTCAGGATTTGAGAGTCCTTGATATTGGGCCAGGACAGGATAAATTTCTACTTCTTGCAAATTGGGGGCACCGGAAAATTCTTGCGTATTATTTTCTAAAAAACTGTTATTCACTTGTAATGATAAATATAAATTTTTCATCGTTTCTTTGTCTTCCATGGAAACTTTATTTGATCCTATCGCCGTTATGATATAGTGCTCTTCTATAAAATTTAGCATCCTTACGTCGTTGTTAACTGTTGGAGTTACTACTTCTCGGATTTGAAATTTAATGACATGATTTTTTTCGTCTAGAAAAACTTTCCAAGAATTAGGGCGAAGCCGAGCGAGCCATTTCTGGTATTCTACATCTATAAAACCAGATTCGATAAAGTGGTTCACCATATCATAACTCGGTTTCATCTTAGCATACCGTAGCGTCCCTTTGGGCGTATGTATTATATTTTTTGCTTGTAGGCGCGCTGTGTCGGAGTTTGCCTGTTGCGCATCATCATCGATGATCGCAGATGAAGGTGCCAGACGTTTTTTTTGTGAATGATTGGGAATAGTTTTCCAAAGAATCAGTCCGATGGCAATGGCCATGAATGCGATTGCGTAATGATAGTTTTTTTTCATAAATTTAGGGTGCTACGCCAAAGGCATAGTTTCTGAGGTCCCAAATGGTCAGGCTAGTAGCAGTGTTTGTTTTTTGCCAATAAGGATGCGGATGCGATCCATTTTGCGCATTTGTACCATTCAAACGACCGGTTTTCACTTCCGCCGTGGAGCCATCAAATTCTGTGTTTTCCCAAGAAAAAGTTTCTGATGCCCATGCGAACAATCCAGCTTTATTACTGCTTCCGGGTTCCGCTCCGTGCTGGGCAACATACGAAACCGCATATTGAAGGTTACTGAACGAACTTTGTTCCTGTGATGAGCCCACGGTGAAGGCAATCGAGTTGTTAGCCTCAAATAGGCAGTCAATATCCTTGAAGGATTGTGTCCGATAACGTCTTTCCAATTCATTCTTGTTCTGAGTGCCTACCGTGCCTTCTGGGGGCGCATTTGTTTTCTTCATGAGAAGATAATTACCAGCAGAATCTTTGAATATCGCCACCCACGGTATCGGATTGGCATTGCTATCTTCTTCATTCGGGCTAATGGACTTAAAGAGAACAAAATCCATTTCCAACACGCGATTGTTCCAATTTGATAAAATGGAATTTGCATTATTGCTGACTCCACCGCCGGTCAACCAGGCAGCAAGGTTGGTATTGATGGTTTCTTGCGTAAATGAGTTTGCACCTAAATTTCCGAAAGTATCGCCTGTCTCCAAATAGAGGCCGGGGGGGGATGCAATTTTTTGATCGGTTGGCTGAACCCAACGCACTCCTGTTTGCACCCATTGCGCTGGGCTGCCATCAGGGTTGTTTTGCTTGAGGCCAATCCAAAAACTGGCTCCGCTATCGGTTTGCTCTAAGTCGGATATTTGCCGTTTTAGAAACTTTGAGCGCATTGGGGTGAGTTGTGTGTTATGTGCACTTGTTGTGCTTGGTATCTTGATGGTCAATTTTCCTCTGAGTGCACGGATGCCAGCTGTGCTTTGGTTTTGCTTGCGCATGCCGAAGTGATGGGGTGTGACGCCTCGTAGGTGGACAGCGTCTTTAGTGTTGGCAACAAATGCGGGAAGTTGTTCAAGTCTGTCAACATTGGTACTGATGCGGACGATCTGGGGCTGACCTACTGCGGTGTTGGTCGCGATATCGATGATTTCCAGTTTGATGGTGGCAGTGCCGTAGGTGATGCCTTCAGCCACAAGGTTGCGATAGGCATTTGTAGCGGTAGGTTGCTTGAAAGGAGTCTCGGTGAAAAACTCCACGGGGTCGATGAAGTGTTCGGTTTTTCCAGGACCAAGATACATGACGGGCTTTTGGTTATCGTTGGTGACTCCTGTGGCAGCGAAGACGCGCACGTAGTTGGCATGGGCGGCATCGGCGTAGCTGAGTTTGAGTTGGTACTTGGCCGGCTTGCCAAACCATGGGATACCGAAGTTTTCGTTAGGCCAGCACCAGAGGCGGATGTTGCCAAAGCTGTGTCCGGTGGCACTTGCGGTGATTTCCGTTTTATCCACTGCGCCATCGAGCGTGTTATTGGCGTTATCGACGACGGCACTGCCAGTGCTAGGTGTTTTGCTATCACTGTTGTTGTTATTCACATCGATAATGACAGCGCGCTGGGGATCATTGTCAAGGAGCTCACGGTCTTGTTTGCTGCTGTCAGGGCCATACTGGCTGCCTGAGCTGAATTTGAGGTAAAGGCTTTCGAAGATTCGATCCATGTCGGTATCGACGGCCAAATCCACACGCAGGGGTTGGAGGATGGCGCGTTTGGCTTCTGTTGCTACAGGAGAGTAGGCTTGTTCACCGAGCACATAGCCTTCCGCCGGCGCAAGGTTTGTTAGATCGTGGACTTCATGGACGCTCGTTAACCCGCTGTTGTCCGTTGGTTCGACTGTAAAGCAGTAGTCATTGTCGGATTGTTCGTTGTAAGCATGGATAACGCCTCTTTTTTCGGCGCGGAATGTGTAGGAGGCGTAAGTGTAAAACCCGTCTATCGTGTTCAGTACATGGTTTCCGTGCGCCAGGAGGCGGAAGATTTCTTTCTCACCGCCAGTAGTCCAATCGTATTCGCTGGCGACGAGTTCGTAGGTTTGGTCTTGGTTTTCGCTATCATCTCCAATGCCGAGGAGCAAGCTATAGGTTTGTTGGGAATCAGGTGGAAGTCCTTGGTCGCTTGCGTCATTTGCGTCCGACCTTTGGTTGATCTCGATGCCGTCGTTGACTCCATCGGTATCGCTGTGGGCATTGTGAGGATTGCTGCCTGCTAAGTATTCTTTGAAATTGTCCGCCCCATCAGAGTCTCCATCAAGATGGGTGTCTGCAGTGCCGCCGGGTATGTGGTAGGGGAAGTTGTGGAGTTTCTCCCAGCCATCTGGCAGCAAGTCTCCGTCGGTATCAAAGTTGCCGGGATCACTGATGATGGGACCGTTTTGTTCGTTGTGACTAGTGATGCCGTCCTTATCGTGGTCGCTGGTGGTGCTATCATGATGGAAGGGGCGCAGGATGTAGTCGCTCTCCGTTGCTTCGCGCAGGGCATTTTGATTGTAGTCTTGCCACAAGCGCTGGCGTGATTCGGTGCGATCATAGAGGCCATCGCGATCAATGTCTTGGTTGTAAAGGGCTTGGGCATCGGCGAGCGTGAGCTTGGTGTAGCAACGGAGGCGATCAAGTCGGCTGCCTTCAGGGAATCGATAGCTTACATTCGTTAAAGTAGTGGCTGTGAGATCGCGGAGTCCAATTAAAGTGTAGGAATTGCTTGAAAGGGGAAGGTTGATGTTATTGCTAGTTTTCTCGCCGAGTTCTACACCATCGAAGTAGATGTTATATTTCGTATCGCTCTTGGAAAACACGATGTGATGCCATTCTCCGTCGTTCCACGCTGCGGGGATATTCCAACCGCTGCCGAGCATGTTGGCAGTGCCAATTTGGTTTTGGTAGGTTTCGGCTCTGATAGTGCCAGCGGTTATATCGCAATACCAGTGAAGGGCTGGTAAGGGCGATGATGATCCAGGAATGGATGCTGCGTTATGATCAATGCCGATGGAAAGAAGGCTTCGAATACCAGCGTTTTGGGCACTGGCAACGAAGGCGTTTTTGGGTAGTTTGAGCCAGTAGGACCAAGCGTGGCTGGTGCGGTTTTCGAGAATCTGGTAGGGCAGGCTAAGATATTCGTTCGTAGTAGGACTGCTGTTCCATTGGCAGCAAAATGAGGGCATGCCGCTGGGATTAGCAAAGCGATCGAGACCAACGTCATCGGCTGAAGCACCGGGGATATTAGGTACGGACGAAGCGAAGTCGTAATTGTTGATGGTGGGGATTGCCTCGAAATCGTAGCGGGCGATGAGTTTTACGCCGTTGGTTTCGGTCGTGTAGTTGTTGAGATGGGCAGCAAGGTTGGCTCCGTCGGGATCTGCGATTGCATCGTTAGAAAGCTGTGTGGCGTCGAGGTTGTCGTTTAGTCCGTCTTCGTCGGTGTCTTCATCGAGCGGGCTGGTGCCGGCGAGGATCTCGGCTTTGTCTTTGAGGGTATCGCCATCGGTGTCGTCGAGGAAGTGATTAGTGCCGAGGGAGTGTTCTTCGGAGTTGGTTAGGCCATCTAGGTCGGTATCGAGGTCAGTAACTTTAACGCGCCATAAAACTTTAGGCGGTATCGAGTTATCTGGCTGCGTAGTATTTATACCAAAGGAATGGGTGGATTGAATGGTGGTTATGGGCGTGCCGACAGCAAACCAATTGAGGAGATCGGTACTTGCTTCGAGTTGATAATTTTTGCCCAGGAGCGTGGGCCACGTGAGGGTGTAAGCGGCGGCTACTAAGCTCGGCGTGAGGGTGACGGCTACAATGCCATCGGTAGGATTTGCCTCGAAGGGGTCTGTGCCTGCTATGGCTTCTTTGGCGTTAGACCACCCGTCTTTGTCTTCGTCTGCTGAAGCGAGAAAGCTATTGGGGAAAAGGTTGCCATTGTTTTGTTGTTTTTCCCATAAATCACTTAGCCCATTAGAGTTCTGATCGAGAATTGCGTGGCTGGCAGAAAGCAGGAGAAGCTGAATCACTAGGAAGATAAAGGAGCGAGAGTATGCGAGAGTTTTCATTTTGATGGCTCTCCTTTCTCTTCGGTTTGAGTTGGGGTTTGTTGTTCTGTTTTTGCGGGTAAGATTTCGAGTTTGGTGGGGGCTGCTGGGGCATAAGGAGTGATAGTCCAATGTTGGATGACAATGTCAGGTTTAGGATCGGGTGGATTGGCTAGGCGTTCAGCGGCTTCGCGTTCTTGTTGGACTTTGATGCGGTTGTATTCGCTGATGAGGTCTTTGTAGTGGTCTTGGTAGAGCTCGTGGAGGCCGATGAAGGGGGCGAGGTCTTCGGCGGTGGGGTTGCCTTTGGTGACGATGAAGCGGGGTTCGGTGGTGGGATCGGCGAGGAGTTGGGGGATGGCGGGCGGAATGTAGGTTTTTTTGATTCGGGCGTAGCGGGCGGCGGCTTTGATGGTGTCTTCATCACCGATGCCGAAGAAGAGTGAGTAGGTGATGTCGTTTTTTCGGAAGCGGGGCAGGCTGTTGAAATGGTGGAAGTTGATGTTGCTCCATGCCTCCCAGCGCTCGGTGGTGTCTTTGGCGCGGGTGAAGCCTTGAATGCGGGTGTGTTTACCGTCGAAGACGGTGCAGGAGAGCATGAGGCTGCGGTGTTTGGGGGCGCTGGCTAGCTTAGCATCGCGGGCGGCGATTTGCTCCGCGGTGAGAGGGCGGGGCTCTGGCGTGGGTGGAATGGGAGGCAGGGCGATGGGCTCAATTTCTTGGACGGTGATTTTTTGCCCATCAATGATGGTGTCTTTGGATTCGAGGACGCTTTCTGGGGCGATATCGAGACGAAGCACGGGTTTGGGTTCCGGCTGAACAATCGGCTCGCGAATGATTGGTGCAAGCAGGGTAGCGCGGGACGTGGCTGGTTCTTGGGCTACAATCGAGCCAAGAAAGAAGAACGGGAGGAGAGGGAAGATTTTCATCGTATGTTGGGAACTTCTTTGATCCTTGGGATCATCGTGAAATAAAAAGCGTGCCCGGCAGGATTCGAACCTGCGACAATCCGCTTAGAAGGCGGGAGCTCTATCCAACTGAGCTACGGGCACGTGCGCGCTCAGAGTGCTAGCGCGGGCGGCAAAATTCAAGCGAGGAATGCGGAAAATCAAGCCATTCCCATTTACGCAGTCGGCAAAACGGGTGGAATGATCGATTTTTTCGGTGCAAAGACTTCTTTCCATGAGGTCTTTGCTGTCACTTTCATCAGCAGGGCGAGTGTGATCACCGCACCGATGGCGATGGTCAATCCGGTCATGCCATCGAAGAAAAACGACACACTGAACAACACCATATAGCCGATCTGCGCTGGCAGGGCGATGCGCAACAAACGCATGCCACCGACGGCACTCAAATAACCACTCACTAACACTACGGAAACCAGCGCCGCGATGCCAAAGGCGACATAGAGAGGAATGACATCGGTCAGGTAAGCGAACAACAACTGAAACGCGAAGAAGCCCGCCGAGACAAAACAAATGTGCATCGGGTGCAAGCTCACGCCGCGCAATGTCCCTAATAGCAACAGCACGGTAACGAAAAACAACAACGAAACCGGGGCAAAAAACGAGATGCGCGAAGCGACCGGTGCGGGATTGAGCAACTTGGGCATTTCCATGCCAATGTTGGGTGCTGACAGCACATCTGGTTGGTAAGACCAGATAAACTCGCAGAGATTTTCATCTCGTTTTGTCGCAGATCCACAACCCGTCGGGAAGCTGTATTCGGCGAAATTCGTTTTCATGAACAACTCAAAATCCTGCACTCGTTCGGGATGGGGAAAGTAGTAAAGCCAGGCATCGGTGCCGTTTGTGAGATAGTTCACTTTTAGCTCAACGATCGAAGAGGCTGCCACCTCGACCGCTAACTCTAGGGAACCGTCGCTGGAACGTCGGACATCGGTTTGCTTGCCATCGAGTGCGATCTGAACGCCACGCAAGCCTTGCGTATCAGGCAAAGGAAATTGCACAAACAAGGTCTGCGGAATGCGTGTCGGATTTCGAAACGCATACTCACTCGCGAAGATCACGTCGTAGGTACGATGGCTCATCAAGCCACGTTTTTTCGGTGCGTACTTGATCTCTGCCCTGACGCGGCTTTTTTCTGATTGAATCAGGGCTTTGCCATTCGGCACGTTGGGCGAACGATAGAAAGCATGCGGATGATGTTGCACCAACTGCGGTCCCCACACTTGGTGGACTTCCTTGCGCATGCCAGAGCCAAATTCCTGGCTGCGTGATTCAATCGCCGCGCCAAGGATAAACCAAGCGACGGTGGTGACCAATAAGATGCCTGCGGTGGCGAATAAGTGGGATAGTTTCATAAAGATAGCGAGTTACATTCAGCGGTTGAGTTTGTTGTTGCGGTTATAGAATATTTCCGCCTGCGGGGTTTCATCACGACAAAGATTTTTCTCTAACAGAATGACGTTTGCCTGCGTACTGCCACTGGTCGGACGCGTGAGATTGCCCGCCACTTCTGCCGTGTATTCTGCCGGCATGACGAGTTGCCATTGCAGGCTGTTGATAAAATAGCTGGTGCCTGGCAAGCGCAGGCTCAGTTGTCCTTCAAGCGGGGCAAACTTCTCCAACCGTTCGGTATAGGAAATGGTGAGCTTAGCCGAGCCCATCGAGCGATCTTGTGCGGGTAGGGAAAATTCTAACAATCCCGGTGCGGCGATCACGGGAGCGATCTCGATTTCATTTGCGGAGCACGAAAGCAATACCGCGTTTTCGGGCAAGCGCAACGGTAGTCGAGCACCATTGCGATACTGTATTTCGAGTTGTCCCGTGGTGAGCGTGGCACCGTCGAGCTCAATGCGACTATCCCATCGCGCCTTGGTGATCATGGCATCGGCAGTGCTGGCGATGGGCATAATGCTTTGTTGAATCGAAGCCTGTCCTTGGGGAGCATCAATCAAAAAATACGCCTGACCCTGCAAGCACTTTTGCATGGTCTTTGAAAGAGTTTGTGGAGCGAATGGTCCGCTCATACCGTTGCCGGAAAATTTCCGCTGTGCCTGATCCGCAAGATGGAATTGAGCGAGGTCCGGTTTTTCTGCACTGCAACGCGGGGCCTCTAACAACCACGCCTCTTGCAAGGCGCTGACGCGTTTTTGATAGCGCAACTCAACTGCGCGGTTCAGTTGCCTCTCCCCTTTCCAACGCAGAACCAGTCGCTGCGTTCCATCGGCGAGGCGTTGCACACTCATCGGTTCTAGGTGTTCTCCACTGGCCTCAATGTGGCTCACCCCGGCAGGCAGAAGCAACTGCGCTTCTGCGGTATCACCCGCGGTTGTTTCCGCTTGGGAAAAACTGTTCATCGAGAGCCGTCCATCCTGTTCGACGACCACTACTTCATGTCGCCAAGTCCACACCGAAGGGGGCAGTGTTTCCACAGTAACAGGTGCGACTTCTTGCCACGAGAGTAGTCCCCCACGCGCAGGAATGCTGATTGTACCATTGCCGCGCAAGGCCTGCACGGCACCATCAATCTTGCATTCAAGTGCCGCGCCATCTTTGAGGCCGGAAAAAGAAATCGTCGCACTCGCGCAGGGTAAGGTGAGGAAAGAATCCGGCTGCGAGGTGAACATTCGAAAAGTGAGTTCTTGTTTGCCCGGCTGCTGCGTGATCAGTTGCAGCATTTCCTGTTTCACCTGCAAGGGTGAGTCGGCAGGCTGCAAATCGGCGATCGAGACATCACCCGGAAGCAAGGCCGTGCTCGCCCAACCGTCGGAAAATTGTTGCACACGCATCGTCGCGGTGACAGTCGCCGGCTTGGTGGAAAGATCGACCTGATACTGTGCCGACTGAAGCAAGGTGATCGGATCCTCGCGCGGCGTTGGGCTTTTTTTCTCACGTTCGAGGGCTCGCAACGTCTCATACGGCAAGGTCACGGTCCCTTGCACGGAGCTTGGATCTTCCTGAGCCATCAGAGACGCCAGCGCACCGACGCATCCCCACCAAAAGCAAATGTGTATTTTCATAACGACGCGATTGTGCAAGGCGATCGTGAAATGCGTCCGAAGCGATTGTGAAAAGTTCATGAAGTTGCAGGAAATGCTCCCTTGACCAGCAGGGCATGTTGTTTTAGAGATGCGTAACAAATTTTCACCATGCAACGCCCTTTCTATCTGATCGTTTTCTGCGCCCTGCTAAGCTCCTGTTTTCAAAATGAGACCGCCAATCCGCGCGGCAACTACCTCGCTGGTCTCGGCCCTTTGCAGTATTCCTCACATGGTACAGGTCCGGCCCCCGCAATCCCCGATGATGCCTCCTATTGGGACGGCGATGGAGTTGATGGAACAGCGCTGATCAAGATCAATCGCGCTCAACAAAAAGCCTTTTTCTATAAGGGCGGCAGACTCGTCGGTGTATCGCGCATATCGACCGGAAAAGAAGGCGATAACACCCCCGCTGGTTCGTATAAAATCACGCAAAAAAACAAAGATCACCACTCCACTCTTTATGGAGTTTTTAAAGACAAAGCCACTGGTCAAATGGTGAATGACAACGTCGATATTCGCAAAGATAAAATACCGCCCGGTTGTGTCTATTACCCGGCACAGATGAAAAATTTCCTGCGCTTCAATGGTGCCATCGGTATGCATACCGGATACTTACCCGGTTACGCGGCATCACACGGGTGCATACGCCTACCGGACACAATGGCGGAGAAATTCTTCGAGAACGCCCAAGTCGGAACACCCGTGATCGTCGAATAATGCTACCTGACCCCGAGAATTCCGAAGAGATTTCCCCGCAGCTTTTGCAGGAGTTGTTAGAGCAGGAGCAGGACTTTCTTTTGATCGATTGTCGTGAACTCGATGAGTGGCATTTCAATCGCATCGAATGCGCGCGACATGTTCCTTTATCGCAATTTCCGGACGAAGCTCGCAGCCTGCTCAATGTACCCGATCAAGCGATGGTGATCTACTGCCATCACGGCATCCGTTCCCTCCACGCGACTCGCTGGCTCCGCCATCAAGGCTGTGGCAAAGTATTTTCCTTACAGGGTGGCATCGCCGCATGGTCCGCCGAGATCGATCCGAATGTGCCCACTTACTAAGCTCACTTAAACGGGCCGTATTCCCGGAACGAAACGTAGGAAATGCTTTGACGCACCGGGTCGGGCACAAAAAACAAATACACCCGCGCGGTTGCCGCCAGAGGCCAGCGAGTATCATTAAACATACGTGGTTTGCCCTCGTGCTGAAAGTAAAACTGCGCCTGATACATCCGTTCATCACCCCCTGGCTTCGGTGTGACTACATTCGACTTTCCGGGTTCAAGAACGAACTTGCTGTCACCCAATGTACCGCCGATCGCTACTGCCGTGAAGTTGATCATGTAAAGATCTGATGCATCAAATTTCAGCCCATCGGTGCGAATCAAAAGATGACGATACGGCACTTTCGGGTTGTTGGCCGGATCCGGTAGGAGGACTAGTGCAAAACGCTTGCCAATCTCCGGAATGGTAATCGTCAGTATGGGATCGGATTTATCCACTCCCTCTTGTCGGCGATATAATTTTAATTCACCGCGTCCGACGCCAAGGGGATCGGAGACCATAGCTGGTAACAGATTCAGGTCAACAAGGAGATCGACACCGCGCATGAGCTTGAGATCGATGGCTCCCTCAACTGTCTGACTGCATAACACGCGCATCTGAACGGACGCGGGATCTTCTTTCTCTTCCTGCACTTCTTGGGCTGGTGCAAAATGTTGTCCAAACAGAAATATCAGCGAAGTAACAAACCAAAGGATCAGCGAGGATTTCGAGCGTTGCATGGAGTAGAAATGAAATAGATTAAATTTCCTGCGCTTTCAACCATCGAAATCCAACGATGCGAAATTTCCGCCCAAATTTTTTGTTTGCCTCGGATTTCAAATTCGTCTCCACCTCATCGGGAACATCTTTTGCATCCACATATTCGGGCACCCGTTGAACGACAGCCTCGCACCACGCTTGTGCCTGCAAATTGCCATTTTCATCCGTGGAGCAACCATAGCTGCGAATCGTAAACGAATCCGACCGCGCTTGAAGCACCGGACCAAGAGGGGTGAGTAAGTCAGCTTGGCTGATGTAACCCGGGATGCCTGCTGAGCGGGAACCTTTGCCCGCTTCGGGGAAGGCGGCTCCGGCAACCGAACCCAACGCACGCGCTCCTTTATCGAGATCATCGTTAAGTCCTGCTGCCTCAATCGCTGCCTGCAAGGCCCCATGGCGGGCTAAATCGGCATTAGTGCCGGGACGACGATTCACAAAATCTGATAAACTAAGGAAGGGGCCACGCACTTTAATTTCCTTCACTAGCTCTGTCGCGAGAGTTTCAATTTCATAGTCGCTCATGGTGCGAAAGCCTGTCCATTGCGTCGCGTCCGCAGTGTTGGCCGTGGGCGTAGAAATACCACCGTTAGGAATCAACAGGCCGGTGACCGGCGTCGAACCTGATTCTGCGGGTCGTACGGCCAGTCCACTCGAGCCCTTATCCAGGCGAACCGCCGCATGATCGCGCAAACTGCCGAGCAGTGCTTTCCATGCAGTCACCGAAGTAGAATTAACATTAAAAGCACCGTCCACCATCAGGTACGTTGACAGCTTGCGATAAGCATCTGCGATGGCTGCATTGTTTTTCACCAAAGAACGCAATGTGGTCTCACTCGAAGCACGATAGGGCATCATGCGAGCCGAGGGCAATGGCACTGGTTTTTGGCTTGTCGATACAGGGAAAAAGCCATCGAACACCTGCTGTAATGAGCGCGGAGAAGCGCGAAATGGATGAGCTGTCTGGGGAGTCAGCGACGAGAAATACCACGAGTCCCACAGAGCGGCGTTTGCCAGATAGGAGTGATCTGCCGCTGGCAAGGGCACAGCGGTCGGAACGTTTGCCTGCCCGTCTGCGACCAAAATATCGTGATGCGTTTTGTTCGCCGGTATCAACGGGTGGGCAAAGGAGTTACCTATCAATTTAGACCCCATCGGCGACAAATAACGATGTCCATCCAAACCATTAGCGGTAGGCGGAAAGCTCGAGGCGGGAACACTCACAGTGCTGTCTTTCCAATATCTTCGAAAGCCATTGGCACAAGAATGTTGGAAAGATGCAATCGACTTGATCGGGACAAGCGGGACGCTACGCAAAGTGAAAAACGGGACACCGAAGTCCGCTCGAACGCCACCGCCCCAGTAGGCCTGATTGCCTGGCGTAATCTGCACGTGCGGGTTTTCCCAAGTGCTAACGGGAGTCACTTGAATATCAATCATGTGATGCAAACGAGCCGTCAAACTTTTGTCCGCCGCCATTCTGTATAAGACGGAGGGATTACTCCAAAGCCATGGTTTGGAAGGCGTTTTATTATCTGTCTCAGAACGCATGTATTGACTCAATAGCATATGAGGAATTTTCTTTTCATCGACGACATTCCCTACGGTGATCGTCTGAGCTGTCGAAATGGTGGGCAGGTCGCCGAGAGTCGTATCGCCCCGCATGATCATCGTTCCCGACTGCAGCGCTGGGTTGGGGGTGCGCGGACCGAACCAGTATGTGATGTAGTTAAGATAACCTCCATTGACAGCAGGTCGCAGTGTGAGACGAACCGTATCAGCGCGGTTCAGTGCTTTGGGAAAAGACGCGTGATTCAACAAGGTACCTTCCGTATAACGCCAGCCAGAGGATAAAGAATCCCCCTGACCTTCCACTCGTGAAAAGACTCGACTCTCTCCGGGTTGCAAAACAATCGCGTGATCGCGACCAATTAAACCCTGTATCCGGTTGACATCTTGGTAATCGAAAAACTGGCTGAAGGGAACAGTCACAGTACCACCCGGCGTGGTGAAAACCGCATCACACGGAAGACCGGTAAATCCGACAGTGGTGTAGCCGCCCGGTTGGTATTCAAGCGCTACATTGTAGGGATTCCACAAAACCACAACTGGATCGACAGCAATGCGAAGGTCGAATTTTCCCGGCTGTGCAGGATTGGGAGCCGCGGCGAGCGAAAGCATGTACTTCACCTGAGAATAGACACGACGCTTGTAAGAATAAAATCTGTCAGCCATCACCGCATCGCGCGAATTACCAGAGAGTAGTGTCGGAAAACCAGAAGGCCGACGCCCCACCCTGTCATCGCTAGTCGTAGGCCGATTATAGAGCACTTCTTTGTAGAGATTGTAATAGAGCCACAATTCTTCCATGGTGATACCTGATGTACTGCTCAGGCCCGGGGAGGAATTGGCATCGGGTGAAAAGTTGACGGTTGACGAGCTACCAACAGAATAAAGCGATTGCTGCAGACGAGGTGAATGAGATTGTTCGAGGTAGAGAGATAGGTCTCGCTTAAGCCTGCCGCTGCGAACATCAGTCAGCACTCCATTACTGACTGTCGAAAGATCATGGTAATGCTTGCTCATGGGACGAAGAGCACCTGGCATAAGATCCGCCGATGCTAAACTAAGGCTTTTCGAGCGCAGCCCCTCGCCCATTTCCCATGGCTGCCGTCCGCCTTCCTCAAGTTCATTAAGCGCCTCGACCATACGAAACCCTGTGCCGGGAGCAGAGTCTACAGATTGAAGCGCTAATAGTTCCGCAGTCACCGTTGTGGGAACATCTTGACCTGCATTTATTTTCGCCTTGGCATTTTCATCGCTAATCCACCAAGCGTAGCGCCCCTTAGAGCTCGTGAGCGACATCAGCCCCACCTTTACTCGACCGGTTTGTGCGGCAGTGCCTAGTGCGCCCTGGCCTAGGATTTCAATCGATTCACCAGTCAGTGCGGATTTAGCCGTGTCGCGATTGCGTAAGGCAGTTCTGTCACCTGATACGAGAAACTTACGGAATCGCGTATTGGCTTCGGGGCGCTGAGTATCTTCCGCCTTCCACGAATCATAAACCGCCAGCCACTGCCCATGTTCCGGTGCCGAGGCAGCATCCATGGCACCGGCACAATTGATCCGGCGGTCAGGTCCGAGTTCGGATTGCAGTTCCCCCAGAGCGATCATCAAACCCAAGCGGGCGTTCGCTTGGGCTTTTTGCATGGCATCAGCACGCGTACTGTTTCGTAGTGTTAATGACGACAGACTGAGCAAGCCAACTGCGATCATAATAAGCAACATCAGAAGCGAAATCGTTAGCACAAGAGTGAAGCCCTTGTTTTGAGAAATCATCTTACGATGATAAAATTTCAGTTTATTGCTGGATGCATACAAAATCATTGGGTTTTACTTTGTATTCAAATGATGGCCCTCTCATTCCCCTTGTCAACGAATATTCATCATATTTACAAAACCTGTTAACTTGACATTTTTCCTGTTTCATCGACTATCTACGCATGAAGATAAAGAGCTTGCTCCCTTTCCTTTGCACAGGAGTATTCTGTTCTCCCGCCTCGGCGAAGACGGGAAGTTCGACACGCGTCGTTCTCGTGCATGGTATTTTCCAGAGTGGCCACAGCTTCATCCCCATGAAAAAGCAGCTCGAAAAGCAAGGCTACGACTGCATTATCCCCAAACTCAAACCCGCCGATGCCCGCTCGGGCCTCGAGACGCTCGCCGCGCAATTGCAGAGCGAGATTGAACAGAAATGGGGCAAAGATGCGGAATTTCACATCGTTGCCCATAGCATGGGTGGACTCGTTTCACGCTATTACCTACAAGAACTCGGTGGGCACGAGCATTGCCAGACGCTTGTTACATTAGCGACTCCGCACAACGGCACGAAAACAGCCTACTTGTATCCGGGCAAAGGCGCATGGCAAATGCGCCCGCAAAGCGAGTTTTTGCAACTACTGGATGCCTCCTCACATCGACTGGAAAAACTCCGCCTGATTTCCTATCGCACCCCGCTCGATCTGGTCATTTTGCCCTCCACCAGTTCGCATTGGAACCTAGCTGAAAACCGCTGCGTCTGGGCGCCCGCTCACCCCTTGGTGATGCACACGCCACGCGTAAAACGTGAAATCTTGCAAGAGCTCGATTCACAAAAAGCAAAATAGACGGTTGCCGTGGCAGCACTTTGTCAGTAGAAGAGCGCTTCGCCAACTCAACGGCCTCAAATCATGCCTCACGCCACTCTGCTCAAATACCCTGGCACCAACTGCGATGCCGAAACTGCCCGTGCCTTGCAACTTGTCGGTTTCACCACCGCCATCGTGCCCATCGCCGATGCCACCGTAGCGGATATCGAAAAATCCCAGCTCGTGACATTTTCCGGCGGATTCAGTTACGGCGACTACGTCATGTCCGGCCGACTCGCGCAGTTGGTCACGGAGTCGAAACTCGGCGATGCCATTCAAAACCACCACGCCCGCGGCGGCTACACCTTCGGCATCTGCAATGGCTTCCAAATTCTCACCAAGCTCGGCATCCTCCCCACCGGCAGTCTCATCGACAACACCAGCGAACGCTTCGTTTGTCGTTGGGCCAAACTCGAAGTGAAAAATTCTTCCAGCCCGTATCTGCAAGGCCTACCTCAATCCTTCGAACTCCCCGTCGCCCACGCGGAAGGTCGTTTCGTCACCTTCGCCGGCGATGCCGAAACCTACCTTGCCAATGGCAATGTCGCACTCACCTATGCCGACAACTTCAACGGCTCGACTCTTGCGATCGCAGGCTTGCAAGATCCGACCGGTCGCGCTTTCGGACTCATGCCGCACCCCGAACGTTTCATCCAAAAGAACCATCACTACGATCCGGATTGGAACCTCACACCCGACTATGGTTGGGGCTATTACATGTTCAAAAGCCTCGCCTCGGCACTCGCTTGATTGACGGCTCTGACAAAAAAAGGCTTGCAATCGATTGATTTCACGCCCTAGTCAGCGTCACACACCTCACTCTTGCCAGCACTCTCATGGGAAAAATTCTGATTATTGCCGAAAAACCTAGCGTCATGACTGACCTCAGTCGCGCGCTCGCCAAACCCCTCGGAAAATTCGATAAAGAAGGCTCTGGACGCGACACTTGGTTCGAAAATGAAAAGGCGATTATCACTTCGGCAGTCGGCCATTTGATCGAACTCCGCATGCCGCAAGGCCCAAATGGCAAGAATCTGCCGTGGAAATTCGATGTGCTTCCCGCAATCCCTGCGAGCTTTGATCTCGACCCCATCGCCGATTCAGAAGCTCGTCTCAAGCAGGTGCTCAAACTGGCCAAGCGCAAGGACGTGACTGAACTCATCAATGCCTGCGATGCGGGCCGCGAAGGGGAATTGATTTTTCAATACATCATCGAATACGGCAAGGTCGAGAAACCCGTGAAACGCCTGTGGATGCAGTCGATGACTCAAGGTGCGATCCTGGAAGCATGGGATCACCTTCGACCCGCCTCTGCGATGAAAAACCTCGCCGATGCTGCAAAATGCCGCTCGGAAGCCGACTGGTTGGTCGGTCTGAATTCCACCCGCGCCCTCACCTGCTTCCGCTCGCGCCACGGTGGTTTCAATATCACCGCCGCCGGTCGCGTGCAAACTCCCACCCTCTCCATTCTCGCCCAACGTGAGGCGGAGATTCAAGCATTCGTCCCACAAGCGTATTGGGAAGTCGGTGCCGAATTTCAGGTCGCCAAGGGAAAGTATCCCGCCAGTTGGATCGACGAGAAATGGAAAAAAGACGAATCCCAACCCCACGGCAAAGCCGAGCGCATTTGGAACGTCCAACAAGCCGAAGAAATCAAACAACGCTGCCTCGGCAAAACCGGCACCGTGACCGAAGAAACCAAACCGCAATCGCAAATCGCACCGCAGCTATACGACCTCACTTCGCTGCAACGCGATGCTTCCTCACGCCTCGGTCTCTCTGCCAAATCCACTTTGCAAATCGCGCAAGCGCTTTATGAGAAGCACAAGATGCTCACCTATCCGCGAACGGATTCGAAGTATCTGCCCGAGGACTACATCGGCACCGTGCGCACGACTCTCTCGGACATCGTCAACGGATTCCCCTCGCTCGGACCTTACGCCAAAGCAGTTCTTAACGGCAAAGACGCCAACGGCCCGCAGCTTACAAAATCAAGGCGCGTGTTCGACGACAAAAAAGTCAGCGACCACTTTGCCATCATCCCGACCGGTGCGTTCAGCAAACTCAACGACCTCGAAGCGAAAGTCTATGACCTCGTCGCCAAACGTTTCATCGCCGTGTTTTATCCTTCGGCTGAATTTGAACTAACCCGTCGACTCACTCGCATCCTGCACACTCCAGACCTCACCGATACCTTCCAAACCAATGGCAAGGTCCTCGTCAAACCCGGTTGGATGGAAGTCTATGGTCGTCGTGTGGGCGTCGCTGCGAATAAGGACGAACTCGTCGGCATCACCGCTGGCGAAAAGGCCGAAGCCATCGAAGTCGAAGTCAAAGCCGATACCACCAAACCACCCGCTCGTTTTAACGAAGCGACTCTCCTCTCCGCCATGGAAGGAGCAGGAAAATTGTTAGACGACGAAGCACTCGCCGAAGCGATGTCGGAACGTGGCCTCGGCACACCCGCCACTCGTGCTGCCATCATCGAAGGATTGATTTCGCAAAAATACCTCGCCCGTGATGGTCGCGACCTGCATGTAACCGGCAACGGCATGACCCTGATCCGCCTCGTGCGCGAAATGAAAATCGACGGCCTTAGCTCCCCTTCTCTCACCGGCGATTGGGAATACAAACTCCGCCAAATGGAACACGGCCAACTTCGCCGCGATGAGTTCATGAAGGAGATCGAGGCCTACACTCGCGAGATTGTCGAAAAAGCCCGCAGCCATGCGGAAACCTCGAAAGGACAAACATTTCCCGACCTCAAGGCCCCGTGCCCGAAATGCGGAGCCACGGAATTGAAACAAACCGACGCCACCTTCGAGTGCCGCGCTCTGGATTGCAAATTCTCGTTCAAAAAACACATCGCCTCGCGCGAGCTCACCATGGACGAAGCCCGCGAGCTTCTTACCAAGGGCATCGTCGGACCACTGAGTGGTTTCAAGTCACGCTTCAACAAACCCTTCGAGGCCTCGTTGAAACTCGATGAAAAATTCAAGATCAACTTCCAATTCGATAACGAAGACAGTGACTCTAAAGTGGAACTTACTGAGGAGATGTTAGTCGGCACCGCCACCCTGCCCGATGGCAAACAAGCCAAAGTGTACGCCACGGAAAAAGCCTACTACGTTCCTTCCATCATCACGCCGAAGGACAAAGATGGCCTGCGCATCGGTCGCTCGATTCTCCAAAAAGAACTTCCCGCGGAGGAAATTCTCAAACTACTCAGCGAAGGAAAAACGAATTTGCTCAAAGGCTTTGTATCGAACAAAACCAAACGCAAGTTCGACGCCTATCTCCAACTCGATCCGAAGGCTTACAAAATCAGTTTTGACTTCCCCGAACGCGAACCCCGCGTCCCGAAAGCCGCCGCAGCAGCCGTCGAAGGAAGTGAACCCGCAGCGAAAAAAGTAGCCAAAAAGGCCGCCAAAAAAGCAGCGAAGAAAGCCGCTAAGAAAAAAGGGTGAGCTCCTCTTTACGCTTACAAATGTTTTGCCATACCTGCGAGAGCTCTCGCTCTTGCGCTAGTTGACAACTGCCAAAATTTTAGACAAATTTCTCACTCGCATCGCTAAGCGTTACGTTATCCAAATACGATCTTTTTCTAACAACCCAGCATATGATTGAAGTAGAAAATCTCACCAAACATTTCGGTCCCAAGTATGCAGTGAATGACCTTTCATTCACCGTCGCCCCCGGGGAAGTCCTCGGATTTCTCGGGCCTAACGGCGCGGGAAAATCGACCACGATGCGCATGATCACGGGCTTCATCACTCCTAGTTCAGGCGATGCCAAAGTTTGCGGCCACTCGATTATCGATGAACCTTATCTCGCGAAGCAGAAGGTCGGCTATCTACCAGAATCCGCACCACTCTACAACGACATGACGGTCACCGGCTTTCTCAAGTTTTGCGCCGATGTCCGCAACCTCAGCGGCTCCGCGAAAAAGGATGCCGTCGAGCGTGCGATCGAAACTTGTTTTCTGCAATCGGTCGCCAAACAATCCATCGATACTCTCTCGAAAGGCTATCGCCACCGCACCTGCCTCGCTCAGGCTCTCTTGCACGATCCCGAGGTATTGATTCTTGATGAACCCACCGACGGTCTCGACCCTAACCAAAAACACGAAGTCCGCCAGCTCATCAAACGACTCGGCGAAACCAAGACGATTTTATTTTCCACGCACATCCTTGAAGAGGTCGATGCCTCCTGCACTCGCGCTGTCATCGTCGATCGCGGTAAAATCGTCGCCGACGGCACACCCGCCGAGTTGAAAAAACTCAGCCCCACCGGATCGCTGCACGATCTGTTCCGCGAATTGACTACCCACGATTCCGCCCACAGCGCGGCATAACCTTTTTCCTTTCGCCTTATGAAACACATCTGGACTATCCTCAAACGCGAGCTCGTTTCTTACTTCACCCAACCCACCGCCTACGCGATCATTCTGATTTTTTTGCTGATCTCGTTGTTATTCAACTTCACCTTCGGTGCCTTCATCCTAGCGGGTGATGCGAACTTGGAATGGTCGTTCCTGTTTTGGCATCCTTGGCTCTACATGCTGCTCGCACCGGCAGTCGGTATGCGCTTGTGGGCCGATGAACAACGCAATGGCACACTGGAATTGTTAGGCACATTTCCCATTCCACCGTGGACTGCGATCATCGGAAAATATCTTGCCGCTGCGATCGTCTGGCTTGTCGCGTTATCACTGACCTTCCCCATTATTATCACAGTCAACTATCTCGGCGAACCCGATAACTGGCGCATCTTTTCCGGTTACCTTGGTTCCTATCTCACTTGCTGTGTGTTTCTTGCCATCACCATGCTGGTCAGTGCTTGCACGCGTGACCAAGTGGTGTGTTTGATCGTATCTGTCGCCATCTGCACGATCATGGTGCTTTGCAGTTATGAGGCATTCATTCGTGAACTCGCTCGTTTCCGTTACGACTTCCTTGTGGAAGCTCTGACATCTCTCGGTGTCTGGGATCATTTCCGTTCGCTGACTCGCGGCATGTTCCGCTACCAAGACATGGTCTGGTTTGCCTCGATCATTTTCACCTGCCTGCTCGGCACCTCCGCGATTCTCTCTGCGAAACGCGCGTAACCTTTACCCACTTCCGTCATGCATCACCCCAAAACCACTCATCCTGTCGTGCGCGCCGCCTTTGGCATTGCGGCGCTTGTACTGATCGCCTTCCTCGCGAACTGGCTGATCGCGCTCACTTCCTTCGGCACCAAGGGCGCCGACTTCACGGAAGATAAAGTCCACACGCTATCGAAAGGCACAAAGTCGATTGTTTCCAAATTGGACGCACCCGTCACCATCCGTTATTACGCATCGCGTAAAACCGAAGCCCTACCGCGTGAGACGAAACTCTTCATCCGCCGCATCGATGACATCCTCAAGGAATACGCCAACCTCTCGGATGGCAAGCTACGCGTCGAAAATCTCGATCCGCAACCTGACACCGATGCCGAAGACTCCGCCAATCTCGATGGCATCCAAACACAGAACATCAACCAATATGAGAATGTTTCCTTAGGTCTTGCGATCGCATGCCTTGATCAAACTTCGCGCATCAACATTGATCCGTTCGATACGCAATCGCTCGATGAGCAAGAGACCATGTTTGAATACAATCTCTCCCGTGCGATCGGCGAAGTAGCTGCTGTGAAGAAGCCGGTAATCGGCGTGATGAGCGCGCTCAATCTCAAGCCAAGCCCGGCGATGATGCCTGGTCAACAACCGAACCCCGGTTGGGTCCTGCTGCAACAACTCGGCCAGACCTTCGAAATCAAAGACGTGGAGATGGCAGTAGAAGAAATTCCTAATGACATCAATGTCCTGCTATTGATCCACCCCGCGGCTATTACGCCCAATGCAGAGTTTGCTATTGATCAGTTTGTTCTGCGCGGCGGCACACTCATCGCCTGTCTCGATGCCTACTCATTTGAGGCGGCAGCTTCCGCAGGCAATCCCATGTTCGGCGGTGGCGGCGGCACTCCCGTTTCTTCCACCTTGCCTACGCTCTTGCCTGCTTGGAATATCGATTTCTCAAGTGAGCAAAGCCTTGCCGATGCCAAGTATCGCACCATCTTACAGGGCAACCGCGTCGGCTATTCCATACTGAGCCTGCCCAAAGAATCGATGCCCGACAAAACAGACGTCATCACAAAAAGCTTAAACGATTTGTTCTTCGTGCTTCCTGGCGCGATCACGAATCAAGGCAACAACGGCCTAGCGACTTCTGCATTAGTGAAATCTTCCGTTCAAGCAGGGTTGGTCGATGCCATGGAAGCCGCTCAGTTTTCCGGAAATCTATCGATCAACAATCGACGCTCCTACGAGCTGGTCACTCGTCTTACCGGTCGTTTCAAAACCGCATTCCCCGATGGCAAACCCAGCGAGAAAAAAGAGGACGCCACTACGAATGACAAAAAAGATGAGACAGCAGAGAAGAAACCGGAGGCATCCAAGTGGCTCAAAGAAGGCAGTGCCGACTCCAGCGTTTTCCTTATCGCCGACACCGATGCTTTTTCCAACCAAGGTGCCTATCGTATTCAAAACATGGGAGGCATGCAGGCAGCGATGCCTTACAATGGCAACTCCGTGCTATTACTCAACATCGTTGACCAAGCGGCCTCATCATCTGATCTCATCGGTGCTCGCAGCCGTGCCTCGATCCGCCGCCCCTTCACTCTCATTCGTGAAATGGAAGCAGAAGCGGAAACGGCCACGCAGGACAAACAAAAGGAATTACAGGCGAAGCTCAAAGCGGCACAGGATCGGCTCGCCACAATTGCTGCCGACCGAAGCAGCAGTCGCGATGTGCGACTTGCGCCAGAACTCGAAGCGGAAGAACAAAAATTTCGCGAAGAAGTGACGGCAACAAATCGTGAAATCCGCGATCTCTACAAAGGTCTGAAGCGTGATAAAGACAAGCTCTCCGCTCGCATCATCATTCTCAATCTCGCTATCGTTCCGGGCTTGGTTCTTCTCGCCGGTTTGATTGTTGCCCTCTCTCGACGCCGCGCCTCACGCGCCCGCTAAACCCTTTTTTTCCACAACAACTCTATTGTAATTTATGTCGAAAAAATCAGTCATCGTTTTATGGATCGTCGTCTTCATCCTCGCAGCGAGTGTCACCGCGCTCAAGCTGCGCAAAGGCGATACAGGAGAAGCCAATACCAATCGTCATCGCGGTGAAACCGTGCTTGCTTCATTCCCCGCTACCGAAGTCACATCGATCCAAATCAAAGGAGCCGAGCAATCGGTCACGCTCAACAAAACCAGCGATGGTTGGGTCGTGGCGGAGCGCAACAATTACCCTGCCAATTTTAACAACATCAACAACCTGTTGCGTACGATCGAGAGTGTGAAAATCAATCACGCCATCGAAGCCGGACCAAGTTATGGCAAGCGCTTTGGGATGGACCTTACCTCAAAAAAACCGGAAGAACACGGCGTTCAACTCAGCTTCACTAGAGCCGATCAATCGAACGTCGCCACCATTTTCCTCGGCAAGGACTCGACGGGAGGAGGACGCTACATTCAAAACGCAGCGGACACCTCAGGCATCTACGTGACCAGTGAAAGTTTTCCGACCGCCACTCCCGATGCGAAATCTTGGCTCAACGAAGACTTCATCGCAGTCGATAAAATCACTTCCATCGCGGTCACAGCCGCTGGCAAACCCGAGCAAATCGATTGGAAACTGACCCGCGCCGATGAGAATGCCGAATTTTCGTTAGAAGGAGCCAATGCCACTGAAAAACTCGACACCAGTGCTACATCCCTACTGAGCACCATCCTCTCGTCGGCCCGCTTTCAGGATGTATCCACGACAGATGTCTCCACCGTCGAGCAATCACCACAGCGACGCATTGCCACCATCGGCACCAAGGATGGCTTCACCTATACTATTTCGATGTTAGAGAAACCCGTGCTGCAAGTTCCTGATGCGCTCGCACAACCCGGCTCGTCCCCACCAACTCCGGAAGAGAATTTCCAAGTGACGCTCAAGATTGAAGGGAAATTTGCCACCGAGCGAGTTAAAGCTGAGGGGGAAACACCGGAAGACACCAAGAGCAAAGAGGAAGCATTCCAAGCATCACTCAAAACACTTCAAGAGAAACTCAAAACCGAACAAGCCTACCAAGGACGTGTGTATGAACTCTCGAAAAACACGATTGATGCTTTGCTAAAATCACGCACTGAACTGATTGCCCAGCCAGCCGCACCAGGGGGTGCCGAGGCCTCCACTCCGCCGATTTCGATCGACGGCCCGTAATACGGCCTTCCTCCCTAACACCATGCATCTTCTCATCTGTGGCAATGGTTACCTCGGCAAGGCCATCGCCGCGCGTGCCAACCACCATCATTTCGACGTCACCACTTGCTCACTTTCCGGTGGTGATGGCAGCCATGTCTGCGATCTCGGTTCAGCCGACTCCGTCGCACTACTTGCCTCGCTGATCGAGCCACCTGATGCCATCGTACACTGTGCCAGCAGCGGCAAGGGCGGCGCCCCTGCATATGAGCATGTCTATCGAAATGGCATCACTCATTTGCGCGAAACATTTCCTGATGCCGTGCTGCTCTTCACCTCGAGTTCTTCCGTCTATGCGCAGACCGATGGCAGCATCGTGACTGAAACCTCCCCCACCATACCCGACCGGGACACCGGGAGAATTCTGTTAGATGCCGAACAACTTACCACAGCAACGAAGGGAATTGTCTGCCGACTCTCCGGCATCTATGGCCCCGCGCGATCGGTCATCCTGAAAAAATTCCTCTCTGATGAAGCGGTGATAGAAGAAGATGGCAGACGTTTCCTGAATCAAATCCATCGCGCCGACGCCGCGGCTGCGATAATTTTATTGTTAGAAAATGCTCTCCACTCTGATGCTAACTCCACCGTGCGCGGAGAAGTCTATAATGTCTCCGACTCATTTCCCTTATCGCAGCTGTCTACCTACGAAGGTCTGTCGCGCATCTTTGATCGACCACTGCCACCAGTCGGCCCACGCGATGAAAATCGCAAGCGTGGCTGGACGCACAAGCAAGTTAGCAATCAAAAATTGCGCTCACTCGGTTGGCAACCAGAGTTTCCTAGTTTTCTCGATGCGGTGCCGTCAATCAGCCCTACACTTTGAGACGCTTATTCGTCTGGCTTCACTTGTTTCTCCCAACGTGAGGGTTTGGGGAATTTTTTCTCCATCCATTGGCGAAACTCCTGATTGTCCACTTCACTATCAGGCACGTTGAACCAGCGCATCATCGGATCATCCAGTTGATCCATGGTGGCCTTTTCCAAGCAGGGGCGACCTTTTGCCTCCATCAGTCCGAAATAAGCCAGTTCCATGGGAAAGCCATACCAGATCCCGAAATATTCGAGTGTTTTGCGAGCATGTTTGCGATGAAACAAATGCGGTGTGTGTGTGCAAAAATTAGGGACTTGGTCCATGCCCCGTTCATGATGCAAACGCGCTGCGATTATACCTATGCCTATCAGCCATTTGTTTTCCGAACGCATCAATCGAGGAATACTTTCGATGACATTCTCCTCCACATACATCGGTTCTGTAAATTCTGCCTCACTGGAAGAACGCAGGAAAAAAATGTCGTCGTTCATCCACAGAACTTTCTCTGCTAATGCGAGGGATCGCAATACTTTGCGCTGCAACATATCCTCATGACGGAATACGGACTCATCCAACCACAGCGGGCGCTCTGTTCCCCAAACGATCAACGGCCAATCTGCCGGGCCGTATTGATCTAACGAACGCAATGAGTATCGCAACAATTCCCCTTTCCAAATGTCGGCATCCATACGATACGGATACGCAATCACCTTTTCCATCTCGGCCTTTTCCGCCCAAGGCTTGAAGGTCATCGGAGGACGTGGCACGGGAAGAAATCCATTCAACTGCAAGTCCTTCAGGACTGCGCCTTTGTCTTTACCTGCACAGTGATAGAACCACGCCGGTTGTAATTTTTGCTCGGCTACAGGAAGTCGATTCCACTCGGCGCTCAGGAATTGCAAACGTTCCGGTTGTTGCTTACCCAAAAGGAATCGCCACCAATTAAAATAATACTCATGCGGCACATTCGGTGCGAGATAGCCCTCAGTGAATGGCAATAACGCAGTCGCCGTTTCGCGATCCATCAACCATACGCCATCGTTGCAGTAGACAAAATCTTCGGGCACCGTCTGTTGATGCGTCTGCTTGACCCACTTACGCCAGGTCGCAGCACGTGCCACCGGATAGGATTGTCCATGCGCCCACAATCCACGCTCGCGTGGGTTATGCAAAACGTGAGGTGCGAGCGGGTGTATCATCACGTCAGCATCCAAGTGCATCATCCACGCAAAATCGCCAGCCAGAAAATGTTGGATCCATTGCCGAAATGGCGACTCTCGCAAACCTTTTTGTATGCCTTCTTGATGATCGACTTTCAGTTCAATCTGATGCCGTTGCGCCCATCGACGCAATGTGCGCAAAAACGCTTGAATCCATGGAGCATTGGAGTGTTGCCATGTGTAGCAGACGCAACTCTCACTCGCACCAGTTTCATGGACAATCGGCAATCGCATCACCTTCGGATACTTACGCACTTTGGATAAGGGATCGATTACCGGAATCGAAAATTCTTCTTCCCCTACCCCAGACATAGACCATCGCAGGGGCGGTGGATTTTTTTTCTTTTCATTCTGACTCACAGCGCAGTGTCTGCCATCTGCCTCACTTCTGTCAAATGCCAAACAACGTTTCGTAATGGAACTTATCGCTTCCATAAGCTTCAAAGCCGCTTTTATTAAGTTTTCCGTAATTTTTCACTTGCCAGTCGGTATCGTCTTCCGTAATTTGTGGTGTATGAAATTCACACTTCTATGTTTGTTGAGTCTGGCACTGGTGTCTTGCAATACATCGATAGGCATCTATCGCGATATGAAACAAGGCTTCCATTGGACGAAGACCAAAATGCAAGGCTCAGGAGGCGGCGGTGAAACAGTCGATCCCTACGGTGCTCCGACCTATTGAGTTGCGCAACATCAAATCGTTAGATGGTGGCAGGCTTCGTGTTGTTTTTGCGCTTGAAGCATGACAGGCAGCAACTAAGCTCAGTGCATGCCCAAATCCGCGATCCGTTCGATCAAAAAAATTCTCGTCGCCAACCGTTCTGAAATCGCGATCCGCGTGATGCGCGCGGCTACTGAACTCGGCATTCGCACGGTTGCCATTTATGCTTACGAAGACCGTTTCTGCCCGCATCGCTTCAAGGCCGACGAAGCGTATCAACTGAACAAGGACAAAGGCCCGCTTGGCGCTTATCTCGACATCGATGGCATTGTCGCATTGGCGGTCGAAAAAGGCGTCGATGCGATCCACCCTGGCTACGGCTTTCTCTCGGAGAATCCTGACTTCGCCCGCGCCTGCGAAAAAAATGGCATCATCTTCATTGGCCCGGACGCCGAGATCCTCGACCGCATGGGCGATAAAACCGCCGCACGCAATGTCGCCGAAAAACTCAAAGTCCCCACCCTGCAAGGCACACCCGAGCCCGTCGAAGACCGCAAGGAAGCGATGAAGGCCGCGAAAAAAATTGGCTTCCCGTTGATCATCAAGGCCGCATTCGGTGGCGGTGGTCGCGGCATGCGTGTCGTGCGCGAGGAAAAAGAACTCGAAGGTTTGTTAGAGGAAGCGCAGACCGAAGCACTGCGGGCTTTTGGCAATGGCGCGGTGTTTCTCGAAAAATTTGTCGGACGCGCGAAGCACATCGAAGTGCAGATCCTCGCCGATAAACACGGTAACGTTCTCCACCTCCACGAACGCGATTGCTCGGTGCAACGCCGTCACCAAAAGGTCATCGAAATGGCCCCAAGCTATGGCATCGATCCGCAGATCATCGAAGGCCTCTGCAATGCCTCGCTAGCGATCGCGAAGGAAGTGAACTACACCCACGCGGGCACGGTCGAATTCCTCGTCGATGTCGAATCGGGCGACTGGTATTTCATCGAGATGAATCCTCGCATCCAGGTCGAACACACGGTGACGGAAGAAATCACCGCCATCGACATCGTGCAATCGCAGATCCAAATTGCGATGGGTCATCAACTCCACGACAAGGTCATGGACTTGCCAAAGCAATCGAAAGTCGAAAAATCTGGCTTCGCGATTCAGTGCCGCATCACTACCGAAGATCCCGAAGCTAATTTCACGCCGGACTTCGGAAAAATCCTCACCTACCGCAGCGCCGGTGGTTTTGGCATCCGACTCGATGGCGCTCTCGGCACGCAGAACGCCGTCATCACGCCGTATTATGATTCGATGCTCGTCAAGGTCACCGTCTTCGGTCGCACCTATCAAATCGCCCTCGACCGCATGGACCGCGCACTGCGCGAGTTCCGCATCCGTGGCGTGAAGACGAACATTCCGTTCTTAGAAAACGTCATCGCCGATCCGATTTTCCGCGCGGGCGACGCCACCACGCGCTTCATCGATACCAACCCACAGCTTTTCAAGTTCGCCTCGAAAAAAGACCGTGCCACAAAATTGCTTAGCTACCTTTCAGACGTTACGGTCAACGGCAACCCGAATACGAAGGGCTATGTCACGGATAAAATTTTTGCCCCCGCCCCTGCTGTTCGTTACGATCATCTCACGCCACCCGTCGATGGGACGAAACAACTACTCACCAAACTCGGTCCCGAAAAATTCGCCGAGTGGGTGACGAAACAAAAGCGCTTGTTGCTCACGGATACCACCATGCGCGATGCGCACCAGTCGCTGCTCGCCACCCGCGTCCGCAGCTTCGACATGCTGGCGATCGCCGATGCCGTGGCGCACCGCACGCCAAATCTTTTTTCGTTAGAAATGTGGGGCGGTGCCACCTTCGATACCTCCATGCGTTTCCTCAAGGAATGTCCCTGGGAGCGACTGCGCAACCTTCGCGAACGCATCCCTAACATTCTTTTCCAGATGTTGTTCCGTGGTTCGAATGCCGTCGGCTACACCAACTACCCCGACAACGTCGTACGCGGGTTCATCAAACACGCCGCCGAGAACGGCATGGATATCTTCCGCATTTTCGATAGCCTCAACTACCTGCCGAATCTCACCGAAGCGATGACCGCCGTGCGCGAAGAAACCTCATCGCTGTGCGAAGGAACGATTTGCTATACCGGCAACATCCTCGATCCGAAGCGCGACAAGTACGACCTGCAATACTACGTCAAGCTTGCGAAGGAGTTAGAAAAAATGGGTGCCCACATGCTCTGCATCAAAGACATGGCCGGCCTCTGCCGACCCATGGCCGCGAAGAAACTCGTCAAAGCACTCAAAGAAGAAATCGGCCTGCCCATCCATTTCCACACGCACGACACGTCCGGCATCAATGCCAGCTCAATTCTGATGGCTGCCGAAGCTGGTGTGGACGTTTGCGATGCCGCACTCGCCAGCATGAGCGGTTGCACCTCGCAACCGAATCTCAACTCCGTCGTCGCAGCGCTACAACACGGTCCGCGCGATACCCAACTCGATCTCGAGGCACTCAATGAGTTCTCCGATTACTGGGCTCACGTGCGCACCTATTACAAACCCTTCGACACCGCAGAGCCACACGGCACCGCTGAAGTCTATCTCCACGAAATGCCCGGCGGCCAATACACTAACCTTAAAGAACAAGCCGAGAGCATGGGCATCGGCCATCGTTGGCCCGAGATCGCCCGCATGTATGCCGAGGTCAATCTCCTTTTTGGAGACATCGTAAAAGTCACACCATCCTCGAAAGTCGTCGGCGACATGTGCATGTTCCTCATTTCACGCGGTGTCAAACCCGGCGATGCCCGCACTTATCTTCAAAGCCTGCCCGCTGGCACGAACTTCCCCGAGAGCGTCATCGACATGCTCCAAGGTGGCCTTGGTCAACCGATGGGAGGCTGGCCCAAGGACATTCAGAAAATCATCCTCGGCAACAAAAAGCCCTTCACCAACCGACCCGGCGAACGCGCCCAAAAAGTCGATCTGGAAAAAACCCGAGTCGAGGTTGCCAAAATCACCGGCCACAAAACCGCCAGCGATGACGATCTTTACTCCTACCTAATGTACCCGCAGGTGTATAAGGACTTCATCAAATCGCGCAAAAATTTCAGCGACCTCTCTGTCCTGCCGACCCCTGCCTTTTTCTACGGGCTCAAGGACAAAGAAGAAGTCACGCTCAGCCTCGAAGCGGGCAAAACATTGTTTGTCCGCCTGCACAACATCACCGAGGTCGATGCCGCCGGACAACGCACCGCCATCTTCGAACTCAACGGTTATCCCCGCCACGTGCAAGTCGATGACAAGAGCGCCGTCAAAGCCAGCACCGCGCGCCCGAAAGCCGACCCCGCCGATCCCTATCAAATCGCCGCGCCAATGCCCGGCATGGTAGCGAGCATGGCCGTCAGCGTCGGCCATAAAGTCAAAGAAGGCGAAGCCCTGCTCACACTCGAAGCGATGAAAATGTTCACCACCGTCACCGCCCCCTGCGCCGGCACCGTGCAAGAAATTTTAGTCGAAGTCGGCAACACCCTCGAAAGCAAAGACCTCATGATGAAGTTGGTGAAGTAACCGTGGCGGGGGCGTCCTCGCCTCCCTGCCCTTCAAACAAATTACTACCCCAAAATTTCTCCTCCTAAGAAACCAATGGCCTCCATGACCTGGCGCAGCATATTTCTCCCCAAGCCCCGACAACTGCTTCTCCGGCTCGCATTCATTGTAGCCATCTTCCCCATCATCGGCTTGCTCGGCGGCCACTTCTGGATCTTCGATCTCTTTAATCATTTCCAATACCAATACCTTGCCTTCTTTTCCTTTTGTCTCGTTCTGCTGCTCGTAATCAGGGCCTTGCGCGAGGCGACAATCGTCGCAGTGCTGCTCATGCTCCCGCTGTCGAGGATTACTCCCTCGTATTTCCCTCCCGCTAAATTAGCCACATCGGGAGCTCCCCTCCGCGTCGCATCGTTCAATGTTCTTGTATCCAATCACCGCCATGACGACGCATTGCGTTGGGCACGCGAATCCAATGCAGACTGCATCTATTTCACAGAAACCACCGACAAGTGGACAAAGGCACTAAAGGCCTTAGCGGACGATTATCCCTACTCGATTGAAGGAAAAAAAAGCGGCTTCGCCTTTTATTCGAAACTACCCATCAACCGCCACAAGATCGTCCCCTGCAGCGATTTTGAATTCTCATTGCTGGTCGCTGATCTCGCCACGCCCCATGGCGAGGTCGCTTTTTTCGGCATCCATCCCTTGCCGCCCGTCACGAAATCTTGGGCGAATGCGCTTGATGAAACCATGGTGATTTTAGCCCGCGAGGTCGAAAGAGAAAGCGGACCTGTCATCGTCGTGGGCGATTTCAACATCACCCGATGGAGCAAAATGGCTCGGCCGCTCGAACGAGTGCAACTTTTGGATGCCTCCCGCGGTAAATCTCCGGAACCCACTTGGATGCGAAGCAACCCGCTGGTGACCATCCCGATTGATCGCATTCTCTATCGTGGCCAAGGCATGAGCTGTCAAAACTTCCATATCGGCCCGGACCTAGGTTCCGACCACCGCCCTGTAGTAGCGGAAATCGCCTGGTGATGCCTGATGAAGTTGGTGCAATAAACGTGGCGGAGGTGTCCTCGCCTCCCAGCCCCACAAAGCAATTACCCCCCGATTCTTCAAATAACTCCCTTCTGGCAGGTGCTCTCCCTCCGCCTTACTGCTTGCTACATCAATTGATTTCTGCATTTAGTGGCGCGCAACAATTTACCCTATGTCCTCACCCACCCTCCTCATCCTTGCCGCTGGCATGGGTTCTCGCTACGGCGGTCTCAAGCAAATGGACCCGATGGGTCCGAATGGCGAATCCGTTCTCGACTACTCGGTCTTTGACGCTATTCGCGCTGGTTTCAAGCGCGTCGTTTTCATCATCCGCAAGGATTTTGCCGACGTCTTCCAGGCCCATGTCGGTGCACGCTTCACAGGGAAAATCGAAGTGGCGTACGCTTACCAATCTCTTGATGATTTACCGGGAGGATTTTCCGTTCCCGCAGGTCGTACGAAACCCTGGGGCACCAGCCATGCGATCCTAGCCGCGCGCGATCTTGTCGATGGGCCTTTTGCAGTGATCAATGCCGATGACTTTTACGGTCGTGATTCGTATGTTCGTGCCGCAGATTTCTTTCAGCAAGTTCCCACCAATGATGGCATTGATCACTATGCAATGGTCGGTTATCAGTTAGAGAACACGCTCTCTGATCACGGCGATGTCAATCGCGGCATTTGTCGTAGCGACGAACGCGGGTATCTGTCGGCTGTCGAAGAAGTTGTGAAGATCAAGCGAGACGATGACGGCAAAAGCTACGGCATTTATCTCGATGGGGAACGCCGAGAAGTGCCCGCAGGCTCCATCGTATCCATGAATTTCTGGGCCTTCCATGCCTCGTTTTTTTCCCACCTCGAAGAACATTTTCTCCGCTTCCTTGAAAAACATGGTCAGGAGGAAAAATCCGAATGTTATATCCCCACAGTCGTCGATGAGTTGATTCGCCATCAACTTGCTGACTGCGCCGTCTTGCCCACCAGCAGTTCATGGTTCGGCGTGACCTACCCTGATGACAAACCTCACGTCGTCGCCAACATTCAGGCGCTCATCACCGCCGGAGAATATCCCGCCGAGCTCTAACGATTTATGAAAATTCTCATCACCGGTGGTGCAGGATTTATTGGCTCGCACATTGCCGAGCATTTCTCCTCCATCGCCAGTGAAATCCGCGTGCTCGACAACTATCGTACGGGCTACGCAAAAAATCTCCATGGCCTGCCGATCACGATGATCGATGGTTCCGTCACGAATCGCGCCTTGGTTGCGAAGGCAGTCGAAGGCATCGATTTTATTTTTCACATGGCGGCCATGGTGAGCGTTCCCGAATCGATGCACAAACCCGCCGAGTGCAATGACATTAATGTTCAGGGGTTGCTAAATGTGTTAGATGAAGCATCGACAGCAGGCGTGAAAAAAATTGTATTCGCATCATCCGCGGCCATCTACGGAGACAACCCCACCGTGCCGAAAATCGAAACGATGCTGCCAGAGCCAAAGAGTCCGTATGCCATCACCAAACTCGATGGTGAATACTATCTCGATCTCTACCGACGCGAGGGCCGTATCGAGAGTGCTTCTCTGCGTTTTTTCAACGTCTTCGGCCCCCGCCAAGACCCCAAAGGAGCCTATGCCGCCGCAGTGCCCATCTTCATGGAAAAAGCACTGAGAAACGAGGACATCACGATCTTTGGCGATGGCGGTGCTACTCGCGATTTCATCTTCGTGAAGGACATCGTTGGAGCCTTAGCATTCGCGGCGCTGAATGACATTCATGGCACTTTTAATGCGGGCTATGGGGGACAAATGACCATTCAAGAACTCGCAGAAACCATCATTGCTGCTGCAGGCAGCAATTCACGGATCATCCATGCCCCAGAGCGGACGGGAGATGTCCGTCACTCGCGCGCCAGTGCCGATAAACTTCGCGCTGCAGGATGGGAGCCCCAGTTCACATTAGAAGAAGGTCTCGCAACTACATTAGCATCCTTCCGATAGTCCTATCTCAAAAAGATCCCCCTAATGCCAAATGCAAATCGATCCGCGATTGCAGTCGCTCATTCTTCAACCGAATCAAGGTAGAGCGCGCATTGTTCGCACGACGCTGCGACTCCAACACTGAAAAGATATCGGCACCCTCAATCCCCTCTGAATAATCGCGCTCTGCTTGCCGCTCCGCGAGCGCCGCTTGTTCGACTTCCTTTTGCAAAAACCCTTCTTGCGCCGCCAGCGATGACTCCGCTGCTATGGCAGACTCCACTTCACGAAACGCTTCCAGTGCGCTCTGCGCGTAGTCGTGAATCGCTGCTTGGTTGCGAGCAATTGCGGCACGCGCCTCCGCTTCGTTGGCACCACCGGAATAAAGATTTTGCGTGAGGTTCAATGTGATGTTGGTCACCAAGTCGGTGGGACTGAGCAAACGAGCGAAATTCCCGCGAGACGATCCGCTACTGCCCGTGAGTGACAGATTCGGTAAAAGATTTTTGCGAGTAGCATCGGCTCGTCCTGCACTCGCTTCGAGGCGCGCACGGGCCGCATGAAGATCGGGTCGACGTTCAATCAATGTCGCTGGAATACCCACCGGAATACGCCCATTCAACTCCGGCAAAGAGCGACCCGGCTGCAATGTTGCCGAAGGATAGCGGCCTAACAAAACTTCAAGACTCCTAGCGGCATCATCTCGTTCCAGTTCACGCGATTTCACGGTTCGCTGTGCTGCAGAGACGTTGGTGCGCCCCAGTTGCACATCGAGCGCCCGCACATTCGGCACACCCGCTTTGTAGTTGCGTTCGATGATGCGAAGATTTTTTTCGAACGACTCGAGCGTGGTCTGCGCCAATACCAACTGCTGCTGCGCGCTGATTAAGTTGCAATAACTCTTGGCCGTAGTCGCAGCGAGTGACAACCGCGCATTTCGAAACTCTGCCACTGCGGCCTCAAAATCAGCTGCCGTTGCTCGATTCAAATCGCGCAGCCTACCCCACAAATCCGGCTCCCACGAGGCGGCCAACGACAATCCATAGCGGTCAGAAGTTTCAGAATCGGAATTTGTCAAACCTCCACTCGCGCCAAGCCCAAGACGTGGCAACAAATCCGCACGCGATTGAATCGTAAGCTCTTTCGCCCCGCGCAAACGCGCCGCCGCCGCTTGCAGATTCTGATTATTTTGCTGCGCCTCTTGCACCGTCGATCGCATGCGAGCATCGGAAAATTCCTGCAACCATCCTTGGGATATCTGCTGGTTCGTCTTATTGCCCGCTGCCTGCCAAACAGCCGGTGCATTGATTTTAAGCGAATTTTTTGGCGCAGGAATCAACGCGGCCCCGCAGCCCACAAGGATCAAGCAGCCAGTAAGACCAAACAAACGACGTAACATCACGAGGAAACTGTCACAGCCCTTGCAATCTTTCAAGTGCTTAGGAAGACACAAGACAATCAGACCTAAGACATATGATTTGAAAAACACTTCACAAGTAATTCTGAAAATTCTGAAATTCTGTAAAAACAGCCACTCCTATCGAGATAGCTTATTACTTTCCAAGATTCACTAAACAGGCGGTTCATCCAGCGCCACCCAACTGCGACATCCCCCATAGCGCGCTTCATAAGGAAACACCCACAGCTGCTCTAGAGGAAATACTTTTACCTTCGCCACATGAATGCTGCCGCATGCCATTCCTTTGCCCTCCCAATCGAAGCGATCGCGCAACGTTTTTTCGGTGTAAATGTGCTGATCGGCAAACGACTGCAGTTCTTCCCAGTCCGTCACTGTGCGCGCCCACTCGACCTCGACCCGATGCGTGATCGTGATCAAATCACCCTTCTGCCACTCCGGCAGCACCTCTACCGGCACTGGCACGCGCACTTGTTCGCCGGTCGCGTGGAAGCGGGTCGGAAACAGAAAAAATTTCTCGTGCGCAAATGAAAACCCTTCGCGCCCTTCGTGAATTCCGCCCTTGCGTAGGATCACGCTTTGCCGTCCATCGGCCAACGCATCGCAGACCACCTGCCACTCCTTAAATCCCATTGCCGTTTCCATGCGCCGTTGCTAGCGAAGCACTCACCTTGGCGCAAGTATTAACTCGACCGTTGTTGACGCCTAATGCGCCTTCATTCACCCAATAGACAATCTGTTTTCGAATCGGTATAATTTTCATCACACCCACTCAAGAGCATCGATGACGATCCACACTGCCATCACCACACCCACGGCTAACTTAACGATCATCCCCGCCACCGTACCCAGTACACTGCCCACACCCGAGACAATCGCGGGCGTATTTTCCTTTTTGGCAAAAAGTTTCTCGAAGAGCAACGCGCCGATCAAAGGCCCGAGAATGAGCCCGAAAGGAAAAAAGAACATTCCTACGATGCCGCCGATCAATGCCCCCCAGGCACCCCATTTGCTGCCACCAAACCACTTCGTGCCCGCCGCGCCGCTAAAAAATTCAAAGGCCTGCGAGGCGGTCAATAGGACCACCAGCACCACAAATGACCACCAGTGGATGCCCGATTCCTGACCCAGCATGAGTCGATGTGCCACCGCTGCGATCAATAAAATCAAGTGTCCGGGCAAAATCGGCACCAAACAACCCAGCAAACCTGCTAGAATCAAACTGACGGTCACAATCCATGCCACAGCCACACCAGTCGACTCCCATGAAACTAAGGCAAGCGCTTGTTCGAAGGCCAAAAACAGATCATTCCACACGACCGCCAGACTACTCCAGCCCCACTTTGGGTCAAGTTTCCTGAAAAAAATAATCTTTCGCAGACAAAATTTTCCGTTTGCGTCATTAGTAAATGAGGGCTAAGATCAACTACTCCCTTGAGTAACACCAACAACACCTACCTATTCAACTTATGAAAAAAACATTGTGGACCACGATCGGATTGCTTACTTTGACAGGCTTCGCTTTTGCGGGCGACTGCAAAAAGTGCAAAAAAGAAGGCGAAGAAGCCAAAGAAGAAACCGTAGCTCATTGCGGCAAGTGCGCTAAGAAAGAGCACGACGAAGAGAAAAAAGAAGAAGCCAAAAAAGAAGAGACCGTCGCTGGCAAGTGCAAGAAAGAGTGCGACAAGGATGAAGCCAAAGAAGAGGAAGGCACCCTCGCTGGCAAGTGCAAGAAAGAGTGCGACAAAGACGAAGCCAAAGAAGAGGAAGGAACTCTCGCTGGTAAGTGCAAAAAAGAGTGCGACAAAGACGAAGCTAAAGAAGAAGAAGGCACACTCGCCTAATCTACTTTTACTCTGTTCTCCAAAGCTGCCAGTGAAAACTGGCGGCTTTTTTGTTTTTCGACTGAGGCATACGTAACTGTTTCGTTAGCCCGTGAATCAATAGCCTTATTCTCATCTCAAATGCAAACTCGACACTAGCATACCGCCCGAATACAAATCTTCCCGCACACCATTACTATTCATGTCCATCGCCGCTATCATCGTCGCCGCCGGTTCCTCCCAACGCATGGGCTTTGACAAACTTGCCGCCGATTTGCGCGGTCGACCGGTACTCGCTCACTCGGTGGAAGCATTTTCAGCTGCTTCATCAATCGATGAAATTTTTGTTGTTTGCTCAGCACAGCGTTTTGAAGAACTCCTTTCAGGCCCTTTTGCTAAACCGATTTATCGCGTGGAGGGTGGTGCCACACGTCAAGAATCTGTCTATCATGGCCTCAAAGCACTCTCCGCTGAAACTACGATCGTCGCTGTACACGATGGCGCACGACCATTGATTCAGCCATCTGAAATCGAAACCTGTCTCCAACAGGCACGCAAGTATGGTGCTTGTGCACTGGGGCGTCGCGTCGCGGAGACACTCAAACGGGCTGATCAAGAAGGCTTTGCGCGCAGTAGCGTCGAACGCGAAGGGCTATGGTTCATGGAAACTCCCCAATGTTTCCGCGTGAATGCACTCCGACGCGCTTACCAACAAGTGAGAGAGCGCCACTTGGTCGTGACAGATGAGGTGTCGGCCATGGAAGCTACCGGTATATCCTCCTATTTGGTGGAATCAAAAGCGCCCAATCTAAAAATTACTGTGCCCGCCGACCTCAAGCTAGCCGCCTATTTGATGGACGATGCCGAGGAAACGCGCTAAAATTTCTCGCCATGCATCACCCTTATCACTGGCAAACTCTTCCAAACGGCATGCGTTTGGCGACCGCGAGTCTGCCGCAAGCGGAATGCGCGACTCTCGCGATCTACATCCCCGCCGGTTCGCGACACGACCCCGCTGGACTTGCAGGGCTCGCTCATTTCATGGAGCACATGGCATTCAAAGGAACGGCCAAACGCTCAGCGCGCCAACTCTCGATGGATCTCGAAAAATCCGGTGCCCAAGCCAATGCTTGCACGGCAGAAGATCACACGGTTTATGATGCCCGAGGTGATGCCTCGGCACTGCCATTATTAGCCGACATCTTGAGTGACATGGTCTGGCATTCTTCTCTACCACCTCGCGAAATTTCGTTAGAGCGCGATGTCATCCACGAGGAAATCACCATGTATGAGGAAACGCCCGGCGATCACATCGGCGACCTCATTTCTCAAGCGCTGTGGTCGCCCGATCCGTTGGGAGAACCGATCACGGGAACTCACAAATCACTCGATGCGATCAATCGCAATCATTTGTTCGAATTTTGCCAACGTCATCATTTTCGCTCGGACATCGTCATCGCAGCCGCTGGACCCTACTCTCCCGCGGAATTTGCTACGATTTTGCTACCCTACTTGCCGGAGCAATCCCAGTCGCCGCCTGCCGCCCTAGCGCCCTTTGTCGTAAAAAATAAATCCACCCCCGTGATCCAGCACCGCGATACGGAGCAACTGCAGCTTGCCATCGCCTACCACACACCGGGGCGTCATCACGTGGGTCGACATGCTTTACGATTGCTCTCGATTCTGTTAGGCGAGTCCACCAGTTCGCGGCTATTCCAGAAACTGCGGGAAGAACGAGGGCTGTGTTATCACATTTCTTCCGATCTCGCGATGTTCGAGGACACGGGCTCTCTCGAAATCTCCATGGGTCTCGATCCCGAATCACGCGATGAGGCGCTGCAAACGATTCATCGCGAAATCAAACAACTGATCCGCGAAGGCCCCAGCCACGAAGAACTGGAACGCGCAAAAAAAATCGCCATCACAGCGAACAAAATCGCTCTCGAATCCACCGCGGCACAGATGGCCTGGGTAGCGGAATCATTGCTATTTGAGGGAGATATCATCAGCCCCGCTGAATCGCGTGCGCGATTGTTGCCTGTAACCACGGAGGAAGTGCGCGCCATGGCAGAGAAAATCTTCTCCCCCGCTAATCAGGCGATTGCCGAAATTCGCTCGCTCTGAGCCACAAAAATTTCCCACACGCAGGGTTGCTTCAGCACCGCATTTCCGCTAGCTAAAGGCACACAAATTCTCTCATGCTCACTCTGCTGAAAATCCGCAACCTTGCTCTCGTCGATGAACTATCTTGGGAACTAGATCGCGGGTTAATCAGCGTCACTGGTGAAACCGGCGCAGGAAAATCTGTCATCGTTGGAGCATTGAAACTCGTTCTCGGAGAACGCGCAGATAAATCATTGATTCGCACGGGAGAAGACACTTGCACGGTGGAGGCAGCGTTCACTTTGCAAGCCGCAGACGAGATCGCCGCGATCTTTGCCGATAACGGACTCGACTTTTCACTGCACGAAGACCTCATCATCCGTCGTGTGATCAGTGCCACCAGCACGCGCCAATTCATCAATGATTCGCCTGTCACACTCGGTCTGTTGAAAAAACTCGGAGAGCACCTTGTTGATCTTCACGGACCGCACGACCACCAATCGTTACTCTCCACCGATCGGCAATTAGCAATGCTCGATGCCTTCGCCGGCGCGGAGTCGCAGATCGCCACCTACCGCCAACACTGGTATGCCTGGAAACAGAAAGTAGCCGAATGGCAGAGCCTGCGCGATGCCGATGCAGTGTCCTCACGCGAGTTAGAACTCCTGCGTCACCAAGCTGATGAAATCAATGCCGCTAATTTCCAAGCCGATGAGGAAACGGAGTTGATGAACCGCTATCGGCGCGGCCAAAGCGCAACACGCTTATTAGAAAATGCCACCAGTGCCATCCGTATTCTCAGCAGTGAAGAAGAGGGCATTTCCTCACGCCTCAGCGAACTGCAACGATTGATTCGCGATTTGGAAAAATGGGATCCTTCCATGAGTGAACGCTGCGCCGGATTGGAAACCGCGATAGTCGAATTACAAGATCTCGAAAGCACTCTCGCCGATTACCTCGAAGAACTCGAAATCAATCCCGAGGAAGCCACCGCACTGGAAGACCGCGTAAATCTGTTAGAGTCACTCAAGCGCAAATACGGCGGCAGCATCACGAGTATTCTGGAAGCGCGGGATGAAGCGATGTTGCGCCTCGACAACATCGAAAACCGTGGCGAAAAACTCGTCGCCCTAGAATCTCAAATCGCCACATTGCGCCAAGAACTCGATTCTAGCGCGCTAAAACTCAGCGCCTTGCGTCGCAAGGCCGCGCCAAAACTTTCCAAGGAAATCGCCGCCCAACTCAAAGATCTCGGCTTCAAACAATCCGCTTTTGAAATCGCACTTCACTCAGTGAATGAGCCAACTTCCCACGGCATGGAATCGACCGATTTCCTCTTTGGTCCGAACCCCGGCGAGCCGATGCACCCGCTGCGCCATGTTGCCTCCAGTGGCGAAATCAGTCGCGTGATGCTCGCAGTAAAAAGCGCCCTTGCCGAGCAAGACGCTACGCCCTTGATGGTCTTCGATGAGATTGATGCCAACGTCGGTGGTGAAGTCGCCAAGGCTGTCGGACTTAAAATGGCCGTTCTCGGCGCGCGCCACCAAGTCATCGCGATCACCCACTTCCCCCAAGTAGCCGCTACTGCGGCACGACACTTTGTCGTAGAAAAAGAAATCACCCACGGCAGAACGCGCTCGCGCATTTTCCCTGTCAGTGGCGAAGCAAGAATTCACGAGCTCGTGCGCATGCTCGGCGGTGGTGGGGAATCCGCCCGCGCTATGGCCAAGAGTTTGTTAGAGAATGCTACTTAAGGATTAGTCGGCTCCCTCTCAGGTAACAAGGCCACTGGCTTCATATTTCCCCACATCGTATGGCGTCCTGAATCAAGTAGCGTGACACCATTTACATAAATTTTATGATCAGAGGGATCCAATTTTTCGTTACTTGCGGACCCATCGACTCGGAGATACACGCCACGACCCGAATAACTCTTATGTTCAAACGATCCCCATTCATTCACCAAGGGAGCCATCAGGATCGGTAATCTGCCATCGTCATCGGTGCTTAAGCCGAAACGTTTGCCGTTCACTTCAGTCATGACATACGAAAATCCGCATTCGTTATTTTCAAAAATACGTGACGGGGGTGATATGACATCGTCGGGTTTTAGGTTTCGGTATCTTACATCTTTTACGAAAAAAATCTCCTCACTTCTTACATAACCTCCGGCAATCAATTGACCTAAATAATCATCGGAATGGTTGCCACGGAAGTCATTCAATTCGGGATTTTTCGCGGCACTATTGTCATCTGGCAAGCGCCCAAAATCCGATTCAAAATCCATCATAACGCCGTATATGGATCTGCTGTTATTCATGGCTTGAGTCATATCCATTTTCTTACCTTCCCTTATCACCACCGGAATCATAATCATTCCGAATACAAAGATCACTAGCAAAACCCACAGGACTAGCTTGATGCCAAATGCTGGTTTCCCATTGCTCGGCGTATTCGCCTGCCATTCTTCTCGCGGGAGGACATCTTCAACGCTCGACTGATGTTTGTCTTCCATTTCGTATGCCTAGCAGAAATCGTGGAATTAGTCCATCCACAAGCTCACTTCTCTGCGCGAAACATGTTTTCCGGTACGATGCATCCTAATGAGCAAAGCAAAGCGGTGATGCTCACCGCAGTCCAAGGCCTTCGGCTTTTACTTGCCGAGTCGAAACCAGGGTAGGAGTTGCTCAACCACTAATTGATGCCCGGCGGCATTCGGGTGATTGATTTGTGACATGAGATCATCGAGCTTCTTTCCGGCTTTCATCCAGTTTTGATAGGCAAGGTAGGAGTCGGCAAGAGCCACACCATTTTTCTCCGCAAGCGTACGGATTTGCGCGGCCTGCTTGCTCAATGGATCCGTGTCATCAAGCATCTTCGCACGCGTATCGCCCGTGGGCGTAAGCAGGATCACTTTCACGCCAGCGGCTTTGGCCTCATCGATCATCTGCTGCAAGTTCTTTGCCGATTCTTCCATGGTCAAGCGCCTGTCGTTCAAACCGTAGTCGATGAGCACCACGTCGGGTTTCATGCAAAGCACATCGCGCGTAAATCGCTCCGCACCTGTTTTCGAAGTTTCTCCACCGATGGCTGTGACGATGACATTCACCACTGCATGCGGATGCTTTTCTTTCACCGCGCGATGCAACACATGTGGATACGCTACAAAGGTATCCACATGGGGTGTTTTTGCATAGCCCGATGGCACGCTATGACCATGGCAGACGATATTCATCGTGCGGTTTTTCGGCCAAGCGACGTCGAGCGCTTTGACAAATTCCGCTAAATAGGTCGCTGGTTCAGCCTTGGTGGATTGCGCGAGAAGAGGCAACGCACAGAATAAAAGTAGCAGCAGGATTTTTTTCATGGGCGAGTGATGAGTAGCTTAGTCGGCTTTCTTTTTTGCTACATCAGCGACCGGCCACACACGTGTCAACTCCGGAGCCTTGGCAAGATCGCGCGGGGTAATGATTTCGCGTGTCAGCGGAATTTGCTCTGAACCTTCCAGTGCCACGATGATTTTGCGATACGGCTGCCAGTTGAGTTCTTGCAAGACTACGGTTTTTCCCAAGCCCTTTCCCGTGGCCGATTTCCATCCGCGATAGATGAGTTCCGAACAATAAATCGCAGCATCATCGAGTCGATAACGCGAATCATAAGGCTTACCGATATCACGCTTCATAGCGGTGATCGCAGCGGGTATGTGTTTTTGTGACGAGTCCTGCAATCGATAGGCCCAGATTTTTTTGCCGCGCCCACGCGCTTGCCAGTTGGTAAGTGAAATAATTTGGACAGGGCCGACAGCTTCGATCACCTGCCATTGATTTTGATGCCAGATCACCATGCCACAGTGCGAATACACCGATCCGGTCGCCCCCTCAATCATATCCACCAGATCCATCCCCATCGGGTTTGGCGACGATTGAAAAATGACATCGCCCTGCTGTGGCTGATACGCACCCGGATTGCCCCAGGCAAGTGACGCACCCACGCAAAACAATAAACAAATCTTTTTGAGCATGCCATTAACCTACTCATACCCAGACCATGAGTCAATGCAGATCATTCTGCTCTCCCCCACCGATTGACAGCAGGATCGATTCGTCCCATGCTACTGCCGTTCGCGTGCTAGCTTATCTCCACATCCCTTTCTGTCACCGCGTTTGCCCCTACTGTTCGTTTTACAAACACACGCCGGGCAACACGCCGATCCCAGCATTTCTCGATGCCCTCATTGAGGAAACCAAGCGCCGTATCGATACACTAACAGAAAAACCGCGCACTCTATTCCTCGGTGGCGGAACACCTTCAATGCTATCGCCGACACATTTGGAAAAACTTTTTGCCGGTCTGCGCGAACACATTGATTTTTCGCAACTGGATGAGATTTCGATGGAAGCGAACCCTGCCACGTTTGATCTCGCCAAGGCCCAACTCTTCCGCCAGCTCGGCATTAACCGTGTATCACTTGGGATCCAATCATTTTCCCAACCTGTGCTGCAAACATTGGGTCGTGAGCACGATCCAGAACAAGCCATCCGCTCCGTAGAGCTCCTTCACAAAGCGGAAATTCCATCGATCAACATCGATCTCATGTTTTCGATTCCGGGCCAATCGCTCGACGACTGGCAATCAACTCTCACCCAAGCCATCGCTCTCCAGCCCCATCATATCTCCGCCTACAACCTCACCTACGAAGAAGACACCGCCTTTTTCGAATCGCTGCTCAAGGGTGATATGCAAGAAGATGAATCACAGGATCACGAGCATTTCGAACTCGCCCATGAGTTGTTGACGCAAGAAGGATTCGCGCACTATGAAACATCGAATTATGCTAAGCCCGGGCATCATTCGATTCACAATCGCGGCTACTGGCAAGGCGAGTCCTATCTGGGTCTGGGACCATCTGCCGTCTCTACAATCGGTAACACTCGTTCGAAAAACATCGCCGATACCGCGCGCTATGCCGAGATGATGGCGAGCATTGGGCATGCCACTAGCGAAAGCGAGGCGCTCAGCACCGAAGACTTGCGGCTCGAACGAATCGCACTCGGGCTGCGCACGAGCGAGGGAATTTCCCTTGCACTGTTGGACGATGCGGGCAAAGTGCGTGCGCATGATCTGGCAGGATTTGGTTTGCTGGTGATTGAGGGGAATTCGCTCACGCTTACCCGGCGTGGAAGCGCTTTGGTGGACTCGATTGCAGGCGAAATTGCCTGAATCGCAAACATGGCACGAAATCTGCTTTCACATGATGGATTTTTGTGTATTACTGCGTCCGCCCCATGGCAGACGCATCACTTCATCAGTCGCTGAATCAACAGCAAAGCCTTACTCCGCAGATGCGGCGGAGTTTGGAAATTTTGCAATCCAGCCGAATGGAGCTCAGCCAGATGATTCATCAGGCGATGGAAATCAATCCTGTGCTGGAGGAAGTCGATGAAGAACCTGACGACTCATACGAAGAAATTGATGATCACGATGATGGGGACGATGCCCGGACGTTGAATGATTCCGAGGACGATTACCGTGAGCGAATGATCACCCAAAACGCGGGGAATACGCACAGCAGTGATGATGAAGAGCGCAGACAGTTTTTATATGACTCGATTGTCGCCCCTGAAACGCTGCAACAATTTCTCGCCCTGCAAGTGCAGCAATCGATTGTCCCCGATGAAATCAAGCAAGTTGCGATGGCATTGATTGGCAATCTAAACGAACGCGGTTTTCTTGATATCCCCGCCGAGAAATTGGCCGAGAAATTGGCGATCAAGCCTGTCGTCATGCGCCGCGCGTTGGATTTGATTCAGTCGTTTGATCCGCCTGGTATAGGAGCCACAGATCTCCGTGAGTCACTCTTATTGCAACTGCGCCGCTTGAATCGCGAGGACTCTCTCGAATACAAAATCTGCGATCAATATTTGCACGACTTAGCACGCCGGCATCTTTCGCAAATCGCCCGAGCTCTTGGCACCAGCATCGAACGAATCACGGAAGCCACTGAGCGCATCGCACAACTCGACCCGGATCCCGGCGGTTCCTACTGCCCCACCTCCAACCCGCACATCACACCCGATGTGATCATCCGCCCGACTCGCGAGGGCGGCTTCGAGGCTGAACTCACCAATGATCACATCCCACGCCTGCGCATCAGCGACTTTTACAAAAACTTGCTCGCCAAAGTCGGCAGCGACAAAAAAGCGTTAGAATACATCCGCGATAACATCCGCGATGGCCGATCCATCATCAGCTCGATTTCCTTACGACAGGAAACCATCCATTCGATAGCCTTGCGAATCATCGAACGGCAAGAGCCCTTCTTGCGTCATGGCCACGCCAAGCTACGCCCCATGACGATGGCGGAAGTTGGGGAAGATCTGGGCATGCATGCCACTACCATTTCACGCGCCGTCGCAGGAAAATACGTGCTGACGCCACACGGCATGATGGAAATGCGCGCATTTTTTGCCACCGGCTACCAAACTTCCAGTGGTGCCGAATTTTCCAACGCTGCCGTTCGTGATGCCATCCAGACGCTCATCAACAACGAAAACCCCGCCAAACCACTTTCCGACGATGCACTAACAAAAGCGCTCAACCAAAGTGGTATCGAGATCAAACGTCGCACGGTCGCTAAATATCGCGAGCAATTGCACATTTTGCCCTCACATCTGCGCAAACGTTGAACTGATCAAAAAATCACTTCAAACCATACGCCACCGTAGAGGGAGTCGTCGACAACATCATCCAACCCTAAGGATGTTCCCACAAACGGTGTAAACGATACGTTAGGTGCCACAAGGTAAGTATAGGATAGACGCATTTCCGCCGCGTGGAGTCCCTCACTGCCGTAAAAATCATCCACAAAGCTGAAGCCCCCTTTGACCGCTACAAACGACTTCGGATTAATCGCTTTACTCCATGAAAGATCGATCGTGCCATACATCGACTCCGCACCTTCATCGTAAAGCAATCGGCCATTGAGATCGAGATCTTCATTGAAATGCCATGAGAAAAACGGTCCCGTCTCCCAACCATCTTGCATGAAAGTTTCGGTAAAATCACGATAGCCCAAGGCCCACCCCGCGCTCCATTGGTCGGTGTCGTATCGCAATTCAACAAATCCCGAAAACTCCGAATAATCATTGTCAGTTCCCGTGCCCGTGGCATACCAAGCCCCGAAATTGACACTCCATTCGTTGGATAGCGCAACTTCACTCTCGAGTTGAAAATCAAACACATCATCTGCCAATATAAAGCCGCGGTGCACCGACTCACTGCGATACCCGGTGACGGCCTCTACGCCCCAAGGGATGTTAGATTCCACTTCTGCCCACGCCAAAGCGGGCAACATTGTCAGCCATACTGCATATTTCATAGTGGCACGCAGCATACAGCCCCCATCAGGAATGCAAATGAAAAACTCAGCGCAGAGACATGTAGGGCAGGCTAAGGTATTGCACCCCAGACAATTTCCTATACCATCAGAATGTGGATGAAAATGATCAACCGAAACACCGCCGATGGCACTTGATCGCTGCGTTGTTATCAGACACCCGTGTCTCACGTGCGATGCTCATCGCCACGGGTATTTATGGAATATTGGTATGGTTTGATATTCCCGTCTTTTCCTGCCCTTGGAATAAAGTTACCGGACTTCCCTGCCCTGGTTGTGGCATGACGCGCAGCACCCTAGCCCTGATGAATGGTCGCTTCCTTGACTCCCTCCGCTACAACGCGCTGACATGGATTGTGCTACTGATTTGGCTCATTGTAGCCATTGGCATTGCCATTCCCGCACGCTACCGCAAAGTTTGGATTGAAAGGATCGGTATTTGGGAAAACCGTACTCGCTGGGGGCTATGGTTCACAGCCATCGCTGTGATTTATACCTTGACGAGATGGACGCCATTTTTGTAATACTTGCGAGTATTCAAAAAATACGCATTACAAACACACAACAACACAAACAATAAAATATATGTTAGGATTCTTACTTGCATCGGTAGGTGGACTAGTAGCTTTGATCTGCTGGATCATGGTTTTAGTAAAAATGTTCAAAACTCAGGAAAGCCCGCTGATGGGAATCATCGGTATTTTCTGTTCACTCTGGGCCTTTATTTGGGGTTGGATGAATGCCAGCAAATATGGTCTCAAAAATATCATGTTGATCTTTACACTCGCGCTTGTCGTTTGTGGCATCGGTTATGGCATGATTGGAGCAGCTGCCGCTAAAGCCATCCAAGAGCAGAGCTTGCAATACAAACCCACAACGATTGAGACAATCGAAACACCTGCAGCACCAGTGGAAGAGTCCGCTCCTGAGCAGTAATCGATCAATGGATTTCCCAACCTGCTGCATTTCGGTGCAGCAGGTTTTTTTATGGTTGCGCCTTTACAAGCCCCGCTTGGGACAAAGCCATCCAACCACCGTGGAGAGCTCTGACCTCAGGAACAAGTTGGTAGTCGCGCAAACGCTTGGCGATTTCTCGACTAGTGCCGCAACCAATATCGCTGCAATACACCACAACGCGTTGCTGTTTTTCCGCGAGTGTGGGAAAAGCCGCTTCCAGCAGTTGATTGAAGTCTTCACCATCGGCAGTCGTCAGTAGCAACGACCCAGGAATTCCGTCTTTTTCCCAATCGGATCGACGCCGCGCATCGACCCAAATGCAATCGTTCTGCCACTCACCCAGCACCGTGCTGAGACAAATCTCGTCGCTGGCGAGGGTGGCGGGATCGCATTGGATAGCCTGTGGAACGGAGGGTGGTTTGATCGCTCGCGTGATAAAAGCCGCCACCACCGATATGCTAAGGATAAGAGCGACTTGTAAGAAAACTCGTTTCACGAATTGATCGAATCACGGTTTGTCCTTTTCCGCATCGCCTTGAGGGGCTGGGCCCAATTGGGCGGATCCCACTTGCGGCACCGCAGTCTTTTGATCCACTACCACAAAAGCCATTTGCCTTTTTTGTTTGGCGATCTTGCAGTCGGTTTCTATGTGAATTACCCCCATGCCAGGATGAACATCGGGTTTCATGAGCGGTTTAATGATTAACTCATATTCCTTACCCACTTCTATAGTTTTGAGTTCCGTTTCGTAGCAAGGATTATTCAAACTAGAGCGAACGATTTGGATCGGCTCCGTATGATTCATGCGGATTTTCATGGTCTGCGCTTCCCATGGACCGGCGCCGCTCCATCGCATCGTACGCGGCTGAATATCGACCAATACGGGAATGATGACATGCACAGTTAAGACGATAGAAGGCTTATCCTTGGCATCACCTTGCATCCATACCATCACATTTTTGTCCACCTCACCCGTGAAGTTATCCATGTCAAAAATGGCGCGCATAATCCCCTTTTCTCCAGGCGCATAGGCGAGCTTGCCATTTTGATTGACCTGCACATCCATGCACGAGCATGTCGCTTTATACTCCGCGATGTGTACGGTTTCCGAACCCTTGTTTTCAAAGTAAAAATCACAGGTTACCTTGCTTTCATCGGGTTTGGCTTTGACTTCTTTTTTGAGAGAATCAAAGACAAATTCGGCGCGCACAGAGACTGTGAGGCATAGCAGTAGGAGTGATAACCATTTCATTGCGTAGCGGCGGGGATGGGTTTTTGATAAGGGGTATGGGAGATAATCAGAATCATCCGACCCTGACGCCACTCCGGACCTAACACATACACAGGAGAGTTCTCTGTAAGAGCGGCACCGGTTTTCAGAATTTTCTTATGACTCAGCCAAAATTCTAAATCAAGCCGAGTGAGTTCTTTGGATGGTCTTGCTTGGGCTTCAAAGCGCACCAGTATATCATCCGTGCAAGACATTGGCTGGGCCCAGTTTTCAAAACTGCGGAATAATGGTTTGGTGTCAGCGCCAAGAGTTCGATAATGCGCGAATTTCAAATGCGGATCCTTCACTAAGCGCTGTTGTGTGGCTACATCGAGCGCTTTGAATTTCGCCAAACCTTCTACGTTGGCGTCGTTGCAAGCATGAATCAATGTAACTGTGACTGTTCCAATGATGTCTCTCCCGCGCTCCGCACGCAGTGGCAAGCTGCCACAAAAAAGAACGCAAACAAAGGAAATGAGATATCGAGTCATGGCGATAAGGAAATGAGTTAGGGCGCAACAAGAGTAGCGGCCCCTGCGTCGCGATCTGACTGTTGCGTGTCAGTCGAAGTGGTTTCCGTGCTAACAAAACCATCCGGCAACGCGGCAATTCCGTTCAGTACGATCACAGTGCCTTCCGCAGGGCTCGATTCAAAAAATTCCGCTTTTACACCCGCAGCAGGGGTATATGTGACGAGAGTCGTCGCGCGTTGTGGTTTATCCCACTGCGTTCCTCCGATAAAGCCCATCACCATGGCGGCGGCCACACTAACAGGAAGCCAAAATTTTCGCCATGGAGAAGCTACCTTCGCCGATACAACGGGAGCGATAGAAGTTGGAGTAGATGACTCGATGGCACGCATAAGGCGCGATTGAAAAAAATCACCATAGGGCAACTCCTCGCCGGAAGGCATGATGCAACTCATCTGCGAGCGCCATTGACGAGCATCCTCACGCTTTGCCAGCCACATTGGTTGGTCTGCAGCCCATTGATCGATGCGAAGCTGATCGTCCTTCGACAGCTCATCTTCCAGCCACAGCAATAAGGTTTGATTATCGGGATTCATATTCATCTCTCAGGAGTACTTGGAGTTTTTGGCGGGCATAAAACAAACGGCTCATCACCGTGCCAATCGTGCAGCCCATCACGTCGGCAATTTCTTTATAGGCGAGCCCTTGCACGTCCTTGAGAATCACAATCTCTCGGTGCTCGGGCGAAATTTTAGCCAGGGCCGCTTCGATTTTCGTCTTCAGCTCGCCCATGGCCATCTGCTCATCAGGACTCCCACCTACATGGGGTATGGCAATCGCAGAAGGATCAATGCGGTCATTTTCGAAAATTTCATCGTTCAGCTCACCTGCCATGTCATGCTTTTTACGACGATTCCAATCGTAGACAACATTATGAGCGATCCGATACAACCACGTGCTGAATTTGGCCTTTGCCTCAAAGTTCGCCAGAGCATTCCACGCCTTAATAAAGACATCTTGGGTCAAATCCCAAGCATCTGCCTCGTGGTGTGTCATGTTACGAATCATAGCGAAAATACGGTTACGGTGACGGATCACCAAGCTATCATACGCCTTCATGTCACCCGCCTGAGAGCGACTGACGAGAACGGCGTCGGCGATTTCCTCCACACCTTCTCCACCTAACGGCGGTTCCGTGTGCATAGGTCCCTGCATGAAGTAAGACGAGATGTGGTACAATTTATTCATGCATTCTGAAAAAAAAATCCTGCTAGGATCGGGGGACGAGCGCAACGTACCAAGCCCAATCGTCGCTGGCAATGCCAGAATTTGGAATACACCGAGGCTAGAACCTACTAATATAGGGAAATCGGGTCACTTTGCCGAGTTCTTACCCAATTTCATTTGACTTTATAATTTTATATTTCAAATTACAAATATGCCACATGCAAAATTAGACTTATTTTCTGAAAAGATTGTGTCTCTCGCGGAATTCGCCAAGGCCCTATCACATCCGGCAAGGATCCAAATCATTACGTTCCTTCATCAACACGGACCCTGTGCATGCAGCGAGATTGTAGCGCACATTCCTCTATCACAGCCGTCTGTATCCCGACATCTCACGTCTCTGAAAGAGGCTGAGTTGGTGAAAGAACAAGCACGGGGCAACGCGATATTTTATTCATTGCAGGAAAAAAAAATCCAACAATTTTGCGAAGCTTTTTCTCAAACACTGAAACCCCAATCCATTGAATCATGAAACATTCCTCACCTACCATCATTATCATTGGCGGCGTCGCCGGCGGAGCATCGGCCGCAGCACGAGCTCGACGCCACAGCGAGAGCGCCCACATCATCGTATTAGAACGCGGCCCTGATGTTTCTTTTGCCAACTGTGGGCTGCCCTATCACATTGGTGGTGAAATCAGTGATCGCGCCGAATTAGCGGTTCAAACACCACAAAGCCTGCGCGCCTTATTGAAGCTCGATGTCCGCACATTCACGGAAGCGGTCGCGATTGATCGTATGCAAAAAACTGTCCGTGTACGGCATGTGGAAAACGGCACGGAGGAAACGATCGCCTATGATCAACTGATTCTTTCCCCAGGGGCCCGACCACTGATTCCCCCTCTGCCAGGCATCCATGATAGCCGCATCATGACTTTGCGGAATTTGCAAGACACGGACCGCATCAAAGCCGCTGCTGCAGATGCCAAAAATGTGTTAGTCATTGGCGGTGGATTCATCGGTCTCGAAATGGCGGAGCAGCTCGTGCACCTCGGCAAATCGGTGACATTGGTAGAACGCAATCCTCAAGTGCTGCCGCAACTCGACCAGGCGATGGTGCGACCGCTCGAAATTGCTTTGCAGAAGCATGGCGTGCACCTTATTTTAGAAGATGGAATTGCGGGGTTTGAGCCACATGAGTCATCACTTAAGGCGATCTTACATTCCGGACGCTGTCTTGAGTCTGATCTGGTGATTCTCTCCATCGGAGTAGTACCTGAGAACGGGCTAGCGAAAGATGCTGGTCTTGAACTCGGACCGCGGGGGCATATCGTTGTCAATGCTTGGCAGCAAACCAGCGATCCCAACATCTATGCCGTGGGCGATGTTTGCGAAACCTATGATCCAATTCTTGGCACCCGGGTTGCCATCGCACTCGGGGGGCCTGCCAATCGACAAGGCCGCACGGCTGCAGATCATATTTTTCGAGGAGCGCAGGCGCAGCCTTACCCTGGGAGTATTGGCACCGCCATCGTTCGCGTATTTGAAGTCAGTGCAGGCATCACGGGATGGAGCGAAAAAGGCCTTAAGCAAGCCGCGATTCCCTATCAAACAGTAACTGTGAATGCTGCATCGCACGCCAGTTACTATCCCGGTGCAGAAACAGTTACGCTGAAGTTGCTATGGGATCCGCAAGACGGTCGTGTGCTTGGCGCGCAAGCTGTGGGCAAAGATGGCATCGACAAACGCCTCGACGTTATGGCTACTGCTCTGCGCGGTCGCTTGACCATCGATGATCTGGTTCATCTCGAACTTGCCTACGCGCCGCCATTCGGTAGTGCCAAAGATGTGGTCAACATAGCAGGCTTTGCCGCGACCAACATTCGAGAAGGTTATCTATTCCCTGTGGCAACTCTAGCGGAAGCAGGCGCTCAAATCGTGGATGTCCGCCCCTCCACCGTTTCTTCGAAGCAACCAGTAGCGGGAGCGAAAAATATTCCACTTACCGAACTGAGGGATCGCCTCGCTGAACTCGACAGAAGCCAGCCAGTTTATACCATCTGCCAGATGGGTAAAACCAGCTATTATGCCGCAAGAATCTTAGCCAATCATGGCTTCCAAGCTCATAGCATCTTAGGTGGCGCTCACCACCAACTTTAATAACTGATTATTCAAAAATGGATTTTTCTCTTTTCGCGGAAAGGCTTTTACGGCAGCTTTCGTGGTAACAGTTTATGTCTTTTGTTCCACCCAGCGATTACACTCTAACCCAACTCCTCGGAGAAAATGCGACAACCAATGTTTGGCTCGCGGAGCAGGTGTCTGTTCGACGAAATGTAGTGCTTGAGCAACTTCGCGACCCGCTATCGGCAGACCGCGATGAGTTCATCGCTGCAGTTCGGGCCAAAGCCAGTGTGGATCATCCGCTAATTGCATCGGTGTATGAAGCCATCAATGATGTTGATTTCTGTTTTTTTGCACGCGAATGGCTTCCCGGTGAAAATTTTAGCACCTTAATGGGCAATGGCGTAACACTAAAGCCGACACAAATGGCGCACATACTCAAACGCATCGCCGAAGCCAGCATGCACTTAGAAGAGCGCGGTACCGCCACAGATAAACTCACCGCGTCGCACATATACCTCAATGATCAGAATGTATTGCGTCTCTCAAACTTGGCAAAATCTGGAGTTCGCAGTGAAAATGCATCACGACGAGATCAACAGGAACTGGGAGACTCTTTACTACCATTATTAGAACCAGGAGCCTCTGGTTACACCCGAGTGCAGACCTTACTTTTTTGGATGTCGGGAGTAGATCCAGAACATCAACTGACCTGGACAGAAATTCGCCACTACGCGGATCAAATTGAGCAACAACTCGCCACACCCGTAGTGCGTATGCAGACACCGACTCACCCGAAATTAACGGTGGTGAAAAAAAAGAGTCCGCTACCACTCATCTTTTGTGTCATTGGCGCGTGCGTTGTCATTGCCATCATCGCACTGCTATCGCAAAATAAAAAAGCCGTTAAAAATCAGACGATTGTCCTAGACGGTCCGATCGAAATCCCCGAAGGGGCTTACCCGGGCCCCGATGGCAATTCTAACAGAATTCGCAAATTCTGGATGTCAGCTCATGAAGTTACGATTGGTGAATATCGTGAATTTTTAGCTTCACTCAAGGTGCTTGATGCCGATCAACGGAAAATTTATGACCATGAATCACAACCACCAGTAAAGCTTACCCATGAGCCTGATGAGTGGATTGCCATGATAGCGGCAGCGGAGAAAGGACTAAATTGGAAGGATCGTCCGTTAAGTCTGAACTCTCCCGTGTTTAATGTCGATTGGTGGGATGCTCACGCATACTGCGAGTGGAAACGCGCACGCTTGCCGACACAAGAAGAGTGGTATGCCGCCATGCGCTTAAAGACAGAGGACCCGCTCACACTCAAGCCTACTGGCTGGAGTGATGTGCAATCTCTCGACAAAAACGGCGCTGGATTTCTTGGTATGGCAGGCGGTGTTAGTGAATGGACCCGCAAGCCTGCTAGCGATCCATCAAATCCGTTAGGCGCACGCCTATGGGTGATCATCGGTGCTTCATTTGCCAAAACTTCGAACGGTGCCCAAGCGCGTGAATGGATCAATAGCCGCGACCTGCGCCGCGATGACGTCGGCTTTCGGATCGCTTACGATCATTTGCCCGATTGATTTGTATGCACCAGTGCACGCAGGCGGACGTCATCACCGAAGCGTGACCACTCGGCCTCTGATAAGCTCAAATTGGGGCTACTCATTCCGGCGACGGCAGGTAGCCCTCCAGTGATCATCGGCGCAAGATAAATGATGCATTCATCGACGAGATCGTTTTTTAACAACTCAGCCACCAATTGCCCACCCGCTTCTACCATCACGCTTAGCACACCAAAGTTGCTTGCCATCTCGCGCAGAATTTCTGTTAGAACACCAGAGCGCACTAGAGTGCGATGCCGGTTTTCATCTGAAAACAATGGTGCTTCCAGTGGCAGTGTTTCAGGATGATTCGATAATACGAATCGCCACGGTTGTTCACGCCCTTCTAACAAAGCGGATTCGCGTATCGTCAGTGCGGGCAAGTCCTTGCGCACTGTTTCGCCCGAACTCATGATGGCATCGACCTCACTGCGCAGTTGTTGCACATCACTTCGCGCCGCTTCACCCGTGAGCCACTGCCCTTCGGACTCGGGGCGAGTGATACGACCATCGAGACTCATAGCAATTTTTACCATCACCCATGGTGAACCAGTCCTCTGCACTTTCGCAAAGGGACGTAGAATTTTTTCCGCTTCGACTTGTAACACGCCCTTTTCTACGAGGAACCCAGCACCTTTTAATAAACTGTCAGCACGGCCTGCGTGCGCCGGGTTGGGGTCTTCACAGGCATAAACTACACGCGCGATACCAGCATCGATCAAGCCCTGCACACAAGGCGGCGTGCGACCTTGCGTCGAACAGGGTTCCAACGTGACATACGCGGTAGCACCGCACAGCGATTCTGCGCCATGGCGTGCGCTTGCATCGGCGATGGCTTCTCGCTCGGCATGAGGCATGCCCGCTTTGCGATGCCAGCCACTGCCTAACAAAAAATTGTCTTTAACGATGACAGCACCCACGGGAGGATTCGGCGCTGTTTTACCGATGCCTTTTTTCGCCTCTAGCAGGGCTAGAGCCATCCATGTCGCATCATCGATCATGAGCTTTTCTCCTTTCGCTGAAGCGCCACCAGCGCCGGAGCTTTTTTGCGCGTGGCCCATTTTTCATAATGCACAACATGCCACTCATCTCCCAAGGAGCAAGCCCACTCGCGCACCGCGATCATCTCGTCTTCGCCGCCGGGATGGCCGGGGTAACACACGACTGTGATCATGCCACCAACTTGCACGAGCTGCGTAGCCGCTTGCAAGGCTGCGATGGTTTGATCGACAACTGTAATCAGCGCATGATCGGCACCGGGAAGATAGCCTAGGTTAAACATCACGGCTTTTACTGGAGATTTGAGGAACTCTATCATTCGTGCATGCGAAACTTGATGCCACTCATAACGATCACGCGCGATGCCTTGCGCTTCCATCAATTCGGTCGATGCCACCAACGCGGCTTCTTGAATGTCAAAGCCGATAACTTTTCCCGACTCGCCAACGCAACCGGACAAAAACAGAGCGTCATGGCCATTGCCCAATGTCGCATCCACAGCATGATCACCAGCGCACAAGATTTCTCTCAGCCAGGCTTGCGCCATTTCGGTAGGGCGTGGAAATACAGATGACATCATGCGGGTCGGCCAACGGTGGCAAAATAATTTTCCAGGCTCAAGCGAGAATGCAAGGGAACTCCCTCTAACAAATGCTCCACCAAACAACGCGACGCCCAAGGCGCACTGAGCGAGCCTTTCGAGCCCAATCCATTCAACACATACACATCAGGCGAAATTGCCCCGGCAACCGGTTGGCTTTTTCGCAAGATCGGACGAATCCCCGCATCGTGGACACGGATCGTATAATCATCACCACCGAGATTTCGCGCGATGGATTCCAAATAAAGTAAGCCGACAGCAGTCGGTTCATCATCGAGTTCATTCCACTCATAAGTAGCGCCTACTTTGTAGCAATCATCACCAATGGGAACTAGCCAACCACGACCTGTGATCATGCGCGATTGTTGCCACGATGGCGCATGCACGGTAAGGATTTCCCCTTTCGCACATCGATGCTGCCAAGGAATGGGACTGCCCCACATGAGCCCCTGCGCGCCCTCGCACATGATGGTGATTTCCCCATCGGATGGCCCAGTAAACTCCCTTTCTTCCAGCAAACCCAACGAGGAAAAAAACACTCTACTGGTTTGCAAAAAAGCCACGACATCGAGACGAGCGCCGCCCTTAAGCGCAATCGCCACATCATCCGGCCAACGGTCATCGACAAAAATTTGCTTCACCCATTCTACTGCCGGACCGGTCTGGAATTTGGGCAATAATTTCTTTTGCTCAGACAGTGAAAGCAATCGCAGTACCTCTAACGGAAACCATATTTGTTCTTTCACGACGGATTCACACTCGTGATAAAATTGCTGTGCTTCATCCCGATGCATCGCAAAGTCATCGGCGACCGTGCAGTTTTTCCCTGTAACCGGATGCACCAATCCAGCGGCAACATGTGAGCTACCACGACGCCCTGAATCAATAATCCGAAACTTCGCGCCCCTGCGCCACAATTGCCACGCGGTGCAAGCACCGGCCAAGCCCATGCCGACAATGGCAATCGGTTTCATCGGCTTTTGACACGATCCTTCAAGGCATCATTCGGATCAACACGACCCGCCTGGTATCCTTTTGCGTAATTGAATAGCCAGTGATGGAGATACTCAAAGTATTGCTCTTTCTGCTCCTTATTCAAAGCATTCCAAATCGCAATGTTGAGGGCGCGGGTGACCTTCTGCATCGTGTGTAACGTAAGTTGACGGCCTTTGCGCGCTTTCTGCACTTGTTTGTGATTGAGTTGTTCGGGTGAAGCTTCCACTAAGTCGTGATTGCTCATGCCCCACTCTGTCATCAGTTGATCCAAGGGCTGTATATCGTGATCTCTTTCGTTTGTCATTTGTTCCACGCGGGATAGTTAGCAGCGTTGTATAGGAAAGACACGTACAAAAAAGAGCCCCGCACTCATTGCTGAATGCGGGGCATATACCTGGCGACGACCTACTCTCACAAGACCTATCGTCTCACTAC
>CAMDCV010000030.1 GCA_945890645.1 Akkermansia muciniphila
GGAAATCTATTTGCATGTCTCGATGGGTGCGCACGGTATGGGAGTAGAAAGTCCGCTAGATCGCATGACAATGGTCGTTTGACAGATGAAAAAACAGAAATCAGAAAACAGAAATCCTGTCTTTCATCCGAGTAATCTTGCCTTTTATCTGTGGTAAATGATGGCGCCACCATCACCAGTGCTCCATCCCATCGCAGTCGCACGGAAACACTTTACGCCTTTGTGGTTAAGAATTCTCCGTGCCTATCTTCCAAGCTCGCTGCTCGCGTCTCTTACCTCCACGCTAAAATCTTATGTCTTATGTCTGCGAGCGAAGCGGTCTGAGCTATGTTTGCAGACTGCCGTCCTTGGTCGATTGTCGGAGTGGTCGACAAAACCTACTTGGTGATTTGGGGAGATGGCGGTGCGAAATCCACTGAAGAGCAATGGCTTTTTTCGTTGCTAGCATTCTAGCAAATGTGCCGATATAGGGAAGAGGATTTTCGGAATTTGTGTGAACGTTTTTTTACACAAAAGTCGAAGGTTCGCAGTCCTAGCCTAGGCTCCCCTTCCCCATTCAGTCATTCTGTGATGTGGCGTATGGGTGTTCCGTGGCGGAAATTGTTGTTGCATCGCGTTCGATCGCCCTAAAAAATGCCACTGCATGAAGTCTTGTCAGGGGCTTTTTTCTCCGCTACCTTGCCCGCGCTCATGCGTGTTTTTCTGATTTTGTATCGCAAGGAATTGCGGAGTTTTTTGCTCAATCCCCTCGGTTGGATGGTGATCGCTTTTGTGGTCGTGATGCATGGCGTCGCGCTTTCCACGGCGATGAAAGCTTTTAGCGATACGCCTATGACCAGCAGCTTGGTCTATATTTCCATGCACACGCCAGTGTTTTGGTTCTATTTCCTGTTCATTTTCCCCTTGTTGACGATGAAGCTGTTTGCGGATGAACAGCGCTCGGGCACGCTGGAAACTCTACTTACGGCGCCGGTGAAGACTGGGCAGGTGGTGCTTTCGAAGTATTTTGCGGCCCTTACGTTTTACTGTCTGTTATGGCTTCCGAGTTATCTGCAATTCCAGCTTTACCCCTGGATCACCGATCTGCCACCGGCTTGGAATAGTGGCGCGATGGTCGGCACTTACTCGATTTTGTTTCTGATGGGCACGTTTTTCATCGCCATCGGCTGTTTGGCCTCGTCACTGACGTCAAACTCGATTGTGGCGGCGATCTTCACGCTCGGTATTTTGGTGCTGCATTATTTCCTCGGTTTCGTCACCACCATCTGGGGCGAAAATTTCGCTGGTGCATCGGTGTTCCAGTTCATCTCGACGAAGCAGCACATGCACTACTTCTGCAGCGGACTTCTCGACTCGCGGGTCGCGGTATTTTACATCACCCTTGCGGTATTCACCATTGCCCTGACGTTTCACGTGCTCGATTTCCGTCGCTGGCGCCGCTAACTTTATTCCCCTTCTGTTTTCATGTCGGAACCTACTGCTGCTCCTACCAAACCTCGCTCCATGAACCGTTGGGGCATCGGCACTTTGTCGATTTTACAAATCGCCTCATTGCTGGTCATTGTCATCGCCGCCAATTTCCTCGCGAGCAATTATTTTGTGCGCAAAGACCTGAGCCGTGGTGAAGACTATAGCCTTTCGCAATGGACCAAGGGACTGCTCCGATCAGAATCTCTCCAAGCGCGCACGAAGCCGGTGAAGTTCATCGTGGCTTTTCGTCGATCCACGCCCATCACTGATCGCGTGCGCGCCCTCGCGGAAGAATACGCCCGCCTGTCCGGGGAAAAAATCGTCATCGAGCGCTTCGATCCCGTGCGTGACGTAGATCGGGCGCTGCAAGTGGCGGAGACGTATAATCTCGCGGCTAACTCGGGCGTCATCAATCGCGATGACTTGGTAATCATCGATGCCCGCCAAGACACGGAGTCACCCGTCGGCAAGGATGACTCGGCAAACATCCGCTTTGTCACGCAGGAGCACATGGTCTTGTATGAGAACAACGATGGCAAATCCGCTCGCCGCATGAGTTCCTTTCAGGGCGAGGACATGCTGACCACCAGTCTGCTGAGCGCCCTCGAAGGCAAGCCGCGCAAAGTCTATTTCCTCGCAGACAAAAGTGATTTCCAAACCGAGATTGAGAGCGGCCCGTGGAGTGTGATGCGTGACTCGTTGTTATCGCAGAATATTTTACCCGTTCCTGTGAAGATGAGCGACATGGAAAAAATCCCCGACGATGCTGCGGGCTTGATCATCGCCGCGCCGCGCTATGATTTCACCACCGAGGAGATCGCGATGCTCACGGAATACTGGAACCGCCCCGCGAGCAATATGATGGTGATCTTGCGCCCGCTGCAAACACCGGTCCAACTGCAAGTTTTCCTCCGCGATCACGGCGTCAATCCGCGCCGCGATCAGATTGTCACGACCAAAGGGAAAAACATCGTGTATCGGGTGGATGCCTCCTTCACCCCGGGCTTCGAATTCACTCGCGACTTTTGGAATAAAAGCACCAGCTTCGATGGGGTCAGTTCCTCGCTTGATGTGCGTGAGGGATCAGAAGATTTGATCAATCGCCGTATCTCTCCCTTTAAGTTGTTAGAGTCGGCACCGCAGTACTGGGGAGAGACGAATGCGACGATGAAAGAGCCGAGCTTCAGTGATGTCGAGGACCGTAGTGGCCCGCTGACACTCGCTGCGGCGGTCATTCGTGGAGCGGCATCGGACGATCGCTTTGCCGCAAAAGCCTCGCGTATGATTGTCATCGCCAATGCGAACTTTCTCGATCCGAGCTCGCTACGCAATGAGAATGTCGATTTCTTTAACTCCTGCGCAAACTGGTTGGTCGGGCGCGAGGAAATGTCCGGCACTGGCCCGCGCACTCTCGTCACCTACAAGTTGCCGCTGCTCACCAGCCAAGCCGCATTGATCAATCGCATCAATTTGTTTTTTCTGCCTGCCATCATCTTGCTCATGAGCCTCGCCATCTGGAACGCTCGTCGCGCTTGAGTTTTACATTTCTTCACTGTGAGATCGATCACTTCCACCATATTGCAAAGCATCGTCGCCGTGGTCCTCTTGGTGATGGTCGCGATGCTATTGGCGCGTGGCAACCTGTATGAAATTTTTGGTGTGCCGCCCACGCCGATCGGTGAGCGGCTCTACACCGGATTCACTGCCGCAGACATTTCCGAGATCAGCCTGAGCTCAAACGACGCGAAAGCGACATTCTCGCGTGCTTCCGGTATGTGGATGATGACCTCACCGGTGCAAGATCGCATGGACCCGCGCTGGGCGAAAACTCTCATCGATTTCACACTCGCCACACGTGCGGCCGATGTGATCCCTAACGAAAAAATCAACGATACCCAGGCTGGTTTGACCGATGGCATGATCAGCATTCGCCTCGGCGATCAAGCGGGCAATACACGAGCGAAGTATGTGATTGGTCGTCGCACCGCTTGGATGAGCATGGACCCAGACACCAAGGAGCCGGTGCCGACAGTCTTTTTGCAACCGCGTGATAAAAGCCGCAAGACGCACATCTATGCCTGTACGGGTGATATTCGTCCGATATTTAAAGACGGATTTCGTTTCTTCCGCGACCATCAACCGTTTTTGTTTGCGCCCTCGCAATTGGAAAAAATCCACATCAAGTCTGCCGCGTCAGAGTTTGTGCTCGAAGGACAAGGCCAGAGTATTCCTTGGCGCATTACCAAGCCACAGAAGCTATCGACGGAAACCAGCGAAGTGAAAAAGCTGATCGAGACTGGGCTTTTATCCCTGCGTGCTTTGCGGGTGCTTGATCGCAGTAAAGTCACCCTACCGATCACGAGCGATGGCACCTATTTGGAAATTGCGATCCAGTCGATCGGTCAAGCGGAACCCACCACGTTGAAAGTATATCCGCCACTGGATGACAAGGCGACCACCGTGTTTGCGACGGTATCTGACCGTCCCGCCGCCGTATTCGAGTTACCACTGCGCCCCTACCCTGACCTGATTTCCCTTTCTGAATTACCGCTCAAAAATTACAACGAATTGCGTTCGCAAAATCTAACGAATTTTGATCATCGTAAGTTGCAAGCGGTTCATTTCATTCCTGCGCAATCGCAAGAGATTCTGATCTCCCGACCACCGCGCGGCAGATGGCTGCTGCATCCGAATGAAAAAGACACCACCACACTCAACGAAATCACGCTCTTTCAGTTTTTAAAAACCATGACCGAAGCAAAGGTCGCCGGCTTCCTTTCGGACAGTGCATTCATGACCGAAGAAGAAAAAGACCTTGAAGTCTATGGGCTCAAGGTTCCCCTGCTCACCCTGCAATTTTTGTTTCAAGACGATTCGGTGATGACCTTGAAGATTGGCAAGACCAAGGAGGGCATCACCACGGCGCATTGGAATCATCCGGATACATTGCATACTGTTGTGAAACTTCCTGATGATTTTCTCGCCCGTCTGCCGCTGCGGATGAAGCAATGGAAGGACCCGCGCTTGATGGCCATCGCACCGATCGACTTTGTCAATTTGGAGCGCACCTTCCGTCAACAACCAGTGCTCACCCTCAACTATGATCGCTTTAACGAAAGCTGGAAAGCAACCAGCGGCGGCATTGATGCCAGTGGGCAGCTCAATATTGCTAGGGCGACGAAAATGCTTGAGACCTTGGGCAATTTGAATGTCACCAGTTGGCTTAATCCCGACGATGCCGATGCCCTCAAAGCACTGAATGAACCGGCACTTAAGCTCAATATCGTATCGCGCTTGCTCAACGAATTCGGCGAGCCAGGCGGATTGAATACGCAGACGCTGGAAATCACTCCCGTCACCATCGATGGCACGAGTGCGTATTTCTACGGGCGCCTCAGTGGCGAAAGCGATCTCTTTTTGTTAGATCGAAATACCGCCCTTTTGCTTGCGCTTGATTTGTTCGACGAGAGCGATTGAGTGGATCCGTCGTCCGGGTAAAATAATCCCTAAAAATAATTTCGAATAGGCATTCGATATCGCCGTCATACGGGAGTCATGAATATGAAATCGATCATCGCCACTGGAGCCATTGCGCTATCCTCTCTCTCCCAAGCTAACGCTGAAGTCCTAACCTACCAAGGTTCCACCCGTTGGGCAGCGACACTTTTCACCCCCAATGTGCGCACGGGTTCTTCCGTCACGAGTTACACCACTTATTACGTCGTCGAAACCATCGGCGGCAACGTTGTGAGTTCTCTTAAGATCGATGCTTGGACTACCAAAACCGGCCGCTTTTACTACATCGACGATAGCTTCTATTTTGATTACAATTACTACGGACCTGGTGGATCAGACATCGCAGGTGGTATCGAATCCGATGACATCAGCTCGGTTCTTCCTTTCCGCGGCAAACTCAAGTATGGAAAACTGGATTCATTTACTCTCTATCCAGCCGTTGATTATTATCAAAGAAGTGGCAATCTCGACATCACCACTATCACCGGTTCAGCGCGTGTGAACACCTACTTTAGTGGTTATTTCTCCGTGAATTCCGCCGCCGATGCTGTCTTGGATTACTTGGAATCACGTGGTTATTACGAATACTAATCATGAGCAACGGGAGTAAACGGATCGCACTTGCGGCAAGTGCGATCATCATCTTCACCGCAGGAATCATGGGGGGCATGCGCATGGCGCGAGCAAAGCAAGAATCGCATGCCTCCGATTCTTCCGCCTCAGGAAGTGCCGCTTCGCTACCACTCGGCTCAGCGAATGTAGCTCGTGGTGCAGACAATCGGAGCTTAAACGAAAACAAGAAAGCGATGGCCGCCTCTACAGCAGAAGTCGAGGTCCTGCGCAACATTCGCGATGCCATGATCTTGCCCCAAGAATCGCGCACCACGCCCTTGCTCATCGCATTAGAGCAGACGACAAAACTCCCACTATCGAAAGCTTTGTTGGATGAGTTGCGAAGCATTGTGGATGAGGGAGAAATTGAGAGCAGTCATTTCGTGTTATCGCTCATGGAACAGCGTGAGGAAAAGACATCAGTCGATTTACTATTGCATGCGGCCACTCACCAGAATCCTGATGTGGCAGATCGTGCCTTGTTCGCGCTTGAAGCCGTTGCCGGCACAGTATTCAAAAACCCCGAAGAAGCCACGATTTGGGCCGCTCAATGGAAGCCTGATGCCGAGCGCATCAAACTATTTGATCCGGGCCAAGTGAATGCTGAGGACAATCCTATCGCCAGTGACTTGCGTTTGCCCGGGCCCAGAGGTCACGCTCCGAAAGACACCGCGCAACAGAAGGAAGAGAAGTGAATCAATTTCGACTATAACCCATAAAGCGCATCCACCATCGCGGTGCTGCGCGGGCCTGGCATCACACTGAGTGCCATTTGATTCATCACATAGGCAAAGCTCAAACCCGTCGCCGGATCGCCGAATGCATGACTGCCGCCCGCGCCCGGATGCCCGAAGGCATCTTGGTTTGGACCATAGAGATGCCTCATTTTTTCGCCCTCGGCAGTCAAGGGGTCTTGTTGGCAGCCACAAGTGAATGCCATCTCTTGCAGCAAAACAGCATCAAAGCCCTGTGTTTGTTTGCGTTGCAATGCTTGTTGAATTGCAGAACTCAGCGGGCTTTCAATCGCCCCAATCGCCGCCTGATAAAATTGCGCCAGCGAGCGTGCATTTCCCACACCACCCATCGCCGGAAATCCTGCCGACCAAGCACGCGAATCATTCATTTCCTGCACCGCATGCAATCCGCTCGGCGATAAAAAGGCCCGCCGTGTCATGGTGCCTGCCGTCATGAACTCTTTGTAGAAACCCTGATCGACATCACCCTTTTCCGCGCGACCCGGAACCAAGGTTGCCACGCGCGACCACTCGCGTTCAGGCAGTCCGATCCAAAATTCCCAGCCCATCGGTTGAGCGATTTCGCGTTGCCAATAGTTTCCTAACGACTCAGATGTTAGGCGTCGCACGCATTCGTCTAACAAGGCGCCAAACGTGCGTGGATGGTAACCGAGGCCGGTTCCCGGGCGCCATGCGGGGATTTGTGCTTCGATGGCTTTTACGACATTACCATGCTCCCAGATGCTCGATGGCTGATCGAGTGCCGCTAGCCCGCATTGGTGCGATAGCAGATGTGCGAATGTCGCCTCCGCCACGGGAAAATGCGACCACACTTCGCGTACAGGAGTCGTTTCATTGAGCCCGCGTCGCTCCAGCGCTACGAGCAAAGTCGCTGCGGATGGCGCCTTCGTCGCAGAATACACGGGCACTAGCGTATTTTCACCCCAAGCACGTGATTTTTCGCGATCCGCAAAGCCGTGCGCTAAGTGAAGCACCTCCTCACCGCGCCAGTAAACGCAGACCGAAGCACCTAAATCATGGTGCTCGGCAAAATTGCGCTCGAAGGCGTGTTCGACAGCCGCCAAGGCCACAGGAGAAATGCTCACGCGAGTATCATTCGACCCTCTGTAGAAAAAAACAATTCTTTTCAGTTAGCACGATTTCTTGCATGCTCCGCGCGTGCACCAAGTTTCCGTTGATCTCGCCGACCGCTCCTATGCCGTTCTCGTCGCAGAAGGAATTCTTGAGCAAGCAGGCGCGCAAATTCTCGCAGCGGGGCTGAGCGGACAAGCGGCGATCATCTCCGATGCCACGGTTTCTTCCTTTCATGCGGCGACTTTACTATCAGCCCTCGAAAGCGCTGGCATTCGCGCGACGCTGCACATTTTTCCCGCAGGAGAAGCATCGAAATCACTAGCCGTGGCCCAGGAAATGTGCAGCGCACTCGCTGCTGCAGGCCATGACAGAAAATCGTTTGTGATTGCTCTGGGCGGTGGTGTGGTGGGCGATCTTGCGGGCTTTGTTGCCTCAATTTTTTACCGTGGCATTCCCTTCGTGCAGATCCCGACCACGATTGTTTCACTGGTCGATTCCTCAGTAGGCGGTAAAACGGGCGTCAATATTCCCGAAGGAAAAAACCTCGTGGGTTGTTTTCATCAACCACGCCTCGTGTTGGTCGATCCCCTCACCCTCCGCACTTTGCCGGCCCGCGAATATCACGAGGGCTTTGCGGAAGCGATCAAACACGCTGCCATCCGTGATGCCGCGATGCTCGACGACCTCGTCAAAATCGATCCAGATACACGCGAAGTGCCCGCTGCGCTCATCGCGCGCAATATCGCCATCAAGGCCCGCATCGTTGAGGCTGATGAACACGAAACTCTTGGCATCCGTGCGTTGCTGAATTTCGGTCACACCATCGGTCACGGCATCGAAGCCAGTCGCCCCTACGGTGAAATTTTCCACGGCGAAGCGATCTCTCTGGGCATGCGCGCGGCACTTTATCTTTCCGAAAAGCACGCAGGTCTCACGCACGAAGAGTCACAAAAGATTCTCGCATTATTGCAGAAATTTCATCTTCCCCTGGTGCTCGATACCGATATCCCGACTGACCTCGTGATGGAAAAACTCTCGCGCGATAAAAAATTCTCTTCCGGCGCGATCCGATTTGTGCTCCTGCGCCACGCGGGCGATGCCTACGTCGATGCTGCACTGACGCAAAACGACTTGCGCGCTGCCATCGAACACCTGCGTCAACCTATCTAACAATACCTTGCACGATTTCCCAAACAAAATCGACCTTCGCTGTCGCTATTGCATCGCTGCTGCATTACCTTCGTATCACACATGAAATCATTTTATTTTTTTCTCCTAGGCTGTCTTTCCAGCGTCAGCCTTGCTTCAGCAGCTACGCCATCAGAAATCCAGCCTGCACTTGATGCCGTTTATCCCGCTTTGGTGCGGATTCATGTCGTCTCGGAAAACGGTAGCGCGGGGCGCATGCAAAAAAATCGCGGCTCGGGCTCAGGCACGATCATCCATCCCGATGGCTACATTCTCACGAACCACCACGTGGCCGGGCGCGCCACTCGCATGACCATTCGTCTGGCCGACCGTCAAGAATGCCGTGCGACCCTCATCGGCACGGATCCTCTCTCGGACCTTGCGATTTTAAAGCTCGACCGCTCCGACCTACGCGACCCCAAAGCCGTGCTGCCCGTGGCCCGCTTTGGTGATTCTGATAAGCTCAAGGTCGGCGATGCCGTACTTGCAATGGGAAGCCCGGCTGGCCTCTCTCAATCCGTTACCAAAGGTGTTGTTGCAAACACGGAAATGATTGCACCGGGCAGTGGCGGCCTTTCCTTAGATGGCGAAGTCGTCGGTGAACTTGTGCGCTGGATTGGACACGATGCCGTCATTTTTCCCGGGAATTCCGGTGGACCGCTGGTGAATTTGAGTGGCGAAATCATTGGCGTGAACGAGGTCGGCATCGGTTCGATCGGTGGTGCCATTCCGGCAAACCTTGCGAAGAGCATCGCGGAAACACTCATCAAAGAAGGCCGCATCAAGCGCAGCACGATTGGTTTATCGGTACAACCTCTACTCAAAACCAGCCATGCCAGTGCCGGCATTCTCGTTGCGGGAACCATCGCCGATTCCCCGGCAGCCAAGGCGGGTATTCTTGCAGGCGACATCATTACCGCGATCAACGACAAGGAAATCCCCGCAGCCCGCGCTCCCGAAGACATGCCTCTTTTCAATCGCATCATTCTCGAAACTCCCATCGGCACTACGCTGACCATTCGCGGCACCCGCGAAGACAAAGCGCAGACCTGGACGATTGTAACGGAAGAGCGCGAGCCCATGCAGCCGCGCGAAAAAGAATTTCTCGCATGGGGCATTACCGCGCGCAATCTCACTCGCCTTCAAGCGAAGGAAATGAGCCGTGCCGATGCCGATGCCGCAGTCATCCAAAGCGTGCGCGCCGGTGGTCCGACCGCTGCCGCCAAACCATCGCCGCAGCCCGGTAGTCTCATTCTTAAGGTCAACGACAGTCCCATTCGCACTATTGCCGACCTCGAAGCGATTACCGCCACCCTCACCAAGGATGCCACCGAGCCCGTCAGCGCGCTTGTCACCTACGAGCACGATGGCAAAAGCTACCTTACCGTCATCGATGTCGGCATGGAGCAGGACGAAGATCAAGCCGCTCTGGCTCGCAAAGCTTGGTTAGGCGTATCCACTCAAGTGATTTCGAAAGATCTTGCGGAAGCCCTTGGCATCCCCGGACAGAAAGGCATGCGCGTGACCGGAATCTACCCCGGCAGCCAAGCGGAAAAAGCGGGACTCAAGGAAGGTGACTTATTGCTGAAACTCGATGGCGAAATCATCAATGCCTCACGTCCCGAAGATACGGATGTGCTCGCCGAAGCCATCCGTCAAATGAGCATCAGTGGCGAAATTTCGTTAGAGTTGCGCCGCGACAAAGAAATACTTTCCCTCAAAGTTCCGCTCGAACGCTCTCCTGCTTCGACATCCGAATTGCAAGAATACAAGTGCGAAACTCTCGAGTTCAGCGCGCGCGATATCGGCAAGGAAGACCGCTTGCGCGATAAGTCCGATGAATCAGAAAAAGGAGTGCTCATTTCCAGCGTCACGAATGCGGGATGGGCCGCCCTCGGTGGCTTGCAAAATCGCGACATTCTGCGTTCCATCAATGGCAAACCAGTCGATTCGATAGAAACTGTCAAAACGTTGATCGAGCAAATCAATAAAGACAAACCCACTCACATCACTTTCTTCGTGCGTCGCGGCATCATCACCCGTCTCATCGAATTAGAACCCACTTGGTAATCTCCCACACAAAACACACATCATGAAAACGATCAGCATCCTCGCCGCCCTCGCACTGCCTCTCGCCGCCGCTACGGGTCCACTAAAAGATAAAGCCACCGCTCTTAGCGCCGCTCATAAAGACTCCACTCTCTTCATCAGTGCCGTGGTGAATATTGAACTTACCGCTGGCACCAACCCTGCGAAGAAAGAAGAGAAAAAAGTGGAAATTATCGGCACCGTCTTAAATAAAGAAGGTCTGATGGTAGCACCGCTGAGCACGCTCGACCTCGCTGCCACCATGGATGGTCGCACCGTCAATACTCCGAATGGACCAATCACGATTGCGGCTAAATGCGATATCAAAGAGATCAAAATTCTCATGCCTGATGGCTCGGAAATCGATGCGAAAATCGCGCTGAAAGATGCCGACCTTGATCTGGTCTTCCTGAAGCCTGATAAAAAGGCCGATAACTTTACGCCCATTGACACGAAAAACGCTGCGCCGATGGCACTGCTCGATGACATCATCGTACTCGGTCGTATGGGCAAAGAACTCAACCGTGAGCCAATGGTGGTCACCGGTGAAATAGTGGCCGTCATCAAAAAGCCACGACTGTTTGGAAAAATCACATCTCCTGCAACAGGCATGCCCGTTTTCAATGGCGAAGGTAAATTTCTCGGCATCGGCATCAATCGCCTGAGTTCGAAAAACTCCACCGAATCTGGTCTCACTGGTACAACCGTGTTACTCCCCGCCGCCGATATCGCCGAGAGTGCATCGCAGGTGAAGTAATTCATCGTTCTGGCAGAAATACCACGGGGGACAATGTGTCCCAGACCGTGTCGGGGCCTGTTTCCAACAACATCTTTCCACCTCCGATCTTAATTTTTTGATCGGAGGCATTAAGGCGATCATTTCGAGCGGATCCATCGATGCGAAGATAGACGCCGCGCTTGCCGTAGCTTGTCTCCTCACAGGATCCCCACTGATTCAGCAGCGGTGCGATGAGAATCGGAATGCCGCCATTGTCGGATGTTGACAAAGCGCGGCGCTTACCCTTTTCCTCCACCATCACGTAAGAGAATCCGCATTCATTTTTTTCCAAGATGCGCGACGATGGTGAGATGACTCCATCGGGACGCTGCTTGTAGCGTTTATCATGCGCGAAAAACACTGTTTCATCTTTGAGGTATCCTGCCTCGATGAGCTGACCGAGGTAGTCATTGGAATAACTGCCGCGAAAACTGCTCAGTGCTGGTTTACTCGCGGCACTGGCATCGTCAGGGAAATGCCCGAAGTCCGCTTCGAAGTCCAGGAGACCGAGATAAATCTGTTTGGAATTAGAGATAGCTTTTTGCATCTCTGATCTTCCTGGGCGTTGTCTGGGCGCTGCCATTGTTGAAGCAATATATGAAAGCAAAAGGATCACCACAATCCAAGCGATGCACTTGAAGATAAACTTACGATCCGTGGCGCGACGCGTCTCTTCCTGCTCTTCGACAAGACGCGACACCTCCTCTTCACTAATCGACTCGCTGTTTTCCATGACAGGAAAGTAGCGTTGCTATGATTTTATGTCGATCCAGTAAACTTACGCGGCAACAACACTAGTAGGCTTGCTAACGACGCCCGCTTTTTCCCAGATTGCCTCCGGCATATGAGCGAGTGACTCGATGATGTGATCCGGTTGGTATGCGTAACGTTTTACTTCTTCAATCTTTGTGTGGCCGCTGAGCACCAGTGCGGTGATGAATCCCATTTCCACCCCACCTAAAATATCCGTGTACATCGTATCGCCCACCATCACAGTATTCTCCGAGCGCACGCCCAACTGACGCTGTGCCATGCGCATCATCACACCGCTGGGCTTGCCCACGGAAAAGGCCTGCACACCCGTGGCTTTCTCGATCATCGCTACAACAGCACCACAGCCCGGTCGCGTGCCTTGGTCAGTCGGACAAGTTGCGTCGAGGTTCGTCGCCACCAGACGAGCGCCTTTTTCCACCAAACGCACGGCTTTTTCCACCATTTCAAAACTCATCGTCCGACCTTCGCCAATGACAACATAATCGGCATCATCATCCACCACCGCGATGCCATTGTGGTGCAAGGCCGAAGTAAGACCATTCTCGCCGATCACAAATGCCGTCACGCGCTTGCGCTGCTGGGCGAGAAAGCGAGCGGTCGCCATCGCACAGGTGAAAACGTCATCGCTCTCGGCGGCGATGCCCATGCGCTGCAATTTCATCGCAATGTCGCGACGGGCTCGCTGCGAATTGTTCGTGAGAAACAAAAACGGAATTTTGTGCTCTTTTAATTTCTCAATAAAACGGTCTGCGCCGGGAATCATCTGATTGCCGCGATAGACCACGCCATCCATATCTAATAAAAAGCCAAGTTGATTTTTCATAAGTGCTTACAAGCGTCAAGCATGCCAAATCAGATGAATTTCATTTGTATTAAATGATTTCATTTTTTCTGTGACGAACCATTCACCGAGCGATCGAGGAAAATTCGACCACAATGGGATGCGATACTGTTTTGCGGTTTGACATTTTTCAGGCAATCCATGAGTGTATGAAAAGCTCAAATCAGCTTTAACTCATCCCCGTATGGTGTCGCCTCTAAAACATTCAGCGATCACGGCCTTTGCGGCTTTGCCACTTCTTGTGATGCCATTGCAGGGGCAACGCATTGATCGGAATGCGAACGGCCTCAGCGACGTTTGGGAAACTGCTTACAATAGCGGCCTCAGTTTGGCCGGAGATAACGATGGCGATGGTTATACTAACACGATGGAAGAACTCGCAGGCACCGACCCGAAAAGTTCTTCGGACTTTCCGCGTGCTGGTCGAGTGGATTATGCTGAAGATACGATCAGACACCGATGGCTGAGCGTCGCTGGCATTCGTTACCAGACAGAAGTCTCGAGCGATCTAACGAATTGGCAACCGATAGGGCCACTTCGAGTCGGCACTGGAGAGGAAATCGATACGATTTTTCGCGCGAGCGATTACAGCACGGGTGGCGTGCGTCGTTCTGTCTGGACCGGACTCTTGAATGGTAATTTGACAAACATAAAAGTTGCAGCGCGTGATGGATTTCCTACACCGAATGTTGAGGATAGGCTGCATGTGTTAGAAATTCCGCAAAGCAATCCGAATAACGAACAATTTGGTCAATGGATACGCGGTTGGATTATCGCACCAGAGTCGGGCAATTATCGATTTTGGATCGCCAGCGATGACAGCAGCGAGCTGTGGCTTTCGCCGAACTCGCTCGTATCAGGAAAGACCTTGATCGCATCGATTTCAGAATGGACCGATTTCCGACAATGGACGAAGTATCCGTCGCAGCAATCGGCGCAAATAGCTCTCGTCGCGGGCAAAAGTTATTATTTTGAATTTTTCCAACGCGAGTTCGCTGGGGGTGATCACCTTTCGATCGCATGGACTCGCCCGAGCATGGCGGCAGGGACACGCGAACTCATCGCTGATCCTCACCTATCCTCGACGGGTGAATCTCTCGGTCAACTCATGGCATCGGGTAAGCGATTGTTTTTTCGGAATCAGTCTTCACTCATCGATAGCGATGGCGATGGGGTCAATGATCATGAAGAACATTTATTAGGTCTCAATTCGGAACTCATTGCCAGCGTTCCCCGTCAACCAGACTTAGAGGCAGCGATCCGCATGCTCGATAGCCCCAGCACTGTGACTGTGGGAGTGGCGATGCCTCGTGCTTATGAGTTGGGGGGCGCTAGACCAGCACGTTTCCAGATTTTCCGTGCGGGTGGTATTGCCCCCTTGGATGTTGCGTTCACTTTGACGGGCGACGCCATCGCGGGTACGGATTTTGTCGCCCCACCCACTACGGTGCATATCCCGGGTGGCAAGCGCTCGGCTCTTTTAGAATTCAACGCGCTACCCGACGGCTTGCTAGAAGCAGCGGAGAATATCACTTTGTCATTGTCCGGTGGCAGCGGATACACGGTTGGCAGTCCTGCATCGGCATCGATCACGATCGATGATGCGCCTGATACAATTTACGTCGCAGTATTGCGAGCGGCATCGGGCGTAGACTCTAGCGGATCGGGCAGCGCGGTGCTACGACGTGCGGGAAATTCAATCAGTGGAAAAGTCGTGCTGGCCTTTGGTGGGTTGACTCATGATCAGACAGCTGCCGAGTTGTTCGTCAGTAGCGATGGTCTAACAGGTCCGGTGGTGGTATCGCTTCCGATGAATCAAGTGCCGAATTTCGCATGGAACTTTCAAGCTGCCGGCGGTCTTGAGCGAAACGACATTCTACAAGCAATCGATCAAGGTAGACTGTGGGTGCGCATTCGCAGTGCGGGTTTTCCAAGTGGCGAGTTAGTCGCCCGATTCAATGCGGCACCGGCATGGGATGTGATGCCGGAACCGACGCCCCCCGCTCCGGTTCCCTCGTCACCGGCGAATGTAGCAGAAGCGTCGCGATTCCTCACCCAAGCGACATTTGGGCCAAGAGAGCCTGAAATTTCGACTTTGCTGTCGCAATCATTCGCACAATGGATCACCGACCAAACGGCACTGCCGCCGACTCATCACTTACCCTATGTGCAAGCGCGTCGCGCAGAGTTGATTGCCCGTGACGGAGGCGACGGTTGGCAAGGGCCGCGCAATGAAGCTTGGTGGCAGCATTCGCTTACAGCACCTGATCAACTGCGCCAACGTGTAGCTTTTGCTTTAAGTCAAATATTCGTCGTCTCGCAGTTTGGTGCTCTCGATGGTTATCACGAAGGAGTCACTCAGTATTATGATATTCTCGTCAATCACGCTTTGGGTAATTACCGTGATTTACTCGAAGCTGTCACGCTCAGCCCGATGATGGGCACCTACTTGAGTATGATGCGCAATCAGAAGCCGGATCCCCTCACTGGTCATGAACCTGATGAAAACTACGCCCGTGAGGTGATGCAATTATTTTCGGTAGGATTGTTGCGCATGCATACCGACGGGAGTTTGATGTTGGATTCCGAAGGCATGCCGATGCCAACATACACACAGAATGACACGGTGGGACTTGCTCATGTATTCACAGGTTGGGGACCTCACTACGATCCTGTTGTTCCGCCGACATGGAGTAATGGCAGTGTTGCTTCGACCAGCGATTGGTTCCGTTGGGGCTATGATGACATGCGTCCGATGAGCTTCTATCCCCAATTCCACGATACCCAGGATAGGCAAATTTTAGGTGGTGTCATTGTTCCGGGCAGTATTTCGGGGCAACAGCGCATGGAGATGGCACTGGACGCGATTTTTGAGCATCCCAATACCGGACCGTTCATCGCGAAACAATTGATCCAGAAAATGGTCACCAGCAATCCAGCACCGAGTTACATTCATCGGGTGGCATCCGTATTTAACAACAATGGATCTGGCGTACGAGGGGATCTGGCGGCCACAGTGCGCGCTGTTTTACTCGATCCGGAGGCAAGAGCGATGCCTCCTCGCCAACGTCAATCGTTCGGCAAACCAGCTGAGCCATTACTTCGCTATGCACGCCTTCTTCGTTTATGCCGCCCGGCTGCACCCCGAGCGGGAGACCCGAGATTTTTCATCAACACACAATACGGCATACCGGAACAAGCACCCTTGTTATCACCATCGGTGTTTAACTTCTTCCAACCAGTCTACTCGAGTCCAGGTCGCATCGCTACCAGTGGTTTACTATCACCAGAGTTCCAGATTTTTTCCGAGACCACAGCAATCGCACAAGCAAATACGTTCCATGGCACGATTCAGTGGGGCATTTGGACCTCGGAACGCGATCCTTCTAACAACTCCTACGTCCTTCGTTTGACGATCGATCCACTCGTCGATGTCCTGAATCAGCCGGGCATTACACCGTCAGAAGCACAGGAAAATTTGATCCACTGGCTCGACGACCGTCTCCTTTTTGGAGCGATGAGTTCCAGCCTGAGGCAAGACCTTCGCGATGCGTTTGCATCACTCCCAGAATGGTTCGATTACTCTCTCGAAAGACAGCAGGCCCGCGCTCGCATGGCATTGTATCTCGTTTGCAACTCACCCGAATGCTTCGTCCAAAAATGAAATCTTCTTCAACCAACTTCAACCGTCGCCAATTCATCGGCCAGACTGCGTGCGCGGGGCTAGGACTCGCCGGAGCTCTCTCCACGATTGGAACATTGCGACTTTTTAATGCAACGTTGAGCGCGCAAGGCTTACCTCCGGGTGGGCCGGGTGATGATAAGTCGTTAATCTGTTTGTTTCTTTACGGTGGCAACGATGCGAACAACATTCTCGTTCCGCGCGACACGGCAGGCTATGCAGCGTATCAACGCGATCGCGGCATTTTGGCGTTGGAGCGCGATACATTATTGCCTCTGAGCCTACCTGATGGCGATGGTCGAGACTTTGGCTTGCACCCTGCGATGTCTGCATTGCATCCCCTATTTCAAACGGACAAACTCGCACTCATCTGCAATGTAGGCACCTTAGTCGCTCCCATCACTAAGGCTGAATATTTATCGGGAGGTGCAGCAGTGCCACCGCACTTATTTTCTCACAATGACCAACAAGTCCAATGGCAAACGTCTGTGCCGGATTCCCCTCTCAAGGTCGGTTGGGGTGGCAGGTTGGCCGACTTGTTGCAATCGCTGAACGCGGGATCGCAAGTATCGATGAATATTTCGATCGCTGGTTCAAATTTTTTTCAGGTGGGAAATCAAGTGCTTCAATACCACGTCACCCCGCAAGGCAGTATTGGTCTATCGCAATACAATGAAACTTGGTCGCCGGTTAAAGAGCAATACCAAGCCCTCGATCAGATTCTTGGCAAATCATACGGACACGCATTTGAAGCCGAGTATGCAGCGATCATGAATCGTGCTGTAGCGAATGACACACTACTCAAATCGGTCCTATCCACCATCCCAGCCTACACCAATAAGTTTCCTAACTCCACGGTAGCTGGTGGCGGGCTGAATCGTGTGGCCTCTCAATTGCGGATGATTCTCCGGATGATCGAAGCACGCACTGCCCTCGGCATGAAACGGCAGATCTTCTTTGCTGCACTGGGTGGATTTGATACCCATGACGCACAGCTCGAAGATCACGATGCCCTGCTGCGAGAGTTTTCTTCCGCTTGTGCCGATTTCCACCAAGCTACTGTCGACCTCGGCATTGCGGAGAAAGTCACATTATTTACCGCATCGGATTTCAATCGAACCTACAACAGCAATGGCAAAGGCTCCGATCACGCGTGGGGCGGTCATCATTTGGTGCTCGGTGGTGCGGTGCGTGGTGGCAGGCTTTATGGCGATGTTCCCACGCTCGAAATCCAAGGTCCTGACGATACGGGCTCAAGGGGTTCCTGGATTCCGAAAATTTCCACCGATGAAATGGCGGCCACTCTCGCCCGATGGTTTGGAGTGGCAGAGTCAGATCTTCCATTGGTGCTGCCGAACATCGGTCGATTCTCCACCACCGACCTAGGATTCATGAATGGATAGTCATCCTGTCACTTCTCGCAAACGCAAAGCGATGATCGCAGCGCTCGTGTTGATCGCAGCGGGGGTGGGGTTACTGTTGTATGTCAATGACCACAAGGCTGCCCTTCCCGTCGTTGCGCCCACGACTGCCGCTACTCCGGCGCGTCTAATCGAAGTGCCCCAGCGAGCCGTAATAGCAACTTCTGGCACGACTCCCGAAAATGCGATCGTTCATCCCGAGGGAAGGGCTTTCGGCAATGGTCCGTCGCCCAAGCAGGAAATCGAAATCCTGCATCAATTGTTTCGAGCTTACCGCGATGAATACCGCAGTTTTCCCACAGGTGAGGATAACGCGCAGTTCATCAGTGCTATGACTGGGGGCAACCCGAAGAAAATTTGGTATCTCACACGACCACACCACCGCATCAATCCTCAAGGCAGACTCGTTGATCAGTGGGGCACGCCTTACGTATTTCATGCCATCTCACGCGATTATCTAGAAATCCGTTCAGCCGGACCTGATAAAGAAGTTTATAGCGACGATGACCTGGTCCATCCTCCACTACGACTCCCACCAAAATAGAGAATTAGTGGCGAAAAATGCCGTTCCCTCCGCGTCAACACGCAGCTCAGCTAGGAATTTTCGTGCATTTGAGCGGGTTCTGTGGTTTTTTCCGCCGTCGCTGATTTTCACTTTCCCAATTTCTCATGCTTTCCATTCAAGGCCTCCGCGTCGAATACGGCGCTCGCGTATTATTCAATGATTTGTATTTCACCGTGCAACCGCGCGAACGCATTGCTTTCGCCGGCCATAACGGTGCCGGCAAATCGACGCTGATGAAGTGCGTCGCTGGCATTATCCAGCCGACTTCCGGAAAAGTCACAGCGCCAAAAGGCTATCGCATCGGCTACCTGCCGCAGGAAGGCATTCACGTGAAAGGCATCACGCTGTGGGATGAAACGGAATCCGCCTTTGCCGAGGCGATGGAGATCAAGAAGAAGATCGATGAACTCAGTGATTCTCTCGAACATCTCGATCCCCGTTCTTCACCCTTCAGCGAATGCTTGGAGGAAATTGGTAATCTTGAATTGCAATTTGAAGCATTTGACCCCGGTCGAATGAAACCGAAAATCCAATCGGTATTGCTAGGTCTTGGATTTTCTGAAGCTGATTTCGAACGCGATTGTGGTCACTTCTCGGGTGGTTGGCAAATGCGCATTGCCATGGCGAAGTTGTTTTTGCAATCACCCGAAGTGCTGTTGCTCGACGAACCAACGAACCACCTCGACATCGATTCACAGGCATGGGTGGAAAATTATCTCATCAACTATCCTGGCGCGATTCTTCTCATTTCCCACGATCGCTCACTGCTCGACACCTTATGCACGCGCACGATCGCTTTCCACAAAGGCCGCGCCGAAGAATACGCGGGCAACTATTCTTATTACGAAAAAGAAAGCGTCGCGCGGAAGGAAAACCTTCTTCGCCAGTACGAATCACAGCGCAAGGAAATCGCGAAAACTCAAGAATTCATCGATCGCTTTCGCGCCTCGGCGAACAAAGCCACGTTGGTGCAATCGCGCATCAAACAACTCGCCAAGGTCGAACGCATCGTCATCGAAGCCGAAGACCCGATCATGAATTTCCGTTTCCCCAAGCCGCCTTCTTCCGGGCACTCGGTGGCGCTGTTAGAAAAAGCTACCAAGCGCTATGGCAATCACACGGTGTTTGAGAACTTTGACTTCGAAGTCATCAAGGGCGAGAAGTTTGCCATCGTCGGACCGAACGGAGCGGGTAAATCAACTTTCTGTCGCATGATCACCGGCCAAGAGGAACCAACGTCCGGCACCTTCACCTTGGGCATGCGTGTGAGTGTGTCGTATTTCTCGCAGAACCACGCAGATGAGCTTGATCCGAATCGCACCGTATTGGAAACGGTCGAAGAAACCGCCACACGCGATGCCGCGCCACATTGTCGAAATCTGTTAGGCTGTTTCCTTTTCCGCGGCGATGATGTGTTCAAAAAAATCGGTGTGCTTTCGGGCGGTGAACGTTCGCGTGTCGCACTGGTGCGCATGCTTGTGCAACCAGCGAATTTCCTGATTCTCGACGAACCGACAAACCACCTCGACATGCAATCGCAGGATGTGTTGCAACGCGCGCTCATCGATTATCCTGGCACAGTGTTGATCGTTTCCCACAACCGCAATTTCCTCGATCCCTTAGTGGAGAAAACGTTAGAATTTCGTCCCAACGCAAAACCCACACTCTATCCAGGAAACATCAGCTATTATCTCGAAAAATCCGCTGCGGATCGCGCTCGGGAAGACAAGGCCAAGGCAGTGCAAAAGAGTTCCACGCAGAGTGCGCCGCAGCTCGCCAAGCGCCAAGTAGAACCTGTCGCCGCATCAACCAACACAGGCAACCGCAAGGACCAGCGCAAGCTCGAAGCCGATATCCGCAATCAACGCAATAAGGTGCTCAAGCCCTTGCAAGAGGAACTCGAAAGTGTCGAAGGCAAAATAGCGGAAATGGAAAAAGCCCAAGGCGCTTTAACGCAGCATCTATCGAGCGAAGAAGTCGCGAGTGATCCGCAAAAATTTCGTGAGACCACCAATGCGATTGAAAAAATCACCAAGTCGCTCGAAATTTCGTTTAGTCGCTGGGGAGAACTGACCGCTGCTATCGAAGCTGCCGAAGCGAAATTGCCGCAACTTTCGCAAGACTGATCGGAAACACTACAAACCACTTTCGAGTCGAATGGAAACGGAACGTCCGTGGGCGTCTAGCCCCTCAATACGGGCGAACTCATCGGTGTAAGGGAGGGATTTTTTGACCGCAGCAAGGTTCATTTTCACGATGCTCGTGCGACGTTGAAATTGATCGGCGCGCAATCCGGAGAATGACCGACCAGCACCGCCGGTTGGCAGCGTGTGACTGGGCCCCGCGAGGAAATCACCCACAGCGACCGGCGAAGCATTGCCCAGATAGATCGCTCCTGCGGTGCGCACTTGGGCTAACCAGTGATCTTCTTTTTCCGCGATCAAGGACAAATGCTCTGGAGCAAAGTCATTTACGAGCTGCATGCCTTGCTCGAACGATTTCACGTGAAGTAGGAAGGTTCCTTTTTGCAATACTTCACCGATGATTTTGGAACGTTTGAGTTGAGCGCTTTGGCGTTCGACTGCCTTAACAACTTTGTTCAGAAGCGACTTCGAATCGGTAAGAAAACCTACCACGCTATCGCCACCGTGCTCGGCTTGCGCGAGGATGTCAGCCGCGATGCACTCGGCATTGCCACTTTGATCGGCGAGAATGAGGATTTCGCTGGGTCCGGGCAGGAGGTCGATGGATACAGCACCAACGAGTTGACGTTTCGCCTCGACCACAAATCGATTGCCGGGACCGAAAATGCGATCCACAGGAGTAACGGATTTTGTTCCCAATGCCATCGCCGCAATCGCCTGGGCACCGCCGATTTTAAGAACTTCGGTTGCTCCGGCAGCCTTCAAAGCATAAAGCAACGAAGCGTTCACCTTGCCATCGGGACCGACTGGGGTCGCGGCGAGAATTTGCGGCACGCCGACCGCTTGGGCGAAGCCCGCAGTCATCAGTGCCGTTGAGACTAACGGAGCTTTCCCACCAGGCACATAGACGCCAACGCGATCATAGGGAGTGAAGCGTTCGCCTACTACCGCGCCTTGGGCATTTTTACGACTCCAGTCCTTTCGCATGCTGCGCTTTGTGAACTCGTGGATGTTCTGCAAAGTCGCGGCAACCGCTTGGCGCGTGCTTTCTGAAACCGCGGCCTTCGCTTCGGCGAATTCTTTTTCCGAGACGAAGAGTTGTTGATTGGTGAGAGTGACGCCGTCGAATTTCTGCGTAAATGCCAACAAAGCAGTGTCACCTTTGGCAGCTACCTCCGCAATGATGGCAGCGACCGTATCGCGCAGAGCATCGGTCGGCACGGCACGGCGCTTCATACTCGCGGCCATCGCGGCGAAATCCGCGTCTTTGTAACTGAGAACTTTCATGTGAGGAAATTAATAGTAGGGACGGAGCATCAAATAACACACTGGCCCGGTGATGGCGACATACAACCACAGCGGATATGTAATTTTTGCCAATCGCCTATGCGCCTGACGCCGGTCCGCCCACCCTGCGAGGTAGGTAAACAATATCAACGGAAAGCTCACAGCAGCACTGAAAATGTGGGTAATGAGAAGAGAGAAATACACTGTACGGATGGAGCCTTCGCCACCAAATTTCGTTTCGACATTAGTGAAATGATAAGCCACATAGCAGAGCAGGAAAATCCCGGAGAGCAGCATCGCCACACTCATGAATCGACGATGCAAGCCAATGTTTTGCTTTTTCACCGCCACCAAGGCCGCAATTAAACAGAATGCCACGGTGGAGTTTATTACCGCATGTACGGCGGGAAGAAAGGCCAAACTGATGCCGTCAGGCAGTTCGATACGCAACTCGGGGCGACGCATAAGTCCAACGAGCACTAATACCAAGACGGTTACAATCCATACGCCAGTGCGCAATTTTTTTTCCGTTGTTGGTGAAAGAGGAGAATGTTGTTCCATGATTACTTAGCCAGTTCTTTGCGAATTTTTTGATACATGTCCTGCTTGAGTGTTTCATGCAATGCAGGGTCGGTCTTGCGTGCATCGGCGAGCGGCCATTTGCCAACGACCTCGAATTTTTCATTCACTAGCGCCAATCCAAGATCATGGGCATACTTGCCGTTGCTCTCAATGTCGGCAGGATCGGTGCGTTCTTTTACTTTGAAAAATTTCAGCGTTCCCTCCATGTAAGCATGAGCTTTGGCGTTGTCCCCTGTGGTGAGAAACCACCATTGTTTCGGATCTGCGTTGAGTGCTGCTGCGTATTCTTTGAGTCGTTCGACATTGTCAGTTTCGGGATCGATCGACACGCAGACGAGATGAAAATTGGGATCGCTGGAAAATTCATTCAGTAACTCCCGCAGCTCTTGACCATTCCGTAGCGCGCAATGCGGGCAGATCGCAAAAAATTCTGCCACCACCCATACCTTGCCTTTAAGATCCGAAAGTTTTACTGCATCACCGGCTTGATTCGTTGCTTCGAGATCATTAGCGATAGGAAACAATGTCTCTTGCTGATCGGCGCCTGTATTGACCACGAAAGGTTTTTCGCGTTCGATGATGCCATCCCTTACCCAGAAAGCCGCGTATAAGATCGCAGCCGATGCCGCAATGGTCGCTGCATAAATGCCCACTATTTTACTTTTTTGATTCATGATTTTTCCGCGTTGACGGTTTCGTGAAGTAGTATCTCGATGGTGTTCTCTAACAAAAATTGCAACTCCTCCACATTGTTGCGCTCGGTGCCGGTCTTCACACCGCGCTTATCCCATCCCGATGCTTGATTAAAATCGAAGCCAGTCACGAACGGCGGCCCACCCCGTTGCTGCGGTACCACGGCCTTGCGCAGTTTGAGATTCCGATCTACTAAAACCAACGACGTATCAAAATCCCACTTGCCCTCGACTTGATGCGGCAGGCTGCCGAGCTTGCATTTGTCCTTAAGATACTTGTGCAAAATGACCGGCTCTGTCGTGGCAAACCACCATCGTGGCAACGCAGCTCCTTGTCGCTCGGCTTCTGCTTTGAGCATCGCCGCCGCTTGCTCCGGTGGACCGGGATCGATCACCATGCTGATAAATACCACGTCGGGTTGGTCAGCGTATTTTTTTGCGAGATCCTGCATGACGCGCACGGCGATCGCACAGGTTTCTGGTTGCGTGACGCTGATTGAATTCAGCACCCAGACTTTTCCTTGCAGCTCATCCAAGCCGACACGTTTTCCATCTTGGCGAACGACGGGTAAGTTGTGACGCAATTCTCCCGCATACGATGGTCGACCATCTTTGTTTGCATTGCTAGCATAGCGTTCATAAGCCCAGTAGATCATGATACCGCCAAAGATGGCAAAGGCGATCAATATCCACGCCGTGCGGCGCAATTTTTTTTCATCGCGCACTGCTGGCTCTAGTTTCCCTGCGTAATTTCCCATGGGCACGCAGAAAATACTCAGATCGAACGACAACGCAAGCTCCCAGCCGAAAAAACTTCGCAATCATGACCCTCGGAAGACAGAACGTCTCGCCTGTTTCTTACTGACTCATCATTTCCAATCACCCCTTCAATGATCCCGTTTGCATCCAAAAAACTCACTTCATCGATGACTATTTCACGTTATTATACCGATTCAGGCGTCACCTGAATTTTCTTGCTCTTTCAGCGGGATCATGCACTGCTAGGGCCATGGATCGAACCTCATTTGTCCCCAAAACTTGGCAACTTCCCGAAGCGATTCGTAAACGCTTGGGCAATTCTGTGGGAAGGCAGCGCTTGATGAATGAGGACGGCAACCTGCTTCTCATTCTCCACCAAGTTCCCAAATCGGAGGATGACGAAATTCGAAATGCAGTGCTCTTTTGGCGAAATACCGCAGGTGAATGGAAAAGCCATCCCACGAGCGGCGGACTCGCCGGCCTGGACGCTCACCTCGCCTCTTATCGCACCGCAATCCATCAACTGGACGAAGACGTGGAAGCGGCGAAAACCCCGCGTCAATATTTCGAAGTGATGCGACGGATGCACCCAGTGCAACGATCGACTCGGAATATGGCGGAAGTCCTGCAAGCAGCACGCCAAGCGCTACCGGATGAGTCGCGCATGATCAACATGCGCGATCAAGCCGTGGACTTGGAACGGGGAATTGAACTCATTGCGGCCGATGCCAAAGCGGGCATGGAATTCACTATGGCGGAATCTGCCAACCAGCAGGCGCTTTCAGCCATGGCCGCTACTCAAGAAGCAAGGAGACTCAATCGACTTGCTGCGTTTTTCTTTCCTCTTGCGACGTTGGTAGCGGTTTTTGGCATGAATTCTCCGAATGATGTCCTACGCTTTCCCAGTTTCTCGACAGTAGTCCTCTCCGGAATCGGATTGGGCTTGATCGTCTATTTCATCGTCTCTGTACGTGCTCGAAAAGGGGAATAGATACACTGTGAGGAAATCCTTCGTGGCTCCTCTCTCCTGACGCTAAACGGCAACTTCGCCAATGTTTCAGCGTTATCCATAGCCTTTGTTATATGCATGAATCCGTATGAAACAAACCATCTCCCATCTGAAAAGGCTCAGGCTAAATTACCTGTATCAATACGGAGTCAATCTCTGCGTAGTGGCCGTCCTTGCCCCTATTGTAAAAGTTTAAAAACACATAAAGATGGATTTCTCCATGCTCGCCCAAGTTTGCTCTATGTGATCTTTTTCGGTTGGCTGTTTCTTCTGATTCGCGCCGCATTTACCCGCCGAATCGATCGCTGTGAAGATTGTGGAGAAACCAATTCTTACTACTCGATGGGTTCTCGATTGGCTCTAGTCTGTCTGGTCATCATAGTTCTGATGATCATCTTAGATCTATCGGTTCACGAGTGAACCCTGAGATTTTGCTTTTCGCCCCCGCACATGAGTGTATATTTTCGCATCATCAAATCGCGATGCGTTGATATATTCTTGCCAAGTGGGCACCGATCCCCTATCCTCGCGCATGCCACCAACTGATCTCACTGCCGAACTCACAGCTGCCTTGAAGGAACGCATTCTCGTTCTCGATGGCGCCATGGGCACGACGATCCGCACCTACGGACTGAGCGAGGAGCAAGCACGAGGCAAACGTTTTGCCGACAGCAAAAAGGACATCCTCAACAATGGCGACATCCTCACGCTCACTAACCCGCAGGTCATTGGCGATATTCACAAGCGCTTTTATGAAGCAGGCTCGGACATCGTCGAAACGAACAACTTTTCCGCGACTTCAATTTCGCAATCGGAATTCTTTGTCGATGACCCCCGCGAACACGGTGGCCGCAAAGACCCTGAGTTTTTCCAAGGGATCATCGAAAACCCCTTCCTACGCGATCTCGCTTGGGAGATCAATGTCGAGTCCGCCCGCCTCGCTCGTCATTGGGCGGATCAAATCGGCAGCGATACGGGTGTGAAACGCTACGTCGCGGGTGCGATCGGGCCGCTCACAGTCTCTCTCACCAATTCGCCCGATGCCAACGACCCCGGCTTTCGCGTGATCACTTTTGATCAAGTGCTGATCGCCTATAAAGAACAAATCCGCGCTCTCATCGAAGGTGGCTCCGACTTGCTGATGGTGGAAACAATTTTCGATTCACTGAATGCCAAAGCCGCGCTTGTCGCGATTCAGGATGTCTTTGCGGAGGACAATGTCCGCTTGCCCATTATTGTCTCCGCAGCGGTCGGTCGCGGTGGCGAAACGATGATCTCGGCGCAAACTTCGGAGGCTTTGTGGAATGCTGTTGCACACGCCGAGCCATTGGCGATCGGATTGAATTGCTCGCTCGGTCCGGACTTGATGAAGCCGTTTTTGGAAGAGCTTTCCCAATCGGCCACAACGCATATTTCCTGCTATCCGAATGCTGGTTTGCCGAATCCCCTATCGCCCACAGGCTTCGACATGACGCCCGACGACATGAACCGCTGGCTCGCCGAATTCGCCAACTCCGGTCTTCTCAACCTTGCCGGAGGTTGCTGCGGCAACACTCCTGAACACGTCGCCGCCATCGCAAAAGCCGTCCGCAACGTCGTCCCACGCGAAGTGCCAACCCTTGTTTAAAATCATGATCCAACAAAACGCGGAGTCGCAAAGGTCGCAGAGGAAATCGCAGAGGAAATCGCGGAGGTTTTCATTTACATTACCCAAATATCCCTGCGCTCCTCTCCGCGACCTCAGCACCTCTGCGCTTCGATAAATTTCCACCTAACAACTGATGACAACCGCATCCGAATTAAACGAGCTTTCTAGCAAAATTATTGCTGCTTCGATTAGCCATCACATCTTTGCATCACATCTTTGAAATCATGATCCAACAAAACGCGGAGTCGCAAAGGTCGCAGAGGAAATCGCGGAGGTTTTCATTTACATTACCCAAATATCCCTGCGCTCCTCTCCGCGACCTCAGCACCTCTGCGTTTCGATAAATTTCCACCTAACAACTAATGACAACCGCATCCGAATTAAACGAGCTTTCTAGCAAAATTATTGCTGCTTCGATTGAAGTGCACAAAGAGTTAGGCTGCGGTTTGTTAGAGCGAGTGTATGAAGCAGCTTTGCACTATGAATTAACAACCATGGGAATACAATGCATTCGCCAACAACCCGTTCCTGTTCGCTATAAAGGTGTTTTACTTGACGAAGAAGGTTACAAAATGGATCTGCTGGTGGAAAATTGCATTATCGTCGAATTAAAAACTGTGCCACAACTACTCCCGATTCACTCCTCGCAATTACTAACCTATCTTCGGTTAAATCAGAAGAATCTCGGCTTACTCATCAATTTCAATGTGAAATTGTTGCGAGAGGGAATTAGTCGTGTCGTCAACAATTTCCCCAAAGAATAATCAAAGCTTCTTGTTTCACTAATCCATGAAGACCATTCCACGCCTCCTGCGCCTGTCGGGCTCTCAGCCATACAATCATACGCCCGACAAAAATTTCTTGATGATCGGCGAACGCACGAACGTCGCTGGCTCGCCGCAATTTGCGAAGTTGATCCGTGCCGGAAAACTGGAAGATGCGTTAGAAATCGCACGACAACAAGTCGAGAACGGCGCGAACGTAATCGACATCTGCTTCGACGATGGCCTCATCGATGGCAAAGCGATGATGGCGCGTTACCTGCAACTTTTGCAAAGCGAACCAGACATCGCCAAGGTGCCGATCATGGTCGATTCGTCGAAATGGGAAATCCTCGAAGAAGGCCTCAAATATCTGCAAGGCAAGGGCATCGTGAATTCGATCTCGCTCAAAGAAGGCGAAGAAACCTTCAAAAAATGCGCGCGCCACATCAAGAAATTCGGTGCCGCCGTGGTGGTGATGGCATTCGATGAAAAAGGCCAAGCCGCGACCTACGAAGAAAAAATCCGCATCTGCGAACGCGCCTATCGGATTCTCGTGGATGAGGTGCATTTCCCGCCGCAGGACATTATTTTCGATCCGAACATCCTGACGGTTGCCACAGGCATCGAGGAACACAACAACTACGCGCTCGATTTCATCAATGCCACGCGATGGATCAAGGAAAACCTTCCCTACGCCAAGGTCAGCGGCGGAGTCTCGAACATTTCCTTTTCCTTTCGCGGCAACAACGTCGTGCGTGAAGCGATGCATTCGGTGTTTCTCTACCACGCCTGCAAAGCGGGCATGGACATGGGCATCGTCAATGCGGGCATGCTCGAAGTTTACGATCAGATCGCGCCGGAGTTGCTAGAAAAAGTCGAGGACGTGATTCTCAATCGCCGTCCCGATGCCACTGAGCGCCTTCTCGATCTCGCCGAATCATTTAAGAACGTCACTGGCAAGAAAATCGAGGAAGACCTTACGTGGCGCAATGAGCCAGTCGAAAAACGTTTGGAATATGCGCTGCTCAAGGGCATAGACCGTTTCATCGAGGAAGACACTGAGGTCGCCCGCGTGAAGTACGGCATTCCTTTGAAAGTCATCGAAGGTCCGCTGATGGACGGCATGGGCGTGGTCGGCGATCTCTTCGGTGCCGGAAAAATGTTTCTACCCCAAGTGGTGAAATCCGCGCGAGTAATGAAAAAATCCGTCGCATGGTTAGAGCCGTTCATGGAGTTGGAAAAAATCGCCAAAGCCGAAACCCTTCGCTTTCTCAGCGAGCGCGATGCCGGACTCACGCCGGAACCCGTCAAGTTATGCGATGGATTTTCCTACACCCCCTATCCCGATCTCAGCGATGAAGAGCGTCGTGTCGAGTATGAATTCGCCGCCATGCTCGCGGGCAATCTCACGACCACTGCCACGCAATACCAAGCCCGCTTCGGGATCATCCTCGATCGCAATAGCGTCCAGGAACTTTCCCCGCTTTACAACCAATCCCGCGAGTCCCGACAAAAGTGGAGCGTCGCCACCCTCGAACCTGCGGGTGCATTCATCGAGTGGCTCTTTTACCAAAAAATCAAATCCCTCCCTCCCGAGAGTCTGATCGTCTTCAACGCCGGCGGCCAAGGCAGTGGCAAGACTACGGCCACTGTCGGGTTGTCGGAGGAAGATGGTGCCGCGCTCATCATGGATGGAACGCTGCAAAATTGCGAACGATCTATTGCTCACGTGGAATCCGCTTTGCAACACGGTCACGCGGTCAATATTCGTTACGTATTTTGTCCTTGGAAAAAAGCGTTAGAAAACGTCATCCGGCGTGCCTGCGCTGAGGGTGGCAGGATCGTTCCTCTTCGACGCTCGGCAAAAGGTCACTATCAGGCACCGCGCACATTCATTGAAGTTTACGAGCGTTTCAGCTCCCATGAAAGGTTCATTTCCTGCGTCATTGACAATAGCATTTTCCATCTACCACAGATGCGCGATACCACATGGCTGAGCGAACAGCTCTATCCCAGCACCGATTTTCTCCTTGAAAATTCCCTCAATTATGTCAAAATCCAACTACAAAGTTATGAGCACATCATCGACCAAAAAGTCAGAGCCATCTTCTTCGACGAGCCATCTTCTTCGGGAGAAAGCACGCTTGATCAACGAGAAGTCTCTGAAGCTTCTGCGTCAGGCGGGCGAGACCAAGGAAGCGCAAAAAGCGCCCACCAAGCCAGTCAACTAGCCCCCACCTCTGCCGGAAAATTTCTCATCGCTACTGTGAAGGGCGATGTGCACGACATCGGCAAAAACATCGTCGGGGTTGTCTTGTCTTGCAATGGCTTTGAAGTCACCGATATGGGCGTTATGGTTTCTTGCGATAAAATCCTCGCGAAAGCGAAGGAACTCGGCGCAGACATCATAGGACTTTCAGGCCTCATTACACCTTCGCTCGATGAAATGGTGCACGTTGCTAAGGAGATGGAAAAGCTCGGCATGACGACTCCGTTGCTCATCGGTGGCGCCACAACCTCTGCCGCACACACCGCCATCAAAATTGCACCGCACTACTCTGGTCCGGTGGTGCATGTGCTCGATGCCTCGCGCTCGGTGCCTGTTACCACCTCGCTGCTCTCCGCCGATCAGCGAGAGAATTTCGCCAAGGCCAATCGGGAAAAACAGAACAGCATCCGCATCGACTTCGAAAAAGGAACGAACAAAAAGCCGACCATTTCGTTAGAAAAGGCTCGTGCGAACAAATTCACTTGCGACTGGGAAACCTACCAACCCGCCGTGCCAGAATTCCTCAGCACCCGCGTCATTGAAAATCAATCCCTGCGCGAACTCGCGAACTACATCGACTGGACACCCTTTTTCCATGCTTGGGAAATCCGCGGCGTGTGGCAATCCGATACCCAAACGCTCAAAACTCAGAATGCCGAGGGAGCCATCGAAGCGCAAAAAATTTACGCCGATGCGCTAGCGCTGATCGAACGGATTATCGCCGAAAAACGCTTCACCGCACGCGGCATCTACGGCTTCTTCCCCGCCAATTCCGACGGCGATGACATCATCGTCTGGACCGATGAACAGCATACCGCCGAACGCTGCCGTCTCCACACCCTGCGCCAACAAATCGATAAAACCTGCGGCAAGCCAAACGTCGCTCTGGCGGATTTTGTCGTTCCTAAAAAAAATGTATGCACAGACTACATCGGCGGGTTCGTGCTTGGCATCCACGGTGCCGATGAATTCGCACAAGAACTCGAACAACAAAACGACCCTTACACCGCCATCATGGTCAAGGCGATCGCCGACCGCTTTGCGGAGGCCTTCGCGGAATTGCTTCACCACCGTGCCCGTGTCGCCTGGGGCTACGAGCGCCCTAACGAGTTTAACCACAATGAGCTCATCAAGGAACTGTATCGTGGCATCCGTCCTGCTCCCGGTTACCCAGCCCAGCCTGACCACACGGAAAAGCCTATCCTTTTCGATCTACTCGATGCGACCGCGAAAACAGGCGTCAGCCTCACCGAATCGAACGCCATGCATCCAGCGTCCGCGGTCAGCGGCATTTATTTCTCACATCCGGAGAGCCATTATTTTGCCCTCAGCGATCTGCAACGCGATCAAATCGAAGACTACGCCCGCCGCAAGAAAATGACTCTCGAAGAAGCTGAACGTTGGCTCGGACCATGGCTTGGATATTGAGGCGAAAAAATTCTCCCCATCCGCGGCTCTTTGTTTTACTCTCCGCGCCCAAGCATTTCCCATGGACTACTCCGCACTGATCGAACAACGCAAACACCGCTACGCCGAATTGGAACATGCCATCGGTGACTCGGATCTTTTTGCTGATCCGAAGCGTGCGACGGAAACCCTGCGCGAACATCGTCGACTCAAAGTAACTCTGCAGATCGCCGAGAGACTGGAGCAAAGCAAACGGCAGTTGTTAGAAAATCTCGAACTCGTTAAAGGCGATGATCCGGAATTTGCAGAAATGGCTGCGGCTGAAATCCCCCATCTTGAGGCAGAAATTCCACGCCTGAGTTCCGACCTTCAATACGCACTCCTGCCCGCTGATCCGAATGAAGATCGCGATGCACTGGTCGAAATCCGCGCTGGTGCTGGTGGCGATGAAGCTTCGCTTTTTGCCGCAGAATTGCTGCGTCTTTATCAGCGCTATGCGGAGCGAAGAGGTTGGAAAACCGAGCACCTCGAATCCTCGCCCTCGGAAGTCGGTGGGTTTAAAGAAGTGATTCTGCGCGTCACGGGTGATGAGGTATTTCGGTTCCTGAAATACGAGTCCGGTGTTCATCGCGTGCAGCGCGTGCCGGAAACCGAAGCACAAGGTCGTGTGCACACCTCCACTGTAACGGTGGCCGTTCTCCCCGAAGCGGAAGAAGTCGATGTGCAGCTCAACCCTAACGATTTACGCATTGAAGTCTGCCGCTCCGGCGGTGCGGGTGGCCAGCATGTCAACCGCACCGAATCTGCCGTGCAAGTATTTCACCTGCCCACCGGCCTGTATGTGCGTTGTGAGGAAGGACGTTCGCAAGGTAAGAACAAGGAAAAAGCGCTGCAAATCATGCGCACCAAGCTCTACGAAATGAAGCAACGCGAAGTGACCGAACAATACTCGGAACACCGACGCTCGCTCATTGGTTCGGGCGACCGATCAGAAAAAATTCGCACCTATAATTTCCCGCAATCGCGCGTGACCGATCATCGCATCGGCTACACGGCGCACAATCTTGCCGCGGTGATGGATGGAGATTTGTTTGATCTCACCGGTTCATTGCAAAAAGAAGAAATCGCTGAACGCCTTGCCGAGGCCACATCGCTATAAGTGAACTGGATCAATAGAATACGCTCTGCCAACACTATCACCGTGCGCCGGGGCACTGCCCGAGACAGCAAAGGCAAATACCTGCAGTGGAAACTCAACGCCATCGTGGAATCCTTAGCGGCAGAAGAGGTGAAAAACGCAGAAATTTGGATCTCTGCGAAAGGCACTATCAACTTTTCGAGATCGATCCCGTCCCACCTTCACCAACGTCTGCGTAATATCATTGCAGGTTGAGGCTGACTCATCGCGAAACTTCGGTGCCGATGCCTTTTTCGGTGAAAATCTCTAACAACAAAGCATGAGGGAGACGTCCATCGATAAAGTGGACCTTGCGTACACCGGCGTTCAAGGCATCGAGAGCACTCTTGATTTTGGGAATCATGCCGCCGGAGATCGTGCCATCGGCGATCATCGCATCGGCCTCCGCACGATTCACGGATTTGATCAAGGTTGATGGATCACTCGGATCGCGCATCAGGCCTGGCACATCGGATAGATAGACGAGCTTAGCCACACGCAATTCCTTTGCCAGTGCTGCAGCGGCTAAATCTGCATTGATGTTGAGGGGTTTGCCGGTGGAGAGTTCTGCCGCCAGTGGCGAAATCACTGGCACGATCCCCGCGTTGTGCGCGGATTCCATACGCCCTAGTTGACAGCCGACAACTTCTCCCACGCGACCAATGTCCACGCGATTGCCTTCCTTGTCGGTGACTTTCATTTTTTCACCGAGAAACACATCCGTGCCGGGAATGCCCACTGCCTTACCACCGAAGTCCCGTATCATCCGCACCAAGTTGGGATTGATTTCTTCGGATAACACGTTCTCAACAATTGAAATGGCTTCTTCAGTCGTGACGCGAAATCCGCCGACAAATTTCGCCTCTAGACCGGCCGCTTCCATCGCAGAGGAAATGGCTTTCCCGCCACCATGAACGACGATTGGATTGATGCCCGCGACTTCCAAAAAGACGATATCGCGCATGACTTTCGCCACCAACTCCGGGTCTTCCATTGCCGAACCGCCCATTTTCACAAGTACCGTTTTCCCGCGAAATGCCTGCAAATAGGGCAATGCCTCAATCAACGCTTCTGCTTTGGCCGTAGGGTGGGACAAACTCATGCCGCGAAGCAAAGCACAAGCACGATAAAAAAACCACTGCTTTCTTCATCTGTAATCTCGTGGTGGCGCTTGGAAAGCGTCGCCACGAATCTAACGACGAAGGCTCGATTCGAACATGCTGACCAGTTCCTTCATGGAATTGTCTTTCTTCATTTGCTCGGTTACTTTTTTGCAGGCGTGAATCACGGTGCCGTGATCGCGACCACCAAATGCTTCGCCAATGTCCATCAGCGAGGACTTGGTGAGCTGACGACTGAGATACATCGCCACCTGGCGTGGATAAGCAACACTGGTCGGACGGCGTCGACTGGTCATGTCCGCTAGGCGTAAATCGAAATGCTCCGCCACAGCTTTTTGAATCGCATCAATCGTGACTTGCTTGGTCGCTTCTTCGCGAAGAATGTCGCGCAGTAGATACTCGACTTTCTCCAAGGGAACACTTTCCCCTGCCAACGAAGCATAAGTAGCCACACGCATGAGAGCGCCCTCAAGGCGACGCACATTACTGCGAATGTGTTCGGCGAGGTAGCGCACGATCGAGTCATCGAGCTTGACCTTCCACTCTTCCATTTTACGTTGAAGAATGGCGGTGCGGGTTTCTTCGAGCGGCACTTGCAACTCCACTGTCAAGCCACATTCAAAGCGTGAGATGAGACGTGGTTCAAACTGCTTGATTTCGCAAGCCGGACGGTCGCAAGTAAGGACCACCTGACGCTGGCCATCGATGAGTGTGTTGAAGGTGTGGAAAAACTCTTCTTGGGAGCGCTCTTTGCCGGCAATGAATTGCACATCGTCGATAAGCATCAACTCGGCTGTGCGATACCGTTTGCGGAATTTTTCGAGGTCGCCTTTGCGGACGGCATCGATGAACTCATTGGTGAACTTTTCGCATGTCAGATAGACCACGCGAGAGTTCGGACGTGTGCGCAGCCACTCTTGACCGATGGCTTGCATCAGGTGCGTCTTGCCGAGACCGGGACCGCCGTGAATGAATAACGGATTGTAACCGACCGCCTTGTGCTTAGCGACGGCGTGGCAGGCGGCATGGGCGAATTGACTATTGCTGCCGACCACAAAACGACCGAAGTGAAATTGTGGATTCAGGCCTGCGATCTTGAGACGTTTTTCTAACGGATCTTCGGATGACAGATAGCTTTCATCGCGATCATCCAAGCTCAATTCAGCAGCAACTCTTGCGGGAGTGGGCAGCACTTCTTCTTCGCATACGGTCAGCTTTATCTCGCGCAAGCCATAAACATGGGTGCAAGCATCGACGAGTTCAGGCCAGTAATTTGTCTCGATCCAAACCAAGTGAATTTCGTTAGGAAGGCCGATGGTGATTTGTTGGTCATCGACACTCAGCAAACGGCTCATGCGGAACCATCGATGATACGCATCCGTGCTGACGCGCTTCGTAAGAAATTCTTGAACTTGCTGCCAGTGGTCAGTGCTGAGTGTTATTGCGGGGGTAATTGTGTCTTGGTTGACCTCACTAGATTCCATAGTCTGATTTTTTTTGAAATTTAACTCCATCCCCGTCTAGCGAAACAAATTTGCTGCAACGTGAGGCGGGGTTGAACTTAATGAAAATTCTGATCAACAAAATCAAAAAAAATCTCTCGCAAAAGATTCCTCAAACAATTCCCTCAACCATGGGCGTTCCACGCGCAAAAAATTTCAAAAAGTTCTGCGCAACACTTTTAAGACATCTTAAAATTTTAGCTCGTTCGATTTCACGAAAATCTGCGCAAGCCATATTGAATAAAGGAATATTCGATTACTCATGGCTTTGTCTTGAGTGTTCGCGCAGATGTGATGAGAATCAGGCCCATGCAAGAGTATGTTTGGGATTTGATCATCGTCGGAATGTACTTTGCCGTGATCATCAGCATCGGTCTCTATGCATCGCGTGGGCAAAAAACGATGGAAACATACGCGCTGGGCGATCGCTCCATGCCATGGTGGGCCGTGCTCGCATCGATCCTCGCGTCAGAGATCTCCGCAGGCACATTCCTAGGCACCCCGGGCGAAGGATTTGCGAAACAGAATTTCATCTATGCGCAGTTAGTCATCGGCACGATCATTGCGCGCTTGTTAGTGGCGGCCATCTTTATCAAGCCATTTTATAAATTCAATGTGGTCAGTATTTATGAGTTTTTGGAGATTCGTTTCGGCAAGCTAACACGGCGCATGGCATCGTTTGTTTTCCTTCTGACTCGTTCGCTGGCCAGTGGCTCGCGCATTTATGTGGCGGCGATTTTGTTAGTCTTAGCGTGGCAGATTGTGAACCCTGCATTTTTACAACTCAGCCCGGAAGAGCGCTTTACGCAAGAGTTGGGAATTTATGCGCTATCGGTGATTATTATCACGGCATTGACCGCTCTTTATACGACATTTGGCGGCATCAAGGCTGTCGTGTGGACGGATATGATCCAAGTCTCCCTGATGTTCGGGGCGGCGATTTACGTGTTCTTTTGGCTACTGAATGAAACGGGCGGCTGGACTCCATTTGTCGAGACGATCAAGACGCCGATGTTTTTAGAAACTGGCATACGCAAGGAGCATAGTTTGGGTGAATCCATCAAATACATCCTCGAACAGGAATACACCATATGGGCCGCGCTGATCGGCTCGATCTTCACCACTCTCGCCACCCATGGCACCGACCAAGACATGGTGCAGCGCATGCTCACATCGAAGGATGCGAAGCGAGGTCAACGCGCGGTGATCATGTCGGGCTTAGTGGACCTCCCCGTCGTGCTCGGGTTCCTCGCCATCGGAATCTTGATTTATCGCTTTTATCAACAGAATCCCGTTGGCGCACCCACCAATGACGTTTTCGCGTGGTTCATGTTGCACGACCTCTCTCCCGGTCTGCGTGGGCTGATTGCCGCGGGTCTTTTCGCGACTGCCATGGGATCTCTCTCGACTGCGCTCAATGCCTTGGCGACCACCTTCACCAAAGACTGGTATGTTGGCGTGTTCCGCCCCCAAGCGACATCAGAGCAGCAAATGAAAGCGGCCAAGATTTCGACGATCGCGTTTGCTGTTTTGCTGGCATTAATCGGCATCGGCACAGCGTTGCTCAAACTCAAAAACCCCGAACTGCGCATCATCCCGATTGTATTAGGCTCGTTTGGCTACACATATGGATCGTTGCTGGGAATTTTCCTTGTCGGCATGCTCACCAAAAATCGTGGTACCTGCCGTGGCAACCGCATCGCAATGATCGCTGGCCTCTGTGCGACTTTGTTCCTCAGTGGTGCGCACAACGACGTGTATGACATTTTCCATGACAAGGAAGCGCGCTACCGCAATGCGATTAAAACACTCACTCTCGCCAATCCGAATGTGGTGCCTACCGATGAGGAAATCGCGAAAAAAGCTCGCCTGAAAATCGAAGAATTACCAACCATCGCCTCGCATCCGAATGCCCAGTCACCCCTGTTTTCACCGAGCTGGCTGCCGACGATTTCCTTCACGTGGCGCATCATGGTGGGCACTCTTACCACAGTATTTGTGGCTCTCTTTTTCTACCGCAAACGCGAAACTCTCGTCGCGCTGAAGCAATAATTTTTGCTAAACTCTTGCTATTCTCGCGTGCCCTCTGTTATCAACCATCTCACACCCGTGTCTCCATCATCCAAGCATATAGTCGGCATTTTACCCGCTCGCTGGGGGTCCACCCGCTTCCCTGGTAAGCCGCTTCATCGACTCGCTGGAAAAACTCTCATCCAGCATGTGTGGGAGCGCTGCCAAGAGTGCACGCTGCTTGATCGTGTGGTGATTGCCACCGACGATGACCGCATCCGCGATGAAGCCATTTCTTTTGGGGCAGAAGTCGTGATGACCGCCGCGCATCATCCCACGGGCACGGATCGGATTGCCGAGGCCGCTGCTGCCATTCCTCAAGCCTCGCACATCATTAATATTCAAGGGGATGAGCCATTGATCGAACCTACACTCATCGATGAACTTGCGCAGGCGATGATAAACGATGACGCTCTACCCATGGTCACCGCCGCGAATCCCATCGAAGATGAGGCCGCTTACCATGATCCCAACGTGGTAAAAGTCGTGCTCGATCTTAATGGCCACGCTCTCTATTTTTCGCGCTCGCCCCTGCCCTACCGCCGCACTCAACCCGCAGGCCTCACACTCTATCGTCATAAGGGTATCTACGGCTATCGACGCGATTTTTTAGAAACCTTCATCACCTGGCCGCCCTCGCCCCTGGAACAAGCGGAATCGCTCGAACAACTACGTGCCTTAGAAAATGGTGCCCGCATCAAGGTCATCATTACGACCGATGATTCTATTGGCCTCGATACGCCGGAGCAAGCGCCGCTTATCGAATCTCTCCTCACACGACTTTCCTCAACACACATACCACACTGATACTACTCCTATTATGAAATACATTTTTGTCACCGGCGGCGTCGTCTCATCTCTTGGCAAAGGACTCGCCGCAGCTTCGATCGGCACCCTTCTCGAACAACGCGGCCTCAAGGTCCTGATGCAGAAGTTCGATCCGTATCTCAATGTCGATCCCGGCACCATGTCGCCTTACCAACACGGCGAAGTGTATGTGCTCGATGACGGTGCCGAAACCGACCTCGACCTCGGCCACTACGAGCGTTTCACTTCCGGTGTGCTCTCGCGCATGAACAATCTCACCTCCGGCCAAGTATTCGATGCTGTCATCAAAAAAGAACGCCGCGGCGACTATCTTGGCAAGACGGTGCAGTTCATCCCGCATGTGACCGATGAAATTAAATCGCGCATCTACGAAGTCACGAAAAACAACCAAGACGTCGATGTCTTGATCACGGAAATCGGCGGCACGGTGGGTGACATGGAAGGCTTGTTATTCCTTGAAGCCCTGCGTCAGTTCGCCTTGGAAGTCGGGAAGGAACACGTCTGCTTCATTCACGTTACCCTACTCCCCTACATCAAGGCAGCCGGCGAAGTGAAAACAAAACCGACCCAGCAATCGGTCGCGAAGTTACGTGAAATCGGTATTCAACCCGACATCATTATTTGCCGCACTGAGGCAGATCTCGATGAGGATAACCGTCGTAAAATCGCGATGTTTTGCAACGTCGATAAAAAGCACGTCGTCGCCTTTCGTGATTGCGATCACAGCATTTACGAATGCCCCCTCGATCTGCGCCGCGATAAGATCGACCGCCTTGTCGTGGATAAGATTGGCCTCGGTCATACGCCCCCACCCGCCCTCGAGGAATGGGAAAATTTTGTGCAACGCGTCATCCATCCGAAGCACAGCGTCACGATCGCAGTTGCTGGCAAATACACGGAACTGCAAGATGCCTACAAGTCGATTTACGAATCGCTCATTCATGCCGGTGCCGCACACGACACAAAAATCAAGATCGTCCGTATCGATACGGAAGCATTAGAGAACCAAAGTGCCGAAGAGGTCATCGGCCATGTCGATGGAATCCTTGTACCTGGTGGTTTCGGCGATCGCGGCATCGAAGGAAAAATTCTCGCCGCCAAGTATGCTCGCGAACATAACATTCCTTATTTCGGCATCTGTCTGGGCATGCAAATCGCCACCATCGAATTCGCTCGCAACGTTTGCGGCATGACTGGCGCCAACTCCACCGAGTTTGATGTGAACACGCCCTACCCCGTTGTCAGTTTGCAGGAAGAGCAGAAAAAACTTACTACCATGGGCAACAACATGCGCCTCGGTGCCTGCGAGTCCATCCTTTTTGCTGGCACTCAAACCGCTCAACTCTATCACAATGCCGATCGCATCACCGAGCGTCATCGTCATCGCTACGAATTCAATTCCGACTACCAGGAAAGACTGCAAGAGAACGGGCTCGTCGTCAGTTCCGTCAGTGCGAAGGAAGGCTTGGTGGAAATCATTGAGCTACCGAGCAATCGCTTCCACGTTGCATGCCAGTTCCATCCCGAGTTTCAATCGAAGCCAAACAAACCGCATCCTTTGTTCTCCGGCTTCATCAATGCCGCCTTGGAAAAGAAAATGCGCGAGGAGCTATGAGTGATCGGAGTTGCTATCCAAGAAAAAACCATGAGTGACCACGATCCATTCAACTACCCGCAACAAGCACATCCTAAAGCTCGTGATCTAATGTCCGAAGATTTCTTCTGGGACTGTGCCGACGAGGACGCTCCATTTGGCAGTGACGAAGGATGGGATGCTTACTATGAGTGGCGGAGCTGGCGTTCTGAGAACCCAACAAGTGAGATCAAGGAGTGCATTGCATGGATCGTTTCTTACAGACTCGACGAATATAATGACTCGCTCTATTCTGATACACAGGTGAAGAAGGATATTGAATCGCCTGATGATGCTTTCCTAGCTGAGGGATTTGACATCTACACTCTGGATACAACAATTATAGCGACAGGACTTGGACAGTTGATTGATGAGGGCAAGATAGACGAGACTGCAAAGCCATACATTCGAGTCGCGGTTATGAGGCAGCTACACCCTCTTTTATGTGAGCGTGATCAGCGTAGTGTAATACTTAAGGCAGTCCTTCGAGTAATCGACGCGGCATAATGCTCCTAACGCGATTGCTCGAGCATCAAAAGCAACGGCGCCTCGGCACGGACACGAATGTCTTCGGGCAGTTCGACGCGTGGGCTGAGATCGCGCAAGCAATCGTGCAACTTCTGCAAGGTGTTCATTTTCATGTAGCGACAATCCGCACAAGCGCAGCGGTCGGTTGGTCCAGGAATGAGATTTTTGTCGGGGCACTCGCGGCGTAGGCGGTGCAGCATGCCGCTTTCTGTCACGACGATGATATCATTCACCGGCGCGTTCTTGCAATACGTTACCATTTTTTCAGTGGAACATACTTCATCGGCCAGCAAACGCACGGCTTGGGTGCATTCAGGGTGAGCGACCACTAGAGCCTGCGGGTATTGCTCCTTGATCTTGCGGATCGACTCACGTGTGAATTCGACGTGCACGTAGCAGGAGCCCTGCCAGAGGTCCATCTTGCGACCGGTCTGCTCCATCACCCAAGCACCGAGGTTTTGATCGGGCACGAAAAGAATCGGTCGATCCTGCGGTGCTTTATTGACGATCTTCACGGCATTGCCCGAGGTGCAAATGACATGGCACAGGGCTTTGACATGCGCGGAGCAGTTGATGTAGGCGATCACGTAATAATTTTTTTCCGCGTGATCTAACAGAAATTTTTCCAATGCCGGGCCAGGACAAGATTGCTCTAACGAACAGCCCGCGTCCTTGTCGGGCAACACGACAATCTTACTCGGGTTGACGATTTTCGCCGTCTCCGCCATGAAATGCACACCGCAGAATACAATCACATCCGCCTGCGTTTCCTTGGCATGATACGCGAGACCGAGTGAGTCGCCGACGTAGTCCGCTACATCTTGGATGTCACCGGTTTGATAGTTGTGCGCGAGAATGACCGCGTTGCGTTCGCGTTTGAGACGTTTGATTTCGGAAGTGAGATCGATGGCAGTGGCAGACATGGTTAAATTTGTGTTAGGCGAAACGCTTGATCAGCAACGAGGCATTGTGACCGCCGAAGCCGAAGCTATTGCTGAGGGCGATATCGACTTTCGCTTCGCGGGCGACGTGTGGCACGTAATCGAGATCGCACTCGGGATCAGCTTCGTCGAGGTTGATGGTAGGTGGCACGATGTTTTCTTTCATCGCCATCAAGCAGGCGGCAATCTCCACACCACCCGCTGCGCCGAGAAGGTGACCGGTCATGGATTTTGTGGAGCTCACGAGCAGTCCGTTTTTTGCATGGTCGCCGAAGGTTCGTTTGATCGCTTTGGTTTCACATACATCGCCGAGACCCGTGGATGTGCCATGGGCGTTGACGTAGCTGACTTGGTCCGCGTTGATCTTGCCGTGGCGTAGAGCCATGTCCATGCAGCGTGCTGCGCCTTCACCTTCGGGATGGGGCGAGGTCATGTGGTAAGCATCGGCGCTGAGACCGTAACCAATCAACTCTGCGTAAATCGTAGCACCACGTTTTTTCGCGTGTTCGAGTTCCTCGATCATTAGCACACCGGCACCTTCGCCCATGACAAAGCCATCACGCCCGACATCAAACGGACGCGAGGCGCGTTGTGGTTCGTCGTTACGAGTGCTGAGGGCTTTCATGTTGCCGAAACCCGCGAGTCCGCAGGGAAGGATACTCGCTTCACCGCCACCGCAGAGGAAGGCATCGGCATCGCCGAATTTGATAATACGCCAGGCCTCACCGATCGAATGATTCGAGGTTGCGCAAGCCGTGACGATGGCCATGTTGGGACCACCGAAACCGTATTCCATGGAAACGATGCCACTGGCGATGTTTGCGATCATCATCGGAATGAGGAAGGGCGAAACACGTCCCGGGCCGCGCTGAATCAGCTTGGAATGCTCTTCTTCCAATGTGCCCAGCCCACCGATGCCACTGCTGACCATTACGCCAATTTGATTTTTATCGACCTTATCCACGTCGATCCCGGAATCGACCAAAGCCATGCGTGCGGCGGCCACTGCCAACTGCACATAACGATCCGCACGGCGGCAGTCTTTGGGATTATTGAAAAAGGGTGTGGCGTCGAAATTCTTCACTTCTCCTGCGATGTGGGTCGAGTAGGCACTGGTATCCATCGAGGCGATGCGATCAATGCCACTGCGTCCGGCTTTCATGGCTTCCCAAGTCGAAGCCAAATCATTTCCTATCGGGCTGATGCAGCCGATGCCAGTTATCACAACGCGTCTTTCGTTCATACAGGAGTGGGATTTTTATTCCCGACCTTTCCTACACACTCTCACAAAGCCACGCAAGCCCAACTGTCAGGAAACATGAGGGTTTTTTCTTAACGCGGGCGCTGGCATTTGCGTCCACAATTCGGGCAATCGATGATCTTTTCCCGTCCGCGATCCTCCCATGTGGTGAGGCAGAGATCGCAGAGAAGTCGCGAGCGTCGACCGCGTCGTTCGGCATTGTGATGCGCGAATTGCGAGATCCATCCAAAGATCGCGACTAGCACAAAAGCGGCGATGATGATCGCCAGGCAAAATTCTGACAAACTCAGTTCAATCATGATCGTATTGCCAAATGATTTCACAGGCCAACCAACCGAGGGCCTGCTTGGATTCCGGAAAACGCACGCGTTTCAGCCAGTTTTCCAGCGCCACCACCCGTTTATCGGATTCTTTTCCCGCTGGCACGCACGACAACACAAGCCCATCGCGATTGACTTCGAGCATGTACTTCAATCCGGCAGCATCATTGATGGGCCCGGCGTAATCAGGCCATTGTTGTGGCAACTGATCCGCTTTGAGTGGCGAGAGCCAGCGTAGGCGCGGTTGCAAGAGTTTCGTGGTTTCCACGGGAGAAACATTGGGTATTGGTTCTGCTAGAGGCAATGGCGGTAGCAACGCGTTGCTCTCAAAAATTGGCTTAGTATCGGGCAAATTCACCGAGCGCAATATTTGACCCGGTTGGAATGCTGGGCTCAATTCATCGTGAAGCCAGGCATCGCTCAGGGACTCGATTGCCCGCTCCCGCCCCGCATCGGGAAAGGGTGTCCTCTGCACAATTTTTTCTAACCATTCGCGATTGTCATACGTCGTCGGGACCATTACCAACTCGGCTGTTCGATTCAAGGAAAGCGGCGGTGGAAAAACGCGTACGCGCACGGTGGTCAGTAACAACGCCATGATCGGCAATACAATCAAGGCCGCTAAGAGCAGGCTCCACCTACGGCGAAAACTACGCCGCCAAGGAAAGATCCATGGGTGCGCATGGGGCACGGTAGGATTCGACTGACCTTCCGGTTCACTCATGGCTGTTCTTTTTCCCCAGGTTTCCCGCGTCCAGACCCTGCCATTACAACTCGAACGCCTTTACGCAGGCAAATTTCCGCCACTTGTCGCAGGGATTCGGAAGGCACCAATCGATCTGCCATGATGACAATCGCACGGTTTGCACCAGCGGATTTTTCCAATTGCTCGTCGAGCCGTGCATCCAATTCGATGAGATTGATGCGCTGGGTTCCGAGATACAAATCCTGCAAGCCATCGGCCGTCATCGTGATCACCGCCGCTTCATCGTAGCGTTCCAATTGAAATAACGAGGACGGCATATTGATCGTCACGCCGGTCTTTTCCTCTAACTTAGGCCCTAAAGTATAACACATCAGCAGCACCGCAAAAATATTAAACAAGGGCACGGCATGGAGGAAGCCGACGTTGTCAGGCAGCGTGCTCTGCAATTTCATGCCTTGCCCTCCTTCGCGCTTTCCTGCTGTGAGGCCCGTTGCTCTTCCATGCGGGCATCACAAATCATGTTCACTGTCTCAATGCCGGCGCGCTCCAGACGATGCATCAAGCGACGAGCCCGACCGAGGAAATACAAGTAGAACAAATACATCACGATCGCGATCACTAGACCGAGAGCTGTAGTGATGAGTGATTGGAAAACGCCGCCCGATAGCTCTGCTGGTCCTGCGAAACCGCCGCGCTCGTTCATTTTTTGAAACACATCCACCAGTCCGAGAATGGTGCCTAGCATACCCATCAGTGGAGCGAGCAGTGCAACGCCTAAGATAGCACGGACATTGCGTTCCAGCCGCGGCACTTCCAGTTGTCCTGCTTCTTGTGCGACATCGCGCAAATCAGCTCGGGGCAGGTCCACTCGCAGCAACACCGCATGAGCCACACGGGCCACGGGTCCCGGCGCGCGGGCCGCCTCATGACGCGCTTCCGCAAAGGCTTTTTTCTTCACGTGATTGCCGAGCCCGATCAAAAGGTCCGATACATTCACGCGGGCCCGATGGAAAAAAAACATCCGCTCAACGACAAAAATTGCACCGAACACCGCAAGCGTGAGCTGAATCCAAACGATGGGTCCCCCTTGTTCCACGATACCACTTGCTTCCATCACGACGGCCAACTGCATGCCGCTTTCTAGCGCAGGAACGCCATGGTCGTCAACAATTCACTCTCCAGCATAGAATGCCGACAAGCGTAAGAAGCGATGCTATTTTTTCTCTTCTTCCCCCTTCGGCAGAATCGGGCTGTCATAGCTCTGCAAATCACTGGGCTTGACCTGCTGCGCTGCGCCTTTGAAGGAAAATGTACGCGGCTGGTAGGGCCCGACAAATCCAATCGCAAGATCCGCTTTGATCTGCTCTTCCATGCCCATCGTCCACAGTGCACCATTGAAAATCATACGACGATAGTTATCGTCGATGATGTCCTCGGAGGCACCCTGCGTGCTATGAAAAACCCGACCCTTTTTGCCGGAAGCCGAGGTGTATTCGCGGGTCCACGTGCAAGGCACAGGCGGCTTATTCGCATCGAGCTCGGCATTTGGTTCCATCGAAACCATAGGCTGGCTATTGGCGAGCACCGTGAAATCGGCAGCGGCAATGCCCACATAGCCCCCCGCAAGAGTGAACGCACCGTCCTGCACCCCGCGCAAAATCGGATGATCCTTTTGGGCAGGAATCAGCTGAATGCGTGTGCCTTGTTTGTGATTTTGTCCATAGTGACCCACCCACGTATTGCCGAGCACTTGATGCCCGAAGCCCTTTTCGTAACCTTCCACTTTTGAATCAAAACTGTATTTCGTAAGTGGACTGTCCTTGGCGATTTTGAATGCATGCGATGACGTGCGCAAGCCCAGCACCGGACCACCGCGATCGATGTAGTCGATGATTGGCTGCATATGCTCCTGGGAAGGACTCAGAAAGCGCGCGAAGATCACAAACAAATCCGCATCCTTCAGCGCATCGATCCCCGGGATTGTCGAGGAACCGGCTTCGATGAAACCCTTGTCATCCAGACCAAAGACCACTGTGCAATGGAATCCATGATGCTTGGATAAAATACGTGCCAACGCCGGACAGGTTTCTTCACTCCGATATTCGTGATCCGAGGCCAGAAAAACGATCCGCTTCCCTTTGCCTATCCCCTCACCACCTTCGTACACAAGCTGAGCAGAAGCGATAACCGAGGAAAACAACAACAATCCGAGTGTGATGAATTTTTTCATAAATGCATTCTAGCAGTAACGTTGTTAAGATAAAGACAATACATTGACCATTTTTTCCAAGCCTTGCAACAGGTGCGCGCGGGGACAACCGAAGTTGAACCGCACATGCCCGGGCACACCAAAAAACGTGCCATCGGACAAAAACAATCCGGCTTCTTTTTCGAAATGCAGCGCAGGGTTTTCCAAACCGAGTCCTCGGCAATCGATCCACGTGAGATAAGTCGCCTCATTGTGGTTGACGATTAACTGCGGTGCTTTTTCTGTTAGATAGGCATGCATCGTCTCTTGATTCTTCGAGAGATAGGCCAGTAACTGCTGACGCCACGGTTCGCCATGACGATACGCGGCTTCAGCGGCGTAATAGCCAAAAGTATTGATTTCCGATTGCGTGTGGCCACGCGCAGCGATGAATCGTCGCTTCAATGCATCATCGGTGATCAGCGCATAGGCGATACCAATCCCGGCAATGTTATAGGTTTTCGAAGGCGACAACAAGGTAATGATGCGATCGAGAAACTCGGAAGGCAGGGAATGTCCGCACACATGCGGCGTTAGTGTTTCGTTAAAAATCAAATCGCAATGAATTTCATCGGACACTAGAATCAGATTGTGACGCTGACAAAACTCCGCCAATAGTATCAACTCTGATCGTGTGAACACTCGGCCTAACGGATTTTGCGGGTTGCTCAATAAGAACAAGCGCGTTTTTGCCGTGATTGATGCCTCCATCGCCGCGAAATCCAAAGTCCACTGCCCATCCACGTTCACATGCGGAATGCTGATGAGATCGATCTTAGCACCATCGTGATGCACATTCAAAAATGGCGGGTACGAAGGCGTGCAGGTCATCACCGCATCACCGGGTTGGCAAAATGCTTTTACTGCGAGCGAGAGAGCCGGCACCAATCCCCCGAGCCAGACGAGTTGGGAAGCTTGGATCGTCAGACCGTGTCGACTCGTGAGATACTGCAAGGTTGCTTCGATAACACCCTCATGCGCCTGGGCATAACCATAGATCGGATGCTTCGCACGTTCGATGAGCGCCGCTGTGATTTCTGGTGCTGAGGCAAAATCCATATCGGCGACCCAGAACGGATCCAGTTCGGGACGACGGTCATACTTGATGTTCCCCGTGCCACGCCGTGGAATGATGGTATCGAAATCGTATGTCATAAAATTGCGCCGCGATGCTGCGATGGAGGGATGCAAAAGTCCAGAGTATGAACTGCCTCCGCCACATTTACTCGTGCTTCAGGTCGGCTTTGAGGTCACCCATGGACCACTGGATACCTGCCAAATAATGGCTAAGAATTTTATCGTTCCAGTACATTTCGTGATTGTGACCGAGCGAGCAATAGAACACCCGACCCTTGCCGTGATGGCGCGCCCAGGCCACGCCTATGTCACCATCTGCGCGGTGTTTCAACTGTGCCGATTTTTCCACATTCAAGCGCAAGAGCATGTGTTGTTTTTTCGAACTGTAGGGATCTTTGTGCTGATAGATTTCTTCTTTGAAATTCATGCTTTCGCCCTTAAACATGACTGCTAGCGGATGCTTCTCTTGACCTTTCTCGACATCGATTTGCACATCGGCATTGGCGTTCCATGGGTGGCCATCAAAGTAACCACCGATCATGCGACCATACTCAGGCATGGTGTAGAGTGTATCGGTCGCCGCGTGAATGCCGACAAAACCTTTACCGGAATCGATGTAGTCCAAGAGGTTTTTGCCAAGGCGAGCAGCATTGTCGAGTGCTGCTTTTTTCTCTTCCTCGCTCATGTTTTTCATCGCATTCGGATGTGGTGCGAAGACGTTCTGCGTGGTGCTGAGAAAACAGATGGCATCGAATTGCTTCATTGCCTCCGGTTCGAAGTTGGCAAGGTCATCGGAGACCACTGTCTCGTAAGAGCCGGTTTTTTTTCCCAGTTCCGTGAGGGCTACTTTGCCGGTGGCGATGGAGGCATGACGGAAGCCAGCGGTGGCCGAAAACACCAACAGCTTGCGCGGTTTTTGCGGAGCGGCCCAGGCTTTTGCGGGTAAGGCGGCGGTGATTTTTTCCCACGCACCCGCGGGCGGGGCTTCGGGGTTGGGCTTGTTCGACTGTAGGGTGACCAGTGCCGCAAGCAAGGCCAGAGGGAGCAGGATTTTTGGTTTCATGGAATGTGTGAGTATCGTTACGCGAGGTGGCATATGAATGTTTCAAATGCAGACTCAAACTTCCCCCTCTGGATAGAGTACGTGGAACTTGATCGCCTCGTAGCCTATCGTAAGTGCGGTGCCATACAGCGTTTCTTCAGTAGCCGTGCGCGGCACCAGAGCGGTAGGACGGGCCAAGCCCATGATCAATTGCCCGTAATTTTGCGCTCCTGCGCAGTGCTGCAAGAGGTTCAAGGAAATGTGCGCGGCATCAAGATTGGGAAATACCAGCACGTCCGCGCTATGACGCACTTTTCGGTCAGGTAACTTCACTTCCGACGACCGTGGATCAAGTGCTACGTCGGCCTGCAATTCTCCATCGATCTCAAGCTCCAGGTATTGCTCTTTCACCGCAACCTGTGCGAGAGCTGTGGCCGCTGCTACTTTGCGCGCCGCAGGTGTCATGGCCGAGCCTTTGGTCGAGTGACTGAGCATCGCCACCATCGGCTTGCCGCCGAGATAATGTCGTGCCAATTTCCCGGTCTCGACTGCCATCGATGCCAGTTCTTTGATGTCGGGGTCGGGAATCAATCCACAATCCGCTAGAAACAACACCCCATCGCGACCGAAATTCTGCAAATGCTCGCCGACCAAAATCACCGCACTGAAGACACGCGGCACGTCAGGCAAGGGCTTGATCGTTTGCAACAGTGCGCGAAGAAGGCTCACGGGAAGCGATTGATTGCCGCCGATCAGTCCATCGACCAAGCCATACTGCGCCATCATCGCACCGAAGTAGGCGGGTCGTGACACGATTTCAGTGCCGTCCGCAATTTCCACCCCACGGGCCCGGCTGCTGCGTTCGAACATCTCCCCAAAGCGCGCCAGTTCGCGCGACTTGGACGGATCCAGCACGTTGATGAATTTCAGCGAAATATCATTGTCCGCCGCAATCGCACGGATGCGATCGCGATCACCGAGTAAGATGGGCAGAATCACTTCTTGTTCTACGAGATGCTCGGCTACCCGCAGCACGCGTAAATCCTCACCTTCGGTAAATACGATCCGTTTGGGATGGTTGCGCAGTTTTTCCGCCAGAGATGTAGTAAAGGTATTCGTTTTATGGGAAAATTTCATCGTGTGGCTTCTTGGCGCTGGTCGCTTTTACGTTTTGATGTTAGCAAATCTTGCAGCCAGCGACAACTACAATCCATGCCCGCCGATTATCATACGCATACCCCGCTTTGCCATCATGCCGTCGGCACACCGGAGGAATACGTGGATTCGGCACTAAGCGCAGGTCTAACGGAATACGGCATTTCCGACCACGCTCCCGTCGGCGAGGCATTTTTCGATGACTGGCGCATGCTGTATCAAGACCTCCCTGCATACGTGGAGTGGATGGACCGCGCTCAAACGCATGCGGCCGGTCGACTCGCGATCCGTCGTGGCCTCGAATGCGATTGGTTGCCGGGCTGCGCGTCGTGGATCGATCGACTGCGCAACGAACACTCGTGGGATTATCTGATCGGCTCGGTGCACTACCTGGGACAGTGGGATTTCGATAACCCGAAATGGCTTGGTCGCTGGGCGGAAAGCGATGTCGACGAAGTTTGGTACCTGTATTGGAAAGAATACGCAGCCATGGCGGAGTCGCAATTGTTCGACATCCTCGGTCACCCGGATTTGGTGAAAAAGTTCTGCCACCGCCCCGAAGGTGATTTGCGACGTTTTTATGAACCCGCGATCGAAGCCATCGCCGTCAGCGGATGTGCGATCGAGCTCAATACCGCCGGTTGGCACAAGCCCTGCGCCGAAGCCTACCCCGCGCCCGACTTCCTCGAACTCGCCCGCGCCGCCGGAATTCCTTTAGTCATCTCCTCCGATGCCCACGCTCCTGACGAGATCGGACGCAATTTCGATCAAGCGATCCACCTCGCAAAAGCCGCAGGCTACACCGAGACGCTACTCTTCGAAAAAGGCAAACGCCGCATGGAGTTGCTGCCCTGAGAATCAAGGAGATGCAAGCATGGAGCGCGGAATTTCCTTGGCATTCGAAGCCTCCTAGGCCATCGTAGCTTTAGCGAAGTTGGCGGCGAAGTAGGCATTCCGCTTATCAACCCAAGCAAAGAGTCAGGAATCAGGAATCAAGAATCAGGAAATCAAAAATCAACATTCATCAATCGTAAATCCTGCCTCTCCGTCGTGAAAGAAGCCGCTTACACATCACCATGCTCGCACCTCCCTGCCCCCTTCTCCCTGCTCCCCTCACTTCTCGCTAAACGTAAGCGTTCCGGTGGTGTTTGTCCCATCGGTTTGGATCACTACAGTGACTTCTTTATCGTCGGCCTTTTTCTCGATGGTGTGTTGTGCCACACCATTCATCGTGAAGCTGCCGCTGCTACCCGCACCTGATGGCCAAGCATCAAGTTGCTTTTGGAAGAAATCTTTCAATTCTTCCGGCGTGAGTGAGGTCGTGAATACTATCATGCCCGATGCTTTACCGGCTGTTTCGGTTTGCATGCCGCTCGCTGCTTTTGCATCCGCTGGCAGCACTAACCATGCCGGCAATTTAGTGAGGTCCACGGTGCCAAATGACATCTTCTCGCCCGTGGACGTTGTCATTTCAAATTTTCCATCGGCAATGTCTTTGTAGGAAAATGTCGTCTCTTTGCCGGTCTTGTCTTCCTTGATGGTCATCTGCTTGGTGTCATCGTTCGAGCTCACCACGGAATACTCGGGATGAATGCCGATGATCATTTCCGCTGCTTTGCGCTCGGGATTGGACTGCATGTCGTTACTGAATTCAGTGACCTTGCGATTGCACCAAGTCACCATCAAAACGAAAGCGATGACCCCGATCAATAACACAGAGCCACAGCCAATGCCTGCCCATGCCCAGCCTGAGAGTCCCTTTTTCGGCGCACCACTATTCGGAAGATTGTTGTCCATGCGCAAGGAGTAACACAATCTATCCGCTTTGCCCATTTTTTTCTGCCATCATGTGACGCTTTCGTACACACTCCCCTCATGCCCTCACGCACTGGCATCCTACTTCTCGTCTCTGGCCCCTCAGGCTCGGGGAAAACTACGCTCTGCCGTCGCCTCGCCGATGAGCAGGAAGCCTTCTATTCGACTTCTTGCACCACCCGACCCGCCCGCGCCGGTGAAGTCCATGGCCATGATTATTTCTTCCTCACCCGTGATGAGTTCGATGCCAAAGTCGCCGCCGGAGATTTCCTCGAACACGCCACCGTCCATGGAAATTCCTACGGCACTCTGAAATCGGAAGTCCTCCAGCACATCGCACGCGGTGAAGATGTCGTGATGGACATCGATGTGCAAGGGGCCGCTCAAGTCCGTGCCTGCACCGACCCACAGATCCGCATTGCACTCGTCGATCTGTTTGTCATGCCGCCCACCAATGAAGAACTCGCCGCGCGACTCACCGGGCGAAAAACCGATAGCCCAGAGGTCATCGCCCTGCGACTCAAAAATGCCATCGAGGAAATGGCGCACTGGCACGAATACCAATACCGCTTGCTTTCCGCCACTCGTGAGGAAGATTATACCCGCTTTAAAGCACTGCTTCTCGCCGAGCGTCTCCGCGTCGCCCGTCTCGTCGGCTCCAACCACTAACATCCTATGAACATCGTATTGGGAATCTCGGGATCAATCGCCGCCTACAAAGCCGCAGACCTCGCCTCGCAACTCGTCAAAGCTGGCCACGAAGTCCATTGCCTCATGACCAGTAGCGCCTGCGAATTCATCACGCCACTGACTTTGCAAACGCTCACCCGCCACCCGGTGCTCGTGACGCTCGAAGATGAAAAACAATCGTGGAAACCCGGCCACATCGAACTCGCCGATCAAGCCGACCTCTTTCTCGTCGCCCCCGCCACCGCTTCCCTGCTCGCCCAGTTTGCCAACGGCCTCGCGCCCGATCCTCTCACCTCCACCTACCTCGCTTTGCCACGCAGCACCCCCGTTCTCATCGCCCCCGCCATGAATGGCAAAATGTGGCAACACCCCGCCACCCAACGCAATGTCGCCACCCTCATCTCCGATGGTGTCCATTTCATAGCCCCCGCCACCGGCGACCTCGCCTGCGGCTACCAAGGCATCGGCCGCCTCGCCACCATCGAAGACATCCTAGCCGCCGTCAGCACTTTTCATCAAAAGTCATGACAGTCGGGAAGGTCCGACGGTCTAAAAGTCGGAAAGTCTACAATCAGACACCCCAATCCATATTCCCCCAAATCCAGCCTTTCATCCGTTCAATCCGTCCTCAAATTTTCCCACCACAAAGCGCACAAAGAGCACATCGCTTGACTATGCCAGAGTTACATTAGCCTCTTTTTTGTGTCCTTTGTGATCTCTGTGGTTAAAATGACTTCCTCAAAACCAATTCTGCCAATTCTGAAATTCTGTCTCATCCAGCTACCACTATCGTAAATTTATTTCCACCACAGATGAACTCGGATCAACGGCATCAAGTCAAAATCCTTAAGTTCTGTGTTCTCTGTGCTCTTTGTGGTTGAAATTTCCAAAGATTTTATCACAACCACTGCTCACTTTCCACTTTTAGAAAATGAATTTCCGTTTCAACGATTCCGAAGTCCAGACCTTGGTCGAACTGCTCTCCCTCGCCACTCTCGTGGCCGAGTGGAATCAAGACCCTGCGTTCCAGCACAAGATGGCCGCGATCAACAGCCTCGAAGACAAAATTTTCGAGCACATCCTCCATGCCGGTCACAGCGACATGATCG
>CAMDCV010000031.1 GCA_945890645.1 Akkermansia muciniphila
GGCGAAATGGCATGGATGGAGCGCAATCAAGATCGACGCTGCGATCCACGTGAGGTGCTGCCGGGCTGCGCGACTGTCATTTGTCTGGGGCTCAACTATTATCCCGGCGACAATCCGGGCACCGATGACTACCGCATCGCCCGCTACGCTTGGAACAATGACTACCACGATTTGATCGGCACGATGTTGCAGCAACTCGATCAGCGCCTCCAGGAAATGGGCGGTACACAGCGTTACTACGTCGATACCGGACCCGTGCTGGAGCGCGATTTCGCTAGCGATGCCGGCCTTGGTTGGAATGGCAAAAGCACTGTGCAAATCCATCGCACCTACGGCACATGGTTGTTTCTCGCAGAAATTCTCACCACGCTGAAGATTCCCACCGATGCACCATTCGGCGATCACTGTGGCAAGTGCACGCGCTGCATCACCGCTTGCCCCACACAGGCCATCATCAGCCCGCATAAGGTCGATGCCCGGCGCTGCATTTCGTATCTCACCATCGAACACAAGCAGTCGATTCCCCTCGAGTTTCGTCGCGCCATGGGCGACCGCATCTACGGTTGCGATGACTGTCTCAGCGCCTGTCCGTGGAATCGATTTGCGCAAATTTCCCAGCAATCGCAATTCCATGCACGAGAGGAAATTTTCCAGCATCGGCTGCGAGATTTTTTGCTACTTGATGATGATACCTTCCGCAACGTTTTTGCAAAGTCGCCGATCAAGCGCATCAAGCGCAATCGTTTTTTACGCAATGTCTGTGTGGCGCTAGGAAATACCGGTAACCGCGAAGATCTTCCTGCCTTAGAATTGGCCGCCAAGGACGAAGACGCCTTAATCGCCGAACATGCACTATGGGCCGTCGAAGAGATTCGCTCTCGTTATCTTTGACAAGTTGTAAATTTTTTTTAGTTAGATTTTTCAACGAAGCCATTGCGGATAGATCGGAGCCAGATCGAGAGGATCGTGGCATTCTTTCTGCAGCTGCTGCAACTTGGCAAACAGACGCTTTTGGATTGCATAGTTTTTCGCACTCTCAGGAAGTTGATTTTTTTCTAACGGATCTTTGGCAAGATCGAACAGCATCGCCACCTTGCCCTGGGGGTACAGGATCATTTTGTAGTTGCCATCGATCACCGCGCGTTGCGCATTCTCCTGAAAAGCACCATAGATTCCATCGTAATGCATTTTCTCCTTACCCTGAAGAATCGGCATCAGACTTTTAAAATCCACACCACTGCGATCCGCGCCCGCGAGTTCGAGGGCTGTGGCCATCGCGTCTTGCAAGTAGATACGTTCTTCGATGACTTTACCTTGGGGAATGCTGGGGCCACTGATGACAAACGGAACGCGTAGTGAATGCTCATACATATTCTGCTTTCCCATCAGGCCATGACGTCCCAATGCCAAGCCATGATCTGCCGTAAAAATGACAATGGTATTATCCCGCAGACCGTTGGTCTCTAACGCCTTGAGAATGCGGCCGATTTGCTCATCGGTGTGCGATACCATCGCGTAGTATTCATGACGATGCGTGCGAATGGAAAATTCCGTGCGCGGAAAGGGTGCCAGCTTCTCATCGCGCATGACGTTTTTCCCATTAGCCCCTTCCAACCCCATCATAGCGCGATGTTTTTGAATCGGTTCATAGTTTTCGGGCAGAGGAATGGCTGCCACATCATATTGGTCGAGCCACCGTTGCGGCGCTTGACGGGGATCGTGCGGTGCATTGAAGGCGAGATACATGAAAAATGGTTTCTTATCCCCTGCCGCTTGTTTGACAAATGACTCAGCATCATCGGCAAGCACCTCCGACCAATGCTTGCCACCTTGCCAAAAGCCTTCGTTTTTCGGATCGGATGATTTCCAAACATCCGCTTTGCCTTCTAGAGGGCGGTTGTAGGATGCGGCTACCGTTGATGGCATTCCTGGACGAATATTCAGCGTGTGATCGAAAATTTTTGTCGCATCGGCTTCGACATGCCATTTGCCCGAGAGGTAGGTCGTATATCCCGCCCTCTTCATGCGCTGCGACCAGGTCTGACCTGCCGCTACTGTCGCGGCAAATTTGGATTTTTCTTCGTGTTGAGTTTTCCAAACGTATCGACCTGTTAATAGCATGGAACGGCTCGCGACGCACACGGCACCATGCCACGCGCCCATGTTGTAGGCCTGTCGGAATACCGTGCCGGATTGATAAAGAGCATCGAGATTCGGAGTGATCAGTGCACTTTTTTCCGCTCCCCACATCTTCCCGGCGGTGATGGTATCGGGCGCTTGGTCATCGGTAAAAATAAAGACGATGTTCGGCTTTTCGGCTGCCTGAATGATAGCCAAAGTAGCCAGCACTGCGACCCATAGAGTGAATGCGAATTGTTTCATGCTCATGGGATGTTATTTTATTCTCACTGCGCCACGACCATTGGGCTTGTCTGCAGTAAAACGAGGATTATTGATCGGAAATTTCGCGCCCACTTGCTGTTGCCATTGATTCAACTCGGCCAGCATCGATTTGACTTTTTCCGGTTGTTCTTGGGCGAGGTTTTTGATTTCGCTGAGATCCTCAGTCAAATCAAACAATTCCATTCGCTGATCCTCATACCAATAAATGAGCTTTAGATCGCCACGACGGATCGCCGCACTGGGCGCGCTGCCTTGGTTGCCATAATGCGGATAATGCCAGAACAAGGCTCTTTCGCTCGCAGTTCCCTCCAGCGCTTGGCGCAAACTCACACCATCGAGTTGCAATCCCTCGGGCTTTTTCACTCCTGCGGCATCCAATAACGTAGGAAAAAAATCAGGGCTACTCACCGGCGTGGCGATGCTGCTTCCCGGCTTGGTAACACCCGGCCAAACCACGACTAACGGCTCGCGAATACCGCCCTCATACATCCAGCCTTTGCCACCACGCAAAGGCGCGTTCGATGTCGGCCACCCTTCGCTGGTGGAAAGTCCGCCATTATCACCTGTAAAAATGATCAGCGTGCGATCACGCAATTTCAGCTCTTCCAATTTCGCTATCACCTTGCCCACGGCCATATCCATCGCCTCAACCATCGCCGCATACACCACATGATCTTGCGTCAAACGCACATCGCGCGGTTCCTCGCGGCCCCACTTTTCCTGCAATCCCAGCTTCTTGCGTTTCTCTTCGTACTTTTTCCGCAAATCTTCCCGCGCCATCAGGGGCGTATGTACGTCGTAAAATGAATAGTAGGCGAAAAACGGTTTATCTTTGTTCTGTTCGATGAATTTCGCAGTCTCCATCGCCAATCGATCCGGCAAATGCTCTCCTGCGGGACCGTCGCTCAGCTTCGGATTGTTGTAGGGAGAAAAGTAGCCCTTGCCACCATATGGTCCACCTCCTTTATGGCCACCGAGATTGATATCAAATCCGAAATTTTCCGGCGAGTTGCCCTCGGGTCCCAAATGCCACTTGCCCGCAAAAAATGTCGCATAGCCCGCTTGTTTCAGTGCCGATGCCAGAGTCGGCGTGCCCAACTTCAACCGATCCGCATAAGGTGCCGGCAGTAGTTTCGTATTGCGTTTCCAATCCTCGGGCTGAAGCGGTGCACCAATGTAATCAGTAATCCCCGTGCGCTGTGGCCACTGGCCACTCATGATGCTCGCTCGCGTGGGCGAACACACCGGACATGCCGCATAAGCATCGGTGAAACGCGCGCCCTCACGCGCAAGACGGTCGATATTCGGCGTCTCGTAAAATGTGCTGCCGTAGCAACCAATGTCGCGTTGGCCGAGATCATCCACGAGAAAAAATACCACATTCAGTGGCTTTTCTGCAGACCATGCGGGAAATATCGCAAACAAAAATGTATAAAGGAGGCGTGTGAACATAAGAGAGTACATACCCTCGTGCGTAACCGAATCGTTCAAAAAAACGACTGCATGACAGCCTCAATCGACGATAAATTCTGCGTCTTAGACCGACATCGGGCATGGCACTTCCACCACCATCATCCCCGCTGCACGCGCGGATTCGATTCCGGCCGGAGCGTCTTCAAGAGCAAGGCATTTCATGGGTGATACTCCCAATCGACGGGCTGCCTCGATGTAAATGTCTGGTGAAGGTTTACCGTGGACCACGTCATCCGCCGTGATTACCTCATCGAACCAATCGGAAACACCAACGATTTGCAGCGTTTTTTCAATCACAAAACGTGAACCACCTGTCGCGATGCCCATGGGTACCTTGCCACGCTGACTGCGGGCAAAGTCTGCCACTTCATCAATTAATTCCACTTGGTGTAATTTGCGCAAAAACGCTTCCCGCTTCGATAAAGCGACGCGCGACGGATCGAGCTTTAATCCATACTCGGCGTTCAATTCTATGACAATATCCTTAGTGGGACGCCCGCCCATCGCGTAGAAAACATCTTCCGCCAACACATTCGCGGCACCGAATTGAGCCAAAGCCTCGCACCATGCCTGAAAATGCGCGGGCATCGAGTTGACCAGAGTGCCGTCACAATCAAAAATGATAGCGGAAAATTGCTGATTAGGGATGTTAAGTGAACCGACTGTGGCCATGGCGGCATGGGTGTAGCAGACTCGCTTGATATGACAAGCGCGACCTGCAAAAAAAAACGAACTATTTTATGCTGCCATGATTCTGCTTCATCGGGCAACTTTTGGCGCAAATCGGCCCTCTATCTCAAGCGAATTATTCTTTATTGGTAAATTGGCCATTCTGCGTTAAAACACCCCTGTCATGCCCCAACCCGCTGAAAGCAGCATCAAACGCTCCCGAGTCAATGTGCGCCGCCCCGATGTGATGGAACTCGTCACCGCGGAAGTAGCTAAGCACTACAAATCCTCGATCGTTGAACGACTTCGCGACTTCCACGGCGAACTTGTCATAGGCTCGACCACTCTGCGCCTCGCTCAGGAATTCGGCTTTTGTTACGGTGTCGAGCGCGCCATCGACCTCGCCTATGCATCGCGCAAGGTGTTTCCCGATAGCCGCATCTTTCTCATCGGTGAAATCATTCACAACCCAGAAGTGAACCGCCAGCTCGTGGATATGGGTATTGTCTCGCTCCCGTGGCAAGAACTCAGTTCCGACTACGATAACCTCAATGCCGACGATGTCGTAATCGTGCCCGCCTTCGGAGCGCCGACCAATTTCATGGATAAAATCGACGCCAAAGGTTGTTACATCGTCGACACCACTTGTGGAGACGTCATGAAAGTTTGGCGACGCGTTCGCTCCTACGCCAAAGACGCCATCACCAGTATCATCCACGGAAAAGCAGGCCATGAGGAAACTCGCGCCACCGCCTCTCGCGCCATGGGCGAAGATGGCAAAGGACACTATCTCATTATACTAACTCTTGAGCATACCGATTACGTCTGCCGCTACATCACCGGACAGGGCAATCGAGAGGAATTTCTTACCAAGTTCGCCGATGCCATTTCGCCGGGCTTCGATCCCGACCACCATCTTTCTCATGTAGGTGTCGCCAATCAAACGACGATGCTGAAAAGCGAAACGGAGGAAATCCAAAAACGCATCAAAGCCGCGATCTTCCAACGCGATGGCCATGCCGATCGTTTTCAAATGTTCGACACCATTTGTGGCGCTACGCAAGAAAGACAAGACGCACTTTTCGATATGCTGCGCAAGCCCATGGACGTATTGTTAGTTGTCGGCGGCTATAACAGTTCCAACACCACCCACCTCGTGGAAATCGGCGAACAAAACCTGCCCACTTTTTTCATCAGAAATGCGGAATGCCTCGCTTCACTGGAACAAATCATCCACTACGACCTTCACGAAAAACAGGAAATCTCCAGCGCTTACCCTCAATTTCTGTTAGGCGATGCTCCATCCGTGATCGGCATTACCGCCGGTGCTTCTTGTCCGAATAATTTGATCGAAGATGCCATCGTAAAAGTCTTTTCGTTGCGCGGAATCAGCCGAGATCAAATTCATGCAGTACTTGGCACCTCAGGCTCTGGCGCGAAACAAACGACCTAACAAATCGCGAATATCGCCCATCACCAGATAGACGCAGGGCACGAGATACAACATGATCACGGTAGAAAACAAACTGCCGAATCCTAACGAAACAGCCATTGGCACCAAAAAGCGCGCCTGCATGTCGGTCTCCATCAACATTGGAAACAGTCCGAGAAATGTGGTGATGGATGTGAGAAAAATTGCGCGAAACCGTCGTGCCCCCGCAAGTTCCGCCGCCTCGATTTCTGATCCACCCGCATCACGATAGTCATTGATGAAATCTACCATAACCAAAGAGTCATTGACCACCACTCCTGCCAGCGCCACGACGCCGACCAATGACATAATACTCAGCGACATACCCAACGCCACATGTCCCCAGATCGCGCCCACGACGCCGAAGGGAATCACGCCGAGAATGATCAAGGGCTGAAAGTAGCTTTTCAGTGGAATCGCAATCAGCACATACATGATGAGTAGTGCGAAGAGAAATTTGGTGCCGATCTCGCGCACGCTATCGCGCTGATCTTTTTGTTCACCCTCATAGTCGTAGCTCACACCAGGAAATGTATGCGATAAGTTATCTAACACTTCCGTTGTGAATTTTGTCACCACTTCGTTGGCATTCGCGTTCACCACGTCAGCCATGACCTTGATCGAGCGCTCGCGGTCCGTGCGCTGAATCGAAGACGGACCACGTCCCCGCTCAAAAACCGCCACTTGCAGGAGTGGCACCATTGCACCATCAGCCGTGCGGATTTTCATCTCTTCCAAGCTCGCCATTTCATGACGCTCGTGATCGGTATAGCGCACCATCACTTTTACTTCATCACGACCACGTTGAAAGCGCTGCACCTCACTACCATAAAATCCATCGCGCAGTTGCGCGGCCACATCATCGAGTCGCAGGCCTAACGATTCCGCCAATGGCGTCAGGCGAAGCAAGCGCCATTCGTCTTTACCGAGGCTATTGCTATCGGAAATATCCACTACGCCCTGATACTCGGCGAGTTTCTCTTTTACATACGCAGTCGCTTGTTCCAGTTGTTGTAGATTGCGTGATGTCAGCAGGAAGTCGATGGCATTGCCTCCTGCTGCTGTTTCAGCGCGGAAAGTTAACTTAACCGCACCCGGCAAAGAGCCAGCCCGCTCGCGCCACTCATTGGCGAGAAATTCCGCGGAAACACCTCGCTCGGACGATGCATGCAATTCTAACGTAACTTCACCCAGATGCGATGCTTGAGGTGTACCAAGCGACACCATGTCCATCAAAAAAGGCTGAGTGCCCGCGCTCGCAAGAACATGCTTCACCACGGAACGACCTTGCTGAGAAACGAACTCCTGCTCCATCTGCTGAGCAGCCATCTCTAGACGAGCCACCGCTTCCTGCGTTTGTGCAAAAGGTACCCCCTGCGCCATTTCCAACTTCGCACTGAGCACATCCCCTTCCACCTCCGGCATGAACTGACTCTTAATCCAACCGAAAGCAACCAATCCAGTCGTAATGATCATCAATGACAAAAAGGCAGCAATCGCCAAGTAGCGCCAACGCAGCATCCAGCGAAGACTCGGTTGATAGAGCACTCTCACAAATTTTTCCAACTGCTCGCCAAACCATCGTTGCCCACGGGTGATCGGACCAGCCTTGCGTTGACGATCCATTTTCCGCATCGTCGCCAAATGCGCAGGAAATACTAATTTCGTCAGCACCAAGGAACCCAGCAGTGTGGGGATGACCACCCAAGGAATGTTTGGCCAAATTTTTCCACTCACCCCACTTAAGCCAAGCATGGGCGTGAACGCCACACAGGTTGTAAGAATACCAAAGGTTACCACGCCACCCAACTCATGGGTACCGCGCCACGATGCCTCATACGGATCCTCTCCGTTTTCAATGCGAGTGTATACGTTCTCACCCACCACAATGGCATCATCCACTACAATCCCCAGAACCAGAATAAACGCGAACAATGAGATCATGTTGATCGATATGCCAAGATAGGGCATCATCCACACACCCACGGCAAAAGAAGCAGGAATACTAAGGGCTACGAGCACTGCCAATTTAGGACGCAAAAACATAGCGATGCTCACCAGTACGAGAACCAGTCCTTGCAAACCATCGTTAAACAACAATTCCATGCGCTTTTGCAGCCACACGCTCTGATCATTCCACACCGCTAATTTCACACCCTTTGGCAGATGCTGTTCGGCCTCTGCGACATACTGCCGTGCCATCCTAGCGATCGACAAAGTATCTTCATTGCCGACACGAAACACATTGACCAACATCGTGCGCTCACCGTCGAAACGCGCTTCGAGATCCACGTCAGCAAAGCCATCGATGATCCGTCCAATGTCTTTCACTTTCACGGCCGACCCATCCGCCGCAGTGGCAACTGTTGTTTCTAATAAATCCTCACCACGAAATTTTTTCCCTACCGTGCGAATGACTAGTTCCCCCGATCGCGTTTTTACGCTACCCCCCGGCATATCGAACGAGTCACGACGCAGTGCTTGAGCAATTTGTTCCATGCTCAGTTCGTAACGTCGCAATGCCTGCTCGGATACCTCCACCGATATTTCATACGGTCGCACGAGTGCCGTTTCTGCTTGGGTAATTTTTGGCTTACCGCGCACAAGATGCTCCATGCGTTCTGCAAAATCAGTTGGCGGCCCTGCATCGTAGTCTAACAAATCGTCACGCACTTTTTCCGCAAGATGTTTCAGTGTCACTTCATCCGCATCCGCAATTACCGCCACGCTCATGACCTGATACTTAATGACCAAGTCTTCGATAACAGGCTTCTCCGCTTTTTCCGGTAGGGTCTTCAATGCATCCACACGCGACTTCACCCGGTCTTTTAATGTGCCCACATCAAAGCCACTCTCGACTTCGACTAATACGGAACCCGCATGCTGTGCGGCGGTCGAACGGATCCGTTTCACACCCTGCAAGTCCGCCACAGCTTCCTCGATCGGCAAGCAAATGCCTGTCTCCACTTCTTCCGGTGCGGCATTCGGATACGGCACGCTTACCGAAATTGCATCAATCACTAACTCAGGGAAAATTTCTTTCCGCAGCGTAAACCATTTTGCAAATCCCGCCACGCACACAGACAGCAGCAAAAAATTGGCTGCCACAGGATTGTTCGTGAACCAACGAATGACTGTCGCCATTAGCAAACCTTCCTTTGATTCGAGTTTCGATTCAGTTGCTGCACAACTCTAGCATAATCCAGCCACGCTCTTTCTCAATGGAAAAAAGAATTTGTCTGTATAGTCCCACCATTACAATTTATCCTGTTACAAAGTAAAATCATCAGGGTATCTGGCTGCATACAAGATATCGCTCGATAGGACGGGCATGCAGCCAGAACCCTATCCCTAGGTCTAAACGATCCGAGCGCTCTCCTATTCCACAGGAGCTTTATCCAAAGAAAGCTTCTGGATCCAGACATTGCGGAATCGAACGGGATTGTGATGTCCTTGCAACTTGATCACACCCGGCTCTGGACTTTCTTTTTCCCCTACTCCCGTTTTACCAGTCAATTCGTAATCATCGTGGATCAACTCGCCATTGTGATAGACAGTGATGCGGGCATTCTCGATTTTTTTATCGCCCTCAAAGCGAGCAGAACGGAAAACAATGTCATAGCTCTGCCACTCTCCCGCTTTTTTGCAAACGATGCGGTCGGGCTTCTTTTGTTTATAAATGCCACCGCAGTAACTGGCTTTGTAATCCGCTTCTGCAATACCGAATGAGTTAAGAATCTGCAATTCGTAGCGCTTTTGAATGTAGACGCCGGAATTCCCGTTGGTCTCCGGATCTTTGGCGTCTTTGACTTCATTAACGTTGAACTCCACATGCATACGGAAATCATGATACTTCTCTTTCGTCACAACGCTGTCCCACAGTGGCGATGCCGTCAGAACGCCGTCTGCAAAAACCCACTTGGTGACACCATTCATTTCAGGCACCAGATCATAGCCGGCGTCACCGACAAGAGTGACCGCATCTGCGGGGCGCTCCGGTTTACTGATGTCCATCACGCCGCGGGTGCTTACCGGCTCTGCCGTGACGAGTGAAATACTACCTGTTAAAATCCCTGTGAATATTGCACTATAAAATTTCATAAATTCAAAAAGTTTGCGTGGCATCGTAACTGCATACATGAGATAGAGTCAATCACCCTGCGAGTCAAATTCGGATTGTGGACTATCGGAGTAACCTGCTTTTCCCTCGTAAAAACAAGCTTGGCAGTGTGAAGAATAATCCCTAAAACCCTCCGCAGACATGGCCACTGAATACGAACACACGCTCGCCTCCGCTGCGACTTTGGAAGGCACCTCCCTGCACACAGGAGAAAAAGTTTCCCTCACTATCAAGCCCGCTCCCGAAGGCCATGGCTTCAAATTCCGCCGTATTGATCTTCCCGATCAACCGTTTATCGATGCCGACGTCGACAAAGTGAAAACCGTGGAACGGGCCACCACTCTAGCCGAGGGATCTGTCAAGGTTCACACGGTAGAGCATGTTATTTCGGCACTGACCGGCATGGGCATCGATAATGCCATCATCGAGATGGACGCGAATGAACCCCCGATTGGCGATGGTTCCTCACGCCCCTTCGTAGAATTGATCAAAAAGGCGGGCACGGTCGCCCAAAAAGCCCCTCGCCGCATCTGGGAAATCCGCGAGCCTATTCATCAGGAAAGCGGCGACGGATGCATTATTACCATCGTTCCCAGCAAAACTTTCCGCGTCTCCGTGACCAATGTCGGCCCTGAAGGTCGCTTCACCCAATACTTTTCCACGGAAGTGACCCCGGAACTATACGAAAAGGAAATCGCCGCAGCTCGCACATTTGTCTACTACGAGGACGTCAAACCCCTGTTGGAAAAAGGTCTCATTAAGGGCGGATCACTCGAAAACGCGGTCGTCGTTCGCGGCAATGAGGTCATGTCGAAAGAAGCCCTGCGCTTTCCCAACGAATTTGCCCGACACAAAGCGCTCGATCTCATCGGCGACCTGATGCTTTCCGGCAAACGCATCCTCGGTCACGTGATCGCGGTCAAGCCCGGACACGGTCCCAATACGCTAATGGCCGCTACGGTAAAACGTGAATACAGCCGCATGCGATCCATGGTGCCACCGATCAATATCCCCAGCGGCGAAGCCGTGCTTGACATCAACGACGTCCTAAAAATCCTCCCACACCGCTACCCGTTCCTTCTCGTTGATCGCATCGTCGATTTCGAAGGCGACAGCAAATGCACGGGGGTAAAAAACGTCACCATCAACGAGCCATTTTTCCCAGGACATTTCCCCGGCCACCCTGTCATGCCCGGCGTTTTACAACTCGAAGCCATGGCGCAAGTATCATCGGTTCTGATGCTGCGCAAACCGGAAAACCAAGGCAAAATCGGGTATTTTATGAGTGCCGACAGCGTCAAATGGCGTCGTCCCGTGCTTCCCGGCGACACCCTTTTCATCGAGGCGGAAGTGATCAAAATCCGTGGCTCCATTGGCCAAACCAAAGTCCGCTGTCTCGTCAATGGAGAAGTAGTTTCTGAAGGAGAACTCAAGTTCGCTTTGGTCGCAAGCTAAACATCGAACCCATCGCACGGCGAATCATTGAAATAAAATTCGCGAATCGCTCCTTTACGAAAATTATTTCTTGACTCGCCTCCCGCTTTCGCCCAACTTCCGCGCCCCGCAACAGCATTTTTTACGTCATGGCTACCGCACAAGTTATTCTCAAAGAAAAAATCGAAGGTCTCGGCGCCGAATCGGATGTCGTCAAAGTACGCGCCGGCTTCGCCCGCAATTTCCTCATTCCGCAAGGCAAAGCTTTTGAAGCTACCCGCGCCAACCTTCGCTACGTGAACGCTCTCAAAGTCGTTCGTGAAAAGCGTGAAGCCGAGGAATTGGTCGTCGCTCAAGAAGTGGCTGCCAAAATCGCCAAACTTCGTCCCAAGTTCACCCTCGAAATCGGCCAAGACGGCAAGGCCTTCGGTTCGGTTACTTCCATCGACATTCATCGCGAATTGGAAGCTGCTGGCATCGTCATCGACCGCCACGGCATTGAACTCGAAAAGCCGATCAAAAAATCCGGCAAGAGCGACGTCAACGTGCGCGTTCACCCACAAGTTTCTACCATTCTCACCATCAATGTGGTGGCTCCGAAAGAAGGGAAAGAAGAAGAAGCCGCTGCCGAGTAATCGCAGGCTTCTCTCCACAAAAAAGCGCGCCCCTCACACGGCGCGCTTTTTTTGTGTATTGGGTGAACAGCTTGAGGGGCGATTATTCTTTTGCATCGCCGGCGATGGCTTCTCTGGCTTTGCGAATCGCATCCATCCGCTCGGTATCCGATTTATCATAAAGCAAATCTTCAATGAGGTAGAGAAGACCAGTCCGATCCGGCCAATCTTTGGCACGTTCGATGATGAACTTGAGTGCCAGTTCCTCTATCTCCTCAGATTGATGAGTCGAGCCAAACGCCAGCGCTGTACGAACCGCCAATTTTTCATTTTCTATTTTGAGAGCGTTACCATTATCAATCATGATCGCTGTCAACGACCACACAGGATCGTTACCCTTTAGCAGAGCGTCCAGCTTCTTTTGAGCAACAGTCGCGTCCAACTTCGTTAGTTCCGTCAATAGAAAATGGGCCCCGCTCGCACGTGACCAAGCGACATCGCCTACTCCGAACATTGCCTCTTCGGCCGCGAAGCTCTGCTTCTGCGAAGCCATTTTATCCAGACTTTTTTCCATCCATCCACGAAGATCATTTTCCTCACAAATCACCAGTGCCTTCCACTCCTGCTCATTCCCTCGTCCATAATCTCTGATGACACGAGCCAAGCATTCATGACCCTGTTTCCATTCGTTAGCAATTTGTGTCGCTAAATACAGCAGTTCTTGCGCGTGTTGCTGTCCCTTTTTAGCGGTCAATTGAGCAAACAAACTGAAAAACTCTTTCCACTCTTTGTCCGTGGGTTTGTTTGCCCCGCTTTTCTCTTCCTCCCACGTTTCCAGTGTGTCACTAAGCCAAGACAAAGATCCCTTCACCGCATCTTCGCCAGTTCTGCGGACCCCCTCCTCCTCAATCTTCACCATACCGGTGTCGTTAAAAATCGCTTTCAGCTCACAAGGGTAATCATTGGTTAAACCATTCCATGTGACACTTGTCCCCTCAACTTTCGCAGGTTCGCCTAACAACGTTTTGGCTTGCTCCAAAGTCATCCCGGGATGCAGCCATCCACTTGTCCCGTCGAGACCATATTGATTCATAATTTTTTCCCGCAGAACTTTCTCGTCATCAGGGTGTTTGATTTTCAACTGCATGCCATCGACAAGTTTTTCGTAAATTTCTCGTTGGCAAGCGAGATGCGTCCACTCAAATACCATCAGTCTCACTTTCCCACCGAGGATCTGCGCTTTTTTCACAGCGCCACCGGGGAGTAACGAATACCGCTCCAGACAGCCATTCTTATGCCGATACACATGATGAACCATGGGACCACACAGGCAAATACCATCGTCCAACCACTCCGCTGCATTCAAGAGATACACGCAATAGGTCGCATCCCCCGCCATCAGCACATAGGCTCGCTGATAGGAATTATCCACGGTGGTGCAGACTCCGCCTTCCACCTTAATTCCTTGGTTGCCTCCCTTCACGCTCAGCTTCAAAAGCTTATGCTTCGGATAACGTAGCACGACGAACTCATCCTCATACGTTTCCCACTCATCGAATTTTGTCTGCGCGAGAAATTTTACTAATTCTTCACTTGGTTTCTTTTCACCGGAATAATGCCCACCCGCAAAGTCGCTATTCTCGACACCACCAAACACCTGCCACCAGTTATCAGCAGCCTTGGCAAGTAGTGTGGTCAAAGCAATGCCGAGTAAAATCGCATATTTCATATCACCAGGCTAGGTTGCAGGGCTGGAGGGTGACAAGATCAAAAATGTGGTAGTCCGATTTGCGAAGAAGATCGTCGTGCCCAGTTTCAGCCACAATGGTATTTTCCAGAATCCCCATTCTGCTATTTGCAAATCTCCCAGGTTTGCTATCTTACGTGCAGCTACTATGCACCAACTCATCGACTCCTACGCGCGCGACATTTCTGATGAAAAACAAGCATCGGTCATCGATGGCTCGGCGGCTGGCACGGAGAAACGCTACAAGGTGCTTTTCCACGATTACAAAGACCCCGATTCCCTGCGCCGCCTCGCCGGAAAAATCAAGGACCACACCCTGCACCATCTCGAAGATTATCTACCGAAAGCAGAAGCCGCTTTGTTGAAAAACGGTGCGCACGTTCACTTCGCCGATAGCGCCGATGATGCCAAGGACACGATCCTACAAATCCTACGTTCGCACGAGGTCACTCGCCTCACGAAATCCAAATCGATGGCAGCGGAGGAAATCCACCTCAATCCTTTTTTGATCGAAAACGGCATCGAGTGCCTTGAGTCCGACCTCGGCGAATTCATCATCCAGCTCGACGACGATGAGCCATCGCACATCGTCAAGCCCATCATTCACAAGAATCGCCGCGACATCGCGAAAACATTTTTGCGAGAAGGCATCGCGCAGGACTACAACGACGACCCGCAAACGATCACCCATCGTGCCCGTTATCACTTGCGCGAAAAATACATGGAAGCCCAGGCCGTCATCACTGGTGCGAACTTTGTTTCCGCGGAATCGGGTCGTCTCGTGCTCGTGACCAACGAGGGCAACACCCGCTTCGGCATGGCGCCCGTGGACGTTCACATCGCCTTGGTCGGCATCGAGAAAATCGTTCCCACTGATCGTGATCTCGGCGTTTTCTTAAATCTGTTAGGTCGCTCGGCTACAGGTCAACAACTCACCGTTTATACCGAGTTTATCAAGGGACCAAAGTCCCCCACCCAGCCATCGGGCCCCACGAACATGCATGTCGTGTTCATGAACAACGGTCGCACTGATGTGCTCGAATCAAAGTGTCGCGAAATTCTCCGCTGCATCCGCTGCGGCGCTTGCCAGAATGTTTGCCCCGTCTATCGCCAAGCATCCGGTCACGCCTATCGCTCGCCGTATGGTGGTCCCGTCGGTGCAGTGCTTTCGCCCCTACTCTTTGGCGACCGCTTCCCCGAACTCGCCGACCTGCCCAAAGCTTCATCACTCTGCGGAGCCTGCCACGAAGTCTGTCCCGTCGATATCCCCATCCCCGATCTCTTGCTGCGCCTGCGCGACAAAGCCAAACAAGAAGAAGTCTATTCGCCCGGTGCCTTGCCGATGAGTCCCTTCGCCACCCTAGCCACCTCACCCAAAGTCTGGCGCACCGCCATGAACATGAGCAAGGCCATGAACCACCTGCCCATCCACATGACTCCTCTCAAGCCTCTGCAAGAATGGCTCAACCAACGCACCCTCCCCGACTGGAAAGGCGGCGACTTCCGCAAATGGTTGAGTGCGAGGAAGAAGTGAAGAGTGAAGAGTGAAGAGTGAAGAGTGAAGAGTGAAAAGTGATCAGTCAGCAGTGATCAGGAAAACAAATCAAAAATCAAACATCAACAATCGTAAATCGTCAGTCAATCTGCCTTTTTTGCCTTTCCTCAGTGCTTTCAGTGGTCCTCAGTGTGTCAGTTGTTAAATATGCCGCTATGCAAGTGCGGACCCTTTTACAAACGATCTAACAACTTCTGATGGATGCCACCGAAGCCGCCATTGCTGAGAACGGCAATCACATCGCCTGGTTTCGCTTCTTTACTCACGAGATCTACAATTTCCGGCACGCCGGGCAGATACCAGCCATGTCCTCCAAAGGCGCCAATGTCATGCGACAAACGATCGGGATCGAGACGCTCGGCTTCGGGAACTTTGTGCAGATCGGCGATCGATGCCACCACCGCGAAATCCGCTAGTGCTAGTGCCTGCGCAAGTTCGGTTTGGAAAACACTGCGCTTGGTGGTGTTCGAACGCGGTTCAAACAACACCCATAAACGAGCATCGGCGTAACGCTGACGCAAAGCGGCTATCGCTAACTTGATCGCCGTCGGATGGTGCGCGAAATCATCCACCACTTTGATGCCGTTGACCTCGCCTTTGAGTTCCTGACGTCGTGCCACGCCCTCGAAACTCAATAATCCCGCACGCGCTTGTGCCGCAGTAAGCCCCGCAAACAAACCGGCACAAATTGCCATCGCGGCATTGCGCACGTTGAACTCTCCCACCATCGAAATTTCATACACTTCCCGATCAATCGTAAAAGTAGAGCCACTACTATGGTAGTCGATGTCCACGATTCGCAGGTCGCAGTTTTCCCCCATCCCCACAGTTTTCACAGGACACGGCGCATTCGCCGCCACTTGCAGTGCATGAGGATCATCGCCATTCACAAAAGCAATGCCATTGCGCGGCACGATGTTCAGCAGGCGTCGGAAACTCAGCTTGATCTCCTCGACGTTGTTATAAATATCCGCGTGATCGAACTCGATGTTGTTGATCACCACGCACTCGGGCAGGTAGTGAAGAAATTTCGAGCGTTTGTCAAAAAACGCCGTGTCGTATTCATCGCCTTCGAGCACCGTGATGTCGGAGTCAGTAAAGACAGCACCGCCACCGAAATTTTTCGGCAATCCACCGATCATATACGAAGGATTGTGATCCGCTGCTTTTAAAAGCCAAGCCAGCATCGAGGACGTTGTCGTTTTCCCATGCGTGCCGCTGACCACAAAGTTGCGTTTGCCACGAAGAAAATGTTCCTTCAAGACCTCGGGCAACGAAACATACAGCAGCTTGCGTTCGAGCGCTGCTTCGGCCTCTTCATTGCCGCGGCTGATCGCATTGCCGATGACAATCACGTCCGCAGCCGCAGGAATGTTCGTAGCTTTGTATCCCTCCACCAGAGGAATCCCCTGCCCTTCGAGGAAGGTGGACATGGGTGGATAGACATTGGCATCGCTGCCCGTGACGGTGAAACCGCGCGCCTTCATCCCGGCGGCGACGGCACCCATGGCCGTGCCACAAATGCCTACAAAGTGAAAATGCTGATTGTGCGCCATGCCGGGTATTTCTAACAAAAAATCAAAACGTGGGGGCCGCGACTCGACCGTTTTCGCTCTCCTCCAGTCGCTGACGAAGGATACGATCTGCCACCTCGCGCACCATTTCGCTCAGCAACAACCACAGGTGACTGCCCTTGCGATAGTCGGCAGGCGCGATGTGTTTCACGCGACCCGCGTGGGCGCAGAGTTGGTAGCATTTGCGAAAACTTTTGCCGCTGGCATCCTCGGGATTATACACCGCGATCGCTTGACCGCCGTTGCGATTCAGCACCGTGAAGCAGGGCACATCCGTCGGACCATCGCCGACATACACCATGTTTTCAAACGGCACCGGACGCAGTTCATTCGGCATGTGATCGTTCACATCCTGATCATAACGAAGCATGCCTTTGTTGATGCGGAACAAAAATTGCGTCTTCGTCGTGTGCGAGATCGTGCGTTTCGGAAAACTGATCCGGCCCTCGGCATCTTCGCCAAACTCACAACCAAAGATCGCCTTCACATGCGGTTGCAGACGCGAGCCATCAAGCAGCGCCTTCAGTCCCGACGAAACAATGTAGTGCTCAATCTTGATTCCCGCCGCTTCGTGTTCTTCACCGAGACACACCTTCGGCAGATCCGAAAAGATTTCCGGCAAGCCCGGAAAAAACGACAACCCCGCGCCGAGCTCGGTGAGTCGTGCATTCGTCACATTGTCCATGCCGAGATAGTCAAGCAGGCACTTCATGTAGGCCAGCTCGCCGTCCCATTTCTGCTCCGTTACCAAACCATTGCATTTCTTCCAAAACTGCGCCGGATCGATGCCAAACTGCGGAAACAACACATCATCCTGCATGTAGCGGGGGCTGAGTGTCTGGTCGTAGTCATAGACCAAAGCGATAATATTTTGCGGCACTGCCATATGGGTGCAGGAACTAAACCCATTCCTCAGAGTCGCGGCAAGTCTAAATGTCCGCTTCGCCCCGATTTCATTCTTTCCACACCGAGAGCCTTGCCCTAGCGTAGTAAGGCATGAAAGCCCTGCTCGCCGCGCTGCTAACCCTCTCCCTCCACGCCCAGGAACTGACGTTTTTGGAAAAATTTGCCACGCCCACCACTCGAACGGAGGCGCTGCAACTGCTCACGCCGCTCACCCGCGATTGGTTTTATTACCACGCGCTCGACCAACAATTGCGCGGCGATGAGGCCGCCTTCACGGCCACGATAAAGGAATGGAAACGCCAAAGTGAAAATCCCTATGCCGCCGTCAGCACCCAGGGCTTTTCTTTACTGGAGAACCGACAACTGCTCCTGCGTGCCAAAACCAATCCCGATGCCACCATCGCCGAGCTCACGCAAAAGCTCGATCTCACCTTTGACTATGAAAAATCATCGGTCGCCGATGCGCGCAATGAACCTTCCACGCTCAATCCCAAACGCATCGCGCGCGACGCCTTCGAGGCGGAGATTCTGAAAAATGCACCGGAAAATCCCTGGCAGCATTTCAGCACCGAGCGCTTGCTCGCCGAGATCCCCAATGCCAAAAATTTCCCGGATCAAAAGAAACTCGACCTCCTGCGCTTGATCCCCGCCTCTGCCCATGCCGAGGCGCTTGATCTGATCGCTCTGTGTCTGGAAATCGTTCCCGATCATCCTTTCGGCGCCGTTGAGATTCACCAGGCGCTCACGCATGAGTCCTTGCTCACGCTGCTCAAACGCATGCCCAAGCTCGCGGACAACCAAAATTTCGCCCGTCGCTACTTGCAGACCATGCGGCCCTCGGACGAGAGCAACTACCTGCGTGATCCCCAACGCTACCTCGCCCACCTGCAAGCCTGCGATGATTTCTTGAGCGCCCGCCCGCCGGTATTCACTCCGTGGAAAGCGGATTGCCTGTGGCAAAAATTACTGCTGCAATACAAAACCAACCAGCTCTCGCGCGAGGACCTGTTGCGTTATCTGGCGCTGCCCATTCAAGGTTGCCCGATGATTGGACCACCTCGTGAAATCGTTCAACACACGTCAACTTTCGCGCAGTCGCACTTCGACATCATCGGCGGCAATCTCAGCGGCGATGCGAACGACCTGGAATTCATGCTCATCCATTTCCTCCGCGAAACACAAGACCCCGGCGAATTCGCCCAATACATCCCCGAGGAAACGCTGAAAAAACTCCACGCCAAAGCACACCTGCTCAAGGGCGATGATGACAGCAAGTGGGCCGCCGCATTTTCCGCCGATGAACTCAAGGAGCTGCGGCAACAAGCGAAACTCACCTTCGCCGCACAGCAACCGACCCGCTTTTCGCCACAGGAGGAAGTGATTCTTTTGTTAGATTGCAAAAACACACCGAAGGTCACAGTGCGCATTTTCGAGCTCGATCTGCTGCGCTACCTGCGCCATCACGATAAGGAGCCGGATGCCTCCATTGAGCTTGATGGCCTAGTGCCGCATGTCGAGCGCACATTAACTTTTGTTCAGGCACCAGTGGTCGAGCATCGCGAAAGCATCGCCATTCCCGAGCTCAAGGGCCGCGCTGCCTGGGTCGTGGAATGTGTTTCCGGCGGCATCGCCAGCCGCGCGCTGATCCGCAAGGGCGAGCTGATTCCGCACATCGAGACGACCAACGCGGGGCAATGGATCCGGCTGTTTGATGAATCCCGCCAACCCATCCGCGCCTTCCGCCTCCACAGCAACAGCGGCATCCTCACCTCACAAGACGATGGCACATTGCTCATTCCCTTCACCAAAACCTTGTCCGTGCCCCAGAACGCAGTGATCGAAGCGATCCCCGAAAAACCCAACACCCCCACGCTGGCGAAGCGGGTCTTCCTCGGCTCCACCCAGGCCGACTATCAATTTTTCTGCGGATTCCACATTGATCGCGAGCAACTCATCGCCGATCAACCCGCCCGTCTTTTATTGCAGCCTCGCCTGCTCAATCACGGTCAACCTTGCCCCCTCGATGTCATCAAAAACGCCAGCATCACCGTCACCGCGCAACTCCTTTCCGGTGCCACCAGCGATCACGTGATCACTGCGAAGGAACTGCAATCGATCATGACCGCGGAGTTTCCGATGCCGCGCGATGCCACCAGCTTGCAGATCAAGATTGTAGCGCAAATCCCCCGACCTGATGATCTTCCTCCGTTTTCCCTGCAAGCCAGTCAAAGCTACGAATTCAATCAAGCACTCGCCTCGGAAAAAATCTACTCCAGCTTTTTCGTACACACCAGCAAGGGGCATCGTTTGGAAATCCTCGGCCGCAATGGCGAACCGGGAGACAACTGGCCGCTCAACCTCAAATTCAAGCACCGCCTGTATTCGACGCCCTTGAGCATCACCTTGCAGACCGATCCATCCGGAGTGATCGAACTCGGCGCGCTGGAAGACATCGAGACAGTGACGCTCGAATCCACCGTCATCGCCACCGTGCCCTATCACCCGCAATCGTTAGAAAAGATGACATTGCCGCATGTCATTCACGCCGCAGCGGAGGAAGTCATCCGCATTCCCTTGCAGAAAAACATCCGCCGCGAGGGCATCCGTTTGGTGGAAACCACCAGCGAGACCTCAACCAGTGAAAAATCTCTCCCCACTCGTGATCATTCCCAGTTTCTCACGATCGCGGAAAACATGCTGGTCATCGAAAAAATCCCCGCCGGAAATTTCCAGCTCACCATCGGCGACCACACGGTCACGCTGCGCATTTCTTCCGCAAAAGCAAACGCATCGCTCTTGCTCTCCGCCCAGCGCATTTTGCCATCCACCCAGCATTCCACGTTGCAAATTTCCGGCACGGAGATCAATCCAGAAACCATCAAGATTCGGCTCAAACAATCGAACGATCAGACGCGCGTATCCATCATAGCCTCGCAATTTTCCGCCACGCCTTCCCTCTCCGATGCCTGGGATCGATTGCCCGAGCGCACCCCTGCTTACCAAACTCTCGGCTTCCAAGAGTCCTCGTTTCTGAACAACCGGATCCTCGATGAGGAAATGCGCTATGTGCTCGATCGCCGCGCCCTCAAAACCTTCCCCGGCAACATGCTGCCGAATCCCGGCTTGTTGGTGCATCGCGCCAACTACCAATACGACGGCGGACATTACAATCCCGCCCTGTTGGAAAAACCCGGCAATCTCAAAGACGAATCGGGAGAGGGCTTGGGAAGTATTCCTTCTGCAATCGCAAAAAAGACTGAGGAACAAAAAAACAGCCCGCTCTACGATTTCCTCGCGCATGGCTCGAACGTGTTCTACGACCTGAAGCCCGATGCGAATGGCATCGTGACGCTCGATCGCAAAAAATTCTCGGATGCCCGGATGCTCACAATCTGCGCCGCCGAAGGGAATCATTACCACCAGACCACTGTTGCTCTCGATCCGACTCCTTTGAAAAAACGCGCACGACAACTGCAACGCGCGCTCGATCCCAAAAAGCATTTCATCGGCACCCAGCGCGCCGTCGTGATGAATAAAGACCAGAGCGAATCGATCAACAACGTGCTGGATGCGCGATGGAAGGAATACAACACGCTCGATGACGTGTTCCGACTTTTTGTCAGCTCGGCCAAGAGTCAACTCTTCACCTTATCCTTTCTCACCCGCTGGAACACCTTGGACGAAAAGAACAAAATCGAACTCTATCAACTCCATGCCAGCCATGAACTCCATGTATTCCTCGCTCGCAAGGACCGCCCCTTTTTCGACCAATTCGTCAAACCCCAGCTCGCCCAAAAACGTGAAGTCACTTTCATCGATCACTACCTGTTAGAGCACGACCTCAGTTCGTATCTGAATCAACGCGAGTGGCTGAAACTGAATGCCGCCGAGCGAGCTTTGCTCTGCCAAGCGATGCCGCAGGCAGCGGATCGCATTCGCCGTGAGATGCAGTATGAACTGGAAAAATTCCCCCTTCCCCTGGACCAGCAAGCCTTCCATTTCACCAAAGCGCTCGAAGGCAGCCAGCTCAGCCTCAGCGAACGCGCCGATATGGCGGCACTGGAATTGCGCAGTGAACAAGAGCGCTACGTGCTGGAAGAGGCACTGCGCAGAGAACTGGCAGCCGTGATCATCCCGTCCGTTGACATGCAGGACACCACGGTCCGAGAAGCGGTGCAATTTCTGCAATCGTTCTCTTCCAAAGTAGCGTTCGATATCGCCCAGCCACACGCTTCTGGACCCGACCTCGGCGCACTGCGGATCAAGGAACTCCAACTCACCAACGTGCCCATTCTCACCGCACTCAAATACATCTGCGAACAAACCCGACTAAAGTATTCCTTTAATGGAAATGCCCTCACCATCCGCCCTGCGACCGATGACGGAGAAGATATTGTCACGCGTAGCATTCAGGTGCCGCCGGATTTTCTCGATGCCCTATCCGATAGCGGCATGGATGAATCAGGATCCGCTGATCCCTTCGCCAGCACTCCGACGGCTGGTAGCGGGCTGAGACCGCGAGCGAATGTGCAAGATCTCCTCAAATCCAAAGGCATCCCATTTCCGGAAGGCGCCTCTGTGAACTTCATTCCAAGCAATTCTACCTTAGTGATCCGCAATACTCCCACAAATATGGATCTCGTGGAACAAATTACCATGGCAATGCATAGTGATGCTCCCGGCAAAGGGATTCGCATCGAAGCCGCCAAAGGGTTATCCAAAGAGGAGCCTGCGATACCGCAAAGCCAAGGGATGGTAGGCATGGCCGATCCTTTTGCCACGGCCGATCCCTTTGCCGCAGCACCTGCCACCCTGGGCGGAGCTCCCGATCATAAAACCACCACCAAAGTCTATGAGGAGAGCCAATACTGGAAACGCACTCAGGATAACTACGGTGATCCGTTTACCAAGTTCATCACCATCAACCGCTTCTGGATGGACCTCGCCCAGTGGGATGGCAAGGGACCTTTCCTCTCCACGCATTTCACCGAGTGCCTGAGCAGCGACAATGAAATGTTCCTCGCGCTCGCCTTGCTCGATCTTCCTTTTACCAAAGAGTCATCCGAAACCACCTTGCAAAACGATTCCCTTACCCTCAAGGCCAAGCAGCCGCTGCTCTTGTTCTATCGCGATACCCGCGAGGCGGACAAGGTCATGGAAAACTCCCCCATTCTCGTGCGACAAACCTTTTACCCTGCCCAACAACGCTACAGCGAAGTGAACCGACGCCAGATCGAGAACAGCATCACGGACGGCATCTTCTCCCCGCGCACGGCCTACGGCTCCTCTCTCATCATCGTCAATCCCACCGGCGAAACGCGCCAGGTGCAGATCCTCTGGCAAATCCCCCAAGGCTCGCTGCCCCTCGAAGGAAAACCCGCCACGGATTCCGTCACCATCGAGCTACAACCCTACGGCAATGAACAAATCAACATGTCCTTCTACTTCCCCGAAGCCGGCGAATTCGCCTGCTACCCGTTTAATGTTTCACAAAACGATACCGTACTCGCCGCACCGCAGGTGCCCGTCATGCGTGTGACGGAAGAATCCACCAGCACGGCGGAAGATTACTTCTACGAACTCGCGGACGATGGCGATGCGGAAAAGTTGTTAGAATTTCTCCGCACCAAATCGCTGTTTGATGACAACCATGACCTCTACTACATCCTGTGGCGGCTCAAGGACAAGGCGTTTTATGATCGCGTGATCGCCATCTTGAATGACCGACTTTACTTTGACGAAGAAGTCTTCAGCTTTGCCTTTTATCATCGCGATCAGGCAAACATCCGTCGCTACCTGGAAAACTCCTCGACCGTGCAGGCCGTCGGTCCCTGGCTGGACAGCCCGTTTCTCCAAGTCACCGCCGCACGTGATCTGAACTGGTTCGATCAGGAATTTGACCCCTTCATCAACAACCGCGCGCATCGTCTCGGGATGCAGGATCAGTTGCCGCTCGATCTCGCAAAAACGCATTACATCGGATTGCTCAATATCCTCTGCCACAAAACCGAACTCTCCGCCGATGACCAGCTCCAGCTCTGCTACTTCCTCCTCTTGCAGAACCGCACGGAGGATGCCGTGAATGCCTTTGCGAAAATCGATAGAGCCAAGCTCGGCCAGCAGTTGCACTACGATTACCTGCACTGCTACCTGCTGTTCTCCCAGCAAAAACCCACCGAAGCCAAAGCCATCGCTGCACCCTATCAGAAACATCCTGTGCGCATCTGGCAGCAACGCTTCCAGTCCGTGATCGCGCAGGCCGATGAAATCGCCAAGCCCGTGATCGCCGCAGATCAACCGGAAAACAAACAAGCGACGAACAGCTTCCTGACCATGGCACACAAGGCCAACGGGCAACTGATTTTCACCCATCAGGGCCTGAAAGAGATCGACGTGCAGCTCTATCAAGTCGATATGGAATTGCTCTTCACCGCGAATCCCTTCCTCGATCAAAACAAAGTCCTGCATCACGCGATACGCCCGAACAAGATTCTGAAGGTCGCACTCAAGGACAAGGAAACCACCGTCGATCTACCGGACGGCTATGCCCAGGGCAATGTCATCGCCGCCGTGGAAACGGGCAGCACGCAGGTGTTGCAAAACATCAACAGCAGCAAGTTTGCCCTGATGACGAACAAAGCGCTGGGTGAGATCCAAGTCATCGAGCCCGGCAACAACAAAGCCCTGCCGCAGACCTACATCAAAGTCTATGCGCGCACGGAAGACGGCAGCGTGCAATTTTACAAGGACGGCTACACCGATCTGCGTGGCAAATTCAATTTCCGCGAGCACAACAACATCGATCCCGTATCCGTAAAACACTTCTCTCTCCTGCTCAGCCACCCCACTCTCGGCACTCGCATCGAGCGACTGGAATAAGCATCCAAGACCCCATCACTCCCCAAACATGTTTTTCATGCTACTGAAGAAATTGCTTAGCTCATCGGCGCTGGCTTCGCGTCCGAAAATTTCTTCGTAGGAAGAAATTTGCATGTGCTCGCCATCGAGCTCGTCAAGGAAGCTGCTCGGTTGACAGGCGACGGTCTCACCGAATTTCATACGCTTGGCGCAGTAGGTGAGCGTCAATCGTTCGCGGGCGCGAGTGATCCCTACATAAAGCAAGCGACGTTCCTCATCGCGTGTGCCCTCGCTGATGCTGCGTTTGTGCGGCAGGGTGCCTTCTTCCAGGCCTACCAGATAAACATGCGGAAACTCCAATCCCTTCGAGGCATGCAAGGTGATCAGCGTCACGCCTTGTTTCGTTTCGAGATCATCTTCTTTTTCCGAACTGAGAGAAACGGCATCGAGAAATTGTTGCAGGCTCTTCCCGCGCGCGGAGTAGTCATCGAGCTGCTGGATGATACTGCCGATGCCTTCAGTGCGGGCATCGCGTTCTTTCTCCGTCTTGCAACCACGCATGAGCCATGCCACATAATCCATTTCAGCAATCATCTCACGCAGCACCTTGCCGGCATTTTCCTTGGCGACATCGATGCGCGCTTTTGCGCCAGAAATCATTGCGACGAATTCCTCGATACAGGTGCGAGTCTTCGTGCCAAGAGTGTGCGTAAAAGTTGGATCGCAGAGTGCTTCCCACACGCTTTTGTGCGTCTCGCGGCTGTAGTCGGTGGCAAGCACAGCGGTAGTCTGACCAATGCCGCGATTGGGCGCATTGAGCACCCGCAGCAATGCGACATCAGCTTCAGGGGAAGCGAGGAGCTGCGCATAGGCAATGACATCGCGGATCTCGCGTCGGTCGAAGAAACTCTGCGCGCCGACCATTCGATACGGAATCTTGCGTTCCCGCAGTGCTTCTTCCAATCGGCGGCACTGGCCATTGGTGCGAAACAAGATGGCAAAATCTTCCCACGCTTTTTTCGTTAGATCTTTTTCTTCAATGATCTCTTCCGCGATGAATTCCGCTTCCTCTTCATCGCCGGGCATCGATACCACGCGCACCGGGGCACCTCCCGCGCGAGTGCTGATCAGAACCTTAGGACGACGGCCGACGTTGTGTTTGATCAGGCTATTGGCTGTATGGAGAACGGCATTCGTACTGCGATAGTTTTCCTCTAACAGAATAACTTGGGGATTCGGAAAAAATTTCTCGAATTGCAAAATGTTCGCCACCTCGGCTCCGCGCCAACCATAGATCGATTGGTCGTCATCGCCGACCACACATACATGATACGGTGGCCCGACCAGTTGCTGCAATAGCCGCATCTGCAGGGAGTTTGTATCCTGAAATTCATCGACAGTGACGCGTTGGTAAAATTCGCGAAAAACTTGGCGCACCTCATCATGTTCCGTGAGCAGTTTTTCGCCGAGCACCAGAAGGTCATCGAAATCGACCGCATTCTGCGCCCGCAGCTCATTTTGATAAGCCGTGGCGAGCAAGCCAATGAATTCATCACTCTGATTCGATGGATCTTGGCCGGCGTTTTTGGCCTTCGATATCGCACCCAGAACTTGTTCGGGCTTGAGGGGCGAATTCGCCCCACCCTTGCGCACCATGATTTGTTTGATCAGGCCCACTTGGTCACTGCCCGTGTAGATCGCAAAATTTTTCTTATAGCCGAGACGGTCAATGCCACCACGCAACAATCGAACGCACAACGAATGGAAGGTACAGACAGTCATGTCCTCGCTGGCTTGCTTCGATACCATGCCGCCGATGCGTTCGCGCATTTCCGATGCCGCCTTATTCGTGAACGTAACAGCAAGGATGTTTCGCGCCGCGACACCGCGCTCGAGCATGTTGGCCATTCGACAAGTGACCGTGCGAGTCTTTCCCGTTCCAGCCCCGGCGAGGATCAATACAGGACCATCAATCGCTCCAACAGCTTCCCGTTGGGCTTTGTTCAAGGAGTCGAATGAAAATGCACCCGCCATGCGCGCGCCACTCAAAGCGCACGCACGGGGAAAGACAATCACGAAACGAAATGTTCGGCAAAATTGCTGATAAACTCGATTACTTTTCTCCTACGACCTCACGTATCAGCGCCTCCGTTGCGGCAGCACCTGCCACATCTTTGGTCGTGATTTGCAATTGCTTCATGGCTTGCAACAACGACAAATCGCGAGGCCAGTATTGCAAACCTTCATCATACATTTCTTTGGCTCGATCAAAGTTACTTTTGCTTTCGTAATAGCGTCCCAATGGCACACTCATCGGCAGCAGAGAAATCGGTGGCATCATGCGCGATGACAGCAATTGCCGCTCGCGTGCGCCACTATACCAGTTGTAGGCGGCAGTGGATTTTGCATCGGCCTTGCTCATCGCTACATCGCCTTTGTATTCGAGATTTGCGATTTCCATAAATGTATAGGCCCGCACGTAATGGGAGATCTCGCCCAGCTTCGCGGCATCGCGACGCACTGGGTCCATCAATTGCACATGCATCGCTAATGCTTGCTGTATTTCCTCGACACGTTTCAGGTTTTTCTCCGCGAGAGCCGTTTTACCTTCCATCATCATCGCCAAGCCTTGATAAAAATAGGCCACTTTGGATACGGGTGTCATGGCTTTTACACTTTCCTTCGTGGGCATGCTCGCTTTCGCCAAAGCAACATCTCCCGGCCGTCCGCGACGCAGCAACAATCGTGTCTCGAGGGTGTACGCCTCCCACCACATCATGCGCGCCCCTGGCGATTTCATGCGATCTGGGGGAATAGGCACCTTCGCTAGTGCCTTCGCGACGGCGAGAGCAGAATCGTAATCGCCCGACGATGCTAATGCTACGGCGCGATAGACTTCCGCCCGAATCCACTCCGGACAATCCGCAATGCCGATACTGGAATTTTTCATCCATGCAAGATAGAGCTCCCCCGTGCGCGAAAATGCGGTGGCAGCCTCGCGATGATTGCCGCAACGCCATTCATAATGGCCCAGCAAATGCAAGTATGGTGGATAATCGGGCACTAATTGGCAAAGCTTGCGCGCCATGAGCAGATCATCGCCCATCTGCAAGTTCTCCGCGCGGATCATCAACCAGGAGTGCATCAACAGTGGTGAGTCAGGCTGAGATTTCATCAGCGACTTCAGAATTTCCTGTGCTGTTTCTTGTTCTGGCTTCGGCGAACCATAGTCATCGAATCCACTGCGTCGGAAATAGGCTTCAAACAATTTCAATTGTTGATCCTGTGGGAACTTCTTCGCCACCAGACCAAACGTATCCGCGGCGGAATTGGGGCCTTCGTCTAACAATTTTGCCATCGCATAAATGTAACCTCGCTCTAGCTCCGTGCCCATCCCCTCTTCGATCAATGCCAAGGCACGCTCCGCTGCCGCCATGCGCGCCTTTAGGTAAGCAGCATCCGATTCTAACATACAAAACGTGACTCCAAAATGCGCCATCAAGCATTCAGGATCATGTTTGAGAGCCTCGGTAAAATGCCGGTACGCCTCAAAATCCCAACCTCCATGGATTAAATTCAACCCTTGTAGTACGTGCTTCTGCGCATCTTCGGAACTCGAGCTAATCGCCATCGAAATGCCACTGGGCACCGGGCTTAGCATCACTTTCTGCGCAGACTTTACATTCGGCAGGAACATGTCCTCAACCGGTGGCGTCTCTTCCGCGCCCCAAGCGCACATCCCGAGAAAGCCCATCATCACAATGATTCGCATGGCGCGACGATGACTGCTTTTTTTCATCATCCAAGCAAAAATGATACTCGCCTGATCGAAGAATCCTGTTATGCTCGGCCTATGAACCTCGGTGTCATCGGTTGTGGAAAAATGGGCTCTGCGCTCATTGGAGGCGCTTTGCGCGCGAAACTCATCGCCACGCAACAGGTCTGGGGCTTCGATACGATTGCCGCGGCTGTCGATCAATTTTGCCAAACCACTGGTGCCCAAGCATGCTCCAGCCTTAAGGATCTCGCCGATCATTGCGACACGTTTGTGCTCGCTACCAAGCCCCATCAAGTGCGAGGAGTGCTCAAAGAGCTCGGACACTCACTCGCAGGGAAACCTGCCTTGTTGATATCCGTAGCCGCGGGCATTCGACTCAGCGCACTGGAAGACGCCCTGCCAGAGAATGTGCGTGTCATCCGCACCATGCCCAATACCCCAGCCCTGGTGGGAAAAGGAGCCACCGCTTACTCGCTCGGCACCCGTGCATTGCCTACCGATGCGGATACGGCCGCTGCGCTATTTTCCTCCGTGGGCTTAGCCCTTTCCACACCGGAAACTTTGCTCGATGCAGTCACAGGGCTTTCGGGTTCGGGCCCGGCTTATGGTTTCATCATCATTGAGGCACTCGCCGACGCCGGCGTGCGACAAGGGTTACCTCGTGCCGATGCACTTCAGCTTGCCGCTCAAACAATGCTGGGGGCCGCTACCATGGTGCAAGAAACAGGGCTACATCCCGGTGTTTTAAAAGATATGGTCGCTTCGCCCGGCGGCACCACCATTGCCGGCATTGCCGCACTCGAACAAAACGGACTGCGTCACGCGCTCATCGAAGCTGTCGCTGCCGCTACCCTTCGCTCGCAAGAACTTTCCACACTCTAATCACTATGAAACCTGCCAAGCTACTCTTCTTCTATCTTCCGGTCGCTCTCGTGAGCCAATCGCTGCTTACCTCTTGCGGATCTGATGAAGGCGAGCCACCCCCACTGGTCGGCTCCGCGCAGGCATCCTCCGGCCCTGCAGCATCTGCCTACCAAGCTGCTCTATCCGCCGATCAATCAGGAAATTCCAAAAAAGCCGCCAAGCTCTACGGCAACATGGCGAGCGAGTACCCCACCGCACAGGACGCACCGCAGGCACGTTTCCGCGAAGCCCAGTTGCTCGAGCAACTCGGTGAACCCGTTAAAGCCTTCGATTCCTACAGTGATGTTCTGACCCGCTATCAAGGCAGCAAACTATACAGCCAAGCGCTCGCACGCCAATCCGCTATTGCACAGAACGCAGTAAGTGGTGATGTAAAGTCCGGTTTTTTTGGCTCATCCATAGACACGGTTAAACTCGTGCAGATGCTCGAAAAAGTTCGTGATGCCGCACCACAAGCCTCTTCCGCCCCCAAAGCACAGTATCAAATCGGCGAGGTCTATCAGAATCGGGGCAAAGCCAAGGAATCAATTGCCGCGTATCGCAAAGTCGTACAAGACTGGCCGGATAGCGCACAAGCCCCCGAAGCGCAGTACCGCGTCGGCATGATCCTTGTGGAAGAAGCCAAGAGCGGCAACCAAGACCTAGGCAATCTTGACCGTGCACGAGAAGCATTTCAAGATTACCTTACTCTTTACCCGAATGGCAGTCGCGCCGGTGCCGCCCGTTCCCAAATTGCATCACTCGGTGGCCAAGATGTGCAGCGCTCCTTCGAAGTCGCTGAATTTTATCGTCGCAAAGGTGATTACGAGTCCGCACGTTTTTATTACCGCGAAGTTCTGAAAAAACATGGTTCTGGTCCCTTACACGACAAGGCGCAAGCGGGTCTGAACTCTCTCCAATAATTTGATTTCCTACACTCATGCGATTCAGTTTCTTTTCCCGCATCAAACGCCCACTCGCCGCCATACTGGGCATGGCCACCATTGTCATCGGGCTTAACTCCTGCGCAGGCTACAAACTCACAGGCCACCGTCCCCAAGCTCTTGCCCACGTGCAATCGATCCGTGTGCCCTTGTTTGAAAATAAAACACTCATCCCGCGTGGAGAAGTGTTGGCGACTAACTCCATTGTCGATGCCATCACCAGCGATGGCACGTATCGCATTGCCGATGACTCGAAAGCTGATGCTTCGTTGCATGGATCAGTGGAATCGGTTTCCTACAATCAAGTGCGATCGACTCGACTCGACACCCTGCGATCTGAAGAGTTGGAAAACACCATCATCATCCGCTGGGAATTGCGCGATGCGAAGAATCCGCTCAAAGTTCTCGCAAGAGGCAAAGCAGAAGGGTCCTCCCGTTTCGCCATCGATGGTAACTTGCAAACAGCGCGCACCAATGCCCTGCCCGATGCCATGCAGCGCGCTGCCACCCAAGTGGTCGGTCGTTTGACCGATGACTACTGACAGACGTATCATGTCGAACGGCAGCTTTTATTTGATTCCCACGCCCATCGGCCATCGCGATGACATTACCTTGCGTGCCTTGGAAGTGCTGCGCACTGTCGATGCCATCGCCTGCGAAGATACGCGACACTCTTCGCCGCTTCTGCAACATCACGGCATTCAGAAACCTCTTGTCTCTCTGCATGAACATAACGAAATTCGACGCATCCCCGAGTTGTTAGATCGCGTGCGTGCTGGCGAGTCCATCGCAGTCATCACTGATGCGGGCATGCCTGGCATCTCGGATCCGGGCTATCGTCTCATCCAGCGTTGTATCGAGGAAAGCATTCCCTATGAAGTCCTACCGGGGCCTTCCTCGATTCTCAATGCTTTAATCGGTTCTGGATTTCCTTGCCACGCCTTCAGCTTCGGCGGCTTCCTCTCGGTCAAAAAAGGCAAACGCGGGCAGACCTTGCAAGCCGCGCTAGACTCGGGGCAGACCAGCATATTTTTCGAATCACCGCATCGCTTGCAATCCACTTTGGAAATCCTTGCAACGCTTCAACCGCAGGCACGCGTCTGCGTAGCGCGCGAGCTCACCAAAAAGTTTGAAACCTTCCACCGCGACACGGCCGCCGCCCTTCACGCGTATTTTCAAGTCCACCCGCCCAAGGGAGAAATTGTCTTGCTTGTACACGGCAACCCCACTGCCGACGCCTAACCGATTTTTGCCATGCTTTCCTTTTCCACCTGCTGGAACAACGCACGCCACACCGATGGCGAAGCGATGATTGATGAAATTCTTGCCTTAGGCTTTCATCACATTGAGCTATCCCATGGCATGACCATCGCGAAGCTGCCAGGCATCCGCAAGGCATTTGCTGACGGACGTTTTCATTGCTCAGGAGTTCATAATTTTTTCCCGTCACCCGTGGAGGTCATGATCGATGCTCCTGATGCCTATGAATACACGTCGCATCGCCCTTGGGATCGCAAGCGTGCCCTCGAAATGAGTCTACAAACGTTGGAATTGGCCGCCGAGTTCCGCGCCAGCTACCTCGTGCTGCACATGGGATCCGTGCCGCTGAACCCCGCAAAATACACCAAGCGACTCACCGCAATGGTCGCTGATGGTAAACAACATGAAGCAAAATTCACTAAAGCGAAAATCGCGTTCGTAAAGAAGCGGGAAAAAATCGCCCCGCTCTATTACAGCCGAGCCATCGATGCGCTTGAGCAACTCGTTGCCAAAGCAGAAGAATACGGCGTCATCCTCGCTGTGGAATCTCGTTCGCGCTTCGAAGACATGCCAAACGAGCGCGAGATGTTGCACTTGCAAAATCATTTTAAAGACAATCCGTGGATTGGCTACTGGCACGACTTCGGACATGTGCAGTTAAAACACAACCTCGGCTTATTGGACCACACCGACTGGTTGAGAAATATTCAACCGCACATCATTGGTGCCCACATTCACGATGTCGAGTGGCCCGCGCGCGATCACCGCACTCCTTTCACGGGCACGCTCGACTACAAATCTCTGTTGCCTTTCTTTCCTGCCAAGTGCCCCATCATCTGGGAACTCTCCCCCACCCGCAAGACCGCAGAAATCCTCGACGCACTCGAAGTGTGGAAACAAGTTTTCCCCGATCGTTTACCGTGATGATTGGTTTAGTTCGATCATTTCCGTTAGATTTAATCGATTATGTATCACTTCTACAATCACGACTCTCTTCAAAAGATCATCTTATCTTCATCGAAAATTCTCAATTCCTCTCTTGATTAATTTCCTCTAACCGACAGCATTTCACCATCTCCGTGACAATACGCTTCATGAATCAGATTTCCCGCACTCTCCTCTTTCTGTGGACCATCATCGGTCTAGGCACTCTCCAGGCACAGGAAACGTTTTTTCGTAACATGTATGAGCCGAAATCGGGATCTTACGTGGAAGTCGTATCGCTCTTTGGCAAATTGCCCGTTACCGGATATGCGCCCGTGCGTGTCACGATCGCTAACCGGACTGCGGCACCTGCCAGCGTCTCGCTTTCCTTTGAATCTGCTGCTAGCAGCCAGTATTACAACTCAGGCGATCTTAAAGTAAAATCTTCTTTTGTCGCAGGCTCTCCCGCTGGCACTGTGACAAGCACCGATTTCTTAGTGCCCGTGGCAGCCATGGTTAAGCAAACCAGTTATGGTTACAACAGTGGTTCTCAAAGCCTATCACTCAACATGGTCGGCGTGAGCAATGGTTCCTACACACAAAGTAGCTACTCTTCGATCGACACCCCTCACATGCTCATCTCGGAAGCACTCAATACACCGAATGCTTCCACTCTCGACTCGGAGGTGAACAAAAGCTCTTCGAGCGGTTATTCTCGGGGCAATCTCACCTTCGCTGGAAAATTCACGCCCCCGCAAATGCCCGAAGATTGGCGCGCATATGCGGGATTCGATGGCATGATTCTCACCGACCAAGACTGGATGGATCTCCCACCCGGCGCTCGTTCCGCGATTTTGCAATGGAACCGACATGGCGGCTACTTGCGCATTTTTAGCAATAGTTCTACAGCATCGATGAGTTCGCTCGGCATCAGTGAAACAGGCACCACCAACTCACTGGCGCGGGGCAAAGGCTACGTCACCCTTAGCCGCATCACAAAATCTCTCGCACTGGATGCCTCATTGGTCGACGAAGTGAAGACCAGCAATCAAGTCTTCCGCGTGGGCAAGTCGATGATCGAAGACTACAGCAATTCCAGTTGGGGTCTGCAAGATGAGCTTGGCAGCAAGACTTTCCATTTCGTAATGTTCATTCTCGTGCTGATCGCATTCGGTATCTTGGTCGGTCCCGTCAATCTTTTCGTTTTTGCGAAATCGGGCAAACGCCACAAGCTGTTCATCACCACTCCCATCATCGCCATCGGCGCCAGTGCGGCGATGATCGTGTTGATCTTTATCCAAGATGGTCTCGGTGGCAGCGGCATTCGTGTGCAATGGATGGAACTCACGCAAGAAAATGGCGACAACAATGCCTACATCCATCAGGAACAAATTTCGCGTTCGGGTGTTTTGATCGGTAATCGTTTTCTACTCACCGAACCCACGGTGATCTCCCCACTTCCCCTCGCCAAAAGCCAATGGACTCGTCTGAATGTCGATAGCGAAACCAGCCAAGCCTTCGATATGAATTTCGTCGACAAAGGACTACAAGTCTCAGGCGATTGGTTCCAATCCCGCTCTGAACAAGCGCAGTTGCTCCAGTCGATCATCCCCACTCGGGCGCGCATCGAGTCCACACCTGGCGGCAACGAGGCGGCACTGCTATCGAACTTCGAATACAACATCGCTAGCTTTTATCTGCGGGGCAAAGGCGGCAAATACTGGAAAGCCGAACAAATTGCCGCAGGCAAAAATTTCCTCTGCACGGAATCCTCGCAGGCGGAATACGAAGACTTCGTCAAAAATGGCATCAAGTATCTTGGCAAAGCCCAGCAAGATCAATTGATGCGCCTCAGCGAACGCGAAGGACACTATTTCGCTATCACCGAGGATGCGCCCATGCTCGACACCTACTCCTCGATCAGTTGGAAACAAAACCATACGATCATCACCGGCCAAATCCACAATCCGGAAACTCCTTAATCAGCCATCTCCTCATGAGCCAACACGCCATCAGCGTTCACAATCTTTATCGCTACTTCGGCCCGCTCAAAGCGGTCAATGGAGTGAGTTTTGAAATCCCACACGGATCAGTCTGCGGTTTCGTCGGTGCCAATGGTGCCGGCAAAACCACGACCATGAGGATCCTCGCCTCACTCGATTATCCCACTCTCGGCGCGGCGGAAATCTGCGGCTATAATGTCGTCAGTCATCCTGAAGAAGTGCGACGTCTCATCGGTTGGATGCCCGACCATTTCGGCAACTACGAGCACATGACTGTGGTCGAGTATCTCGATTTCTACGCCCGCGCCCTCGGCTACAAGGGCAAGGAACGCCGTCTACGCGTGCAAGAGGTGATGGAGTTCACAGACCTCGTGCCACTCGCCGAACGCTTTTCGAATAAGCTCTCCAAAGGCAACACACAACGTCTCGGATTAGGCCGCGCGCTGCTCCAAGACCCGCAAGTGCTGATCATGGATGAACCCGCCGCCGGTCTCGACCCCAAAGCGCGCGTGGAACTCAAGAGCCTCATCCGCGTTCTCGCGAATGAAGGCAAAACGATTTTCATTTCTTCTCACATTCTTTCGGAACTCGGAGAAATGTGCGATTCGCTACTCTTCATCAATAGTGGTCGCATCGTCCACCACGGCGATGCCGAGAGCATGAAGCGCGATACCGACACCGAAGGTGGACTGCTCTATGACGTGCAGGTTCTCGGCAATCCTGAAGAACTATCGGCATGGTGTTTGTTGCACCCGAAAGTCGAATTCGTCGAAGCCCGCCGGCAAGGGGGACGTCTGCGCATCGAGTCGGCAGAACTCACTGATGCCGCAGAAATTTTACACCGCATGGTGAAGGATGGCCTCAAGATCACCGAGTTCCATCGCGAGGAACGGAATCTCGAAGATGCCTTCATTGATATGTTAGGCAAAATTGATCGGGGAGAAGCCATCGGACCTAAACCACCTCCGATGCCCGAACTTCAAGCCTTTAACCCACCGAGCACAGAATCATGAGCACCAACGCACCCAGTCCCGCGATTGAAATGAATGCGTCGGAGCGAAGCACTGCCGGCTTGAGCGATTTCTCGGATCGTCTGCCTCCCATGCTAGTGAAGGAGCTGCGCCAGGGCTTGCGCGCGAAAACTTTTGTCGGCGTCTTTCTCGGCCTGCAATTGTTTCTCGCCATCGTCATGCTTTTTGCCACCACGGCCTCGGGTCTTGATGGCGCGGGCGAGGCGGTTTCGCGCATCATCTTTTTCTTTTTCTCACTTGCGGTTCTCGTCGTCCAGCCATTGCGCGCGATGAATGCTCTCTACAGTGAGATCAAAACCACCACCATTGACATGATGGTACTCACTCGCCTGAACGCTCGTCGCATCGTCGCGGGCAAATGGGCGGCGATTGTTGGACAGACCTTGCTGCTATTTGTCTCCATCGTCCCCTACCTCATTCTGCGCTATTTCTTCGGCGGCATGAATTTGTTTGCCGAGCTATTAGCACTGGGTTCTTTGTTCCTTTTATCCGCGTGCCTCACGGCATTCAATGTGGGGATTTCCTCCAATGCGGCCATTATCGTGCGCGGCATTTTCCCGCTCGCATTGGCCGTCACGATGTTCTTCTTCATGGGTTTCATGATGGAAGAATTCGATGATTTCATGGAGTTCTTCGCATTGGAAGACCCCACCTACATTGCGGTGTATTTCGGCCTGCTGATTGGGGCGCTGTACCTTGCATGGACCGCATTTGGTTTGGGTGTTGGTGCCATTGCGCCGGTTTCGGAAAATCACAGCACCTTGAATCGATTAGTAACTCTCGGCACGATGATAGTGGTGGGACTCATCTTAATTTTAGCGGATGCCGACACTGAAATGATTCCGTTTCTCATTGGTGCCGTGGCATTTCCCGGTCTTGTGTTAGCGCTGACGGAAGCAAACTTCCTCATGCCACGTGTCACCATTCCCTTTGTGAAGCGTGGTGTCATCGGAAGATTTCTGGGTGCGTTTCTCTATCCCTGCTGGACCTCAGGTGTCCATTACACCGCTCTGCTTGCGGTGATTGTCTTGGGGACCGGAGCGATGATTGCTGGTCAGCCCAGCATTCGCGGTTATTTTGGAGCTGAGGAATTCACCGTGCTCTGCAGTTTATTTGGCAGCGCCTTGTTTCCCGCCCTCTTTCTCGCTCGGTTTCAAAACCGCATTCAAAACCGCCTCGGCATTTACTTCGCGATATTAATCGGCTCCTTTGCCCTCATGCTGGCCTTAATCGCGGTGGCTGAAAGCACGAATGCAGATCTTTCGATGTGGATCTTTTGCTGGTTGCCGCCAGTCCATTTATATATGGTCGATAACCACAAGTTCGGCGATGAAATCACCATGATGATCAGTCTCATTTTCACAGGCCTCTACCTTGGTGCCTTGCTCATCCACGGCTGGAAGCATTTCAAAACCATCCGTCTCGCAGAAGAAGAAGCGATCTCGACCTACTTCACACCAACGGATACTGCGAAAAAATCCTAATTCCAAAAGAGCCTGGCTATGCCTTTTCGCTCTGATCTCTGTAGATTCATTCAAAGATCCCATTACAGTAATTCTATTCAGCCACTATTTTCCGCATGACCATTCCACCTCACGCCCCCGATCCATGGCGCTGGCGGTTGGCACTGGCATTGTATCGGTTGAGCTCACCTCTTCTGTTAGGAATCGCCTTGCCCGCTTGGTTACGAAAAATGGCGGCACGCGGTGGCTGGGCCACACCCATCGGTGAGCGCTTTGGCTTTTATCAATCCGATGCTGAGTGGGCCCCTTGTGGCAAAGTCCACATTCATGCCGTCAGTGTCGGCGAAACTTTAATTGCGCTCAAATTCCTGCGCGCATTCCAGCGTCCTGCTGTGCTCGCCGTCAGCACTGCGACCGCCTGGCAAGTCGCCATCGATGCCGCCGTCAACCATGTCACTGTGGTCTATGCTCCCATCGATCTTTATCCCATCGTCCGCCGCTATCTGCAACGCTTTGAACCCTCTCAGCTCGTCCTCGTCGAAGCTGAAGCATGGCCCGAACTCATGCAGGCCTGCCAACGAAGTGTCATTCCTGTGACGATGATCAATGCTCGTCTGTCCGCTCGCTCAGAACGAAGATATCGCGCCGTGCGGAAATGGATTTCTCCTCTGTTTCAAAAAATCTCTCACATCGGTGTGCAAGATCCACAAGACGCCGAACGCTTCGCAGCCCTGGGTATCGATAGCGCACGACTGCAAGTCACTGGCAGCATTAAGTTCGACCCTCAATCTGCCGAGATACCGAAGCGACGCGATGAGTTCGACGCCATTCTCGCTCCTCTCCAACAGCAGAGGAAAATCATTCTCGCAGCTAGTACGCACGATGGCGAGGAACTCATGCTCGCCCAATCTCTGCGCGATCGCGGATATCTTTTCCTCTGCGTACCCCGACACGCCGAACGTCGCCAGGAAGTCCGCGAGGCCCTAGTATCGCATGGATTTTCCGTCTGGCTTCGCAGTGAAGGAATCCCCCCAAAGGGCAGAATAATCGATGTGGTAATCATTGACAGCACTGGTGAACTTCGCGACTGGACGGCTCATGCTGATGTAGTGATCATCGGAAAAAGTTTCCTCTCCACAGGAGGGCAAAATCCCGCCGAGGCGATCCTCGCGCACAAGCCGCTAATCGTCGGCCCGCACATGGAAAACTTCGAGCCTCTCATGAGCCAACTACTCGCGGCACATGCCGCCATTCGAGTGAATGATCCATCAAACTTGCCATCGGCCATCGCTGATCTGCTGGAAAATTCTAAGACCACTAAAGCAATCTGTGAGCGCGCCATGATCGTCCTCCAACAGCACGCAGGAGCGACCGAACGCAGCGTGCAGATGATCGATCAAGCGCCGGCTAAGCCCACGGACGCCACCATAAGAATATAAAGAATTGTTACCACTAAGCCGCAACCGAGACCAATCCAACTCCACATTTTGGATTTGCGGGCTGATTCCGCGGCACCGAGATAATCGCCCATGGCGAGTTTCGAATTAATCTGTGCGGCAAAAACAATGGCTACGATTCCGAAGGGTGGACAACACAACACCGTTGTCACAATGGCAAAGGCCAATATGCCACCCCCATTGACCGGAGCTCCCATGGGAGCCTGCGATGCTTGCGGTGCGACCGTGCCAGCAGGCTGACTCATAGGAGAGGCGTAGGGGTTGCTGGCCGGTGGGGTGTAAGCCGAAGGCGTGGATGCATTGATGGCAATGGCTAATTCAGGAATCTCCGTCACTGGTTTCCAATCGGTCATCCCCTCTTTCCACACCAGTGAACTGCTCGATAACGAAGCCGCACGCAACATCGACTTGATCTGTTCCTCAGGCACTGGTCCCAACTGCTGATTATTTTGCGAGTAATACCACATGGCCTAATGGTGAAAATGATTACCCCCGGCGTCAATCACCGAAAACGTAACAAGTGAATTTTCGCAAATGTGCCATGCAGCACAGAATTATCCAATCCACGCCAGAAACTCATGGTTGCCATCGGTGCCAGTGATCGGCGAAGGAAGCAGACCGCGCCATGTTTTTCCACAAGTCTCGGTCACGAAAGCACGAATTTTTTCCACGGCTTTGTCATGCAAGGCCGTGTCGCGCACAATACCCCCTTTACCAATTTCGTGTCGCTCTAATTCGAACTGAGGCTTGATCAAACATACCACCACCCCACTGGGCTTGAGCACGGCAAAAACGGCGGGCAATACTTTGGTCAGCGAAATAAACGACAAGTCCATCACCGCCAAATCCACCGGCTCTCCCAGGTCATCAGGCACCATGTGGCGAGCGTTGAATTTTTCTTTCACGATGACGCGCGGATCACTGCGGATTTTCCATGCGAGTTGATTGGTGCCGACATCGATCGCGTGCACACGTGCCGCGCCGCGCTGCAAAAGGCAATCGGTAAAGCCTCCTGTCGAGGCACCCACATCGACGCAGACCCAGCCCGTGACATCGATGCCGAATCCCTCGAGCGCCCCCTCCATCTTCAAGCCGCCACGCCCGACAAACTTAAGCTTATCCTTGATTTCGAGCGGCGCGTCGACATCGACTGTCGTGCTCGGCTTTTCGATCAATCGATCGCCGCTGCGCACTTCACCCGCCAGCACAAGACGTTTCGCCTGCTCGCGCGATTCGCACAATCCGCGCGTGACCAGCAGGGCATCGACTCGTTCTTTCATCGGCGGAAGAAAATCAAATTCGCAAAACAAAAGCGAGCCTCAATCCCGGTGATACGGTTCCCCTTTTCGCAGAGTGGCTACCCGATAGAGCTGCTCTAACAAAACAACCAATGCCAATTCGTGCTGCATGGTCATCGAGGACAACGACAACAACAAATCTGCGGAACGACGCAACTCCTCGGTATGCCCATCGGACGCGCCGATCAGAAACGCCACACATTTCACATCGCCGCGCATTTCTAAGGCCGCCACCTTCTCACTGAGTTGTCGTGTGGTCGGACTTTCACCTCTTTCATCGAGCACAACTCGATACGCCCCCTGCGATTTTTCTAACAAACGCTGCGATACTTCCTGCGAAGTGCCCGCCTTAACCACCACCAACTCGCAATCGAGATAGCGACGCAGGCGCTGCAAGTATTCATCAACGCCCGACTTGGCATAGGCCAGTGCCGGTTTTCCTGCGACGATGACTTGCCAGCGCATGGCGATGGATCAACGCACGCGTTCGAGCAACCAGGGCAGCAACGCATCGATCGCGATGCGCTCTTGTTCCATGGAATCGCGATGACGCAAGGTCACGGTGTTTTTCAACTCCTCGCCACTTTCACCAAGCGTTTCGAAATCGATGGTGATGCCAAAGGGCGTACCGACTTCGTCTTGACGACGATAACGACGACCGACCGCACCGCTGTCATCGTAAAAGACATTCATCCACGGTTGCAGCTTCTTCTGAATTTCTTTGGCGATGCGCACTTGGTCCTCGTTCTTTTTCAACAAAGGAAAAATGCCGACCTTGATCGGTGCCATGCGCGGGGTGAAACGCATCACCGTGCGGACATCGTCTTTGCCTTTGTCGTCGGTGAGCACTTCCTCGTCGTAGGCCTCGCAGATCAATGCGAGAATCGTGCGGTCACAACCAGCGGATGGTTCGACAACATGCGGCAGGAATTTTTCCTTCGTTTCTTCATCAAAATATTCCAGCGGACGGCCCGAGCCTTTCTGATGGACGCCGAGGTCGTAGTCAGTGCGATAGGCCACGCCTTCTAACTCTTGTATGCCAAAGGGGAATTCGTATTCAATGTCGTACGTCCGCTGTGAGTAGAAAGCTCGCTCGCCATCGGGCACATCGCGAATGTGCAACTTGGTGCGCGGGATGCCGATTTCTTCGTAAAATTTCAAACGCGTTTCCAGCCACTCGTCGGTGAGGCGCATGCCGTCCTTCGGATGGCAGAAATACTCGATTTCCATTTGCTCGAATTCACGCGAGCGGAAAGTGTAGTTGCGAGGATTAATCTCATTGCGGAACGACTTGCCCACTTGTGCGATACCAAACGGCAACTTCACACGCGAGGAATCCAGCACGTTTTTGTATTGCACGAAGATCGACTGCGCGGTCTCGGGACGCAGGTAAGCCGTCGCGTTCGGATCGCTTTCATCGGCCGAGGCACCGACCTTGGTTTTGAACATCAAATTGAACTCACGGGCTTCCGTTAGCTCGCATTTCGGCGAACCACCGACGCTGCAACTCGGTTTTTCCGGGCACGGCATGCTCGCCACATTGTCCGCGCGGAAACGGCCCTTGCAGGTTTTGCAATCGACCATCGGGTCGGAGAAACCACCGACGTGACCGGAGGCGACGAGCACTTGTTGCATTGTCAAAATCGCACCATCCATGCCGACCACATCATCGCGCTCCTGCACCGTGCGACGCCACCAATAGTCCTTGAGATTGCGTTTCAGTTCGGCGCCCAGCGGACCGTAGTCCCAGCAACCGTTGAGCCCACCATACAATTCACCAGCTTGAAAAATGAAGCCACGGCGCTTGCACAGCGAAACGATTTTTTCCATGCGCTGCGGGTCGGTATTTGTTTTATCTGCCATAATAATCGGAATTGCGGGGAGACGCAGGAAAGCAGAATCATCTTCACGGCGCAAGTGGTGTTTTGTGGCAGGGTGAAAACAGGCGGGAAGCCGGTTGGCCGAGACAGGCGGGACGCGGTGTCCTCCCGTCGCGTTTTTGTCGTTTGCCCAACACTTTCAGAGCCTCTCAGAAAAAAACTATAATTTTTCATTGACTGCTACCTGTTAATGCAATATACTGTGCGTGTCATGAACGTTGCGTTAGAAGAAACCGGGGAATGGTTTGGCAATTGGACCGTGCAGATGCGCAAGGGTCTGCTCGACTTCTGTATATTACGCGCGCTCAAAGATGGCGAGTGGTATGGCTATGCCTTGGTGAAAGCACTCGTCGCGATTCCCGGCATTGGAGTCGCCGAAGGATCCATTTATCCTCTTCTCTCTCGTTTGAAAAAGCAAGGTCTCGTGAACACGCGATTGGAAGAGTCGAACGAAGGACCCGCACGAAAATACTACAGTCTTACCGTCACCGGACGTCGTTACGCCGAGGAGATGGCCGTCTATTTTGAAACGATGATCCGAGGCGTGGAAACCTTGGGCAAACAAAAACAGCAACAACAGAAATCACTATGAAAACGTGGACAGAAGCAGCAGAGATGCGATTGGAAAGCTACTTGCAGGAGCGGGTGGCACGCGAAGGGATGCATGGCGAAGAAGCCGTCGAACTCAAGGAGGACCTACGCCGGCACATCCATGAGGAAATCACCAAGGACCAATTGGGCACTTGCGGTCTGATGGAATTGGAAAATGCGTTAGGTCGACTCGATGCCGGGTATCAGCCAAAAATTCCCACGCCTGATGTCTACAACGCGCCTAAAAGATCCAAAGTTGTTCGATCTTTTCTCTGGTTCTTCGCTGTGATATTTCCCTTAGGCATTGTCATCTTTGAGTGGATCTCCAACTTTTGCGGATCCACATTTTTTGAGCCCATCCCCACTGTGGGGCATGGTTTGTTATTATTGGCCGCACCGCTGTGCAACTGGTGGCTGTTGAAAACGGAAGACAAGCAGACGAAACATCATTTCAAGTGCCGTGCCGTGGCATCAGGTGTTAGTTTTAGTGTCGGATTGTTTTACGCCTTGTTATTTTTACCGCTGATTCCGGCATCGTGTTTTGCTTTGCTGGCCTTTGGTTTGGGACTTCTTTCGTTAGCACCGATTATTGCATGGGCCTTGTCATGGAGAATCGCCGTGAAAGAAAAACGCCTTGCCAACTCTTTTGGTTTCGGAAATTTCAAGAAGTTCTGGTGGGCGACGATTGCCTTGGTTTTCGGTGGGCTTTGCTTGTTCGAAGCACCGGCGATCTGGACTCGTCATCAAGTGGCACGCGGTCTCGATAGCGACCCCGAAGTATCGCAGAGTGCTGTCGAATCGCTACGTTCGTGGCACTCGAAGGATACCTTATTGAGCATGTGCTATGAGACCTCGATGTTTATGAGTGGTGGTGACATTAGCTCGTGGATCACGGACCGTTCCTGGGGCGCTATGACATTGAGCAATAGTTGGCAACAAGCCAGTAACATCGCCAATGTGCGTGATTTGTATTTCAAAGTCACAGGAGAACCCTTTAATACCACTCCCCCGCCCCATTGGACGCGTGGAGGCATGCTCGGGCAAACACGCGAATCGCGTATGATCGAAGAGGAATTCGATTTCGACCATGGAGGCGATGTTGTCGCAGCAAAAATCAAGTATCTCGATTGCAAAGAATCGCGCTTCGATGCCCACCTGGATACAGCGGCACGCATCGGCTACGGCGAGTGGACGCTCGTGTTTCACAATGGCGCCACTACCGCTCGGGAAGCGCGTTGCCAAATGCGTTTGCCACGTGGTGGACAGGTCAGTCGTCTTACTTTATGGATCAATGGAGAGCCGTGCGAAGCCGCTTTTGGCTCCGTGGCCCAAGTCAAAGCGGCGTATAAAGAAGTTGCCGTTGTCCAGCGCCGCGATCCGGTTCTGGTGAACATGGTTGGCCCCGATACGATCATGGTGCAATGTTTCCCCGTACCGGCCAAAGGAGATATGAAAATCCGCATCGGTGTGACCGCACCACTGGAGGGCGATACCTGGCGACTCCCCTACATCATTGAGAAAAATTTCGGTGACACGCCCTCGATGCAACACGCGCTGTGGATGCAGGCGGATGCACCCTTTTCCTGCGGCGATGAACCTAAGCCCTCGCACGCGGATGAGGCGATGCAATCGTTGAGCTTCAGCAGTGACACGATGAAGATGAGCGTAAAACTCTCGGCATCGCCCAAAACGGCGGAGGCTGTCTGGTGTGAAGATCGTTTCGCCACAACGGAAGAAAAAATTCTGATCGCTGAACCGCATTCGTCCGCACGTGCGGCGATGGAAAAAATCATCGTGGTCGTGGATGGATCCAAGACCCTAGAGAAACATCGCGAGTGGATTTCCAAAGCCCTGCGCGACAAAAATGCGACCATCATACTTGCAAATGATCGTGCGACGGCAGTCACAGCGGAGGAACTCGCCAAGGCAAATTTTCGCGGCGGTTGCGACAACGAACCCGCGCTCTACGAAGCGCTACTCAAGGCAAAAGAATCGCCGCGCTCTGCCGTGTTGTGGCTGCATGGACCGCAACCCGTAACCATGGGTCGTAGTGAGCGACTGCTGCAATTGTTAGAGCGAGGCGGCAATCGTCCGGCATTTTATGCGCTGCCACTGGTCGATGGTGCCAATCGTTTGTTCGAATCGTTAGGCCGAAGTGGCTTAATGTCGCCCGCTCCTTCAGATGCCGATAGCGAAATGGGATTGTCCTCTTGGTTAGATCTGCTCCAGAAGGGCGAAGAAACATTTTCGTGGCAATGGTCGCGCCGTGCCGATGCCACGGGTCTTACGAGCAAAAAGGTGAGTGATCAACTCGCACGTTTTTGGGCGATGGAAGAAGTGGGCAAAACCAAAGATAGCAAGCTTGCGGTGAACTATCAGATTGTGAGTTATGTTTCGGGTGCCGTGGTGTTAGAAACCATGGAGCAATACCAACGCCATGGCCTTACTCCCGTCGATACCGCAACGACTCCCGGAATCGCCAATGTGCCGGAAACATCGACCGCATTGATGTTACTCTTTGGCACTTTGATGGCTTGCCTGCGACGCAAGCGATGAACCATCAATGCTCAAACGGCCCCAGCGGCTTGATGAAATGAAAGCCCCAGATTTCGCAGCCTTTGCGATGGTAGAGTCGATGGGACGTATGGTTGTTTGTATAGCTGTCCAACACGACGATGCTGCATTCTTTTTCACGCGCCATCGCCTCAACTTTTTCCATTAAGGCTGAAGCGACGCCGCGATTGCGGAAGTCGGGATGGACGACGAGGTTATCGATTTCCATGTAATCGCCACACCACATTTTAGTGCCATGCCAGATACCCGTGAGGCCGATAAGTTTCCCTTCAATGTAGGCACCGAGCACGCGGTAGTTCGGAAACTCTCGCAAAATCTTTTCGTAGCGACGCTGCAACGTTTCATGACTCACGGCGGGGTTAAGAAAAGCAAGTAGCGTGATGACATCGTGCATCGCATCGATGCTGAGGAGTTGCAGTTTCATGGTCGTGGGCTCGTAGCGTTGAGTGAGGCAAATGGCGGACGCTCGATCGTCAGCATCGGCACTTCTTCCATCTGCCATCCATTATCAGTGGCGACGTGACGAATGTAAGATTGTCCTAACTCCTTTGACAAGTGCAACAATCCATCGCGTTCGGCGCGTTGGAGAAACACTTGCAAGATCGAGCATGCCATCGAGCCTAATTCATCGAGCGGCCGATTCCGGTGCCTCCGTGAATCGAGATCGCACTGCGCAAATCCATCAATGCCACAGAGCGCCAGAGCATCGATCAAATGCGCCGTCTCCACTGCGTAGCCGCTCGGAAAAGACAAGCGCTCTAGCAGCGAACGACGAATGGCATACTCGCCCGCGAGTGGTTGGTGGAATTCGCAAAGCTGCGGATAGAAAAGAGAAAACAGTGGCCGCATCAATAACTCCGAGACTCGCCCACCGCCATGGTTCAACGGTTCCGCAGAAGTTTGCAATGGTCGACGGTAAAATGCTTTCACGTAATCGACATTGGGATTTTCTAACAAAGGTCCCACCAAACCCGTCACGAAGCCCTGATGAAAATCAAGGATGTCACCATCGATGAATACACAGATCGAACCGCTACTGACAAATTGCGACTTCCACAAATTTTCTCCTTTGCCCGGATGATTGCCGCATTCCGGCACAATCTCCGATGCCAAAAAAACCCTCGCGCCTGCGGACGCTGCCCGCTCAAGTGTGAGATCACTCGAACCCGAATCGACGACGATGATTTCATCCACTAACGCCACTTTCTCCATCAGCTTCTCACGAATTTCCGCAACAATCGCGGCGATGGTCGCTTCTTCATTTAATGTCGGGATCACCACGCTGATTGTTTGCGCTTGAGACTGCTTGCAATCACACAAAGCCTGCGCGTCGCCGAATTGTTGATGATGATAGACTTTCAAATTACTATAATTTTACTCGTTCTCTTGGAATTCGGATACCATTTCGCGCGATACCGGATAGACCGCAGCGCAACGTGGGCATTGCACTTGGATAACCTCAAGCTCGCCAAACAAATCATCCATCCGATTGCGCCACGATGCCAGCAAGGGCATGATTTTCAATAAATCACAGCCGCAGAAAAATCGGATCTTACGCACTTCTAACAACTTCACCTCTTCGGTTTTTTCCAGTTGTTTCACGGTATCGACATCAAGTGCCGCAAGCCACTCCAAATCGCAATCGGGTTGTGCGACCACTACCGCGTAATCGTCATCGCCCATATGAAAGGCACGCCCCGGCCGCTGCTCGGACTGGTGATAAAAATCTTCAAACCACAACAGCGGATTGCGGCTATCCATTTCCATCGTCGAGAGGCGCGGCTCCTTCTGGTGCGGCGTGGTCGTTTGCGCGTATAAATAATTGCGATCCGGTTCGCGCACATCTTCGGTGAACAAGCGTCCCGTGATGGCCTCCTGCGTGCAGCCACCGGTGGCAAACAAATTGACGCGCGGTGCTCGCAGATTGACGGTCCAGCCAGTGGTTTCCGCCCATGGCCGCGTCGTGAGGTACAAGCTCAACATCACCAGGTGCTCCTTCAGCATCATATCCAACTCAGGATTATGGCGTATTTTTTGCTCCATCAAATGAATGTAATAATCCGTGAACAAGCCCGTGAACGAGCCGCGGATCCACAAGGCATTGCGGTGCCGCACAAAGATCGACTCAATTCGTGTCATGTCCTCTTCCATCACTTGCTGCTGCTCCGTCACCGCGACAGCTTGCAACGACAATGCCCCAACATCCAAGTGCGAAATGGCGAAATTCCGCATCTGGTGGTTGCCACTGCCCGTATTCCTGTTATAATTTCCTTTGTGAAACAGCCATTTACCATTGTCGCCCTCGTGGGTCGCTTGCGTTGTGTGGCCTCGTTGTTGCTTACGCTGGTTTTTGTTTCCTGCCACACCACCCCGAAATACACGCTGGTAAGCCATACTTACGACAAACCGCGACTGGGTGAAAAAACTTTCACCACCAAGGACAGGCAAAGCTTTTCCTATCGCAAATTCGTCGCCAGCGGGCCCGACGCTAAGGAACCGGAAACCGTGGTCATCGCCTTGCACGGATTTTGTGGAGCATCGATCGATTACAAAAATCTCGGCACGTGGCTCCTCAAAGAGCACCCCAGCATTGCCCTTTATGCCTATGACATTCGCGGACAAGGCCTCGATCCCGTGAATGAACGTCGGGGCGATATCGATATACCGGAAAATTGGTTCAACGACCTGAATACTTTCACCGAACTCGTGCGCCAGCAGCACCCCCGTGCGAACATCGTCTGGCAAGGTGAGAGCATGGGCGCGCTGATTCTCGCCAACACCTACCGTCGCGATATGGAAAATGGCAAACGCCCCGCTTGTGATGCGATCGTCATCACTTCCCCGGTCGTGAGTATTCGCGGAGATTTCCCCGCATGGAAAAAACAAACCGTGCGCGCCATCGCCAAAATTTTTCCTGCGGCCCGATTGTCGCTCGATACCCTCTCCGGCGGTGAACAGGTACAAATGACCGCGACTTCGACTCATAGCGAGCAATCAGAAACCAATGCATGGCACATCGAACGACACACGCTGCGTTTACTCGTCAGCCTCAATGATCTGATCGATCAAATGAAAGTCAGTGCCGCTACTTTCCGAGTGCCGACCTTGATCGTTCACGGCGGAAAAGATTATTTCACCGATACACAGGACGTGATCACCTTCTACCAACACCTCTCTGCCGCGCCCGAGAAAAAGCGATTGTTTTATCCAAAAGCCCATCACTTGCTAATGTACGACGCACAAAAAGACGTGGTCATTCAAGACATCGGCTCATGGTTATTGGACTTACCGAAAAATCGCAAAACGGCGAGAGTTCAAAGATAAGCGGTTAATGCATCGACGTGGCTTTGATCCAATCGACGCACCAGTGCTGTGGTCAGCGCCACCATCGCGAGGTAGTCATTGATGTCGATGATCGAATTGTGCGAGTGAATGTA
>CAMDCV010000032.1 GCA_945890645.1 Akkermansia muciniphila
AGCTGGGCGATGCCACCCAGCGCCCAAGCAAAGAAAGAGTATGCACACGAATCATTTCCATCAACGTCACCCAGGCCGCAGAGCCAGAAAAATCTAAATTGCTCACTATGCTGAAATCGGTTTTAAACTTTTTCAGCAAGCCTTACTTACTGCATTGGAAAAAACGGGCCAAACGAAAAATACGTTGGTCATTTTTTCCTCGGACAACGGACCCGTCTGGTACGAAGCTGATAAAAAAAAATATGACCACGACGCTACCGCAGGATTTCGCGGTATGAAAGCGGATGCCTGGGAAGGTGGGCATCGTATGCCGTTCCTCGTGCGCTGGCCCGCTCGGATCAAAGCTGGCTCGGTCAGTGAGCAAACCATTTGCTTTACCGATTTGATAGCGACCTTTGCTGACATTTGCGGCACAAAACTTCCCGACGAGGCCGCGCCGGACAGCTTCAGTTTATTGCCAGTAATCGATGGCACACACCCTGCAGACAAACCCATCCGAGCTCCCATAGTCATGCGCACTGGGGGCGAAGGCGCCAAGATGATGATCCGATCAGGCGATTGGAAATTGATTAACGGTCTCGGCTCTGGCGGCTTCAGCAAACCCAGCTCCCTCAAACCCGAACCCGGCCAGCCAACCGTTCAACTCTACAATCTCCGCAGTGATCCCGCAGAGACAAGGAATATAGCTGCCGAACATCCCGACAAAATCAAAGAGCTGGAAGCTGCCATGCAAAAGATCGTCGAGAGCGGTAGAAGTCGATGAACTCAAAACACTCCGTACTGCGGGAAACGAGCGTTTCCACGAAGTAAGCACTCTTCACCCCTTCACTGGCGGACCATGCTTGAGGCGATAATTTTTCGGCGTTAGTCCCGTGGCACGCTTGAACATCGTGTGCATATTCGCCACCGTGCTAAAACCAGATCGCTGGCTGAGCTCTTTGATCGATTCCTCGCTTTCGACTAAGAGACGTTTGAGTTTCGAGATGCGCAAGCGGATCAATTCCTCATTGATGCTGCGCCCCAGATGCGTTTGAAAACGTCGCTCCAAAGTCTGCCTGCCGATACCCACTGCCTGCGCGATTTTTGGGACCGATAGCTTCCCGCCTGAATGTTGCGCCATGTAGGAAAGAGCGCTCGCCACCTTCGCGTCGTTCACCGCATAGAAGTCCGATGATCGCCGCACCACGACTTCTTTTGGCTGCGTGAAGAGCGGGCCCTCAGGAGGTGCTTTTCCTTGCATCAACCCATCTAACAAGCGCGCCGCTTCATAACCACGTTTGAAGTCCCCCATGTCGATGCTAGACAGCGATGGGTCCGCTGCATTGCATGTCACCGGCTCGTTATTCGCTCCGATCAATGTGAGCTGTTCGGGGATTTTCCATCCATTCGCCCGGCAGATGGAACTCACGGCGTAACAAATGTGATCATCGGAAAAAGCAATTCCTAGTGGCGCCTCCCACTCGGATTGCGTCTGTGTGACATACTCGAAAAACTGCGCCCATAAGCCTTCTTTCGTATCGAAGTTAAGCATGACGGAATGTCGACCACAGGGATAGCCATGTTTCTGCGTCGCTTCTAGCATCCCTTCATAATGCGCTTTGGAGGCATTGCACGACTTGTAGCCAAAATGTGCAAAGCGTCGCAGGCCCCGAGCGATCAGATGTTCCACCGACATACGCCCGACCGATTTGAAATCGACATACACGCCTGGCACTTGATCAATTGCTGGTGAGTTCAGCCAGACATTCACCATGGGCACATCTGCACTGCGGGCTGCCTTGAAAATTTTCGTATCGATTCGTCCGAGTATCCCGTCGTATTTCACTCCGCGTACCATTTCAAAGACAGGAAAATTTCCGATGTGAAATTTCCAGTCGGCATGCTTTGCCGCATAGTGTTGCATACCCGCAAATATCTCGTAATGGCGTTTGAAAGGCCAATTGAGTTCCATGGCCACCGCAATATTGCGCACACTCGACATACCCTTTTCTTACCAGCACTTGCCCATCGGAGCAATCCCCTTCCCCATTGCGAAAAAAATGAGACAGCGACTCTCGCAGATTTCCCACTTGGCGGTCGCGTGTTTTGCGTTTAGCTTTTGCGCCTGCATGCACGCTTTTTCCTACATCAACGGTCAACTCTACTGCGAAAACGTTCCGCTTCAATCGCTCGCGGACCAATACGGCACTCCGCTCTATGTGTATTCGGGAAATACCATTCTCGATCACTTCCGCCGCCTTGATCTCGCGCTAAAAGGCCTCGAACATGAAGTCGCCTATGCGGTCAAAGCAAACTCGAATCTATCAGTGTTGCGGTTGCTAGCACAGGCAGGAGCAGGCTTCGATATCGTTTCCGGCGGCGAACTTTTCCGCGTCATCAAAGCGGGTGGCGATCCTGCGCATTGCACGTTTGCAGGAGTCGGTAAGACACGAGAGGAAATCATCTACGCTCTGCAACAAGGCATTTATTGCTTCAATGTCGAATCGGAAGCGGAACTCGCGTATCTCAACGAAGTCGCCAAGGAACTAGGCGTGATTGCACCTGCCGCCGTGCGCGTGAATCCAAATGTCGATGCCAAAACGCACAAATACATCTCCACAGGCAAGTCCGAGAACAAGTTTGGCATCGACTTTGATGCGATCGAAGGCCTTTACGACAAAGCCAGTGAGCAATGGAAAAACGTGCGCATGCGCGGTCTGCAAATGCACATCGGCTCGCAACTGACTTCCGTGCAGCCCTTTGTGGAGGCTGTAAAAAAAGTAAAACCACTCGCTCAGGCCCTCAAGGACAAGCACCAGATTGAGTTCTGGTCCATCGGTGGCGGCATCGGTATTGTTTATCACGATTCCTTGGCTTCGGGGCAATTGAAATGGTGGCAGCAACAAGAGTCCGAAAGCAAACCGCTGAGCATTGAAGAATACGGTGCATCCGTCGTGCCCTTGCTTAAGGACCTCGGATTGAAGATTTTGCTAGAGCCTGGGCGTTACATCGTCGGCAACGCGGGCGTCCTTCTGACCCGCTGTCTCTATGAGAAAAAAGGCAGCGCCAAGACCTTTAAAATTGTCGATGCCGGGATGAACGACCTCATTCGCCCCGCTCTTTACGAGGGCCATCACGAAATTGCGCCCGTCATCGAAAAATCTGGAGACCTTGTCAAAGCGGATGTCGTCGGCCCAATCTGCGAGAGCGGAGACTTTTTCTGTCAGGATCGTCCCATGCCCGACTTCCAACCCGGCGATGTGATTGCTCTACTCTCCGCAGGAGCCTATGGCTTCGTCATGGCCAGCAATTACAACACCCGCCCACTGCCGGCGGAAATCCTCGTCGATGGGGAAAATGCGACACTCGTGCGCAAGCGCCAGACACTCGATGACGTGATCGCCGGTGAATTGTGATCCCTGGCGCATTTCTTCCACCCTCTTCCGCGCGTGCCCTTCACCCTGCTCCAAACTGATACCGAATCCAAAGCACGTTTGGGGCGTCTTGAGTTGCCACATGGCACGGTGGATACGCCAATTTTCATGCCAGTGGGTACGCAGGGGTCGGTGAAAACCTTACACCCTGACGACCTCGATGCACTCGGCGCGCAGATCATTTTGGGTAATACCTACCACCTCTGGTTGCGACCGGGCCATGAGTTGATCAAGGACATGGGCGGACTTCATGCGTTTGCTTCGTGGGACAAACCCATACTCACCGACTCCGGAGGCTTCCAAGTCTGGTCCTTGGCGAAATTGCGCAAAATCAGTGAGGAGGGCGTGCGTTTCCAAAATCATCTCGATGGCTCCAAAATGATGCTCACACCCGAGCTCAGCATGGAAATCCAAGCCGCGATCGGTTCCGACATCGCGATGCTATTCGACGAATGCCCGCCCTACCCATGCGATGAAAAATACGCGGCCGAGTCGCTGGCGCTCACCACCCGTTGGGCACGGCGTTGCAAGGACTGGGTCACGGCCCATGAACCGCGCTCGGGCAGCGGGCGACAACACCATTTCGGCATCGTCCAAGGCTCAATCTATGCCGACCTGCGAGCCCAGTCCGCCACCGAACTCGCAGCAATGGACTTCGATGGTTACGCGGTCGGCGGGGTTAGCGTTGGTGAACCAGAGGAGGAAATGTTTCGTGCGATCGACAATGCCGTGCCATTTCTCCCCGAAAACAAGCCGCGCTACGCGATGGGACTTGGCACGCCGCCGCAGATTTTGGAAATGATTGGACGTGGAGTAGACATGTTCGATTGCGTCATGCCCACACGCGTCGCCCGTCACGGCACGGCTTTCACACTGGATGGCCCGATCCAAATCAAAAATCTAGCCTTCGCTCGCGACCCACGTCCGCTCTGCGAAACCTCCCACCCGCACGTCTCGCGCTTTTCCCGTTCCTATATCCGCCATTTGTTCCGGGCGGGAGAAATTCTCTCTTTACGGTTGCTTTCTTTCCATAATCTGCATTTCTATCTGCGTCTCGTGAGCGACGCGCGCCAAGCCATCGCTGACGGGACTTTCGTGTCCTTTAAGAATTCCTTCATCAAACGCTACCTCAAACAATCATGATTCCGACTCTTTTCACCACTCTCGCACAAACCGGAGGTGCCGCACCTAGCTCAGGCCCCGGCACCCAAGGCCTGATCATGATGGGTCTGATGGTTGTTATGTTTTACTTTTTGCTCATCCGCCCGCAGCAACGCCAGCGCAAAGAAATGCAAAAACGACTTGATTCCATGCAGACTGGCGACAAGGTCATCACCACCGCTGGTATTCATGGATTGGTCCACAATATTAAGGAAAAAACTGTCATCGTCAAAATTGCCGATAGCACCATGGTCGAGTTTGATAAACCCGCCATTGCTCAGGTGATCAAAAAAGACGCCTAAATCCCTTTCTGTTTCCTCAACCCTTCTCACGCACATGATGCCGAACCATCTCTCGCTCGCCGTATTGCCTTCTTGGCTAGAAAATTTCACCAAGGAACCTCTCACTCTGTTTTGCTACGGTGTGCTTTTGTTGATTTTGTTCGGCTGGTATTTCGCCACGGAACATGAACGCCGCAAGCGCGATGTCGGCACTGTTTTGTTAGTCTTGGTGATGCTGCTGTGCACGATTGCTTTGATTCCTCTCGATAAAAAACTCAAAGGGGCAATTGATATCGTCGGTGGTTCTTCGTTCACGATGCAAGTTCAGCCTCGCGAGAATGCGAACGGTGATCCAGTGGAAGTCACTGAGGAAGACACGGAAAACGCTAAAGCCATTATTGAAAAACGCCTCACAGGTTATGGGGAAAATGAACCGATTATTTTCCGCCAAGGCGTCGATCGCTTTGTCGTTCAAATGCCGGGCGGCAAACCGGAAGATGCAGCGAAAATTCGCGACATTCTTACCAAAGCCGCAAAATTGGAATTCCGTGAAGTTCATTCTCAATCGAGTCAATTGGCCGAACAAGTAGCGGCGGGTGAGCACATCGAACCCGGTTACAAAGTATTCCCTTACAAACAGAAAATCAACGAAGGCACGCCCGAAGAGACGGAAATCAACACCAATATCTTGCTGAATCGTCGTCCCGCAGTGGAGGGTCATGACATCGCCCGCGCGACTCCCGACCCCATGGGCGGCGGTCGGGTGGACATCACCCTCGACGGTGAAGGTGAAGACAAGATGATCGCACTGACGCAGCCCATGACGGAAGGTCGCGACAGAATTGCCATCGTGCTCGATGGCGTTTGCATCAGTGCTCCCGTTGTGCAGCAAGTGCCGCTTGGTAAACAATTTCAAATCACCGGTCTCAATGCGCAAGGGGAAGCCGTTTCTCTCGCGAAAAACTTGATGAACCCCATCAACAATCCGCTCAAAGTGGACGAGGAGCGCACCGTGTCACCCACGCTGGGTGCCGCTGTCGTTCAGCAAGGCATCATGTCTGGAGTTGTCGGTCTGATCGCTACCTTCCTATTCATTTTGATCTACTACCGCTTTGCAGGTCTGGTGGCACTCGTCGGCTTGGTGATCAATACCATCATGCTGTTCGGCATCATGGCGATGTTTGGCTTCGCCTTTTCGCTTCCGGGTATCGCAGGTATTGTTCTCACCATCGGCATGGCCGTCGATGCGAACGTCCTCATTTATGAACGTTTGCGCGAGGAAATTGCCGCGGGCAAGTCGGTGAAAAACGCTCTGGCACTCGCTTACGAAAAAGCCTTCACGGCGATTTTTGACTCAAACTTCACCTCCTTGATTACTGCTGTCCTCCTGTTCTGGCGCGCAAGTGGCACCGTCAAAGGTTTCGCGATCACTCTCACGATCGGCATTGTCGCCTCGCTGTTCTCTTCGATTCTGGTGACTCGCGTCCTGTTCCGCTGGTGCGTCGATAACAACTTGATCAAGACCTTCAAATTCGCCAACATTATCAAATCCACAAACTTTGATTTCCTCGGAAAAAGAGGTATGGCAGCGGTGTTATCATTTATACTAGTCATCGCTTCGCTAGGCATTTTCGCAGTCAAAAAAGACAATGCCATGGGCATCGATTTCACCGGCGGCACAATCATCACTTACAACATTGGTGAAGCCCAAGCCCTACCATTTACCGATGTAGACAAAGTCATCAAAGGCATGACCTTGCAAAAATCGGCGGTGCCTCTCGAGGAAAACAACTTAGTCACGGGTCGATTGCTCACCGTGCGCTGCGATAACAAAGACGCTCCGCTGATCGAGCAAACACTCGCCGATGCATTCCCGGAAATCGCCAGCCTCGATCTCAAACCCAGCCGCGAAGAAGTTTCCGCCGTGCTTGGCAATGAATTCCTGCGCGACTCCTCTATCGCCTTGTTAATGGGTATGGGATTGATTTTCCTCTACGTTAGTTTGCGCTATCGCCTCTCCTTCGCGGTCGGCGCCATCATCGCTCTCTTCCACGATGTGATCATCAGTTGCGGACTCGTAGTGATCATGGGCAATCAATTGTCGCTCATTCACATTGCCGCCATTCTGACCATCGCGGGTTACTCGATCAATGACACCGTCATTATTTTCGACAGGATTCGTGAAACCTTGCGCTACAGCACTGGCAGCTTGAAAGACATCATGAACGAGGCCATCAATGCGACATTATCGCGAACCGTCCTCACCTCGGGTGCCACACTGTTCTCAGTGGGTGCTCTTTACCTCTTCGGTGGTCAGTCGATGCGCGACTTCTCGCTGATGATTCTCATCGGTATTGTAGTCGGCACCTACTCCTCGATCTTCGTCGCCTCCGCGCTCGTATTGTGGTGGGCTAAGATCACCCGCGCCGATTACCGCGAGGTCGAAGAAAGCAAAGCCGAGAAAGTCGAAGTCGTCGGCTGATTGGAAAAACTCAAAAAAAAAGCGCGGCCCGCAATCATTGCAGGCCGCGCTTTTTAGTTTAACGAATCATCACCCGCGACGAGTGAAGCTCACCGGAATCACGCGACCATCGGTGTTGTGCATTTTGCCCGACCAGGTAATCAGACCTTGGTTGATGGATTTGTTGAGCGTAAGAATCGCCGTTTGGCTGCCACGGGTGTATTCTGTCAGCACCAACTGGCCATTGGCAGTGTTCTTACCGCGCAGCGTGTATGTAATCGAACCATTGTCCGAAGGATGATAATACGAGCCCACCACATTGCCATCCGCTTGCCACGTCAGTTGAAAATACGCAAAACGCGAACCAACTTGACCGCCGTAATTTTGAATCGTGCCATAAGCGAAATCATTGATGGAATTGATCTCTGCATTGTTTTGAGAAGAATTGCTCGATTCCGGCGGAACGCAGGAAACAAGGGCGGAGCCAACGACGGCTAGAATTGCAAATTTGATTTTCATAATGTTAGGTGTGAATACAGTGCTGTTCTAGCAAAACCGATATTCTTGCCAATCAAAAACGCACATCCGATTGCGCAGCAAAATTGATAGCTCTCTGATCAGGGCTGATAACGGATGGTCGCGAGAATTTGCTCCGCTTTCTTGCGGCGCTCTTCATCCGTTTCAAACGCGATTTGGATGGTCCACAGAGTTTGTCCTTTAAGAAAATAGACAGATTCTAACGTAATTGCTTTTCCCTCCAGTTTCGCTGAAAATGACAATCTCTTGGCGGGCATTTGCGATACTGTTACCACCCCAGTGCTTTGCATCGGTTTGACCACTCCCGGCCTACGCCCCATATCGGCTGCAGCGCGTTTCACAAGATCATTCAGATCCATGGGAGTATCGGGCATGTATTCGGTTCGAGCCACGGTGATATCCATACCGTTAGACCGACAAATATCACTAGCCATCGCTCGCACCGGATTATTCAATGGCGCGTCCGCTGGGCGCTGATACTTGGTGACATTCTCAAACTCGCCCTCGCAGCGAAGTTTCACCTGATGCACGGTATGTTCCACCGGCTCCGCGATTAACATGCTAGGCAGTAAGGCAAGTGCGCTCACCAACAATTTCAACGTACTACCTTTTACCCATATCTTCATGGCGAAATTCTATCGCATGTTCGCGACGACATCAACCCCACAATATATACCGAAAAACCCTCAAACTTTGCCGCCTTATGTGATTAAAAAATTGCCTTCTAAAATAGCAAAGATTCCTAATAAAAAAACGCTACGGGAAGAATCCGGCAGCGTTTGTTGAGAAAGGTATTTGTGAGAATTACTTCACACCTTTTTTCGAGAGGCGGGTGCCTTTGGTAGCGCCTTGACGGGCTTTAAACTTAGGATTGCTCTTGCAAATAACATAGAGCGTACCACCGCGTTTGACCACTTGGCAATCAGCGTGGCGGCGTTTGGCGGAATTGAGTGAGGAAAGAACTTTCATGGTGGTGAGGTGGTAATTCGGGAGGGGGAAACTAGCGGGGCGGTCGGATTTGTAAAGGCATTTCTTGTAAAAAAAGCACTTTCTTTTGGCCGTTGTGCCCCGCAGCAACGGCCCCAGTGATCAATCATCATCGTCCTCGTCGTCAGGCGGCGGCGCGGGGTCTTCTTCCTCACCACCGTGGTTGAGAATGAAGGCAAGGTCGTCGATACCGAGGTTGGTCGCAAAACCTTCGTCACCCAGCACGTTGATGACCAATTGGGTCTTCTGATGCTGGAGGATACGGATTTTTTCTTCAACCGTGTCGCGGGTGAGCAATCGGTAGGCGATCACCTTGTTCTTCTGGCCGATCCGGTGGGTTCGGTCGATGGCTTGGTTTTCCACGGCGGGGTTCCACCAAGGATCGTAAAGAATGACGTAGGAAGCCGAGGTAAGGTTAAGACCTGCACCACCGGCTTTGAGCGAGAGCAAGAAGACACTCGGATCTTTGGTGGTTTGGAATTTTTCAATTTCGCCTTTGCGATCCTTTGTCTGCCCCGTGAGGTAGTTGTAGGGTCGGCTTTCGCCTTCCAAACGGGCTTTGATGAGGTCGAGCATCGATACAAACTGCGAGAAGACGAGCACCTTGTGGCCTTCTTCGTGCAGTTGGTCGAGCAGATAAAACAGCGACTCCATCTTGGCGCTCTCTTCTTTGAGATACTTCGGATCGATAAGACCGGGGTGGCAGCAAATCTGACGCAGACGCATGAGTCCTTGAAGAATCGCGAAGGAGTTTTTCTTGACTGCTTCGTCGGAATCCATGCCGAGCAGAGCTTTCTGAATGCGTTTGAGTTCGGCACGATACAGATCCAACTGCACGCCTTCCATTTTCGAGTATACTTCCTCCTCGGTCCGTGGTGGCAGGTCCTGCGCCACTTGCGATTTGGTGCGTCGAATCAAGAACGGACGAAGGCGAGCGGCGAGGCGCTGTTGGCTGCCGGGGTCTTTGCGTTTGTCGAACCGTTTTTTGAAGTACGAGCGTGAACCAAGCACACCGGGCATCGCGAAAGCCATCAGCGACCACATGTCCATCAGGCGGTTTTCGATCGGAGTACCGGTGAGGACCAATCGGTTGCCGGCATCGAGTTCACGCGCAGCTTTTGCGGCTTTCGAATCGGGATTCTTGATCTGCTGTCCTTCATCGAGAATGACCGTGAGCCACTGGATCTTGTTGAGCAACTCGCCGCAGACCCGAAGCTGCGCGTAGTTCATGACCAACATGTCGAGCGTGTTCTGGTAATACTCGAGATTGATGTCGTCACGGTTGCGAAGAATCTTAACGTTGAGCTCTGGTGCAAATTTGTGCGCTTCCGTAACCCACACATCGAGCACGGATTTCGGGCAAACAATGAGCACTGGTTTTTTCTTCGCATCTTTTTTGACGGCTTCATTGCGCAACCACAAGATGTAGGTGAGCGACTGGATCGTTTTACCCAAGCCCATGTCGTCGGCAAGGATACCACCGAAATTGTTCGTCGCGAGGTAAGCGAGGAAGCGGAAACCTTCGATCTGATAGGGACGAAGGGTCGCATTGAGATTCGTCGGCAACTCGGCATCGACTTCGATGACGATGTCGTTCGCACGGTCCTTGATTTTTTTCCAAGCTTTTGGATCGAAAACATCCGCCGCTTTCGGGTCGGCGAGCTGCAGAGCGTGCATCCGGTGCGTTTCGCCGGAGAGGTCGAAGGGATCGAGGCCGAGGCGTGTAACGGCATCGCGTTGTTCCGGATCGAGTTTGATTTCCAAACGCATCCAGGAGCCGTCTTCCATGCGGACGTAGCCACCGCGCGCAGCGACGAGCTGACGGATTTGCGCTTTGCTGAGATTGACACCTTCTACATCGATCACAATGCGCAGGTCGAACCAGTCGATTTCTTGGTTCACGACCTCGAAGCGCACGGCGGCACTAACGGGATCGTTAAGAATCGTCTTGAGTCGGACATCAATGTCCAGTTCTACCTGCGGCGGCATTTTGCGAATCCACTCGGCAAATTTTTCGGGGAAATTTTTCGTGAGACGCGTTTTAAACGAAACGAGTTTTTCATCGTATGTCAGCGACATTTCATCGAGAACTTTCGGTACGCAATGGAGGTCCTCACGAGCAAAGCGCATGAGCTGCTTGCCTTTGACGATTTGTTGTTCGACGAGTTCCCAACCTTCTTTGTTGAGGCGTTCCGTACGGCGACCTTTGGTTTCGAGAGCCGTGACATCGACAACAAGGTGCTCGGTTTCGGCAGAAGTGAGACCCGCTACCAGCTTGAGTTCCAACTTCGGTTTCAGTTCCAGATCGACCACGCGTTTCGTCAATGACTCCGGCAATGATGCGCCGATTTTGCGCAGAAATTCCACCCCTTCCAGCGAGTCGATCACGCGTTTCGGAATGAAGTAGCGTGGCATGATTTCCGTCTCGTTCAGCCAGCGCGGCGGACCAGGGAAAACGGTTTCGTCGGATTGATAGAGTTCCACACGACCCGGCAACAAACGCACCGAGTGAGAAACATTTTCGCCCGATACCGTCACCAATTGCAGTGCAAAATTAGAGCCATCGTACGGATCATCTTCACAGCGCCAGCTCAAAGGTTCGTTAACAACTTTGAAGTGTTTTTCATCGAGGTTGACCAAGTAGCCTTTCAGAGCCGGTTGACGGAACAGACGATTCATGAAACGGCAACTCTCTTCTTGATCGAAGTCGAACAACGCATCGCCCTCTTTCCGATAGAACGAAAGAAAATGTTCCCACAAAATTTGGCTCGAGGGATCGAGGCGCATCGCTGCTTCCATGTAGAGCGCCGCGTAGCGTTCGATGTCCGACTTTTCGCGCAGTTGCAGCCATTCGCCGCCTTTTTCGCGAAGCTCCAAGCGAGCCTCGTTGATTGTAGCAACCAAGCGCACTTCCGCTTCAAAGGGTGGTTCCGAGGGCGGGCGTTCATTGACGCGTTCGATACGCTCATACCACGAGGCGACTTCGCGCTCCTGTTCCCACTCCGCCATTTTTTTCTGCACCGATTCGAGATCGGTGATGACGTTCATGAATTCAGGATAAGGAAGCTTCTTTTTGTAAAAAGCGTAGGCGATGTAGTTCCAGAATTCTAGGATGTCGCTCGGTGGCATCGGCCATAGTTCCAGCGGCTCGTAGCTCGTGATTTCCCAGCGTGGCGAAATACGCACCATGTCGTGGTCGTGGACTTCTCCCTCAATCACATAGCGGCGATAGCGTTTCTCGATTTTCGTGACAAAATCTGCTTCTTTGTCATCGAGTTCGCGACCGAGTTTATCCTCGATCAAATCCAGCACCGGGGCATCATCAAATTCATTCGGCGATTCCGGTAGGTCCTCGCCACGGTGCATGCGCTCCATCATGGTCGCATATTGGCAAGCCCCCGAAACGATCTCGTCCTCTGCGGTGCAACTACCGAACCAACGATTGCCTTGCAGACGAAGGCTCGTGCGATGCACTCCCGTTTCCTCTTCGACACGGCCCTGAATGAACAGGTGATTGCCGAAAATTTGCGTTACAGCACCATCTTTCTGCAATAATTCGCCTTTTTTACGGGCCTCCTCAGGAAAGCTGTTGAGGAAATTTAAAGTAGCACGGTCAGGATTCATCGCGAATTGGGAAATAGGAACGCCAAAATGGGATATGGCGGGGCGCGACTATACACCTGTATTTTTCCGTAGCGCAAGAAAAACCGTCAGGCATGACAAAAAAGCCAATTCTTCATCAATCGTAAGCACCCGAGTGGCCTGAGACCACATTACCTACTAACGCCCCATCAGCTTAAGCATCGCACTCGCGCATTCGTCGCCCAAGCGGATGAAAAATCGACCGCTGCCGTCATAGTGGTAGCCTTGATTGCTGCCATACAAGGGCCACTGCTCTTCCGAGCGTTTGATTTCAGAAGCATCGCCGTCGGTGCGCGCGGCATCTTTTTTCATGCGCCAGATCGCGACTTCGGGAGTGGTGAGCGCCCAACTTTCGACAGCGGCCACCGTTCCCGCCAATTCTGGGGCGCGAGCTGCCGTGCGCTGAGCTTGGGCGACATTGTTCGTCATCGCGTCCTCGCGAAACGCTGGTGTGCCCAAAATGCCGATGACAAATGGCATTTTCGGCTGCTTGACCTCTTTCCGCAGGTCCTGAATGAAGTGGACCATGTTGCTGCTGTAGTTGCCATAAAACTCAGGATCGAACTGGTCGTTGAATCCTTGGAACCACAAACCACCAGCAACTTCAAAGCCAACCTTTGGATCGTATTCCGGATGGTAACTCTTCGGATCGGCCAAAACTTTGCGGACAAATCCAATCATTTCATTCCAATAAAAGCTGGCTTGATCATTGGCAGGCATGTCGCCGGGTGGGCGAACAAACGTTTGGCTGAGCCCCTTGCTCTTTGCATTCAGCGCTGCGAGTTTCTCTTGCGCCGCAGCTTGTTGATCCTTAGGCATTTTTGCGATCGATGCCTGCAAGTTGCGTTTTTCGTTTTCGAGTGACTTGATTTCCTTATCCATCTGCGCCATCGCCGCGGGCGTACCTCCCTCTGCGATATACTTGTCCCACGTTGCTTTTCTCAACTTCCACTGCTCCACCTGCTGGTTCTGGCCTGCTGTAAGCTGATAAGGCCCTGCAGAAGGCGGACGAAAATCGTAGTGCAGGGACTTACCACCCCATGCAGTCTTGATGATCAGCACGGGTTGGTCGAGTTGCTTTTCCAGCATCATGCCGAAGGCATACTCAGGTCCAAATGCCGAGGGACGCGCGCCATAGCCTGTGCTCAGCGGACCAGTAGCCAGACCAGGCTCGGCCGCGCGATTCAAGCCACCGTAGGCCGCGATGTAAGTGCGCTTGCCGACGGGAAGTCCCAGTTTGTTTTGCCAAGTATTCGCTACTTCGACCGCATCTTTGAGGGGTTTGGTGAGGGCAGCGGTTTCAAGCACTTTTTGATCCGTGAGATTCGGAGTGAAAATGGCGGCTAACTCCTTGTCGCGCGCAGCACGGGCTGCATCCGTCTGACGTTTGCGAAACTCCTCATAGCGCTCGCTGCGCACTTTTTCGATCTCTGCATTCAAGGCATTCTGCAACAAAACGCCAAACTCTTTTTTCGGTAGCTTGGCATTGGCAGGGTCTTTCATCAATTGATCGCGGAGTGTCGTTTCTGATTTCAGTCTAACCTCGCGACTGATGCCAGAAGTGAGTAAGGCCCATTCTTCCTTGGTCGGCACATAAGCAGGCTTCGGTAAGTAGGCCAGCGTGGAAACTTCCGCGTGCCCCTGCATGTTCGACTGTCCTGCGAGCACATACACCAGCAACTTCTTGCTACCTTTTTCCGCAGCTGCAGCAGTTGCCGTAAAGCTTGCAAACAAAATAGCCATAGCGACCGCAGCTGACAAATGTAGTGATTTTTGAGATAGTTTCATAATCTAGCAATGATGCAAATGTGAAGAGATCAATGAAATCTTTCCGATTGCCCGTGTTTATACTTGCCAGCCGCTTGTCGGCTTTCATCTAACGAGCAAGTATATTTTGATGCTGGCATGGCATTCGCACTATGACCCATGTTCTGAACCAACGTGATTTTCTATTGCCAGATGCCGCATTCCCATTACATTGCGCGCATGTTTGCTCAATCTTTTCGCTGCCTAATGTTTGCTGCCTTAAGCCTGCCACTGGTAGCTCAGGACAAACCCGCGCAAGAAAAACCCAAAGAAGAGCCGAAAAAAGCTGATGTTGCGCCGCAGAAAGATGTCACCATCGAAGGATTGGCTACCATTGATGGAAAAAAAATCCCCTACAAGGCCACGACAGGCAAACTGGTTCTAAACAAAGAGGACGGCTCCCCTCGCGCATCGATTTTTCACGTTTCTTACGTTCGCTCTGACCAGGATAGCGCCAATCGTCCGGTTACTTTTGCCTTCAATGGCGGCCCCGGCTCCTCGGCGGTTTGGCTACACCTGGGTGCCCTCGGTCCACGCATCATTCAAATGTCAGGCGACGGCACTCAAGCAGTTACTCCCCCTGTACAGTTTGGCAACAATCCGTTTTCCATCCTCGATGTCAGCGATCTGGTATTCATCGATCCGGTCTCCACCGGCTACAGCCGTGCGGAAAAAGACGCCAAGCCCGGTGAGTTTCATGGCGTGGAGGAAGACGTCGAATCAGTCGGCGATTTCATCCGCTCCTGGGTGACGAAGAACAAACGCTGGGCATCACCGAAATTCTTGTTAGGCGAATCCTATGGTGGCGTGCGCGCAGCCGGCCTATCGCATTTTTTACAGAGCCGTTATGCGATGTCGCTCAATGGCGTGATCATGCTCTCGACCCTGCTCGATTTCCAAACGCTCTCGCCAGCGAATGGCAACGACCTTGCCTATCAAGTATATTTGCCGACATTCGCCTCGGTCGCTCATTACCACGGTGTGCTGAAAGGTGATCGCGATGAATTGGTGAAAAAAGCCCGCGCCTTCGCGTTTGGTCCGTATACCACCGCGCTGCTGCAAGGAAACGAAATTTCCGATGCCGACAAAAAGGCCGCCGCCACCCAACTCGCAAGCTTCACAGGGTTATCGAGTGAATTGATCGAAGATCTCGACCTACGCATCGATCCCACACGTTTCCGTGGCGAGTTGCTCAAAGCGAAACAAAAAGTCGTGGGGCGCTTCGATGCCCGCGTCGCCTGGGATGACACCGACAGCAGCGAAATCCAAGCCGATTACGATCCTTCCTACTCGCTCGCGTATGGAGCCTTCGGCACAGCGATGCTCAGCTATCTCACCACCGAACTCGATTGGCAGGAGAACCAACCTTATGAAATCCTCACCGGCAAGGTTCATCCTTGGCGTTGGAATGCCAGCAACGGCTACGTCAATCTTAGCAGCAAACTCGCCACAGCCATTCGCGATAACCCCAAGCTGCGCGTGCTGGTGCAATGTGGCTACACGGATCTCGCGACTCCCGCCGATGGCATGCTTTACTCGACTCGCCAGATGCTAAACCTTCCGGCTCCCCTGCGGAAAAATATCACTTACACTTGGTATGAAGGTGGCCACATGTTCTATATGAATCCCCCTGATTTGAAAAAAATGCGCACCGACCTCGTCGATTTCATCACTGCCAAACCAGAATAATATGCTCGACCAACCACCACCAGACCTCCCGCAAGATACTGGCATGATCGCCACACCCGAGGATAAGAACCTCGGTATGCTTTGCCACCTAACCGCCTTAATCGGCGTACTGATTGGCGGCGGCTTTCTTGGCTTCGTCGGGCCATTGATCATTATGAATCTGCAACAGGGAAAAACGCCCTTTGTCACATTTCATGCCCGTGAGAGTCTGAACCACCAAATTACGTTCATGCTGGTTTATGTGGTTTGCTTTCTACTCATTTTCGTCGGTAGTTTTCTCTTTTGCGTAGGAATTTTGTTCATCTTTCCCCTAGTGATCGCAGCCATTCTCTCGATTGTTTTTGAGATCATGGCTTCCGTGCAAGCCAGTCGTGGCGAATGGACGCGGATTCCGTGGTCCATTCGATTCATTTCTTGATTGAAACATTGTTTCTCCATATCGCGTAAACCACTAACTTACTCATCCCCATCATGATCCGTTCCTTCATACTTGCCATCGCTGCCGCCTCGCTCTGCGCGGCACAACCGTTCGAAGTCAAAACTCTGGAAATCGGCGCTAGCGCTCCGGACTTTTCGCTGGTCGGAGTCGATGATAAAACGTATCAACTCAAAGACTTCGCCGCCGCCAAAGTGCTCGCCGTGATTTTCACCTGCAACCATTGCCCAGAGGCAGACGCCGCCAGTGCGCGCATTCAAGAAACGGCTGATTTCTATAAAGACAAAGGTGTGGCTGTGATCGCGATCTCAGGCAACGACCCACTCGCCCTACGCTCCGATGAGCTCGGTTATGCGCCGCACGGTGACTCATTTCCCGAAATGAAACTCGCTGCCAAAGAGGCGAAATGGACCATCCCCTATCTCTACGATGGCGACACGCAAACCGTCAGCCGTGCCTATGGCGCGCAATCCACACCGCACGTATTTGTTTTCGATGCCGAACGCAAACTCCGCTACACCGGTCGCATGGATGAAGGCTTTCGCAAAGCCGGCCCCGTGGACAAAAGCCAAATGCGCGATGCGATCGATGCCATCCTCGCCGGCAAAGAAGTCGCAGTGCCGACCACTCGTTCTTATGGTTGCTCGACGAAGTGGACCTACAAGCGCGAGAGTGTCGCAAAGGACAACGAAGCTTGGGCCAATCGCGAAGTCACGGTTGACGTGATTGATGAGGCAGTCGCCAAGTCTCTCATCGCTAATGACACCGACAAGGTGCGTTTGATCAATTTCTGGTCCACCACCTGCGGCCCTTGCATCGCGGAAATGCCTGACCTCGTCGAAACCGCTCGCCGTTTCCAAAACCGTCCTTTTGAGCTGATCACCATCAGCACCGACCCCGCAGACAATGCGAAACAAGTTCTCGCCCTACTGAAGGCCAAACAAGTCGCCACTCCCAAACCACGTGAGGCGGCGATGAAAAAAGAAAATCGCACTACCAACAACTACCACGTCAAAGACGGAGCGCTCGATGCCGTTGCCGATGCCATCAGCAAAGACTGGAACGGTGCCCTGCCCTACACCGTACTCGTGGCACCCGGCGGAAAAATTCTGTGGAAACACAACGACGAAGTGGACCCCGTAGAAGTACGGCGCCAAATCGTCAAAGCGCTGCAAGCCAAGTAATCGTGCGATCGTAGAGGTTTGGCATCAATTCAGATTTCTATCTCCAGATCCCTCTTTTTTCACAACTCGCTGTACTCATTTACGTGAAGAAATCGGACCTGTCCTAACTACTGTCCGCGATTCCCGAACCGTGCCTGACTTTTCCCATCGGCCCACCATTGCCGCCATCGCCACCGCCGCCGCTCCTGCTGCGGTGGGACTGCTCCGCATTTCCGGACCGCAGGCATTCGCCATCGCTGATACCATGACAGGAGGAAAAGCGAGCACCGCCAGTGAGCGTTGCGCTCGTCTCTGCCGCGTCCATGATGGTAACGGCCAGTTGCTCGATGAAACATTGCTCACCGTATTCCGCGGACCGCGCAGTTACACGGGAGAGGATGTTTGCGAGTTCGCAGGTCACGGTGGCATGCTCGTCATGCGCTCCCTGCTCTCCCGCGCTCTCGCCTGTGGTGCCACCCTCGCCGGACCCGGTGAATTTACACAGCAAGCATTTCTCCATGGCAAGCTCGACCTCACCCAAGCCGAGGGCGTCATGGACCTGATCAGCGCACAAACGCATTACGCCCTCCGCGCCGCCCATGAACAACGGGAAGGAAAACTCGGCCAACGCACCGAGCACGCCCGCGATGAACTGTTAGAATGCATAGCGCATATCGAAGCGTATATCGATTTCCCCGAAGAAGATATTTCGCCAGACGTGGGTGCCGCCTTGGAAAAACGTCTACTCACCATCCAAAAGACTCTGAGAGACCTGCTAGCCACCGCCGATCGCGGACGTATCCTCCGCGAGGGTGTTCGCACAGTCATCTTTGGAGCGCCAAACACCGGAAAATCCAGTTTGCTCAATCGCCTTCTCGGTTATGAACGAGCCATCGTTAGTCAGATCGCCGGCACTACGCGCGACTCGATCGAAGAGACTATAAATTGCGGCGGCATCCTGCTTCGCCTCACTGACACCGCCGGCATGCGCGACCATACCAGCGATGTGATCGAACAGGAAGGCATGCGCCGCTCACAGCAATTGCGCGATCAAGCAGATCTCGTATTGGCGCTATTCGATGCCAGCCAAGAAAAACCAGCCACTCTACCGCAGCCCGCTCATCCTCACCAGCACTTGCTCATTTTACTGAACAAAATTGACTGCGGCGAACATTCTAGTTGGCGAGACACTGACGCGATCCGCCTCTCCTGCCTGCTCGGCAGCGGACTCGAGGCACTGGAGTCAGCCCTTACCCGCACCATCATGCAGCAATCGCTCGATGACGGCCACAGCCTTGTCTCGATTAATGCCCGCCACCAGGATTGCCTTCGTCGAGCCTTACATTCGTTAGATACCGCATTACCGCAACTCCGCTCTGGAGAGGATCTCACACTCATCAGTATCGAATTGCGCGAAGCAATGGACGCCCTGGGCGAGATTGCCGGAAAAATCGATTCAGATGATATACTAGGCGTTATCTTCAGCCGCTTCTGCATCGGCAAATGAAGCATTGCATTTCTCAAAAATAAGCCGAAAATCACCACACAATGTCGCGCTCAATCTGCCTGTGCCTCATCCCCTTGCTGACCATGGCGTCGGCCTCTTTCTCGTCCGCTCAAGACGATCCCACCGCCTGGGTCGAATTGCTCGCGAGCGATAAATTGCGTACGCGTAAAGAAGCCGAAGATAAACTGTGGAAGGCCGGATCCTCTGCCATACCCGCTCTGGAAGCCGCATCGCAAGCAAAGAACCCGGAAGCCGCCATCCGTGCGCAAAAAATTCTGAGTTACCTGCAACTCGGTCTCACCCCAGACTCGCCCAAAGACATCATCGAGCTCGCGCAAAGCTTCGAAAAACTCTCTGTGGAAGGGAAAATCAACGCGTTCCAAACACTCAAACAGCAACGCCGCTTTCGCATCGCGTTATTGCTTTTCCAACGCGAGAAAGACAGCACCATTCAATCACAAATCCGCGAAGGCATCAGCGGACTGGCGATCGTCGCAGCCCGCGAAGCCATGCTCACGGGAAATGACCAAGAAGCCATGCGCTTTCTCACCGATTTTCCCGAAGATCCGAAAAACATCACAGCCCTCGCGTGGGTCGCCCGCACCAATGGCAAACTCGATGAAGAAATCGCCAAAGCTCGCGCCTCGAAAGACCCCGACCAATGGCGCTATCTGCTCGCTCTTCTCCGCATCAAGGGCGATCGCACAGCGGTGATCGAACTTGCAGAAAAAAACAATCTTGTCGATCTCGCCGCCGCCATGGAACTGCTCGATGGCAATCCAGAAAACTGGTTGCGTTGGAAATCCGAAAACTCCGATAATGACACACGCGACATCACGCGCACTTACACCAACGTCGTCTTAGAACGTCTTCGCAATGGCAAGGACAGCGCCAATAACATCAACTTTCTGATGAAAATCGCTTTGCGTGACAGCGACTACACACGCCGCTGGGCCGCCGTTCAGGCATTGTATTCGTTAGGCAATGAATCCGTAGCACAAAAAGCGATGCAGTCAATCGACCCGTCTGGGCTCTTCGGTTACATGGCAGAACGCGAAAAAATCGATGACGCACTCAAGGCACTGAAGCTCGATCCCGCCGCGCCGGACTTCGGTACGTGGATCGATCGCACTATGAAAACCATCATCGATGATGAAGACAGCGGCGAAATGGAGGCCTTGATTTCGCTCATCGGATTTTTGGAAAAACGCGGCATTCACGACCCTCTCATCAAGCATTTCCAACCACGCATGTTGGAACTTGCGGCAAAAGATAACGAACGTTTCACCGAGGTGTTAGAAGCCTGTTTTTCCGCTTACTCCAACATTCGTCAGGCTCCCGAAAGCGCGATGATGGTAGCCAGCGCCTATGCAAAAGAAGACGATCTTTTGTGGGGTTCCATGATTAGCATGGCTTTCTCTGACAACACTTACTTCACCCAATGGTGGGAGTGGTTGGGACAAATGTACCCCGAAGACAAACGAGCCGACCGTTTTCGCAAACTGTTAGTTTTGTTCCGCGTCATACCCGACAAGAAAACGGAACTCGCTGCGCTCGATCAATCAATCGAAGCCGCCTTACAAAAAGACGATCCGGTTGCTGCGGAAAATCATCGCAAACTGCTTTCCATTCTTTCTGCCATGACCCGCCTGTCGAAGTATGCGCTGTGGTCACTCAACGATGAGAGCGAGATGGACACGGATGATTTGATGAATCTTGAGCGCTGGGAAGATGCCGCGGAAAAATGGGAGGATGCGCTCAAGATCGCGCCAGACTCCTTGCAGTCGATCCTGTGGGCCGCAGTTTGTTGGCAAAAAGCAGGCAACGCAGCCAAAGCCCAGGAGGCAGAAAAACAATTTGAGGCTCTCGTGCTCGGCGATAGCTCGATGATGCTTGCAGCCTCGGCCATTTGCCAACACGTAGGACTTCATGATAAAGCCAGTGCCTGGCGCACACTCGCGCTCAATTGTGGAACGCGTGATAGCACATGGCTGATTTCACTTTACGCCAATGCGGAAGAACAATTGCTAACAGGACAATGGAAACGCGCCATCGCCGGATACGAAGCCTACTTGCTCAATTCTTTGACCAACGAAGACAGCTCGACGATGATGCTCTACTTCCGCATGCGCAAAAAGTCCGATATGGCGCGTGGATTTTCCTTGCACCAAAAACAACCGCAACAAGCCATCGCCCTATTGCGCGAATGCCACCAATCCTTATTGGCCGATGCCTCACTCGCCGATCAATTTTTCCCAGCGCTTCGTCTCATCGGTGCTAAGGCGGAACACGACGCATGGTTCGAAGAATCATGGCAAGCGTTGATGAAAAATCGCGACCGCTTTCCGAAAGACGATAACGTGCGCAACTCCGCTGCTTGGCTGGCGGCCCGTTCAATGAAACGACTCGACGATGCCGAGAGAGAAGTCAAAGAAGCGCTGCGATTGCGGCCTAACCAAGCGGCCTATCTCGATACCGTTGCAGAAATTTGGTTTGCCCGCGGCAATCGTTCCAAGGCCATCGAGTGGTCGAAGAAAGCGATTAGCTCCGAACCCGGTGCCTCATCTCTTCGCGAGCAATACCACCGCTTCGTCAACGCACCATTTCCGAAATAATATCGTTTCGAATCGTTTGACTTAACGCAATCATTCGCACGGCAAAACCTTCGATTCTACCCAACCCCTTCATGAAACCATCCGCCCTACCGTTACTCATCGCACTGATCGCCATCGCGCCCGTTTTTGCTGATGTCATCCCCGTAGAATTACCACCCGCCGATGCTAAGCCTGTCGCATCCAACAAGCCGGTCAAAGTTTACATTCTTTCGGGGCAATCGAACATGCTCGGCTTCGGCGCGGTGAAAGCCGCTGGTCCGCAGTATGCCAAAGTTTTCCTCTCTGCGGATCCCACTGCAAAAGCCACAGCTTTGCCTGTTGGACAAGCCGCGTTGTTGAAGTTCGGGGTTTATGAGCCGAGTGCTTCCGTTTTTTCAGGTGCCTATGATGCCACGGCAGACTACACAAAGCTGAAACCAGCCAAGCAGGAAAGCATCGCCCTGGGCGATACTAACGCACAACTTCCCAGCATCAATGGCCCGCATACGGTGGTGGTATATGCGAAGATCGATGTGCCTTTCGATGGCAACTACGAACTACACGCGGGCTTCGAATCGAGCAGCTTTGCCAGCGCCCAGCTCGACGGCAAAGAAGTCTATCAAAAAAGCGACGATGGCAAGGTCACGCTTACTAAAGTTACTCTCAAAAAAGGCCAACACTATCCATTGCGCATTACCTATCGCAATGGCGGCTCCGCAGCACTGTGGTTAGAACAAGTAGACCTCCGGGGCTATGGTGACCTTGGATTCGTAGTCAATGAACTGGGACGTTTCCGCCACCTGCTAGCAGAGGATGGCACATGGGCGAAACGTCCTGATGTTTTCCTGAACGATGCTTACATGGGTAAAGGCTCCAGTGCACCGCACGGTGTCGATGCCTGCGGACCAACCTTCGGTCCCGAACTCGGCTTCGGCTTTGTAATGGGCACATTCCATGACGAGCCGGTGATTGTCATGAAAGCTGATATCGGCAACCGCAGTCTCGGCTGGGACATTCTCCCACCGGGTAGTACGAGCTATGAATTTGAGGGAACTAAATATCCCGGCTACGGCGAGACACTCGATGCCAATGGCAACATCGTAAAACCCGGCCCGAGTGATTGGTATGCGGGCAAACAATACGACGACTACACCGCCGCGATCCGCGCGGTGCTCGACAACTTCGGCGAACGCTACCCGCAGTTTAAAGATCAAGGCTACGAAGTGGCCGGCTTCGCCTGGTGGCAGGGACACAAGGATGGTGGTAGCCCCGCGCACATCGCCAAGTATGAAGAAAACATGGTCAATCTCATCAAGGCGTGGCGCAAAGAATTCAATGCTCCGAATGCACCATTCACGATTGCCACCGTTGGATTTCACGGCAAAGACATGCCGGAAAATTACGTTAAGATCGCAGAGGCTCAACTCAATGCCGCCAACCCCAAACGCCACCCTGAACTCGCGGGCACTGTTAAGGCCATCGATACTCGTCCCTTCTGGCGCGACTCTAGCATTTCTCCGAAAAATCAGGACTACCACTACAACCACAACGCCGAGACCTACATGCTCTGTGGCGATGCCCTCGGTCGTGCCATGGCAGAACTCAAAGGTGCCAAAGCCGCATATCCCGAACCCGGCATGATCAAATCAGTCGATGCACCGCCATACATGTCAGAAGCCTCAACGGAAGAAGTAAAAGCCATGATTCCTGCGATCAAACCCATCGTGCTCGACCGACTGCTACCCGAGTTTGCTCTCACCAGTGCCAACGTTCCGTCGTATCTCCGTCGCGGTTTACCCATGGAAACCATTCTCGGTGGCAAAGCTCCGGCGAAGCCCACGCCTGTCATTGAAACGCAGATGGACCAGATGATTGACCACTACGAACTCTGCGGCATCAGCGATTACAGTTGGAAACCTTTCGGCCCTGAAATGAAAGCCGCCGACTGGCAATACCTTACTTTTGATCCCGCTGAAAAAAAAGATTCACCCGATGGCGATCGCTACCGCAATGTTACCTTGCCCGCTGGTGCGGAAAATTGGTTCGCTGCTAATTTCGATGCCGCCAAGGCGGGATGGAAAGTAGGCAAAGCTCCCTTTGGACAAAAAGAAGGCAAGCTCGCAGCTCTCAGTTCTTCATGCACTGTTCCTTACTGCGGATGCAATGCCGTCCCTGCTACTCTCTGGGACAAGGAAGTGCTGCTCATGCGTCAGACATTCGACGTGCCCAAACTCGATGCTGATCATCGCTATCGAATTGTCATCGGTGGCGCGGGTCACGGTTGGTCCGGAGAAGGCTACGCACTCTATCTGAATGGCAAGCTCATCAGCGAAGCTACAGGCGGCTACTACAAGAGCGGCGGTCAAGTGCGCGGCGCGCTTATCCTCAACGATCAGATGCCCGAATTTTCTAACGGAAAAATTACCATCGCCGTGAAAGGCTTCTTGCGCCAAAATGGCCATCGGGGAAAAGCAGCACCTCCCAGCGGCCACATGAGTGTTTGGTTAGAATCCGCGAAGCTTTCCCCCATCGCGAAGGAAATGGCGACGGCGATGAAGAAGTAAGCGCCGCAGGCCTTGGACTGCGGTGAGCATCACCGCTTTTTCTTCGGTCGTGAATAATCTCAATCAGATGCGTTTCCTAAGATCAAGTTCTTCACCATACGGAAAGCTGCGATGCTCGCAGCACTCCAAGGCGGCTCAGGCCGCTCAAGACACTGCGCTTAATCCTGCACCGGTCAACTCTTTCGTATGCATCTTCCCATCGTGGCTCGCGAAGAGACCGGGGAATTTTTTTACCCATGCTGCATTCGCCGAGGGCACATACTGACGCGAGTTCGCTTCGATCGTCGAAAGACCTGGAATATGCGATGCGATGCCCGCCGAATGCACCAGCGAAGCACCGGGACAAGTGAGGTCCTGCACACACAGAAACATATCATATTTCTTCCCCGCAGCCGCCATCAACACGGCATGCGATTGACCCTTGCATGCTTTTAAGCAAGCTCCGGTGTAACCCATCTCACGCGCCAGCAAGAGTGTTTCCAAATCGGTGAGAGATTCATCGATAACCACCGGATGTTCTTTCGCAGCGGCGTGCATGACGTTTTTCAAGTTGACTTTGAGGTCGCGCTGCGTCGGTTGTTCCAAATACAAAATACTCGCAAAAGCTTGTGGCGATTGTTCTTTGACCTTGCGCAAATATTCCATGACATACTCTACATTGGGGCAACGCTCGTTAAAGTCGCTGCAATATTTCCAGTCCACATCAGGTCGCACCTCACGTGCCACACGATCAATTGCCACCGTACGCGCAATGTCCCATTCGAGATTCTCACCCTGCAATTTGATTTTGATGCGCTCGAGCTTGTCGTATTTGATCCACTCGCCGAGAGTTTCCGGCATGCCATCGTTGAGACGTTGCGTGAGTTCGGAGTCAGCCACGGCATCCACTCCGCCGACTGAATGAAACATCCAGATCCAATCGCGTGGTTTGCTTTGCACGGCATTCTCTAACGATTCTCCTTTGAAGTCGTTGTTGAGGTAGCGCGAAAGATCATGTCCCAACAGTTCGGGCGAGTAAGTTTGGTAACAACTCACCTCTAACGATTTCCCCATCGCATCGTGCAGCGCGGCATCGAAGGCACTCGCGGTCACTTGCGTGCAGAGCTTCGGAATCGCTGTGGGCAATGCCATCTCGCGCGTGAGGTCGGCGGCGGCTTTGAGATACTCTGGTTCAAGTTGGTGATTGATTTCAATTGGATGCGCTAGCTCCTTGAAATCCCCCGTGATCTTGGCAATGCGTTCGGCCAATTTCTTCATCGCTTGGAGCGTGGCATCGTAGCTCATCTCTTTGGACGGGTACGACCAAACATTTCCCATCGGCATGGAACCGAATCCTTTTACGATTTTTCCTCCCGCAGTGGAGACTTCGACTGTAACGTTCAGCAAAGTCACACGGTCCACGGCGATACCACCGAATTTGTATGGACTGCGGTAGCGGAATTCTTCAAACTCATAATTAACGCTCTCGATGCGGATGCCGTTTTTCGCTGCCATCTTAATATGAGGAGTGGATTGAGCCACCACAGAACCAAGAGTTCCCAAGGTACTAAGGGCGATGAAGTGACGACGAGATAATGGATTCATGACGATGATTTATATGAGGTTAGCGAACACCGACCGATCGACAAGGTTGGAATGCGACAGCTATGCTATAATGTTTTTTCTTTCCACTGCGAGGATTTCTCTTCATCGTGCGCCTCACCCATGACCACCGTGTTGGAATGCATCGATGCAGGCACTACCTATTTGGAAAAACGCGGGGTCGAGGATGCACGACGCAACATGCAGTTGCTCGTCGCGCATCACATGAAATGCACCCGCATGCAGCTCTACTTGCGCTTCGATGAGCCACTCGGCGAGGAAGTTCTCGCGCCCCTGCGCACTGATTTGAAAAAACGCGGCGAGCGCGTTCCCTTGCAGCATTTGCTGGGAAGCGTGGCGTTTCACAAGCACGACTTCAAAATCGATGCGCGTGCTCTGATCCCGCGTCCGGAAACCGAAGAGTTAGTCGAGTGGTTGATTGCGAATGTTCAGCCCGCGCCAGCCACCGTACTCGATCTCGGCAGCGGCTCAGGCGTCATCGGTCTCAGCCTCGCTGCCGCATGGCCGCAGGCTCAAGTGACACTGGCCGACATATCCCCGCAAGCCCTCAGCCTCGCTCAGGAAAATGCCACAGCGCTCGGAATGGAGCGTGTGCGTTTTTGCGAAACATCGTTGTTTTCTCAGATCTCGGATCGCTTTGATCTGATCGTCGCCAATCTCCCTTATGTGCCCGAGACCGATAGAGCCACACTCACACCGGAAGTGCTGCACGATCCAGCGCTGGCACTTTTTTCTGGTAACGATGGCCTCGATTTGATCCGCGTTTTTTGCCAGCAAGCGAAACATTTCCTCACACCCGGCGGTAGGATTGCCATGGAGATCGGGCACGACCAAGCCGAAGCAACCAGCGCTCTTTTGCGTGAGGGTGGTCTCGACGAAGTCCGCGTGCTGAACGACATTTCTGGTATCGCGCGTTTTCCCCTTGCCAAACTTCCCCATTCCCCAAACGCTGATGCGGCGGGGGTAACCCCTTGATTTTCCCAAACCTATGGACAAACTTCTCGTACACGGCGGCTCCACACTTCGCGGCAGCATCAATATTTCCGGCTCAAAAAACGCCTCGCTGCCGATCCTCGCCGCCTCGCTTCTCACCGATCAAGAAGTGATCATCCGCCGCGTGCCCGATGTATCGGACACCAACTACATGGTGCAAATCATTTCCGCACTCGGTGGCGAAATCGAGCGCAGCTCCGGCACTGTGCGCATCAACAACAAAACCATCGTCGATACCGCTCCCTACGATCTCGTACGCCGCATGCGTGCCTCCATCTGCGTGATGGGACCGTTACTCGCACGCACCGGTCGTGCCGTTGTCTCGCTGCCAGGTGGGTGCATCATCGGCGATCGACCTGTCGATCTCCACCTGAGAGGCTTAGAGGCACTCGGAGCGACGACCGAATTTGATTCCGGAAACATCATCATCACCGCACCGAAAGGTGGCCTCAAAGGAGCGGAAATCAACCTGCGCGGCACCCACGGTCCTACCGTTCTCGGCACCGACAACGTAATGATGGCCGCCGTATTTGCCGAAGGCACCACGGTGATCGAATCTGCCGCCGCTGAACCAGAAGTCGAAGACCTCGCGAACTTCCTCAATGGTCTCGGTGCGAAAATCGAAGGGGCGGGCACTCGTCGCATCACCATTCAAGGCGTGACTTCCTTAGGCAGCATCGAACACACTGTAATCCCCGATCGCATCGAAGCCGGCACCTTCATGGCGGCCGCCGTCATCGCTGGTGAGGGCGTGACATTGCATCGCATCTGCCGCGCCCAAATGACCGCCATCTCGAAAATTTTCGAAGACTGCGGCCACATTCTTCAGTTCAATGAAGCGGGCGATAGCGTCACCATCCATCGCGGTGAAAATCCCGTTGGTGCCGAGATCAACACCGCCCCCTACCCCGGCTACCCCACTGACATGCAGGCGCAAATGACCGCCGTCTTCGCAACCACACTCGGCATTTCCGTGGTAAAGGACACCATCTTCCCGCAACGCTTCATGCACTGCGCCGAAATGAAACGCATGGGCGCCGACATCAATGTCGATAGCGGCACCGCGATCATCAAAGGCGTGAAACAACTTTCCGCCGCCCCCGTGATGGCGAGCGATCTTCGTGCGTCTGCCGCGCTCGTGCTCGCCGGACTCACCGCCAAAGGCACCACCACCATCTCCCGCCTCTACCACATCGACCGCGGCTACGAGCACATCGACGAAAAACTCCTTCAACTCCACGCCCGCGTCGAACGAGTCAAAGAGTAACGTGGCGGAGGTGTCTCGCCTCCCTGCCTCAAAATCATGTCCCAAGCGCGCACAAGTCAGACAAACAATCAACAACACCCACTGGTGGGAACCTGGGTAAGTGCAGATGAATTTGCCTCGGACGTTGAATACCTGATCTCGGCAAAGGGAGATGGATTAACAGTTCGCGCGATCAATAAAAATGACTCGGAAGAAGCGGACATTTTCGAGATTCAGTGGGATGGAGAAATTTTAACTTTTGCAGCTCATTGGAACTCTACGGGCCGGTTTGCGCGCTGTCGTTTTTTATTGCAGTCCCAAGACCTTGTAGACTTTACCTACACTTACACCGACAGTGATGTGTTGCATCGCAAGTCAGTGTAATATTTTTCTCATCAGATTATCAACGTAATGAACTCCCTCACTCTCCTACGTGCTTTTTGCCTATCACTGCCCCTTGCCTGCATTGGATGTAAAAACCAGCAGCATGCAGCAGAACCTGAGGAACAAAAACCCCAGGAAGTTTCACTCGTTGCACAACCGGAAGAGGTAAAAGAAGATCCAGGCGATCTCTACTATCAGGCTTATCTTAAATCGCGCGAAGGTTCGAGCTTATCCCGTGATGCTTCTAATGCCAAGGAGCGCGAACTAGCGCTTCAGAAATTTCAAGAATCACTCGATTCCTTTCAGGCCATTAAAACGAAATTTCCTAATTGGAAGTCGCAGATGGTTGATGGAAGGATTGAATTAACGATCCAGCAAATGGCAAAGCTCAAGCAGAAAGAGTAATCCATTGCCCATCCTAACCGACGAAAAATGCAACACACGCACTGACCTGTGAAGCCGCCTCGCCTTTCACTACTCATTTCTCTAACATGTGCGGTAGCCGTCGCGACCTATGCAATGTTTTTCTTTGTGGGAGCCGAGCGGATTTATCGTCTTTGGTATTACACACCCGCTGCTTTGGTAGTGGGATCACTGATCACCGATCGATTTCAGCAACGTAGTGCAAGGAAGAGGGGCTATTACCTCGATGGAATCATCGCGGTTTTGTGCCTTTCCCGACCACTATTTGGTTGGCCACCCGTTTCCGGTCACGCGCTATTTTTTGTGTATGCATTCCTCACAGCATCCAGCAATCGCACTCGTGTATTTGCCTTGCTATTAGGCGTCATCACTCTGTATGCCAAAATTTGGCTATGGCACTGGGACATAACACTTTGGCCGGGATTACTTGCAGGACTAGTAACAGGTATTTTGTATCGACGTAATCAAACTAGAGAATAGCACTCTCAACGACCCGCATCTCCGTCCCGAATCATCTTCCACAACGCCTGCCATGAGTCATCTCGGGTGCGCCGAAATGTGGCAAATTTTACATGCTCATCAGGCTTCGACGGATCGATTGTGATGCCCCACAAGGGTGCGATGGCATCGGGACGCAGGGCGTAGCGCATGTCGCCTAACACCTGTGGCTGCTGCGGGTGCCAAGCTAGCCAATCATTCGAGAAATGGGCAAAACGGCGGATGTCATGGGCCAATACGGAGTCGGACGGAATGTTTGCAAGTGATTCAGGACGCACCAATGTGGCACGACTTTCCCCTATCAATCGCACATCACCGCCAGCCCGATAGCACAAGACATGCACTTCACCTTCATGCTCATAAAGGGCGCGCCAGACGATGTTATTGCCGAACGAGGGCTTCGCCGTCAATCGCAACGGCCCATGACCGCGCTCCTCGGCGACGAACCGTGCTTCCCGCAGCACGCGCTGCTGTTGCACGAAACAGATCCCGAGATAAAACAACGCCCATAGTAGAGCCGCAGTGGCCCATTTCCGCGAGCGTCGTTTGATGCAGAACACCACCAAGATTAACAGTGGCAATGTGAACAGAGGATCAATCACAGAAATCAAATCCCACGACACCCGCGTATCCGCAAACGGCCAGAACCAGCGCGTGCCATAGCTCGTCCACACATCACAAAGCCCATGACTCAATGCGGCAGCGATACCAGCCACCATCAGGATACGAGCATCGCAGGTTTTTTTGCGCCAACGTTGCCAAAGAATCACGAGCCATGCCATCGCCACGCCGATCACTGGTGCCAGCAACAACGAGTGCGTGAAATGCCGATGCATCGCTATGCCAAACAACGGGTCTTCCTTCGACTGCAGAAATACATCCAGATCAGGAAATTCACCCGCAAGAAATCCCACCACCGCCGCCTGACGACGGCTTTCACGCGGTGCCACGCAAACTGCCACCGCCATGCCCAAAAGTCCGTGAGTGAGATTGTCCATGCCGCGCCACCATCGCCGCAATACGCGGATTTTCCAGTAGAAATCTGCAGATGCTGCGGGGACGGTTGGCAAAATTGTATAGTATCAATCCGATGGATCAGTGTTTTCGATTTTTGATTGAAGGTGTTTTTACACGAGGTATGAATTGCTTGTGCTTTCAGAAATCAACATCCCCTCTCCCCTGCCCTCTGTGGGATGTGATCGCCTCAGCCACCGCAATCCCATCGTTTACTGGCTGGGTGTGCAGTGGTTTCGTACGAAGCGTCATGTGCTTTGGTTGTTACAAAAAGAGACATTTGCCAAAGAACGAGCTCAAGGACCTTTGCCCTATCGCGTGCACAAACACTCCTCCGTATTGATCCGTAAATTGGGCGACACCGACCCCGTGCTGCAGCACAACAAAATCATCAATCTCCGACTCGCCACAGCCTGCCTCCACGAAGTCATCATCCGACCTGGGGAAGTGTTTTCCTTTTGCAAACTAGTCGGAAAACCCACACGCCGACGAGGCTTCGTGAAAGGTTTGCAACTCAGCCGCGGGCAAGCCATTTCGGGGATTGGTGGTGGCATTTGCCAAATTGCGAATCTCATTCATTGGCTCGTTCTTCACAGCCCGCTGACTGTGGTGGAGCGCAGTCAACATAGCTATGATCCTTTTCCTGATGAGGGGCGCATCATTCCCTTTGGCACCGGAGCAGCGATTTTTTATAACTATGTGGACTATCAATTTCGCAACGATACCCTAGACACGTATCAATTACGATTTTGGCTAACAGAAAAAACCTTAGAAGGTGAGCTACGTTGCAATCGCGATCTGGAACACAAATATCATGTGATCGAGAAACACCATGTATTCGTGAAAATCGGCAACGCCTTTTATCGATCGAATCAAATTTGGCAATACCGCACCGTGAAATGCCGCAGCGAGGTCGAAGAGGAAAAGCTGATCACGCGCAACTTCGCTGTCGTCAAGTACCAGCCCACCGACTACACGGAGCTGAAACTCTAATTTTCAATCGGCGCTTGCAATTTTTTCCTGCTAGCGGCGGTATAGCGCTCATGTCTTTTGTGAAATATTTCGGGATATCGTTCGTATTTGCTCTTCCCCTATGGGCCGAGCATGGAGGCACCGCTCAGTTTGAGAGAACGACGACAGAGTTTTTCGCGATGGCACGGACTCCCGTGCGCAATCAAAAAATCAACTTCGGCTGGGCGGAAAATGAATCCCATTTGTTCTACAAAATTACCGAAGAAAATGGCAATGACATCGTAATGGCCTGGGATCTGGCAAAGGGCACAGAAAGCAAAAGCTCACAACAAATTCCCGCGTTGCCGGAAGTGCCGAAAATAAAGTCACCCCAACGCTCGGGTTACGATGAAAATCAATCGAAAGATAACCAATGGGAAGTACTGCTTCGCGATGGCTCTGTCATCTTAAAAGACCGCAACACGAATACCGAGCGGGTGCTGGCGAAAGACAACCAAAATGGAGCCTTTTCAGGCAAACCGTACTGGTCGCCTGATTCGAAAAAATTTCTACTCTGGCAAAAAAAGGAAGTAGCGGAGCGCATCATCCATTACACGCGCTCGTCGCCGGAAAAACAATTGCATCCCGAGCACTTCGCCATCGACTACACAAAGCCAGGTGATGAGCTTTCGGTCCCTGTTCCGTGGATTTTTTATACCGACGGCAGCAATCCCCTTGAACCGGACCTGAGCTTGCTCGCAAATCCGTTTGAAATCAGAAAACCCGCCTGGCGCTCTGATTCAGAGCGACTTACCTATGAGTTTATTGAGCGTGGATTTGGCAAATTGAACGTCATCGAAATCAATGCAGCGACGCGAAAACAGCGCGTATTGATCCGCGAGGAAAGTGATACTTTTGTCTATGCCTATGGATATGCATTCCGATGCGACCTCCGCGAAGGTGAAGAAATCCTATGGAACTCCGAACGCGATGGATGGAATCACTTGTATCTGATGGATGGGAAAACAGGTGCGGTCAAAAAGCAACTCACCAAAGGCGAATGGGTCGTAAAAAAAGTGCTGCAGGTGAATGAAGAAAATCGCACGGTTTTGTTGCAAGTGTGCGGTAACTACCCCACCCAAGATCCCTACTTTGAGCATTACGTAATGGTCCATATCGATACGGGTAAGATCGTGCCGTTGACCGACTCCGCGGGGCATCATGAAAAACCAGTATTTTCGCCGCAAGGGAACTACTATGTTTGTAGTTGGTCGCGCATTGATCACTCCCCCGTGTATGAATTGCGTCGCACTTCCGATGGCTCCTTGATTAAAACCTTAAGCAAAGCTGATGACCGCGAGCTGCGCAAGAAGTGGAATCTGCCTGAACCATTTGTGGCAAAAGATCGCGATGGCAAATTTGATATTTACGGAGTGATTATCAAACCACCGAATTTCGATGCATCGAAAAAGTACCCGGTTGTGGAAGCCATCTACGCGGGACCGCATGATGCACATGTCAATAAGTCATGGTCACCATGGATGCCGCCGATGCATGAAATGGCCGTTCATGGCTTCATCGTCGTGCAGATCGATGGTCGCGGCACCGCGCATCGTGGGAAGGAGTTTCACCATTTCTGTTACAAAAATCTCAAGGACGCGGGGCTACCCGATCGCATCGCGTGGATGAAAAAAGCCGCGGAATCGATTCCGCAAATGGATCTCACGCGAGTGGGAATTTTCGGAGGTTCGGCGGGCGGACAAAATGCATTAGGTGCATTGTTGTTTCACGGAGATTTTTACAAAGCGGCCGCCGCCGATTGTGGCTGCCATGACAATCGCATGGATAAGATTTGGTGGAATGAACAGTGGATGGATTGGCCCGTTGGACCGCAATACGCCGATAATTCCAACGTGACACACGCAAAGAACTTGCAGGGTGCGCTATTGTTGACCGTGGGAGAAGTGGATACGAATGTCGATCCCTCCTCGACGCTGCAAGTCGTCAATGCACTCATCAAAGCAGACAAAGACTTTGAACTCATCGTGGTGCCAAACGGCAAACATGGCGTCGGTGAATCCCGTCATATGCAACGCAAGCGCGTAGAGTTTTTTCAACGCCATTTACAGTAAATTCTTCTGGGAAATCCATTTTCAGGATTCGTTGAAATGCTCTGATTGCGGAACCAACTTCTGAGCGTGATTTTCCGGTCAACCGGCGTTTTTCAATCGCCATCGTGAACAATACGACTGCAATCGTGTAATCAATAAGGTCATTTTTGATACCCGTAAATCTTTGCTCCGATTGAGACGTGAAAAATAATTTTCCATGACCCGATAAGGCAAATGCCCCAGTGATTTGAGCAATTCTTTTTGCGCCGAATTGTGATTGATCGTTGCGTGAAAATATCGATCCAACGATTTTTCCAGCCAATCAGCAATCGCATTGCCATCGCAAATTTCATGGATATAGAAAAACTCGAAAATTTGCAAATAATGGCGGCGCGCGGCTGCATCCAATTCGTGAGAAGACTTTTCCAGCACTAGCTCTATATATTCTTTTGCCGAGACAGCATACGTGAGCAGATCACAGAGATCGATATATGACAGGCCATCATAAGACAAAAAATACTGCTTCAGGTGTTCGGTGATTGATGAGCATTGGCGCGCGAGAATGTTTCTGTATTTCTCGATGCAGGTATCAAGCAGGACGATTTCATTTCCATCGTATTCGTCTTTGTCGTAGATCAGTGCAATACAATTCAATTTGGCCTCGTCTTCTGGCAAAATTTCATTTTCCAAGCGCGCCATAATACGGCTATGAATCAATGGAATGTGCATGCCTGCAAATTCAACATCGAAATCATCGAATAGCTTGATCAGCACAGCGACAACCACCCTGGCGTAACGGGTTTTTTCGAGCAAATGAAGCAACTGCTCTGCATCCACTTCCGAACGCTGCAACAGACAAATCGCCTCGTCGATTTTAGATGAGTCTGCGCTATGGATCAATGATCGAATTCGGCTAAATGCATTGATCTTCATGGATCATCACTCACCGTTTCTTCGTTCGCGACTCATCTTTTTTCCTTGGCGCATCGAGTATATTCAAAAGAGCGAGTCCTTTTTTTGCGGAGCCGTTGGCAGCCATGGCACGGAATCGTGTTTCTGCGTCAAACTCAGCGATGCTGATAGTGGCCAGTTCTTCTACCAGCTTGTTCACGCTGATGTCACGGTGTTTTGCCAATTGACGCAGCCGTGCATGTTTGTCGTCGGGCAGTCTAATGGTGAGTGTGCTCATAATTGGTGATGGATGAATTGAGTGGGGGTGATGATTTTCAGGTTAGGGAAGCGTAATTCTTTGGTTTGGAAATCTTTGGTATTGTTGGTTACAATCATTTCAGCGGACCCGGCAACGGCTAACTCGACCAAATGATTGTCGCCTTCATCACGAAGGTTCGGTCGCCACAGGTAGTAAACTTTGACCCATTCGCACACAGAAAGAAACGCCTCCAAAAGAGTCTGTCTTTCCGCAACAGTGAGTGGACACTTTCGAAAAATTGATTCGCGTTGCATAACTTCCTCATATTCATGGAGCAAGGCCGCTCCCATAAGAGGCTTTGCAACGCCTGACAGGCAGGACCTTAATACGGCACGATTGTTCCCCGAGGCGCTGAGAAGTGCCGCAATGTAAACATTGGTGTCCATAACGATTCTGGGGATCACAGGTTCATGATAGCACATACGCTGTCATGATCAATGCATAATTTCCCATTTGACCGCAAACTAAAGATTCGCAATTCCCTATGGAATTTTTAGTATCTGCGGCATGCATTTCCCGTCACGCATTCTCATCAAACTCAGCGAATGGTTTCCGTTGTGGATTGTGCTTGGGTGTGGCTGGGCGTGGTTGCAACCGGCGGCGTGGACGTGGTTTGAGCCGTGGATTTCGCGGGGCTTGGGGGTGATTATGTTAGGCATGGGGCTGACGCTTCGGGTAGCAGATTTCCGTGAAGTATTACGACAACCGAAGTGGATCGCGATTGGGGTGGCTTTGCAATTTTTGATTATGCCTTTCGCTGCAGTATTGTGCAGCAAGGTGTTTTCACTGCCGAAAGAACTCGCGCTGGGATTGATCTTGGTCGGTTGTTGTCCGGGCGGCACGGCATCGAATGTGATCTGCTACCTCGCTCGCGCGAATGTGGCATTGAGTGTGTTGCTGACGATGTGTTCGACCTTTGTCGCGGTGTTGTTGACGCCGCTACTCACGCAGTGGCTGGCGGGACAATTGATGCCCATCGATGCTTGGGCCTTGTTTCGCTCGATGATTGAGGTGGTATTGATCCCTTTGTTGTTAGGAATCGCGATGAATACGTTGATGGATCGCAGTCGGTTTCGCGAGCAAGCACAGCGTTGGGTGGGAGTGATCGGACCTTTGGTGAGCGTGATTTTAATTGTGTTAGTGGTGGGTAGCATCGTGGCCGGGCGGAAGACAGAAATCGCGAGTGCAGGGCCGTGGTTATTTGTGGCGGTGTTTAGTCTGCATGCGATTGGATTTGGACTTGGTTATCTTTTTTCTTATTGGTTCAAAGGAACAAAAGATGTCTGCTGCACGGTTTCGGTAGAAGTCGGCATGCAGAACAGCGGCCTCGGTGCTTCGCTGGCGAAAAAGCATTTTGCTGAGTTTGCCTTGGCTCCCGTCCCTGCTGCGATCTCAGCAGTGTTTCACAGCCTCATTGGTAGCTTTCTCGCGTGGTGCTGGAATCGGAAGAAAAAAGATTCAAACGAATAATCCGCGTCGATGCAGATGAGCGAGCAAGGCATGACAGGCTTCGACTTGCTCATCATTTGGGCAACGTTTCATCAATTGTTCAAAGCTGTGGCTACCATCGCAGGCGCGTAACCAAGCACGGTCGGTGGGCGATAGCAGGCAGGGGCGATGAAAGGCATCGACGATCGCTTTCCCTGTGGCGAGATGATCTTGATTCAAGGCACTGAACTTTGGATGCGAGGGCATTTCATCAGGGAGCACAATCGGCTCGCTACGCAGTCGGATCATGCCTAACTGCAGGAGTCGTAGAGAGATGGAAATCGCTTCTTGCGGGGACAGGCTCGGCGCTTTTTGCAGTAGATGGCTCATCGAAAGACAGCTTGGCTCGCTGGCAAAAATGGCGGCCCCTAGCGTATCGGTGGCGGCATTGCCAGTCGGAGGCACGGGCATGAGCGCCTCGATGCACAACGTGGTAATTTCCTCAGCCGTCGGCGCGATGCGTGTCGCATCATTGCGGCAAATGACGCTGCAGCGGAATGTGCGACCGGTCAGAAAATCCGTCATTTGTTCATGAAGCAGCGGGTTGTTGGCTAAGCCGAGCAGTTGCGCTTGTGCCGTGCTGCTGAGTAGAGATGTTTGCGCTAATGTACTGTCGGCCTCGCCTACATACGTGAGACCAGCTTGCTCACACCAATGCACGAATTGACTAAAATAGCAGGGATCGTTCACTGGCGCGAGGTCATCAAACTTCAGTTGTTGTTCGCCCTTGGCCTGCGTATCGCGCACGATCTCTAACAAATATTGCCCGTATCGATCGACACGTTGATCCAAGGCGCTTTCCATCCACTGCAAGGCCGACAGGGCGGAGCCCTGCGCGCCATCAATTTGTCGCAGTGTCAGTGCCATTTCTCGCAGCGGCTGACGCAAGGCCCACCCGGGCTGAGTGTTGTAACTGAGCATCGCCACGCCCTGTTTTTTTAGAGAACGCTGGCACAACTGAAGTAATGCCGATTTAATTTGGTCGTTCACCCATGAGAACACACCATGGGCAATAATGGCATCAAACGCTTCTTTCGGTGCCTGCCATTGCATCACATCGGCGCAGAGAAATTTCACGTTGGTGATGCCAGCGAGTGCGGCAAGTCGTTGAGCTTCGGCAATGGCGGAGGCACTGAGATCGATGGCGGTGATTTGCGTATGAGGATAGGCAGCGGCGATCGGCAAAATATGATGTCCGGAAGCACATCCGATTTCAAGAATGTGCCAGTCACGGATCGGAGAGAGACGAAGTCCACCTAACAAAGCAGTGGCAGCCATGACAGCAGGATGCCCCGGTGGATGACTCATCGCCGGATAATTTTCTTCCTGATGGTTTGCGCTGGCGGGGAAATCGTTCATGATGAAGGGGTGAGAGTGGGAAGTCGGCGAACAGAAATTTTATCCCACAAGATGCGGTCGCGCGATGCTTTAAACTGAGCACGCCACTGACGCAGAGCGGAAACACCGGCGATGCTATTGCCCCCGCAGAGCGTTTCATTGAGACCATCCGGCGTGCGGACTTCTTTGACGCAAGGAAAATGCTGCCGATAGAGTTGGCGGATCTGGCTTTGCAAAGTGCGGTGCCCGGCACCGCGCACGAGGTTCGTGAGCAACATTCCGTTAGGCCTAAGCAGGCTCTTGAGTTGAGTGATCCATGCTTCATTCCAATCGCCGGGTCGATAAACATCCACCTTACCCGCGAGATATACATCATCGATCACGACATCGAATTTTTTCCTACTTGCCGCAACCCATTCGTAGGCGTCCGCGATGGAAATGTCGCAGCGCAAAGTATCGAGATGCATGTGCTTGCGAGCGAGATCGATCAATTCGCCATCGATGTCCACAGCAGTAAGTTCGGCGTCCGGCAGCAAGTGGCGCAGGGCATGAAATGTGGTTCCGCCCGCGAGACCAAGCATCAGGATAGCCTGCGGTCGCTTGCTAGGGTGCAACAACGTGGCCGCGATGATGTTATCCCACGCCAGTCCCGTGAGAAACCGTTGCGCGTGCCACCAAGCATGCACTGCTTGCTCAACACGAAATTCGACTTGCAGTGGTGATTTCCAAACCTCAACGCGTTGAAAACGGGTGGTGGCAATATCGACGCGTTGCATGCGAATGATTGTGCGCGAAAATTCGGATTAGGGAATGAAAATTTCGCGATGCACTGTTGGGGATGAAGGTATGTTGAGCATGAATTGCTGTTGTTAGAAAAAATGATTTTTCACTGATACATCTTGCGATTGTTTGATGTATTAACCGCGATTTAATTTATGGACTTATGGATTCGCGTGCTTTTGTAACTTTCGGTCTGCCCCATTGCGTGGCGATGGCTGCCACTGTGATTGCTTCTGTTTCTATGGTGCGGCTCAATCGATCTACCACGGTTTCACCCGAGGCAAAGCATCGAGCTAACGTAATTCTTGGGGTGATCCTCATCGTAGCAGTGACTCTTGATCCGATTTTAACTTGGTTTCGCTACGATGATCAACCGGGAGTGGCATCGCGACTGGTGCGCGAGACGGCACTGCCGTTGTATTTATGCGATGTCGTTTCTGGAGTTTTGGCGGTGGCCTTGATCGCAAGGAGGCAGCGGTTCGCTGAACTCGGCTACCTCTGGGGTATGGCTGGCACCGTGCAAGGGCTCATTACGCCCACGCTGTATTTTTCCTGGGACACGTTAGAGTATTATGCCTTTTTCGCGCAACATGGCGGAGTGCCTGTTGCCGCCCTTGCCCTGGCCTTCGGCACTCCATTGCGACCTCAGCCAGGTGCCTTCCAGCGCGCCATTTTCTGGAGTTGGGTTTACATGGTGGTGGTCTATGGGCTGAACTGGCTGCTGGGGGCGAACTATGGATTCTTGAATGGCAAGCCAGGCGTTGGCACCTTGTTTGATTACATGGGCCCGTATCCCTGGTATTTGATAACGCTCCAGTTCGTAGCCTTTACTTTTTACTTTTTGCTACTGCTCCCCTTCCGCAAAGGAGAACGAAATTCATGATTCAATTTTTACGTCTTATGTCTGATCGTCTTTTATCTATAGTTTGAATGTCTTGCGTCTGACCTCCAATCTGTGAATGCTGGTGGCGCATACATGGCCTCCCCGAAAACACTCGCCTCTCCAGAAAAAGAAGTGCGCTTTACGCGCTCCGCGCAGGGACGTCTGTTCTTAGTCCTGACAGCGGGCTTGTTAGCGCTTTCGTTAGGCTTGGTGGCACTGGCCACCCAGGGCACGGAATTTGAAGCGCCGCGACTGGAAGGATATCTCTGGACGGCGCTGCTGCCCTTGATCGCGGCATGGTTTTTGGCGCGCCTCGGCATTCGCTGCATTCGCCATGCCTACATCATCTTTACGCCACTGGGGGTGGAAATTTTTCCGCTATTTCGCCCTGAGGCTACGATGCAACTTTTGCTGTGGTCGACGATTGATTCGTTAGAGTGCGACGTCACCAGCCAACGTATGATCATTCATTTCACCGCAGAAAAAACCGCTGGCGTGATCGTTTCGCTTGCGCCTATACTGCCCGCCCAGCGCGAACTACTGCAACGATTGGTTGTGTCCGTCTCGCAACAACGCGCTGCTTCTTCGAACTCTTCTCCGACTCTCTAATCATGCGTGCTCCCTCTTTGCAAATCCTCTCGGTTGAATCCACTTTCGGCAGCCATGGCTGGCATTGCGAATTGCTCGAAGGTCGCGATGTCATTCGTGCTTCGTTCAACGCCCACCACACCCGCATCCAGCTTCACGCGCAATCCTACACGCCGATCAATGCCCTCGCGGTTGTCGGGGAAAGCCCCTTGCCGGTGAGCGAAGAGCATATTCCGTACCTTCTCGAATTACTGTGCAGGGCGAACAAGTATCTTAACCTCGGGTCCTTCGAGTATGATCTCGATCGTCAGTTTATGGTATTTCGCATCACCAACATTTTTGAAAAAGAGCGCTACGATGCTGATATCGTGACCTCGATGGTCCATTGTGCCATTGCCGAATTGGACCGCATCATGCCGTACGCGATGATCGTGCAACGCACCCCTGAGGACTTGCTCGATGACCTCGACATTGAACGTCTCTTGCAACGCGAAGACTTGATTCCGCCGGTGCCGGGGGATGAAGATGACCTGCCTTAGGCTGGAAAAATCCACCCACTCTCGCATTTTGCTGTTTCCCAAACGCCCTTCCTCGCGTAAGTCATTTCCCGCCATGTCTGAAGATGCCACGCCCCATTCCACCGAAGCTGAACTGATCGCCGTCCGCCGCGCGAAGCTGGCGAAGCTCCGCGAACTCGGCGTGGACCCATTCGGCGCACGTTTTGAAACGACCACCACTCCCGCCGCGCTCCAATCGGATTTCGCCGAAGGCGTGAAAGTCAAAGTCGCTGGACGCATTACCGGCCTGCGCGATATGGGCAAGTCGGTCTTTTTCCATCTCGGCGATGTGCTTGGCTCGATCCAAGGCTATGTGGGTCTGAAAACTCTCTCGGAGCACGATGCCGCTGTCTGGCAGTGCCTCGATCGCGGCGACTGGATCGGCATCGAAGGCGAAACTTTCCTCACCCGCACCGGCGAGCCAACGATCAAGGTCGAAAGCTTCACTATGCTCTCGAAGTCCCTGCGCCCGATGCCTGACAAGTGGCACGGCGTGGCCGACCGCGAGATCAAGTACCGCAAGCGTCACCTCGACCTGATGGGCAATCCGGAAAGCGCCGAGGTGTTTGTGAAACGCATCCTGATGGTCGCGGAGATTCGTCGATTTTTCCAAGAGCGCGGCTTTTTGGAAGTGGAAACTCCGATGTTGCAAGACGTGGCCGGTGGCGCTGCTGCGCGGCCCTTTGAAACGTATCACAATGCTCTTGGCATGCCGCTGACCTTGCGCATCGCACCGGAGCTTTTCCTCAAGCGTTTGCTCGTCGGTGGCTTTACGAAAATTTTCGAATTGAATCGGAACTTCCGCAATGAAGGCATCTCGCGTCGTCACAACCCCGAGTTCACGATGCTCGAAGCCTATTGGGCGTTTTCGGATTTTGAGGAAATGGCAAATCTCGTCGAGGAAATGACGTGCTCACTCGCGGAAAAATTCTGTGGCGGTTTGCAGATCGACCACAAAGACGAAGAAGGCAATGTGATCCGCACGATCAACCTGCAACGCCCATGGAAACGCGCCGGCTATCACGATCTCATCAAGCTGGCCGCTGGCGATGATTTCTTCGACATCTCCCCGGCCCAACGCCGTGAGCGCTGTGCGGAAAAAGGCGTCGAGATTTCTGCCAACATGGAAGACTACGAAGTGGTGCAGCAAGTCTTTGAAAAACTCGTCGAGGAGAAAACATACGATCCGTGTTTCGTAACACGCGTCGCTTCGGAACTCGTGCCCTTGGCGAAAGTCACTCCCGGCGGCAAGACGGTGGAGGTTTACGAACTCATCATCAACGGTCAGGAAATTTCACCCGGTTATTCGGAGCTGAATGATCCCGATGTGCAGCGCGATCGCTTGGAACATCAATCCGGTGGCGAGGAGCAGAAAGTCGATTACGATTTCATCGAGACACTCGAACACGGCATGCCTCCCGCAGGCGGCATCGGCATCGGCATCGATCGCTTGATCATGATGCTCACCGGCGCGCCGACGATTCGCGATGTGGTGCTCTTCCCGCAGTTGAAGAAAAAGGACTAAGGCGATGAGTCGTTTTTTTCGCTGCATGATGCTCGGCATCAGTTTGCTTGCTTCGGCAAGCGCAGCGGAATTGAAACTCACCTTTGCTTCCTATAATGTTCGTTATGAAACGCAGGAAGACCTTGGCTGGCGTTCGTGGCCGGATCGATTGCACCGACTGATCGCAACGGTGCGACGCATGGATCCCGATGTCATGGGTGTTCAAGAAGCCTTGCACACGCAAGTCGCCGATATGCGATTGTCGCTTCCCGACTATGAGTTTTATGGCTTCGGTCGTGATGACGGAGTGAAGCGCGGCGAGTATTCGGGCATTTTCTATCGTCGCAGCCGCTTCAGCGCGGACCTCACCAATGCGGGTCAATTCTGGCTATCCGCCACGCCCGAAGTGCCCGGCTCTATGACATGGGGCAACGGAATTCCGCGCATCACGACTTGGATCCACCTGCGGGATCAAACGACGCAGCGTGGCTTCACTGTCTATAACACGCACTGGGATCATCGGCATCAGGGTTCGCGCGTGGAGGCGGCGTTTCTCATCGCCAAACGCATCGATGCCCGCAAGCACGCAAATGAGCCCGTGGTTTTGTTAGGCGATTTTAATGCCACCGAAGGAAACAATGCTGTCGATTATTTAGCTGGTCGCACCCCGCAGTGGCCGAATGCGTTGCTCGACACGTATCAGACCCTTCATCCCCAAGTAAAAGCAAGACGCACCTTGCATTTCTGGCAAAACCACAAAGAAGGCTGGGCAAAAGTCGATCACATCCTCGTCACGAAACCCGCACGCGTCATGCGTGCCGAAATCATCTATGCGGCAGCTGGAGAACTCCCCGCGTCTGATCACTATCCGGTCTGTTCGACCATCGTATGGCCGTAGCAATTCAGGGGTCAGCAAATCAAAAATCAAACATCAACAATCATCAATCGTCAATCAATCTGCCTTTTGCCTTTCCTTATAGGACAGCCTCTAGCCGCCGAGACGGCGGCTCTCCCCGACATTACCATTGACTGCGATCATAACGAATGCATCTTCCCCCTCATGACAAACGAAGTCGATTGGGAATCACGCTACGGCGCCGCAGATACACCGTGGGACAAAGGACAAGCCCATCCGATGGTATCCCACTGGATCGCAAACATCGAAGTCGATGGTGCCATCGTCGTGCCCGGTTGCGGGCGCGGTTGGGACTTGCGTGCCTGGGCCGAGGCTCACCCGCAACACGAAGTCATCGGCATTGATCTCGCACCATCGGCGGTCCTTTCCGCGCGAGAAAATTGCGCGGACCTTGCCAACGTGGAAATCATCGAAGCCGATTTTTTCGCACTGCCGCAGTGGTATCGGAATCAGAAAATTGGGCTAATTTGGGAACACACGTGTTTCTGCGCGATTCCCCCTTCTTTGCGCGATGCTTATGTGGCGACTGTTTCCCAACTGCTCTCCAGCGGCGGGCATTTGATCGGTGCGTTTTTTACCGATATGGATGATGGTGGCCAAGGTCCGCCTTGGAATGCTGCGATGGAAGAAATGGAGCAACGATTTTCGCCAAATTTCGTAATCGAATTTCCTGATGTCGAGCATCGCACATTTGCCGGCCGCGAGGGCGAAGAACGCACGATCGTGATGCGGCGTATGTAATGGGCAAAAAAAATCGCGAAGAAGGTATCCCCTCTTCGCGATTGAAAATGTTGTGACGCTTACTTGGCTTTCAGCAACTTCACCATGGCTTCGCCGAGGCCGAGACCGACGTTCATGTAAGTTTTAGCGTTGCCATTGTAGTGGCCGTTGGAAGCACCGCCCATGCTGAGGGGGTTGGTGTAAACAGTGGCAACATTCCCTTTGAAATCGGGGTATTTGCCGCTTTCGCCATCGACAGCCATCTGTCCCGCGAAAATTTTGCCGTCATTGCCCGTAGCGTTTTCTTTGCTCGTCTGACCAAGCGTTCCCAAGACGAAAGGAGCATTCGGCGCATTGTATTCTTTGCGCAGTGCCTTGATGAGAGTCACGAGATTTTTCTCATAGTTCGCGGCGTGTGCTTCGTTGTAGCGATCCTTGTCACCCTGCCACCAGATGAAACCAGCAATTTCATACTTGGTTGCTTCTGGGTAATACTTGGCGATTTCGGCTAGCACTTTTTTGGCATTGGCGGTGTCGTCGTCATACTGTTTGCCAGCATACCAATTGATGGGTTTGCCATTTTTGTCGAGCCACTCTTTTGGTGGTTCAGTGGCCAAGCCCTTGGTGGCATCGGCATCCCACATGTCCGGCTTGTCTTTGTAGCCCGCCATAACCTTGGTGGTTTTGACACCGGCTTTGTCGGTGAATTCTGCTAGATAACGCTCGCTACCCGGAGGAAGTAGGTCCCAGCCGAGACCACGATTGCCGATGGAGCTTTTCAGCACCATGACCGGCTCATCGAGAGCATTGCCGAGATGATGGCCGATGCCGATTTCGATACCGATCTTATTACCGCTGACGGTCAACCAATCATTGCGATAAACGTTCATGTTGTCGCCTTTTTGCATCACGGAGACGTTGCGGACGTCCTGGCGAATCGTCCAAGCACCAGACTCATCGACGAGGAAAGGGTAAAGTTTTTCCGTTTTTACGGCCATTTCGAGTGCGCCATCTTTGTCGCCCTTCACTGCGCCCATTTCGAGCGTGTTGGATTGGCCCATCACGATGAAAACCTTAACGGGTTTTGTCATATCGGCAGGCTTGCCATCAGGTTTCGGAAGGTCGGCCGCCATCATCGGCGATGCGGCCAGCAGTGCGAGTCCGCACAGGGAGGTAAGGGAGTTGGGTAAAATTCTCATTGGACCGTCTGATACCGTGATAATCGGCTGATTCTTTCAGGAAAAGGCTGGGTTAGATGGGTGCGCACGGAGTATCCTCTTTCATTCCATTGTCTAAGCCGCCTGCCGTTTAGAAAAAAATTTCAATCTGCCTTAACGAACTCATAAATCAATTTTTCTGAAATTTTCATCATGATTGACTATAGTATGTTCCAAAAAATCAATATCACCACCAAGCGATAACTGTTAGAATAAGATATATTAACTATTTCAGAAAATTGATGATCTTCTAACAATGACAATCTTCATAAACCATTGAATCTCAATCTTTTACGAAGGAATAAAAATATTTCTTCCCCTTTTTCAATCCGACGATATCGTCTGTTGCTGAACTAATACACTGTTCGCCAGAAATACCAATCCTCCGAATCATGCCCATCGCCGCCATCACCGGAATAGTTGCGGGTCTGATAGCAACCCAATGGATGCCGCTTCCTAAGTGGCGACTGCTGGCTGGCCTGATTCCATTGAGTATGTTGATCGCAGGGGCGGATGCGCTTGTTGTGCTTGGACTTCCGCAATACGTGACATCGCCGTCAATCGTCTGGCAGAGGCTCGCTTGTGGATTCCTTGTGGGCTGTGGAGCAGGCTATTTCGTCCTGTGGTTTCGAGTAGAATCGACTGCTTGGTTCCGCTGCCGAAAAAACAAAAAAGAAGAATAGTTTCAAGTTTGAAGTGCGACAACCGGTAGGCCATAATATATCTCGCTAGGTGTTTTGAATCCCAAGCGTTTTCGAGGCCGATCATTGAGATTCTTTGCGATTTTCGTGCAAGTGCTCTGAGTCAGATCATCGAGTGAA
>CAMDCV010000033.1 GCA_945890645.1 Akkermansia muciniphila
ATCCTCTTGACACTGCCCGTGGTAGCACATACGGTATCAAAGTGATTCGCGCTGTGATTGACACGAACGTGCTAGTCGCGGCCTTACGCTCTTCCACCGGTGCAAGCCATCAGATTCTTCTGGCTGCAGATCGGGGTGAGTTCGAGGTCGCGCTGTCCGTTCCGTTACTCGCGGAATATGATGATGTCTGCCATCGACCTGACAATGGGATTCTCATTCCGGCATCGGCGATCGACGACGTGATCAATCGAATTGCGCAAATATCTTGGCAACAGACAATCCACTACTTGTGGCCTGGCATCCTGCCCGATCCCATGGATGACATGGTATTGGAAGTAGCCGTTGCCGCCGGAGCATCACACATCATCACCTTCAACCACAAGGATCTCAAGCAAGCCTCGGAGTTTGGGATCGCCGTAGTAACACCCTCCGAGTTCATGAAAAAATTATGAGCACACTAAGCCTAAGAATACCAGATTCGTTGCATCGAACACTGAAGAGCGCCGCCGAGCAAGACGGCGTTTCCATCAACCAATTTGTCAGTCTTGCTGTCGCAGAGAAATTGTCAGCTTTGCAGACCTACAACTTGATCGCGGAACGTGCCGCGAAAGGTTCTCGCGAAAGCTTTCTCAAAGCCATGTCCACGGTGCCATCCGGAGAGGTGATAGAGGGTGATGAGATTCCTTCGCGAGCCAAAAGGAAAACCAGTCAATAATCGATGAATGACAACGACTTTCAAAAGCACTTGGAGAGCGTGAAGCAAATGGGGGCGATCATACAGGGGGAAAATACACCCCAGCCAAATGATTACCCTTTCCTCTCTGTGGTCCTCGCATGGTAACATTTTAGCATTTAGTTAGGTTTGATAGATCTATGGTTATTCTCTCTTGATGATTGGATTTGACTCCGCATTTGTCAAAAAATTCTGAGTTGCAAGATGACTTCTGCCTTCCCTTTAGACAACTCGCTCCGCACTGCTTTCGCTGGGCTTTGTCTCTTCGTATGCTGGAGCGTGCCCCGCAAGAACTGGACAGGAAATAAGAGCTTTCCGAATCGATGCCGACAAAGCCTACCTGCAAAGCGGCGGGAGTTTCAGAGCCGTGGTCGTTTCCTTGCTGACTTCCGATTCGTTTATTTATCGGAAATGATGATCCCCATCTTTCGTTAAACGTGGCGTAAGGCACAGGCAGAATACTCTGCTATGCCTTACGCCATTTGCTTCTTTTGTTTTTGTTTTCCCGAGAAAGCTATTCTTCTCGCATCTTGGCCAGGGCCTCTTGGAACCGTTTTGCCAGATCGGGGTCTTTGGCGATCGTGGGCATGGCTTTGGTCATGGCTTCTTGCATGCGCTGTATGGCGGGCTGCATGATGCCTTCCAATTTGGTTTTGAGTTCGGGACTCATGTCACTGTCCATGGATTTCATTTGTTTACCGATCTTGGCAAATTCTTCCGCAATCGGCGCGATTTTTGGCAGGGCTGCTTCAGCGGATGGAGCATCGGTGATGGATTCCATGACCACAGCGATCTCGTTTTGGAGCTTGGCAATTTGTTTGACGACGGCTTCGGGCGAATCAGGTGCTGCTGGCGCGGGAGCTGGTTCCGCTGAGTCCGTTTGCTCCACGGTGGTTGTTTTTTCTTCTGGCTTGCAGGAGGGCAGCAGGAAGCTGATCGACAAGCTCAAAAGAGCGATGGTGTATAGTGTTGTTTTCATGGTATGTGGTGGCACCGATCAGTGCTCATGGATGAGAGAAAGATTTTTTGGCGAAAGTTTCTGAATTTTTCCCATGGGATTTTGTTAACGTCGTTTTTTTGGTGCGTGGACTCTCACGACGGATGGGGATCATTCCGAGATGCCACCGCCTGAAATGAGTTCATATTTCATGCGTAGGAATGCGGCGGGACGACTACTGCGGTTTTGACTGGACGGGAAGGTGATGGTTCGCGCCGTAAAATTGTTCGATTCGATCACCCGCGATGCACCTGTTCCCGTCCAGAGGCTTCCTACGCCAAAGCCGCTGCGGCGCGTTTGTTCGCTCCAGTTGGTCAATCCAGTCGATTCTTCGAAGATCAATCGGACATCGCTGGGCAGTGGCGAGGGAATGATCATTTGGAGAGCCGGCACATTTCCTGTAGCGAGCATGTAGGACGCGCGACGGGCTCGCCAGGCTGTCGGTGATGGCCCTGCTGGATTGATGCGGTGGAGATAGCTTTCGATATTGCTGATTCCGTCGCCGTTGGGGTCGGCATTGGCTAGGGTATCATTGGCAGTCAGGCCGTGTCCGCTCATGTAATCGGCAAATCCACTGCCGTTGGTGTCGCCGATCGTGATCGTAGTGGTCGGATGGCTGAGCACGTAGTTGGGTGAGCTTGGCCATGTGATGATCACGGTTTCTGGCGATTCGTTCAGAGTATCGACCAGAGATTGGAAAGTGAAGCTCGCTGTGCTGTTAGAACCAGTGAATTCCACACTGTTTGCAGGAAGGAGGCTGCATGAATAATCGGAAGAGTGAGTGGCCGAGCCGCTGATGGTAGGGGTGAGGGTGATGGTCCCGGAATATCCGGACTCCCGTGCGAGGGAGATGGTGTTCACTCCGGAACCTTCTGATAGAGTCAGCGACTGTGGCACGGTGATGGTGGGTGCCAGCTCTGAGACTAGATCATCAAATTGGTGATAGCCGAATCCAGAATTGTTATTATTCACGGTCCATCGCAGGGTGCTGAGTCCGTTAAAGTTGGAGGGGAACTGGTGAACGACTCCTGCAACGGAGCTGCCAGTACTTAAGGTGACAGTGACCGGAGCACTGCCGTCGCTTTTGAGTCCGGTGAAGGTCACTGTGCTTGTGCCGCCAAATGGAAAAAGGCGGATGGACTTCATGGTGAAAGGAGTATAAATGGGATGGTGGAAGAAGAAACGTGCAACGCTCCATTTCGCGCTCGGTGATTTCACTCCCGTTTTGTAGAAAAAGTTGTCATTATTGCGAATGACCATTTGAGTGAGAGCGGAGGTGCTAAAATCCTGACAACTCAATTGCATCCCATCTTCGATCCAGGGATTGGCGATTTGGAATTCGCTGTTCGCAGGGGGATTGGCGGAGTTGAAGTTCATCGTCCGGTCCGCCCCATGAGCAGTAGATAGGACAATAGGCACTAGTAAAATCGGCAGGTATCGAGTGATTCGGTTCATCGTATATGTATTTTGAGGTGGTTAGAGTAAAATTTCCGAGGTGAAGCATGGCAGAGGACTCAGCGCTGGCGGCGGAGCAGCAAAAGAAAACCGATTCCACCCAGAAGCGAAGTAACGGGTTCCGGGATTGGCGTTACGGTCATGCGAATTCTCGGCACCGGACCGGAACTGAGTTCACTCCATGGACTGATGGGTGTGGAACTCCATGAGGTTCCCAGAGTCCACTCGGGATCGACGATGGGAGCATTGCTGTTGGCGATGGAGTAGAGTGCGTTTCCGGCAGGGACAGTATAGTGAATCCAGTAAAGCGTGTTTGCCTCTAACAGAGGTGCATTCGCAGGAATGATGGAGAGAATTTGATTGATGGGAGAGCTCGATGCGGGAGTGACGGTGCCGAGAGTGATGGGATTGAGACCGCCGGGGACCAGGGTGCCGGTGCTCAGTGTGGCCAGGATAGGCGCGATGGTTCCGCCGCCGATGGCGATGGCAAACTCCAGGTTATTGAGATAAGATTGGCTATTTCCCGTAGTGAAAGAAAACGCCACCTGGCGATCGGGAAAGGGATTACCAAAAAACCCCGATGTGGCGAGCGGGCCACTCAGTGATTGCGAGGATGACTGCGTGCCAACGCCAAGGTTGTTGATGGATACCGCGGCTTCCGATGCGAAGCTGGTGGCGATGAGCAGGGTGATGACGCGAGTGAGGCGAACGATTGTTGTTTTCATGGTATGGATGCGAGGAAAACTGGCATTCATCACCAGCATTCTCATGCCATACAGAAAGATCGGCGCGCGAAAGTTTCTGAGAAAATTCAATTCGTTGAATCACGGGGCTCGCTTGGCGGGAAACTCGCGCCATGCCCCTGACTCAGTCATTCCGCGCAATACGGAATCATCGGCCGAAAACTCCAGTGCGTGGAAAATTTCACCGCGATGCATGGTTCCGAGCTCGCGCCAAGTCGCAAGATGCCAGAGCCGAGTCGTGGCATCGGCTGCGCTTGTGACGAGCGTTTTGCCATCGTGAGAAAAGGCGATGCTGGTGAGCCTGCCTTGGTGGCCACGCAACTCGCGCTCGAGATTTCCCTCTGGCATGGTGCGCACGGTGACGATGTTGTCATCACCTCCGGAGGCGAGCCGATTTCCCTGCGGAGAAAAGCCGACAGTGGATGCCACATCTTCAGTGAGCCGGATGGGAGAGCCCCAGTGCCCGGTTTCGGTGTCCAGCACGCGCAGAATTCGTGGCCAAGAAAATGCGCCGAGGAAGCGTCCGTTTTCGGAAAGGATCAAACGGACGTAGGTTTCGCCGGGGCCTGGGATGGTTTGTTGCGTTTCTCGCGAGTTGGCGGGATGGAATGCAATACTCTCGTTCGCTCGTCCGCTGCCGCGCCACTCGCCTTGCGGGCAGATCACGTTGATTGAGGGGGGCGGATTTGTGGTTTGTGGAATGGCGTCTTGTCGGGAGGGAGGTGAAACGGGCGCGGGCAGTAAGCCGGACCACAGGCGGCAACTGCGGTCGATGCTGCCAGTGACAAGGTGGTTCCCATCGGGAGAAAAATCGAAGTCGAGAATGCCATCTTCATGCCCTCGCAGCAACCGTGCTGGGGCGTCGGCCTTGATGGACTGAAGAGCGAGGATTTGCCCGGCTTGTGTGGAGGCAAGCCGAAGCCCATCAGGCGAAATTCTGAATTGCTGGAAGGTTCCCGTAATCGGATAGATTTGGCCGCTGCGTGTTCCTTCCGGGAGCTTCCACTGGACGATCATGCTGCCGGTGCTGAGATTGCCGAAGAGCGTTTTGCCATCCGTAGAATAGGCAAGTTGTTTGAGGGCAATCGGGTGATCGATCCGCTGGATCTCTTTTCCAGTCGCCAATGAATGGATCGCAATGTGACTCGCACCGTGAGGCAACAATGCGATGTGTTGCGCGTCTGGGGAAATCGCAAAGTTCCCCAGCAGATTCGGAATTTCTCTCAACAAGGACAAGTTCGCACTATCGTAGATGCTGAGCCGATGGAACTGACCGGGTCCTTCCACGGGGCTGAGGACACAAATGAATTTACCGTCTGAGGAGTAATCGATTTGGGTAACATAGGTTTCGGGGATCAATCCATCAAGTTCCCCATCGGGCATGTTCCAGATTCTGAGGTAACTGCCGAGGCCGGCGGTGATGAGGGATTTACCATCCGGGGACCAAACAAGATGGGAAGTGTCGCCAAGTTTCGAGGGTCTTCCGCGCATGCGCACCTCGTCAGGGTTGATCGGCTGGGTGAGAATTTTTAGCGCCATGGCTTGAGACCGAGCCGTGACGCGACCCATCAAAGGAATTTCCGCTGGACCGCGGGGTGCATCATCACGCGGCAGTTCTAACAGATTGTCTCCGCCGGGAAATGTGCGAAAGATCACACGGCCCTCACGACCAGCGCTGGCGAGAATTTTCCCATCGGGACTCACGGCCACACCAGTGACCGCGGAGGAGTGACTTTGCCAAAGCTGCAAATCATCGCCACGGCAGAGCCGGGAAAGCCAGTGCCACTCATAGCCGCGCAAGTCGTCCGCCCCGTCTTTCGGCAGATGATTGGCGAGCATGGCACGCGCCTTGCCCAGGTGGCCTTCTTCGATCGCACGATAGCCGACATAAAGGTCCGCCGCATAGGAATTGAGCTGGGACTGATTGCGCGCGCGTGCGGCTTCTTCCGCCTTGGTAAGGGCGATGCCAGCTTGGCGCACGGCTTGGTCTTTTTCCTTTTGTAAAAGAATTGAGCCGAAGATGAGAAAGGCCAGCAAGACCAAGGAGGCGACTGTCGTGGCGATGCCGAGTGCCGCGGCGACGGGGTGTCTGCGGCAAGCTCGAATCGTTTTTTCCATCCATCCGAGTGGTCGTGCGATGACCGCTTCATGACGCTGCCACCGTGCGAGATCATCCGCAAACGCGGCGGTAGTGGCATAGCGGCGTGACGGATCACGGCGCAGGGCGGTCAGGCAGATCATCGCCAGATCGCGGTCGATGCGAGGATTGCTGACGCGGGGATCGGGCACGTCGTGCGAGACGACTTGGCGCAGAACATCCAGAGGAGTCTCGCCTGTGAAGGGCGGCCTGCCTGTGAGGACGTGGTAAAGAATCGCCCCCAAGCTGTAAAGGTCCGCGGCGGTTGTGATACTCGCACCGGCAGCTTGCTCGGGCGACATGTAGCAGGGAGTACCCAGCGCGGCGCCTGTCATGGTCGCTCCAGCAGGAGCATGAATCATCCGCGCTAGCCCGAAGTCACTCACCAGCGGCTCGCCTTGCTCATCGATGAGAATGTTCGCTGGCTTGAGGTCGCGGTGAAGGATGCCGCGCTCATGTGCATAGTGAACGGCGCGGGCCACTTTGATGAGGATCTCGATCAGTGCATCGGAAGTATCCCGCGTGCCAAGAAATTCATGTCGAACGATCTTTTCCGCGAGGGTGCCGCCAGCGGCGAATGGCATGACATAGTAGGGTGTGCCTTCGTGTTCCCCCACTGCGTAAATGCGCACGATGTTCGGGTGATCCAATTCCAGCACGGACTCGCATTCGAGGCGGAAGCGCCTCAACTCATCCGGCCCTGCCAATCGTGCGGAAGCGAGCATTTTGATCGCGACAGAGGTAATTCCATCTGGCGCACGAGCGAGGAAAACGATGCCATGACCACCGCGGCCGATGATTTCCTCAAGTTGATAGTCCCCACATTCACCGATCGGATCATCAACCACTTCTTCATTTTCCAAGATGCCGAAACTCAGCGCCGTGGCCAGTAGGCAACCGGGACACAGCGCATCCGCACCTGCGAGATTCGAGGGTGTGCCACATCGCGCACAATGGGATGAATGACTATTTGTGGGCATCGCCTATGCAAGTGAAATACAGGATATAACCACAATAGTTTCTCTCAATAGCGAAGTGCCGCGATGAGGTGGCGCAATTCATCCTCCACGTCCTCATCGGTTGGCACGGTGCGGGCAATTTCCGCGCGCAGGAGTTGGCCGAAGCGTTGGCGCATTTTGTAGATGGCGGATTTCGCGGCGGCTTCCGAAATTCCCAATCGGCACGCGGTGTCTGCGTAGGAGGCGGGTTCCTCGCCATCGGCAAGATATCCTTTGAGCGCATCATGACGATCCAATTGACCAGCGGCATCGTATTCCTTTTGCATGCGGGAGCGCACTCTAGCGAGCAAGGTCAGTGCCCATCGCTTGTCATAGGCCTTTTCTGGATTTTCTCCGCTATGGGGTTCGCATGCAGCGAGCAAAGCAGGATCCACCGTGTCCATATCCACCAGCGCTGCGCCGCCGCCACGTTTCTGAGTGCGCTCGCGTTTCCACTCGTTGATCAAAAAATGCTTGAGTGAAGCGAGGAGGAAATTGCGGAATCGCCCTTTATGAGGAGCTACCTCCGCAAAGCTATTGCCCTTGATCAAACGGAGAAAAAATTCCTGGGCAAGATCTTCTGCGTGATGCAGCGCATATCCCTTCATCCGCAAATGCGCAAAAACCGGCGGCCAATAGGCACGGCATAGCTGCTCCAGAGCCTCGCGTGAGGCCGGCGTGGAAGTTCCTGCGGCAGCGAGGACGATGGTCCAGGGAGTGTGCTTGAACGCTTGCTCATGAGCTGTTTTCTCCTCATTCCCCGACGTTGATGCCGTGCTGCATTTCACAGGAAAGAGCATCGAAAATTGCGTGCAATAAGTCAAACGGAAATTGGTAAGTGCAAGTGCCTCACTCACCGATTCCCCAACCCTGATCGATGCCGACAAAGCCTACTTGCAAAGCGGCGGGAGTTTTAGGGCAGTGGTTGTTTCCCTGCTGACTTCCGATTCGTTTATTGATCGGAAATGAGGATTGTCTTACGGATTCGACCGTAATTCTTCTAAGTCAAGGACGAAACCCTTGGTGCTGAAAAATGCCTCGAAACCCAAGGAGTTTTGCAGCGACAGCAAAAGATTTGATCCCCGCAGATTTGAAAGTCCTCTCACAACTCAGGGAGTTCTGAATTTCTGTGCCTAAGAAAATTTCTCTCCGAACTCACAGATCGATGGGAGCCAGCGTGCCGCTTTGTTGCCAGAGACATGTTGCACTCCGCTCCATCACAAACATCTTCTTGGCACCAATGGTGGCAGACTGAAGGTGCCGTGTTCTTCCTCTACGCACGGCAGCAAACGCGATGCGAAGCGGATGCCAAGGATGTGTTGCAGGATTCCTTGATCGAGTCCTGGCGCAAGTCCGGCGATCACCTCCCGGAAAAAGCCATGGTCTTCGCCACCATTCGCCGCCGCGCCATCGATCTGGGGCGAAGCATTGATCGCCGACAACGCCGCGAACAGGAAGTCGCTATTAACCAGCCTAATTGGTTTGTAATAGACTTTGCGGATGGGGATACCCATGAGCACATGACCCGCGTCATCGCCAGCCTGCCGCCTGAGCTGCGCGAGGTGTTGATCCTGCGCATCTGGGGCGACATGACTTTCCCCGCCATTGCGCAAATGACGGAAATCCCCGTGGCCACCGCTACCTCCCGCTATCGGTACGCCATCGCACGCCTGCGGGAAAACCTCACTGAATGGCAACCATGAACGACTCATCCATAGAAACCATGTTACGTCAGATGCGCCCCGCGCCTCTACCCACCGAAGTCTGCGAGCACCTGCATGACGAGCCTGTCAAGTATCGCGTAGCTCTAATCAAGCGGCCGCTGCTGCTGGGTCTTCTCAGTGCGGCGGCGCTCTTGATGCTGTGCCTTTTATGGCCCAGCGCACCAAGTCCCGCGCGCGCCGTCACCCTCCACCAGCTGGAATCCACCTTGCTGCGCAGCAATCGCATCGCGCTCGAAAAACACGATCAAGTCTGGTGGGAACAATGGGAACAGGAGTGGCTCGATGAAGAAGTCACTCTTTGCTCTAGCAATCCTGCCTTGGTGCGCTTCACCCGCACTCGCCACGAAGTCGTCTGGCAACCCGTAGAATTTCAATAAAATCTCTGCCTTCCATCGAACAAACAAACTACAACAAACAACATAAATACCAACAATATGAAAACGAAACAACACATCGCACGAAACGCTCTGGCCATCCTCCTTATCGCACCGTGCTTTTCGCAAAACGTCCCGGACTTCCCAAAAAATGAAGCCCGCGCGGAGGCCCATGCGGAAGCCAGCGGCAATGGCTCCCAGACATCCAAGCAAACCGTGAGCGTCATCTCAGACGGCAAGCGCACCATCAAAACAACCATCACCGAACGAAATGGCGTGCGCGAGGTGAAACGGGAAGTCACCGATGAGAACGGTTGCACAATTGCCGAAAACCCCGACAATGATCCAAAGGAAAACACTGGCGATGCCCCCGCAAATTCTCAACAACAAGACCTGTGGCTCGGCGTCCATGTCAAGGCTGCCGAGCCCGCTTTGCGCGAGCAATTGGATCTGGCAGAAGACGAAGGCGTCGTCATCGAATTCATTGCCGACAATAGTCCCTCTGCCCGAGCAAAAATGAAAGTCAACGACATCATCCTCTCCTTGGACGAAGAAAAAATCGGCGACCCTAAGGAACTGCGCAAGCACCTACAAAGCAAACAAGAAGGAGACGAAATCAAGGTTGACTATCTGCGCAAAGGCCAAAAAGCCACCGTCACCATTCGCGTAGAAAAGCGCCCCGCAAACGAGAAGAACGATGCCCCGCCAGCCGACACGCTTGGCAAGTTAGAACCCCGTGAAGGCCGAGCCGACCTAGAAATACGCCACGCTGAGAGTTTCGATAAAATCCTCGAAGACCCAAATCTACCTGAAAATATGAAAAAAACCGTGCGTCAGATGCAAGAGCGCTTGAAGGAGTTACAAGAAAGACATCAACCCCGCTGATCCTCAGACTTCAACCTTGCGCCCCCATGCTCTTCGGACATGGGGGCCTTTTTTGCTATATCTAGCAGCGCTTACTCATGCGGGAATATGCAAAGTAACTGTCCCTCTGCTTAGGTTTCCAAATATGGCACTTGGCGTACTGTGCAGAGGGCGAATTTGTCCAGATATGGCCTCCGCAGACGTGAAATGTAAGGTGACTGAAATGTAAGGTGACTGTCCCTCCGTCTATAAACGCAATTAAATTGCATTAGCATCTTGATTTTTTTTGCACAAAATATACAATTGAGCCATGCGCAAGCGGAAAAGCACTCTAGGGAAAGGAATGACTTTAGTTGAAGTCTTAGTGGTCATTGCGATAGCACTTGTATTGTCGACGCTGATCGGCGTGAGTGTGCAATCAGCGAAAAAGAAAGCGCATCAAGTTGCTTGTTTAAATCATATGCGTCAAATCGGGGTGGCTCTTCAATTGTATGCGGATGACCATCAAGGAGAGTATCCACAGACTTCACACACGGCTGAGCAGGGCAAATCATGGATTTATGCACTTGAAGAATATATCGATGAATTCGATGAGGTAAGAATTTGTCCAGCGGATCCGAAAGCAGATGAGAGACGAAAGGCGGGAGGAACCAGTTATATTCTCAACAGTTTTGTTTTTGTTCCTCCCATGGACGCGTTTGGGGAGCCCGATGGACCAGCCTACAATCGACCTGCACGGCTAAGCAGCGCGTCAACGACAATCACGACATTTTGTTGTTCCGATGCCGTGGGTGTGCATGCGGGTGATGATCATACGCACTCGGATGCGTGGACGAGTTGGAACTCTGTATGCCGAGACATTGCCCCGAATCGTCATTTAACAGATAAGAATAATCCACTCAAAGGCAGCAGCAATTATTTATTTGCGGATGGCCATGTAGAATCGTGGTTGGCAGCTGATGTAAAGAAGCGCATCGATGCAGGCGAAAATATCGCAACGATCCCTGGTACTTTATGAAAATGAAAAAGTTAGTAATGGCATTGGTCTTGAATACGCCCATGCTAGCCTTGGAGCCCCTGATTGCTCACATTGATATTGACCCACGCTACCAAGTTGCAGGTGATCAATGGACATGGAAATTGATTGCGGATGGAATCGACAAGGACCCAGCTTTGCATTACATGCCGGGTCGAGATTTGCCGGCAGGGACGACGGGCAACCGGACAGGAGAGCGTCACGTGCGACCTGCTTCCTCAGCGTGGGGTTTTTTGGGTGTTGCGTCTGGCGACCCAGTCTGGATTTATACGCAGCTGAACAATCAGTACGCGTGGCTAGGATTTCACGATACACAGGTCTCATTCCCGCAGCCAGTTCGTGTGTATTTGCATAGTGTGGAAGGCCCCAGCGGTGGGGTATTTTCTCTCTACACGAGTAGTTCAGCAGTGTTGCTCAAAACGATTGATGGTATCGACGCGCAAGATTGTTTCGATAAACCAATGAACCACTCTCACATGAATTGGGCTTTTTCCCGCAAAGGAATGTGGCGAGTGAATCTCAAAGTTCAGGGTTTTTTGGGCGCGGGAATGACTTCACCAACGTCTTTGTCACCGGTCGTACCTCTGCATTTTGCGATCGGTCACCGTTCCCAGTGGAGAGCAAAAAATTTTGAGGCGGTGGATGTGATGAACGAATCGATCTCCGGCGATCAAGCGGATGCCGACGGTGATGGTTACAGTAACTTGTTAGAATATGCAATTGGCGGCAATCCACGCATGATTTCGGAAGCTAGCAGCGAACGTCCGGGACCATTGATGCCGCAGCAAAATCTATTTTTTATCGGAGGAGATCGTTATCTCCAATTCGAATATTACAGGCGTAGTTCGGCAGATTCTCCTGAAGCTAGCTATTCTGTTGAGTGGGCAGATTCTCTTCATAATCATCCATGGACCACTGATGGCATCGTTGTTTCCACCACACCAGTGAATGCTCAGTGGGAAAAAGTCATCGTTCGCGATCGTAAGAAAATGAGTGATTCTACCAAGCGATTTGTTCGCTTGAGAATTTCTAGCCTTTAAATTTGGCAATAAAAAATCCCATGGCTGTGAAGGCAACCATGGGATGAGATTTCAAGCACCGCAGACTTACCTGCGACGGCGGGCCAGAAGTAGCATTCCAAAAACGCCCATAAGTGCGGCAGAAGGTTCGGGAATCACAGAGAAGCGGTAGGATGCGGTAGCTGTTTTTACGCCGTCTATCGCATGCTCGCCACTGAAGCCGAAGGTAAGATCATACTCGCCCGGTGCCGTGAAGCCCCAGCCAAAGTGTGCGTGATCGCCAGCCGTAATGTCATAATGATCCGCGGATGACACGCCATCAGCTGTTGACATAAAAAATGTCGGCGTGTCAAACGAGTCGACTTGCCAGAGAGAAAAGTTCGCTCCAACTGGACTCGTAAATGACGTTAGTGTCAATGTGATGGGCGTTACCCAATCTCCCGGCACGAGTTCCTCAGCCCCTATGCCAGTAAATGGCGCGCCAAGAGTATCAGCTTCAATGGCATCTTGAGGCAGATACCAGTAGCTAACCCCGGCACCAATTCCCACGGGCTGCCAAACGGAGTTGGCATCGCGTAATACATTCGTGGTTACTAAGATCGTGAGTTCACCAGGAGCGTATTCCGTGCCACTATCAAGTGGAAGCCCATCTACGATGGCGCCAGCTTCAGCGTGACTGTGCGGATCAATTTCGCCACCTTCATAACCGATCCCGATTGCATCAACATGTCCAGCGGTGAGTGTCGCAGCACTTGCTTGAACGATTGACGCTAAAGCACTTATCAATAAATTGGTTGTTACATTTTTCATGCGCAGCGAATTTGGCATTAACGTAACAAATATGCAATAACAAAATTTATGCGTTTTATTAATCATGCTGAGCCGTCTGTTTGAAGATCATAACTCTAACCGCTGCAAGGTCAGACGAGAATCACCTCATCGACATGGCCAACTCCAATGACGAGCCTTTTCCCACCACCTCAGTAATGGCATAAATAGTGCTGCGCTTGCGTGCATACGCGCCGAATCTGACCCGAGGAGAATCCTTCATTTATTGCAAATATTGGATAAAACTTGGAATTTCCTGCGTAATCTGTCATTGTCCTTCTATCAAAGCCGCGCAAGGCCCTACCAACCAATCTTATGAATAACAGACGTGAATTCCTCCGAAATGCCTTTCTCGCCATGGGCGGGCTCTCGATCCCAGGCATGATGCCGGGCATTTCTGCCTCGCCTCTGATCGGCGGCGCGGCGGGTGGTCCACCGATGCGCTTTATTTTCATGCACCGGGGCAATGGTCTGTTTCCGAAAGTCATGGTGCCGCCCTCCTTTGGTAAAGAGGAGATGGACAAGGAAAAGCAGAACCTTCCCTACGAAGTTGATCTCGCCAAGCACACGCTTCCTGAATGGATGAGCCCGCTGGAAGCGCACAAAGACAACCTCACTCTCCTCCAAGGACTTTCCGGAAAAATGTGCACCACCGGTCACCACTCGTGGTGCTCGTCGCTCGGGGTTTTCAAAGCCAATGAACGTCTCAGCTCGATTAAATGGGCAACCGTCGATTTCGAATTGGCGAAACTTTTCCCATCGCCGATGGAGCACATCGAGTTGGCCTGTTTCCCGACGGGCGGTGGCAATGCACGCGGTGGGCTGGATGGCATCGCCAAGGGCTTTTCCGCTCGCGGTCCGCAGCAACCGAACTACGCGTTTGGTGGCCCGGGCATCGCGGTGGATGAAATTTTCAAGTCGGTCTCCTCGGACAAAAACGACCAAGTCCGCTACCAGCTGGAGCGCAAGGTGCTCGAGTTCGCGGCCGGTGGTCAAACCGAACTGGCACGTCACCTCGCTGGATTTGAAAAGCGCAAGGTCGGCAACTACGCGAGCTCGATCGAAGAAATTCGTGAGCGCGATCGCAAGGTCGATATGATGGCCGATACCGTCCGCAAGCACGTGCCGAAATTGGAAAGCAAATACCTCTCGAACGAGATGGACACCTACACGCGTCAAATCGGTCACACGGAAGTGCTGCTGTCTTCCTTGATTTCGGGTCTCACGAATGTCGTCGCTTTCACCGTCGATGAACTCGGTCACGAATACACGGGCATCCCTGAGATCGAAAAAGAAAAAGTCAACATGCATGACATCGGTCACGGCAAGCCCGTGAAACATCTCGCTGCCGAAGAAATTCGCAAGCGCGCTGAGCATCACCACATGGAGTTGGTCAATCGCATCGTCACGCGTCTCAAGAGCGTGCCCGAGGGCAATGGCACGATGTTTGACAACACGATGGTCTTCTATTTTCCGGACAACGGCGAAACACACCACAGCCACGGCACGGAATTTCCGTTCGTCATCATGGCCGGTGCGAATTGCAAAATGAACCTCGGCAATCGTTACATCCGTCTGCCGTATTGGGGCACGGAAGGTCACAAAACTCTCGGGAACTTCTACACCACGATTTTGAATGCTTACGGCAACCCCATCAAGCACTACGGTGACCTCGACCCCGGCCTCAAAGGCGATCAAATGGGCGCGATCAAGCAGTTTTTAGCCTGACAGGTTGGAAGGTGGGGCCATCTTTACAGGTGCCCCGTGATAGTTGAAGGCATGTCATCGGCTCACCTTAAGCCGTGCGAATTTATTCAGAGCCGATCCCGGAAGGGTCAAGGTGATGGTGTCTTCCCCGAGCGCTGGCGTATTTTTTAGCACCGTCACTCCGGGGTTATTCGCCGTTGCGCTGATGGGAACGGTGTAGCGTGTGCTCCAATCCGTTAGATCAGGGCTGACTTCGATTTCCACAAGTGTGGTGCCATCGATCGAATCTTGGTCACGTTTGAAGGTGAAGACGAAGTTGCCGTTGTGGTTCGTGGCGGTGGGTAGTTTGGCGGTATCATTGCCGTTGCCGCTACCACCCAGGACATATTCAAGCGCATTGGTGACACCATCGTTGTCTTCGTCCGCATTCAAATTTGAGCCTGTGTTAGGGGCGTTGTTGGCGATCCAAATCGCAAAAGTATCCGCCATGAGGTAGCCATTCGCATCTAGCTTGAAGAAAGGAATTTGGGCAGAGGAAATGAGCGCGAGTTGGGCAGGCGTAAGACCGCTGCTATTGGTCCCGAAACGCAGCGAGGATCCCGATACAAAACTACCGGTGAGGGTGAGTGTGCCGCCGGTCCAGTCGATGGCGCTGCTGTTGCTGAAGGCCAATGCTGCACCCGAGCCAAGGTTGATTTTGGCCGTGCTGGTGATGTCGAGGGTGTCCATGGTATCGGTGAAAGTGGCGGCATCGAGGGTGGCATTGCCAATGGAAATTGCGCTGGTGTTGGCGAGAACATTACTAGAGCCCAATGCCAATGTTCCTGATGTAAGGGTGGTAAGTCCTGTGTAGGTATTCGCACCGCTGAGTGTTAATGCGCCGCCGTTTACCGTTAGATGGAGTTTCCTTGTTCCTGCTCCGATGGCATTCTGGATGATCCCTGCAAAAGAAGAGGTGCCCGTGGCGGTCAAGGTGGAGTCGGTGGAGATTGAGCTATTCCCAATGATCGCCGAGTTCGGTCCCTTGGTCATGCCTGCGATGCTTTGGTTGAAGCCGTTGAGGTCGAGGGTAGATGCGCCAGAGGCACCTAGCGTAACAAGGGAGGCGGTAGAGAGACCGTTGTTCGCTCCAAGGATCGCAGTGCCCTGATAAACCGTGAAATCGCTGTAGCCAGTTCCACCGCCAGAATACATCACAGTGCCGATGCGAGATTGAACATTCACCGATGAAGTGATGGGTCCCGCGATATGGAGGATGGTGTTGGCCGACGGAGCGGCAAAATGTCCGCCCGCTAGCGCGATGTTGTTCAGCGTAATCGGCCCGCTGACCGTAGTGGTGCCGGCAGTAGTTCCGGCTTCGATCAAACCGCGCCCGCCAGCACCAGTATTGGTGCTGATGGTAATGGGGTTCGCAATATCAAGACCCGTGGCCACTACTAGGCGAGTGCCGCCGCCGAACGTGATAGGTCCACTTCCCAGCGCCGTGGCGGAAGTGGCACTAACGATTCCGCCGTTGATCATGGTGCCGCCATTGTAGGTGTTCGTGCCACTGAGAGTAAACGTACCCACGCCGCTCTTCGTTAACCCGAAATGATTTCCGCTTGTTGATCCAGGCATGGCCGTTGCCGCCACCGAGCCATTTGCAGAGCCACCGAGGACGCCTGAGAATGTGTGGTTGCTGCTGTTGTTAATGGTCAGCATGGCCGCTGGGGAAATATTACTATTGACCACGCGCTGCACTCGCAGATTTTGCGGATTATTGGTCAGACCGGCGAGTTGTTGGTTGAAGCCATTCAAATTCAGCTCTGCAAAACGCCCCGTGCTAACGCCAGGCTGGCCGTCGATAGTCAATACAGTAGTGGGAGGCAGGGCGTTATGGATTCCGAGTTTGAGGATAATTTGAGTGGCCGTGGTTCCATCGGTATCAAGCAGGGTACTGCCAGTGTAGTTGCTTTGCGCGCCTAAATAGACCGTGGACAATGCGTTTTGATTGACGCTGCTGGAAAAGGCGACATTCCCGCTTCCCGATATCAGGCTATTCAGTGTGAGCGTGGAGACAACTCCACCACCCGGAGCGTTTACTGGCGCGCTAATGGTGGCGGTGGTGCCACTTCCGCCTAATGCAATCGGCGCGTTGATGACCGCTCCATCTCGATTGGAACGCAGCAGAGTATCGTTCGCCAGCGTGAGACTGGTTGTGGCTAGCAGAGCGGAGGGATTTCCGATTGCTAGCGTGCCAGCATTGACGATTGTGTTACCTGTATGTGTATTAGAGCCGGATAAAGTGAGCGTGCCCGCACCAATCTTTGTCAGGGAGCCCGCTCCGGAGATGGTGCCATTTAAGGTAAGCGTTTGTGAAGTGGCGACATTGACGCTGGCATTCGAAGTTGCATTGATGTCATTTGCCAGTGCGCAGCTCGCTGTGTTCGAGAGGTTTCCGCCATTGAGCACGAGCAATCCGTCGCTGAGCGCGGAGTTATTGTTTACCACCAGCGTGCCCGCGCTAACGATCGTATCACCGCTGTAGGTGTTCGCGGCGTTTAATAGCACAGTTCCAGCACCAATCAGCGTGAGACCGGAATAGCCTCTAACGATTCCGTCAAATGTCGCCGTGCGCCCTGATGCGACATTCCAGTTGCTCGGAGCAGTCAATTGCACGGGACAATTTACCTCCAAATTCTGTGTGGCGGTGCTCATATCCAAACCCGCATCATCGAGGCTGAGAGTCGCACTGCCGTTGATCGTTACAGCTCCTCCCGGATTCGCGATTTTGAGACCTGCCCACTGCTGATCGCTGGCAAGAGTCGTGGTGTTCGCGGCGGTGACTGTGTTGTTCCAGAGCGCCTGTTGGTGAATTCCTGGCAATGTATCTCCCACCCAGCTCGTTGCGCTGGATAGAGCAAGAGTGTTGTTATCTTTGGCACGGGTGGTGGTGGCGGCGGTCAGTCGGCCTGGCCAGGATTTCACCTGCGCACCACTGACTAGGATGAGGTTGTAAGTGGACGGGGGATTGAGATTGTTTGCGCCGAAATACATGCCCCAACGGAAGGTTGTCACTCCGGTAGGACGGGAGTAACTGCTATCAGCATACAACACGCCGTCGATCCAAAGCTTGTAGTTTAGTCCGTCATCAAGTACCCGAACATCGAAGCCGCCACCGTTGAAATTTTTCGCGCTGCCATCGGGATTCGTGACGAGCGTATCGTTACCAGTGCGGTTGTTCACGGTCAGCGATCCGTTAGTGCCCATACTGAGCTGCACTGCCCAGTCGTTATCCGTATTTTTCAGCTGGAAACACGCATAGCCCTGCTGGAGACGCGCGATTGTGTAACGGGCCGTCCATTCGTAAGTCTTGAACTCGCTGTAATTCCAACCACCGGCCATAAATGCTTCGGTGTGCGACGAGGTGCCCTCCCGGTCAGTGGCGGTATTTTCATCGTTCACAAAGACCCGTAGGACATGCGTGTTCCCATCGATCTGAAACCACCGGCTGAAATCATCAACGTTCGACGTGGAAGTATGGCAGGCTACATGGAGCCGCAAGCTGGGAACTGCTATCGGACGATTGCCGTAGAGTCCCGTTTCAACGGCAGCATTGGTGACATTAATGACCGATCCATGCACTGGACCGTTATCATTGGAACCATTGTTCAACGTGGGTAAAATCGTGCTCCACGAGGGGTTCGCCGGGCTGCCGGTGTCCGTGAAAAGCACGGGCGGAACGGGAACGGTGAACCTCCAGGCGGTGTTGGCTGTGATTCCGGCGTAGTTGTTGCCTGATGTGTCCTTGATCGTGCCAGTGGGAATCAGCACATAATACGTTTGGTTGGTCGGCAGGTTGTTGGTGGGATTGATGATCAACCGCGTGGTGCTGAACGTCAGTCGGGAGGACGAAGCCACGTTGAATGACTCCACCACAACGGCATCGCTGCTTCGACGCAACTCGATGCTACCGGTACCTGCCACGATCGTCTCATCAAAAGTCGCCACTAGGTCGGCGGAGGCTAAGACATTCGAGGCGTTGTTGGCGGGGGAGGTATTGCTCAAGGTCGGCGGTGTTGTGTCACTTACTGGTGTGATCACATATTGTAAAAAGTTTCCACTAACTTGCAAGGAGCCGGTCTGATTCCAAGCAAGTGCGGGAACCGTCCCAAGAGTGAAGCCGCTGGCATTGGCGACGCCGCTGCCAAATTGAATCAAACGGTAAGTGCCATTGAAGCCTAGCGTCGTTGGCAGGTTGAGTGTCACTGACCCTGCTCCGCCGTTGAGGGTCAGGGCGTTGTTAACTTTGATCGCAGCCTCGGTAGTGTAGTTCGAAAGCGAGCCCACATGGACAGTAGCCGCACCACTGAATGTCAGGCTGGAAACGGTGAGGTTATTTTCTCCTGCTCTGACCATGCCCCCATTGTCCACTGTGACAGCAGCATTGATCAATCCGTCTCCTGCCAGAGTAGCTCCGCCACTGACTATCGTTGGGCTGGTGGAGCTGCCGTCCACTTCCAGAGTGCCGGCACCGACCGTGGTGGTCCCGGTATAGGTGTTTGTTCCCCCGAGAATGAGAGTTCCGTTGCCGCTCTTGATGAGAGAACCACCCCCACTGAGCGCACCGTTATAAGTGGTGCTGCTGTTGTTGCCTCCCACAGTCAAAGCAATAGGAACCGGTGAGATAGCGTCGTTCTGAAGGGCAAGGTTGAAGCCGGTACCGGAACTCAAGGAGGAAAGGCCGCCGAAGGTGAATGCATTTGCAATGACACTGTCGTTGAAGACCACAGCGGAATCCGCACTCAAGACTACGGTGCTGTTCTGCAGGGCGAGTTGATGATTCAGAGACACGCGGGCACCGCCAGTGGCGCCCGCACTGAAGCTAGTAGTGCCGCTGAAAGTGTTGGCAGCCCCCAGATTGATGCTACCGGTGCCGGAGGTGCTGGGACCGGCGATCACCAGATTTTTACTGGCCGACCCTGCGATCACCGCGTTCACCGTCAAGGTTCGACCTGTGGTGGTGCTGGCCGCCGCTAAGAAGGTGTTATTTCCGGTATTGTTCAATGTAAGTGTGAAGGGGCCGCTGCCACCCGCGATGGCAACGGAAGCACCACCCGATTTCTGGACAATTCCGCCAAGGACGATGTTCGCGCCGAGCGTGAGGGTTTGCGAGATGCCGTCAATTTCTGCCACGTTGCCGCCATTGGTCCATGCCACACGGGCCAGTCCACTGCCTTGATCCCAATTTTTAAGAGTGGTGTTCCAAGTGCCAGATCCGCCCTCGCTGTCACCATTCCCATTACCCGCGATGTCAGCGTTCCCACCATCCCAATACCTCGTCGCGGCTTGCACAGAGGAAACACTAATCGTGAGCAACGTAGACAAAATGGCGATAGCTTTCCCACGAGCCATAAATGCCGAGAGCAATTGGACCAGTTGGCGGTTCTCCATACTTTGGGGTTTATTGTGGGATTTCGGCAGAGAGCGATGCGCGCATGGTTTAAAATAGCTCTGCGCAACAGTTCACTACGTTTCGATCAAAAGTCAAGAATTAGCAATTCAGCGCCACCGTGCTCGAAGTAGTTCAAACTCCTGCGAATACTCTGTCATTTAGTGGGTAGCAATAGTAGTCAGGAAAACTGACAGCTAGGTCAGAAAATCAGAGATTGCCGTTTCTTCAGCTTTCTACTAACGCATGGAATGTTAATTGGATTTCTTTTAAAAAACCTATGAATGCGCTTAATGAAACCATGGCGTCCGCTTCGCGGGCGCTCACTGTCAGAATCCCTCGGGCCATCCCTGCCCTGTGCATGGCTGCCATGCTGACGATCACGGCGGGCAGGCTGTTCGCAGCACCCCCGGATCTCACAAACGGCGGCGTGCCCACCACGACGAAGACCCTCAACCTCGGGCCGACAGGTGCCAATGGATGGCTCTATCATGTGAACGAAAATAGTAGCGAGAGTCGGCAGATTCTTGTGAAAAGTGTGGACGCAGGATCACCGGCGGTCGGTATTCTCGCAGCAGGTGATGTGATTCTGGGCGTGAATGGCAGCGGTGCGAGTCCTGTTAATTTCACGTCGGATGCCCGCAAGACGCTGGGCGTGGCGATTGCAGATGCTGAGGCAAGAAATCCGGCCACCCTCCAGCTGCTGCGCTGGAGAGCTGGTGTGACCACCACGGAAACCATCACCCTACAAACCATGGGTGCCTACAGTGCCACGGCCCCATACAATTGTCCCAAGTCCGCTTTGATTCTGGAGCAAGGCCTCGACTACGTGATGGCGAATCAGACATCGGGAAATATGAGAATGGGCGCGCTAGCACTTTTGGCGGCGAACAATCCCGCCGATCCTGACAACGCCGCACGTTTGGCGCGGGCGCAGTCCGACGCTCTCGCGATCATGCCCACGCTGGCGCAAAGGAACGACATGCTGGCAGGCAAGGTTTCGACCGAAAGCAAGATTGCTTGGAGTGTCGGCCACAGGCTGATCGTGCTGGCGGAGTATTATCTCACCACAGGTGACGCGCAGGTGCTTCCCGGCATTGAGGCTCTCGCCGTGGCGGCGGCCAATGGACAAAGTGCGCTGGGGACGATGGGACATCAGTTCACCAATCCCGGCCCAGACGGTTCGCTAAACGGCGCGTATAACGTCGGCTACGGAACAGTGAACTCCGCAGGCATGCCGTGTTTTTTGGGTCTGATTCTCGCGAAGAAATGCGGTCTGACAAACCCGGAGATCGACCCAGCGATCGCACGTGCCAGCCGCTTTTTCGCGGCGTATGCGAGTTATGGAACCATTCCTTACGGCGAGCACGAGCCCTACCGGCAATACCATGAAAGTAACGGCAAGAGCGGTTTGGTCGCCCTCTGCTTCGCACAGCAAGCCAATCGTGTGGAAGAAGGGAAATTTTTCGCCAAGATGGCAACTGCCGCCGCATCGGAACGCGGCATTGGTCATACTGGTCCGTGGTTCAACTACCTCTGGTCGCCGCTGGGTGCCGCGATCGGTGGCGAGGAGGCGGCTGCGGAACATTTCAGCCGTATCAGTTGGGATCTGGATTTGAGCCGCCGATGGGATGGTGGTTTTGAGTTCAATAATCTCTACGGGCAAGGTGGCGACGGTGGTACACCGGGCTGGCAAAATGATTTTTTTATGTTTACTCCCGCGTTGCTGACCTATGCCTTGCCTCTTCGTCAATTGGTGATCACAGGGAAAAATCCGGATGCCAATCGTTGGCTGAATGCGGCAGAAGTCGCCGAGGCCGTATCTGCCGATGAATATGCTGCCGCGAGCCGCACGACTCAGCAACTAGTCGCGGATATGGGATCGTTTTCTCCGAAAGTGCAGTATTACGCCGCCAAGGAACTCGGCGACCGCACCGCCGAGCATGGCACGCTGATTCCCCAATTGATCGCGATCGCTAACAATGCGAATGCAGGTGAGCAGCGAGTGGGTGCCTGTTTTGCTCTGGGAGAAACGGGCAATGGCAGCGCTGCCGCCACCCTGGCTACCCTTCTCACGGATGGGGATGGCGAAGTCCGCTATGCCTCCGCCGAAGGTCTCCGTTTCCTGCCACAAGCGAACCGCCTCGCCCACGTGAACACCATCATGGCCGCCGCCGCCAGCACCAGCAAACCGTTTTTCCCCATCGACGAGGAGGACCCCATCCATTTCGCCCATCACCGCTTGTGCATGTTGCTTTTTTACAGTGGCAATGCCTACGGGCCGAAAGGCGTAATCTGGGGCAATTCACTCAGCGGCATCAACCGCAGTCTGCTCTACCCTGCCATCGAAGCCGTGGCCGCCAATCCGAACGGCCAGGCGCGCAGCACGCTGGATCAAACGTACCGCTACCTGACCCAAGCCGACGTCCAGGCGGTCGCCGGCTCGATTGTCGATTCCGTCAAAGACCGCGCTCCGGCCGATAAAATGTTCTCTGGCGGCGTCCGCACCAGTGGTCTTAGCATCCTGCAAAGCTACAACATCGCCGAGGGCGTGCCACTGAGCCGAATCATTGCCGACGACAAATCTCTCGGCAGCGAGCGCAACCACGCCCTGAATGTTTTAACGCTCTATAAGGGCTCCACACGACTGGTCAATCCCGACCCAAAAATCGTCGATTTCTGCGAGTTCCTGGTTTTCACCGCACCGACACTCGCCACGGACGCGCAGGAGGCGCTCAATGCCATCATCGCCGATTTGAATCCCGTGGCACCGACAGCTTTCAAAACGATCCAATCGATCACTGTCGATAATTCCAGCCTGACCCTGCCGGCCAGACATACTAAGCTGCATGTCAGCGCCACGGACCATGCCCAAGGCGACACCATCTACACGTGGCGCAAAGTGCATGGTGCCGGAAATGTGACCTTTACACCCAATGGAACGGGTGCCGCCAACAACACCACCATTGTCTTCGACGGCATGCCCGGCCAGTATTTGTTTGAAGTCACCATGTCGGATTCTCGCGCACTGACCGAAGCAGTGGAAACCGTCGCGGTGACGCTCTATCAAGTAGGCGGCGGCCTGCCGCCTAACAGCCCGCCTACGGCAAGTTCCCAGACGCTCACGATTCCGCAGTCCACCACCACGCCCATCGTCCTCGGCGGCATGGATCCCGAAGGTCATGCGCTGAGTTTTGCAGTGACCAGCGAGCCCGCCCATGGAAAACTATCCGGCTCGGCTCCCTACTTAACCTACACCTCAGACTTCGGCTACACGGGCGCGGATAGTTTCAGTTTCGAGGTGATGGACAGCGAGGGCCAGACAGCATCCGCCACCATCAACCTCACCGTGGATCCTATCGCCGGTTTGCAAACCGCGGTCTATGAACCCTTCGACTACGCGGCAGGACTGCTCAACGGAAAATCCGGTGCCTCCGAGGTCGGACTCGCCGGAACTTGGGCCTCGAACGCTTCCAGTGGCTTCGTCACTTCCGGTTCGATGACTTATGGAAGTCTCGCCACGAAAGGTGGAAAATTCGAACCCACCGGTGCCAGCAACCATTGGGGCGGCACACGTGCCATCAGCACCTCGGCGCTCGCCGCTAACGGCCTGCTCAATGATGGTTCCACCTTGTGGTTCAGCGCCGTGGTCGGTTACGGCCCCACCGCCAACCTCACCAATGCTCGCCTTTCCATAGCCTTAGCGAACAATGGTTTCAGCACTGGCAACTACGACTACTGGGTGCAGAACAGCGGGCCTCAACTCGGTTCCGGCATCGGCATCACCCTGGGCCGTCATGACGGCATCAACGGACGGGTCAAAGCAACCCAATTCCAAGATTTAGCCAAAGGCGATGGTTTCGCCGGCAACATCTACGGTTCGTGGGAAGGCAATGGTGCGGCCTACGTCCAGAACCAAAACGGCCTGATCGTCTGCCGCATTACCTGGGCGGATGATCCCGAGCTACCGGACACCATCGAAGTGTTCCAACCGCTCACGAACCTCGAGCTTCCTGGCGCGCCGATCTCGGTGCTCAATGCCGTGCTCGACCAATCGACCTTCGACACACTGACGTTCAGCCGCGGCGACATCATCAAACTGGATGAAATCCGCTTCGGTCCCAATTATCACAGCGTGCTGGTAGGCAACCAACCGCTTGCGGCCGATGTCGTCGCCCCAACTCCCAATCCCGTGGGTTTCCACACGCCGCCCACGGCACTCAACGGCACGAGCATCACGATGACGGCGGCGACCGCTTTTGATTCGAGCGACGTCGAATATTTTTTCACCTGCACCGCGGGTGGTGGCAACAACAGCGGATGGCAAACGGGCACCACTTATACTGATAACGGTCTCACACCTGGGGTGCAATACAGCTACACAGTGACCGCCCGCGACCTCAGCCCCGCGCAAAACACCACCGCGCCCTCGGCGGCTTCTTCGGTAACCCTGCCGACTTCTCTCAATGCGCCCGATGTCGTGGGCATGGACCAAGCCACCGCTGAAGCAGTGCTCGTGACTTACAGTTTCGCCGTGGGAACGGTGAGCTCCGCCTACAGCCTCTCGGTGCCAGCAGGCCAAGTGATCAGCCAGAGCCCGGTGGGCGAAACCACCGCCGCCGTGGGCAGCTCGGTGAGTCTAGTCGTTTCGCTCGGCCCAGATCCCGATCAGAGCCCGCCGAATCCTAACCCGATGACCTTCGCCATCGCTCCCCATTCGACCGGCACCACGTCGATCGCCATGACCGCCAGCACCGCCAGTGATGCGAATGCCGTTGAGTATTACTTCACCTGCACGAGCGGCGGTGGCAACGACAGCGGTTGGCAGGACAGCGCGGCTTATGAAGATAGCGGCCTCCAAGTCAACACGACCTACACCTACACAGTGACCGCGCGTGACAAGTCGCTCAACAACAACACCGGCACACCGTCAGCGCCAGCCTCCGCCACCACGGACATTGAGGCGGCACAAATCATCCCGATTACCTCCTTCAATCCGGCTACCTTCTTCAGCGGCGGAATCATGGCGGGCATCGATTTCGATGTGGACTCCAGCGGTACTTCGGGGTTTCAGGCTGTCACGCAGGCCGGTTTCCTCAGTGTGCCTGCAACGGCCGCCCAATCCTACAACGTCACTCACAACGGGATCACGTTCGACCTCCAGACCACAAATGCGAATCAGATCAACGTCCCACGCTGGCGCGCCAATGCCCTTGCAGGAAATCTCACCAATGATTTCCAACAGTTTTACGGCAAAACCGCAACGACCGGCAATGGTGTGACGGCCACGGTTACGTTGTCTGGACTTGCCGCAAACACGGAGTATGAAGTGAGCTTCTTCACCTACAATATCGGTGCCGGCCAAACGACCCATAATTTCCACCAAGGAACGTCAACGTCGGATCCGCTGATCACGACCTTCACCACCGCTGGCAATCAAAACAACTACAGCACCTGGGTTCCCGGCATCACCTTTTCCCTCAATTCCGGAGCCACTGGCACGATCACGATCACGATGCATGCACCTGATTATCCCAACGGCGCGGAATTCGACTCACGCCTGACCTTGAACGGCATCAGCGTGGTGGATCCATCACAACCGCTTAACAGCGCCCCGTCGTGGGCGGCCAATCCAATTAACGAAACCGACGCCACCGAGGATGCGTCATACTCCGGCACACTCGCCAACGACGCTACCGATGCCGATGCAGCAGACACACTGACCTTTACCAAGGTGAGCGGACCGGCTTGGCTCAACATCGCCGCGGATGGCACGCTCACGGGCACGCCAACGAATGCGGATGTGGGTACCAACGTCTTCACGGTGAGCGTAACGGATGGCAACTGGCCTGCCCTCGATGGCACGCTCAACATCACGGTCCTGAACACGAACGACGCGCCGGTTTTCACCGTTGATCCGATCACCAGCGGCGATGCCACCGAAGATGTCTCTTACAACGGCACGCTTGATGGCAGCGCGAGCGACGAGGATAGTGGAGCGTCCCTGAGCTTTGCGAAAGTGAGCGGTCCGACCTGGTTGAATGTGGCGGCAAATGGCACGCTTTCGGGCACACCGGACAACGCCGATGTCGGCGCAACTCTTTTCACGGTGAGCGTGAGCGACGGTATTGCCGCGCCTGTGATGGCTACGCTCAACATCTCGGTTCTCAACACCAACGACGCCCCAGTCTGGACAGGCGATCCGATCAACGGAGCGGGTGCCGACGAAGATGTGACTTATAGCGGTAGTCTCGCCGCCAGCGCCAGCGATGTGGATGCGGGAGCAAACCTGATCTTCGCCAAAGTGAGCGGACCGGTCTGGTTGTCAGTTGCCTCCAATGGCGCGCTTTCCGGCACGCCGACCAACGCCGATGTGGGAGCTAACAGTTTCACCGTGAGCATGAACGACGGCATCGCCGCTCCAGTGACAACGACTTTGAATATCACGGTCATCAACACCAACGACGCACCCGCTTGGACAATCAACCCGATCACTGGGGCGGGAGCCACCGAAGGCATTGCCTACACGGGCCAGACTTTGGCAGGAATAGCCACCGATGCCGACTCCGGCGACACCATTGCCTATTCGAAAGTAAGTGGACCGGCATGGCTCACTGTTGCCGCAAACGGCACGCTTTCCGGAACACCTCCTTCTGGTTCGACAGGTCTCAACTCGTTTGTCGTCCGCGCTACCGACAGCGCTTCTGCCATCACGAATGCCACGTTGGAGATCACCGTCGCCGGCCTACCTCTGCCATGGATTTCCACTGACATCGGCACCGGTATGCTCGCGGGTTCCACAAGCTTTAATGCAGGCACCTTCACTCAAGCGGGATCGGGTATCATAGGCGGCACCAGTGACAGACTTCGCTACACCTATCAGACGCTCACCGGCGATGGTGAAATCAGGGTCCGCATCAGCGGATTACAAAACACGGGTAGCTCTTCGCGTGTTGGTGTGATGATTCGCGAAAGTCTCGCCGCCAACTCAAAGGAGATTTTCATCGGTATGACCAGCTCTAATGCCTATCGCTGGGCTCGCCGCACAGCTACCGGAGGCAGCACTACCACCAGCAATAGCAGCACCGGCACCGTCCCTAACACATGGGTTCGCCTAGTACGCACTGGCACAACCATCACTGCCTACAAGAGCACGAATGGCACCAGCTGGACCACCGTCGGTAGCACTACAAACACCACGTTCGCCTCCACTTGCTACATCGGTATCGCTGTCGGCAGCGGAAGTACCACCACCCTGAATACTTCCCAATTCAGCAACGTCAGTGTGACACCTTGATGTGACGAATGTGGACGACGAAATGGAGCGCGGAATTTATTCCGCCCAGAAAAGCATGAGAACAGCCTGCGGAATAAATTTCGCGCTCCGGTCGAAGAGTCCTCTTGGTTCTGCTCGTTCGTATTATGAGCGCGCCGGGCCTATCGTGCCGCCCATCACCAGCTTGGCATCGGTGCTGCTCACTCGGCGGTCGTTCTTTCCGCGGCTGATGTTATCGGACCACTTGACCACGCGTCGGATCAATGGCTGCGCATCCCAGGCGAAGTGGGTGATGGCCGGAATACACCAGTCAAAAACTTTATCATAGTCGTAGCAGACCAGAGAAACATCACGGGGCGCGACTATGCCACCGCGCGCCAAATGGTCCCGCGCGGCAATAAACAGCGCAGGCTCATCCAGCAACAGCGCAGTGGGCGGGGTATGCTGAAAAAGCGTATCTAACAGTTTCTGCAAGCCCGCAGGACTCTCGCGCCAATCCGGCAAATTGTAGGCTCCCGTCTCGATGCCATGTTTCCGCAACTCATCAAGAAAGAGCCGATCGAGAGTTCCTAGAGTTGGTTTTCGGCGCTCCTCCCGCACTACGCTCACGATACGCCGATGCCCCAATTTCACCAGCCGCTCCACCAGCTCGATCGATGCAGAAGTTTTGCTTGGTGCCGCGCCAGCGATAGCTACCTGACGAAAGCGCCCGAACATGGCGATGGCGGGCGTGGCTTGCGCAGCAAACCATTCGAGAACGTCACGCGGACCAGAAACGACTACCCAGGCATCAGCTTCTGTGGCGGAAACATAACGAGCGATCCGGCTTACGTTCATGCCGAGCTCGTGCATGGTCTTGGCCACGAAGCCCGCATCGTGTCCCGCTTTCTGCAGTTGATGAACCAAATCAATCAGATAATCCGTTTTCCGATCGGAGTTTTCGTAGAGCAAGATCGCCACCCGCAGCGTTCGACCCCGAAGCATTGCTCCGGAAAGTTCGATCCTTCTCCTTAGCCCTCTCCCTTGCGAAACCAGCATTCCCTCTTTCGCTAGCCGCTGCATCGCCTCCTCCACTGTCCAGTGGCTGCAACCCAATTCCCCCGCAAGCCGGTCACGTCCCGGCAGCGTTCCGCGCCAACGCCCCTCGATCATACCCTGCCGAAGCAGGCTAGTGACTTGATCGGTGAGGGAGGAAAAGCTTTTCTCTGACACAGCAAAAGTTGTAAGGAAAACTGACAGGATGGAAAGAGTATTTTGTCCAAGCAGATAAGATCAGCTTGCCGCCGGTCTATGTGAGATTTTGCGCCACAAAAGTTTTTTGTTTTGCGCCGCAGAGGCTTATCGGTATCATCCACCTGCATGATCAACAAACTCCGTCACATTCTCGCCGCCTTGTTCATCAGTCAGGCACTCCATGCCCAGGAACCCGAAGTTTACGACATCGTCGTCTATGGCGATTCATCGGGCGCTGTCACCGCGGCTATTGATGCGAAACGTCGGGGTCTTTCGGTGATTCTCGTCAACCCCGTGGCTTTCCCCGGCGGTATGAGCGCCAGTGGTCTGGGTGCCACCGATTTCTTGGGCAGACGCAATACATTCGGCGGCATCGCTTCCGAATTCTACGACGGAGTGGCCGCTGCCTACGGCAAAGAGTTCGTTCGTAGCTTCGAGCCGCATGTGGGTTATAAGGTGTTTCAAAAACTAATCGCCGATGCCGGAGTCACCGTCGCCTATAACGAATTGTTAGATCGCAGCAAGGGCGTGAAAATGAATGGCAAACGCATCGAATCGATAACTACACTCAGCGGTAAAACCTATCGCGGCAAGATGTTCATCGATGCCACCTACGTCGGCGATCTGATGGCCGCAGCGGGCGTTACCTACACCGTCGGACGCGAGCCCGAGAGCCAGTACGGCGAAGACATGGCAGGCGTTCGTCGTGGCGATACCAGCCCACGCGTTCACTACACGCAAAAAGACAAAGACCATTTCATCAAAGACGTAGATCCCTATGTAAAACCGGGTGACCCAAGCAGCGGTTTGCTGCCCTACGTTGTCAAAATCGAAGGCCTCACCAACGGTCAAGGCGATAAAAAAATCCAAGCCTACAATTACCGCGTCTGCCTCACCACCGATCCGAAATTGCGCATCCCTATCGAAAAACCCACCGATTATAAAGAGATCGATTACGAGCTATTATTGCGCAATTTCGATGCCGGCGATCCACGCGTTCCGGCTCTCATCGAACCACTCGAAGGACCAGGCGCTAAGGTCGATTGGAATAACATGCACGCCGTGGGTTCTGATCATCCTGGTGCCAATTACGAATATCCAGAGGCTTCTTACGAACGCCGTATCGAGATCGAGAAACAGCATCAAAATTACATCCGTGGTTTCCTTTGGACCATGTCGAACAGCTCACGCGTTCCGGAAGAGATTCGCAAGAAAACCGCCGCCTATGGCTTGCCGAAAGATGAATTCACCGACAACGGCGGCTGGCCGTGGATGATCTACATCCGCGAAGCGCGTCGAATGGTCAGTGACTACGTCATGACCCAGCACGACTGCGAAGGCAAAAAGTCCGCGCCCGATCCCGTGGCGCTTGGCTCTTTCGGCATGGACTCACACTGCGTCCAGCACATCGTGACCGACAAAGGCACGGTGCAGAACGAAGGCGTCATCTGGCGCGTGCCACCGAAACCGTACGGCATCTCCTATCGTTCCATCATGCCGAAAGAAAGTGAATGCGAAAACCTCTTCGCTCCTATCTGCCTCTCCACCTCGCACGTTGCTCACGGCTCGATTCGCATGGAGCCGGTGTTCATGGCTCTCTCCCAAAGCGCCGCCATCGCCGCCAGTCTCGCCATCGAAAAAAACGTTTCAGTCCAAAAAGTCGACTATGCCGCTCTTAAGGAAAAGCTTGTCGCCGCGAAACAAATCGTCGAGCTTAAGCAAATTCCTCGCGCCGCAAAACCTGCGCCGCCGAAAAAAGCGCCATGAAATCGCTAGCGATGGTGCTGTGCTCGGTTAGCCTCCTCGGGGGCTTCGAAACAACTGCGCCTCGCAAGCCAAACATCGTTCTCATCATGGCCGATGATCTTGGCTATGGTTCACTTGGTTGTTATGGCAACGCTGAAGTGAAGACGCCGCACATTGATCGCCTTGCCACCGAAGGGGTGCGTCTCACCGATTTCCACAGCAATGGAGCCTATTGTTCGCCGACGCGCGCTGCATTGTTGACAGGTCGATACCAACAACGCTGCGCTTGGGTGCCCGATGAAGAACTAACGCCGGTATTCCGCGCGCAGCGAAAAGCAAACCAAAAGCAGCGCTGGGCCTGGGGCATTTCTCCTGAGGAGCTAACGATTCCCCGGTTGCTTCAGCAGTCGGGTTATAGAACCGCGCTCATCGGCAAATGGCATCTGGGTTACGACGAAAAATTTCATCCCATGAATTTCGGCTTCGATGAATTCCGCGGCTTCATGGGCGGGAATGTCGATTATCACACGCACGTGGCCGGTTACGGATTGAAACAGCTCGACTGGTGGAAAGACCGCAAGATCGAGAACGAACAAGGCTATGCCACCGATTTGCTAACGCGAGCCGCCACGGATTTTATCACCCGCCACAAGGACCAGCCCTTTTTTCTCTATCTCGCGCACGGGGCACCACACGAGCCATGGCAAAGTCGAGATCCTGCGGCGAAAAAATCACCCGTGGAAACCTACAAGGAGATGATCGAGGTGATGGATGAATCGGTGGGGAAGGTTATCGAGTCATTGCGCCACCATCAGCTCGAATCGAACACGCTCGTCATCTTCTGTTCTGATAACGGCCCCGCTGCACCCCGCGACTTCAAAGCGAACGGCTCATTGTCGGGCGGAAAAGGAAATCTCTACGAAGGTGGCCACCGCGTGCCTTGCATCGCCCGTTGGCCGGGCATGATTCCTGCGGGCAATACACACGAAGACACAGAGATGACGATGGATTTTCTGCCGACCTTTGCCAACATGGCGGGTGCTAAAATCCCTGCTGATCGGGTCATCGATGGCCGTGACATGCTTCCTTTTCTCCAAGGAAAAGGAGTCGCGCCACAACGCACCTTGCACTGGCAATCTGATTCGACATGGGCCATCCGCCATGGCTCTTGGAAATTGATCGGAATTCGTAGTAATGCAAAGGTTCTTGTAAAACTCGACAATAACCTGCACGAAAGCAGTAACCGCCTCGAAGCCAATCCTGAGAGGGTGGATCAACTGCTCAAACTGCACCTCAAATGGCTCGCCGAAGTCGGCGAAAAATAGTTCTGACTCATAGGCTGGGAGCCGCAGAAGAACAGAGAAAATCGCCTGAATGACAACTCATCATAATACAAAAAATTCTGCAAATTCTGTCAAAATAGCCACCACAGCCGGTCAAGCGATTGCACTATAGCCATGCCATTTCATCCTCTCGCGCAACTTTCGGATAGAAATTTTCACAGAGAGTCGTATCTTTCTGGGTCGTAACTCATCGACTCCACCACTATGAAATTTACCCGTATTCTCCCCGCCGCCGCCGCTTTGGCATGCGCCCTATTTTTCACAGCCGCCTACGCTCGCACTTGGACCAGTTCCGATGGCGCCAAAACTTTTGAAGGCGAACTGAAATCTTACGATCCGGATAAAGGTCTGGTCGCCGTTACTCTACCCAATGGCAAGTCCTTGAATTTCACGCAGGACAAACTCTCCGCCGACGACATCACCTTTCTCAAAGAGCAGGGCAAGTTTCCTGTAGATAAGGCGGCCGCTGGCGCAAGCACAACGGCGGTCAAGGCGATTCCCGATGTGTTGCCGGATTCCGATGGCAAGGAAGCCGATATGAGTAAGCCGGTGCAGGTCTTCATCATGATGGGGCAATCAAACATGCTGGGCTTCGGGAATCCAGGGCCGGTCAAGGGCGTTGCTGCACAAAAATATCCTTATCTTGTCGATGATGCAGGGAACTGGAACGTGCGCAAGGATGTCCGCAATGTCTTTTTCTGCATGGCCCAACTGAAATACAATGATTGGTTAACGCCGGAAAACGGCAATGGCAGTGGGAAATTTGGCCCGGAAATCGGCATCGGAAATTATTTGGGGCACGCCATCGATGCCCCTGTCATGCTACTGAAATCTTGTGTGGGCAATCGTGCTTTGGGCTGGGACTTGTTGCCTCCCAGTGCGGTAGGTACGGGAAAAGATGGCAAATCCTACGAAGGGGACTCGGAGAGCTCGAATCGGAAAGTCAGTGAAGCAGTCAAAGCAAAAAGTGGCTGGTATGCAGGCCTCCAGTATGACCAAGACGTAGGTGCTGCTCAAACCGCACTCAAAGAATTGGCCACTTATTATCCAGGTGCTACAAAATTCGAAGTTGCCGGATTTTTCTGGTGGCAGGGAAATGCTGAGGCAGGCAAGGGGAGTATCGAGAATTACGACAAGAACCTAGCATTTCTCTTCAATGACCTGAAAAAAGACTTCAACGCACCCAATGCCAAGTTTGTTTGCGCGACATTGGGTGAACACGACATGAACGCCCCTCTCACGAAGAAGATGTTTGCCTTCGCGGAAAACTCGGAATTCAAAGGTAAGGCGGCCGTGTTCTTTACGCAACCTGTCGCCAACGGAGGAAGCAGCGGCAGCCATTACGGTGGCAATGGCGAGACCTACATGAGCGTAGGCGAAGGCATGGGCAAGGCGATGGTCGAATTGCTCGGCGGCAAATAATCTTCACCGATCCTCTATTTTGAAACCATTTTTTCTCCTCGCCTTCCTGCTCTCTCCCTTCGCTCACGCCGACGATAAAGCTACCGTAAACCTCGATGCTGGCGGCTACGCCTCTTCAGGCGGTTCTGGCAGGCCGAAACTGCCGGAAGTGGAGGTGTCCAAGGGCTTCGGCAGCAAGAAGAACGACATCCCAGTGGCGGAACAAATCGCCGCAATCAAGTCACACTTGGGCTATCTGACGCTGATGCAGAAGCATAGCATCGATCTGTCGAAAGAAGTCACCGCCACCTATACCGAAAAACCATTGGCAGATATCTTCAAAGAAATACTGCCAAAAGTGCCTGTGAAATTTGATGGAGCGGATGCGAAGGTAACTGTTAAAAGTTTGACCGCTAACAAAGCGCGCCTTTCCGCAGTGATCGAACATCTCGACGATGCGGCAGGAGTCTATTTCGTGTTTTCCGAAGAAGGTATCACAGTAAAAGCAGAACCGCCTATTGTGCCGTAAGAAGTAACTTATAGTCATTCATTCAATCCTCGCCGAGGACAATAGTTTGAATATCCTGCTAACAGGATCGTAGCTAAATTATGAGAGTTGCCAGCATTACACTGATCTGTCTCACGTCCGCGTTTCTGCTCCTTTACCCATTCGTGCTGCTTGCGAATGTGATGAGCTATGCGGGGTATGCAAACTCCGCCACTACGTCATTGGGATTATCGATCGCTATGTCGGGATTTCTGTGGAGCTCTACTTTATATCCATTGCCGTATCTGGCCGCACTAATTGTATCAATCATCTATCTCAAAAGAAAAAACGATAAGAAAGCCCTACAGTGGCAAATTGGTTTATTGGCATACATTGGTATCATCATCGGTTTTATGATAGCATGGATGATTTTTGAGTGAGGGCCCACTTTCAAGTGAAAGCATTCTGTTAGATTTTCACGGCGCCAGTTTCTGCCCGCGATCTTCTAACAATTTTTTCAGTGTAGCATAATCCACATCCTGCACTGCTACTTTAGCATCGATGGCGAGACTGGCCGCGAGCCCAGCGCTTTGGCCGAGGATCATGTAGACGGGTTCCATGCGGATGGAGCCGAAGGCGATGTGACTGGCGGATAAACAGACGGGCACTAACAAATTCGTGCACTCGGATTTTTTCGGCACGATGGATCGATACGACACCGGATAGGGCTGGGGACAGGCGTGACCGAACGCGCCTTCGTTGCGCACGGTCATGTTGCCATCGATCTCGACGGCGACACGCTGACACGGATGCGAGTCCATGTGATAGGACGCGAGACCGATCGAATCCTCGGCGATGCGTGTTGATTCGCAGTTCGCTTGCGTCATGACATAGTCGGAGAGCATGCGTCGGCCTTCGCGGACGTAGAGTTGATGCGGCCAATGACCAGTGGCTTTGAATTCCTTTGCATCGAGGCCAAATTTGTTCACGCGCTCTTGCAGGTCCTTCGGCACTTGTGGGTCGTTAGCAAGGAAGTACATGTAACCTTGTTGGTAGGTCACGTGATCCTGAAAAATCGTTTCGCGGAGTTGATAGAGTTCTTTGAGTGGCACGACCAGTCCACGACGCGGAGACGGCAGCTTGTCGAAATTGATCGGCTCGAAAGTACCATCGGGCCAACGGTGGCTGCCGTTCACATTGTTCGAAGAAAAACTACCAGCGTTGTTGGAGTCACCATTGCGCATTTGCACCGGGCCATCGGTCATCGGATTGGTGGTATAGTGAAGTGTCCACTTGATGTCAGGGCTGAAATTCATGAAGCGCGCGAGTAAGTCATAGCGCTTGGGATCGTAGCTCGCAGGTTTCGGGAACGCGACCTTGTCTTCCTTGTCGCTCAAGAACATGCGGAAATTGTAGGCCTGCACGCGGTAGTCGCCTTCGCCCGGTTTTCCGGCGGGATGCGGAGAAATGCCGGGCAATAAACCGGACTTTGGATCTTCGGGGATTTTGTAGGGACTCACGGGCAAGTCGCAAAACTGATAGACGCCTTTCCACGAAACCGTCTGCCACTGACCACCGAGCGTTTCGCCGTACGTGGTAGAGGGCTCGCGTCCTACGTGATACGAAACATTTGCCGCGGCGAAGAGATCGCCTTCGTAAGTGGAATCGATGAACACCGCAGCGTTGATGGTCTCGCCGGTTTCCATAGTGATCGCGGAAATTTTTCCGTCCTTCATGGCGACAGATTCGAGCGGTCGTTCGCACAGCACGGTGACCTTGGCCTCGTCTAACATGCTTCGGAATCGCGCTTCGGCTTCTGAGGGATTGAAATCCACGAGCTTGCCGAGGCTTTGATAAAATTCGAGTGCCATACCGCCGATGGATTTTTTCTTGCCGAGATCTGTTGCCGTGAGGCCGCCTGAGGTCATGCCACCGACAAAAGGATCGAACGAGAGAAGCACGACTTTTTTGCCCAGTCGTCCCGCTTGCACCGCCGCGGCGACTCCTCCGGGTGTGCCCCCGTAGACTGCGACATCGCACGTGATGGTCTGAGCCGCAGAGCGTTCGACAGGTCGATAGTAAATCAAACCGCGCGGTTTTGCGGCGTATAGTGCCGAACTGAAGAGCAACAGAGAGAGGAAGATTTTCATGAGGAAAATTCTAGGGGAAAGAGCACAGGCGTCTCGCCTGTGACATAAAGGCAAACACAGGCGAGACGCCTGGGCTCCTTTCCGTTTTGCAGGAAAAACTTGTGCAAATACGCCCCAGGTCCTTCTAATCTTGCAATCGACGGACTGCGTTTCACTCAGAGCGACGCTACTTTGCCCCACGCGATTCCAACATAGTGATCGACAAAAGAGGTCATCAATGATTAAACTTTCGTAAGTTCTACCGCACACCAGACCAAATTCATCGAATTCGGAAATCGCGTAGATTCTTCCTCACCACCATTCTTCCTCCCACCAAACGCAACCCTATGAGCATCGGACAATTTCACTTCTCTCGCGTCCTCGGCACCTGCGCTGCTGCGATCGCATTGGCATTCACTCCCTCCGTGAGTGCGCAAAATAAGAATGGCCCCGCAAGCCCGGGGGCCGCTTACTACACAGCTGCCACCACGCCCTTGTTCAACCCTTTCCCGAATGTCACCGACAAAAAACCGTGGCTGGTACGAAACCTCGGCACCGTCGGCATCGGCATCAATCTCGTGCAGCCAGGGATGGTCATGCAGATCAACAACGTGGAGAAAGGCTCCCCCGCAGAAGCAACAGGCAAACTCCAAAAGGGCCAGATCATCGAGAGTATCAACGGCAAGGTGCTCAAGGAAGTCGATCCACGCGTCATCTTGGGCGACATCGTCACCGAGGCTGAAGCCAAGGATGGGAAAGTCGTTTTGAAAATCAAGGATGTCGGCGATGTGCTCGTGACAATTCCCGTGATGGGCGCCTACAGCAAAACCTGGCCCGTGAATTGTCCGAAGTCCGATAAGATTGTTCGCAATCTCGCCGACCTCATCGGGAAAGAGGCGCAGCCCAAATGGGGTTCGGTCATTTTCCTCCTTTCCACGGGCGAAGAAAAGGACCTCGAGGTGGTGAAGCGCTGGATGAAAGGTGTCAAGAACTACGCTGGGATGAATTGGGATAGAGGCTACAAGGGGCCGGGCCTCTGCGAGTATTACCTGCGCACTGGCGATCAAAGCGTGCTGCCGGAAATCAAGCAGATGACCGAGGAGCTCAAAAAACATATGTACAGTGGCGGTTGGAGCGGTCGTGGTGCGCCAGCGGCCTTCACCTATTCCGTTGGCACCGGACAAGTCCATGCCTCTGGCGTGAACTGCATGAGTTTCCTGCTGATGGCCAAGCTCTGCGGCGTGGAGGTAGACCAATACATGTTCGATGAAGCCTTCTCGCAGTTCTATCGCTTCGCGGGGCACGGCAACGTCGCTTATGGCAACACACTGCCTGAGGGCGGTTTTCGCGACAATGGCAAAACCAGCAGCCTCGCCTACGGTTTAGGAGCAGCGGCGATGATCGCGCCAGAGGGCGAAAAATCGGTGTTCGCCAAAGCCCGTGACAATTCCGCTATGAAAGCCTTCTACGCCACGAACTGGTTCCACGCCGCCCACACCGGCGGGGGTATGGGCGAAATCTGGCACCATTCCGCCATCAGCCAGATGCGGGAGAAGCGGCCCACAGCCTACCGTTCCTATCTCGACACCCGCCGTTGGGTGATGGATCTTTCCCGCCGTTTCGATGGCAGCATCGGCATCGCCGGGATGGATGACCGCTACGACCGCTCCACCACCGAGGATAACATGGATTGGGGCACCTTTTTTGCGCTGACTTACACGTATCACCGCAAGCAACTGCAACTTTTCGGCGCACCTCGCAGCAAATGGGCCAAGAGCATGCCATTGCCGCGCCCCTGGGGGAACGAAGCGGACGATGTCTTCCACTCCATCGAGCCAATCCCCGGCGGCCCACTCACTCTGGAGGATCTCAATCGAGAACGAGTCGAAACGGATGCCTCCGCGGCTGTCATCGCAAAGCTCACCGATCCGAACCTGACCGATGAAACGCTTCTCAAATACATCCAGCACCCCGAATACGACCTGCGCAGCATGGCCATGGATCAGGTAGTCAGACGCGGCAAGGTGAATATGGTCACTCTGCTTTTGAAGTCCGAAGATGCACGCCTGCGACAGGCGGGGCTTTTGGCTCTCACCGGCATGTTCAAGGGCAGCGCTATTCCGCCCGACAAAGTGACGCCGGAAATGTATAGTCTTGTTGGCAGGATGATCGACAACCCCTCCGAATCTTGGTGGGTTGCGCTTCATGCCATCGATGCACTGGCCCGCGCGACACCAGACGTGATTAGCAAACACCGCGACCGCTTGCTTGAATTTCTCAAATACGACTGCACTTGGCTGCAAACTGCCGCCGTGTGCACCCTTGCGAAAATCTCCACCGATCCCGCACATTACAAATTGGTTCTCCCAGCGATCATTGATCAATCCGCCTCCTTCCGAGTGGACTCCGCTTCTTCTCGGAGCTCTATCGCCATAGCCAATGCGATGAAAACGGCCAGTCCCGAGGTGACAGCTTTCGCCACTCCACTGCTGAAAAAGACCTACGCAGCCCTCCCCGATGAGCTCAGGGAACCAAACACCAACGCCCTCATGAGCAGTGGTGCTAGGGTGATCCGTACACGCGTCGGAGACATTCTGCGAGGAGTGCCGGGCGGAGAAGAATACGTGCGTCACCTGCCGAGAACGACCCTAGCCTCCCACATCAGCGGCAAGGATTCCGACATGTATGCCTACAACGGTACATTCACTGCGAACCCTGCCGTCATCGGCACCTGGGCCTGGGCGGTGTATCCCCAGCCGAACAACCCATCGGAAATCGATGCCCGCATCGCCGCGTTCATGAAGGCCAATGGTGGCAAAGGTCCTGCAAAAATCGACAACCCCAAGGACACCATCCAACTGCTCGATGGTGGAAAAATCGCAAAATCAAAATTCTTCGGCGGTTATTTTTGGTCGGGCAACATGCTCGTCGGCGTCAATGACGATCAAGCCCTCAAAATGGAGGTTCGGAACGTCGGCGGTCGTGATTTCCTGATCATCGAACGCGGTGGATTCAACGCCGTTCCTGACACCGAAGAGGCCGCCACTGCTGCAGTTCCCAAAGACTGGCATTGCGGCTATCACGTCTACGTGAGGCAGTAACGTGGCGGCGCTTTCCAAGCGCCATGCCAAATTCTAACAAAAAGTGAGGGGCTCGGCGCTTGAAAAGCGCCGCCACGACTACTTCATCCAATGTTCAAGAAACCTCTCCCAGCTTTCCTGCCACTGCTTTTCCTCGCCCTCCACACGCGCTATCCACCCTCGATGAAATGCCGCACCAGCACTCGGCAGCGCACGACTCGAAACACTCCGCGATGCCAATAACGGATCGGACGCAGGCGGCGTGTGAGTTTGAATTTTGTCGACCAAGTCCGCAAACTTCGCGCCGACAAAATGCGGCTTGCCTTGTTCTTTTTTGCGATGGAGTGAGCGCGGCGTGCCGAATTCGATGATTGGCCTATCGTCGGTATTGAGCGGATACTCCGCAAATAAATCCGCGGCCAACGTGAGATTACCGCAGTAAAACAATAAGATGGTTTGTCGATTGATCGGCAACATCAGCTCTTGCATGTTGAGATGGCTGGCACCAGCCACGGCGTACTGCTTGTCGCGTTCCACATCGAGCGTGCACGCCGGCACGGGGCTTTGACTTTGATGACCGACCAGTGCCACCATTTCCGCACCAGGTTGGAAGTTGCCGCGCCACAAACTCACTTGCGGGAAAACGGAAAGCATAGTGTGAGCGATGATGCCAAACTCTTGTTCACTGACCTGATAGAGCGGCAGCCATTGCACAAAAACGCCATCTGTTTTGAGACGGCTTTTGACTTGTTGAAAATGCTCTCGACTGTAGAGATCGCCGGTGCCGCGCCCATAGGGCAGGAACAGGTCGGCGTTGATCATCGCATACTCATCGCGCGTGCCCATCAAGTGATTGCGTCCATCTTCGATCAAGACCTTGGCCCGCGGATCAGTATAGAGCCCGTTCGTGAGATCCGGTTGACCCGTGCCGCCGGCAAAGTATTTTTTCGAGGCCGCAGCGACGCTGGGCGATAATTCGGACACCACTACCTTCTCGATGTTTTTAAAATCATTTTTGTCGAGCGCTTCGCCCGCAGTGATGCCCGTTCCCATGCCCAAAAAGAACACGCTGTCGGTGGCAGGAAATGCTAACAAGGGGATGCGCGCCTGAAACATTTGCAGCGGGTAGGCTTCGGCGGATCCAAGGCCGTAATTCGAGTTGATTTTGATCGCAAGGTTGTCGCGGCTATTTTTGACCACCGTCACTGTGCAATCGCTGGCCTCCCATTTTTCGACAATGGTTTCGGCTTGTCCGTCGGCATTCTTGAGCGAAGTGGTGGGTAGCTTGGTCGGGTTCAGCAAGGTCAATGTCAATAAGATCATCGTGAGTGCACCCGCTTTCGCCGCGCGATTGATCCGACTTTTCGCGGTGGGTGTGAACAAAGCAACTAGCAAATACGAGAGCGCGATCACTTGGATCGAACGCCACATCCCGAGCCATTGGAGCAGCAAAAATCCGCAGACCAGTGACCCGAGGATCGCGCCGATCGTGTTGAGCGCCGAAAGTCGACCGATGCTTTTTCCGGCATGATCGGCGAAGGGCTGCTCGCCTTTCATGAGGAAAGGAAAAACCGCGCCTAACAACAAACAAGCAGGACCAATCGATAAAAAACCGGTGCCGAAGAGTCGCACGACATACGCGCCGAAGGCCGTATCGGTGGGCAGCATGCGCAGGTGATCGGTGAGCAAGAGAAAGAGGAAAGGCGAGAAGCAGAGCGACGCGCCGCCGAGCGAAGTCAGCAGCAAGAACGATTGCGAGGCAGGAATTTTTCCACCTGCTAACTTCGAGGCCAACCAGGCACCGAGCGCGAGACAGACCAACACGATGATCAACACCGACGAAAAACTATAGACCGAGTTCTCATGGACTTGCGCGAACATGCGCGTCCACAGCACTTCCAAAGCGAGCAGATTGAAGCCCGAGAGAAATGCCAAGACACCGATCTGTCGACGCGACATCTTGGTGGCGTCAGGCGCGATGGTGGACTTTTTCGAAGCTTTGGCGGCGGAGCGAGAAGGCGGAGCCATTGTCGCGGCGACGTCGAGCTCTTCCACGTCGGTCGTCTTTTTCGATAGAGTGAACGCCAAGGCTGCCGCCACGAGGGAAATTCCCATCGCGACGATACACGTGACACGAAACCCCAGTTGCCCGATCAACACAAACGCCGTCGCAAAAGCCCCGCAGGCCGCGCCGATCGTATTGACGGCATAGATGCGAGCGGCGGTCGTGCCGAACTCCGTTTGTCGACGAATCAGAGCCTGCCCGAGAATTGGGATCGTTCCACCCATCAAAAAGGCCGGCGGAAACACCATCAGCAAGGTCCACAACATCTTAAATGCGATCAGCCCGAAGCCCGATCCCTCTTGTCCGTACAGCAGCGGATAGACCGCTTGGCACAGCGCCGGCGAGGCCAAGACTGCAGCCCCCGACAGGGCGATGCCCAGTTCTAGCCAAGCGTAGGAACGCAACGGTTTGGTGAGGCCTTCGCTGCGTCGACCCCAAAACCAACTGCCCCCCGCGATCCCGGCAAAAAACACCGCCAAGGTCAGCGCCGCCGCATGAGAGGTATTCCCAAAAAACAGCCCCAACTGTCGCATCCAAAGAATCTGATAGATCAAACAAGCAAAGCCCGAGAGAAATACCATGCCTTGCAAGAGAAAGCCGTGAGTTCCGCGCAACATCGCGCCCAGCTCGCTCGGGTTGTCGGCGTTGTTGTGAGTCGTGACCTCCGTAGGAGTCGCCTGCGACGCAGACTTCGGCTTCAAGGGAGTGGCGGGACGAGGTCGCTTCATGCAAGCCCGAATATCCACACTGCCCGCCCAACGCGCCAGCCTTTTTCTAAGGAGAAGGGGATTGCATCCCCTTTTGCATCAACCCAAGAATCTTATGAACCAGCGTTGAAGAGATTAAATCATTTTGCATGATGGAAAAGTTGCTAGGCCATCACTAAGGGGATGCAATCCCCTTCTCCTATTTCAAACGCACCGGATGTGGCAATTGTTTGCAAAGTGTCTGACGCTGTCGAATCACTCTCTCGCCCCACATTATTCTTTTAACTCAGAAGCTTGATAGAATGTTGCTTGGTCTTTGGTGGCGGCGCGGACTTTCTGAACCGTTTGCGGGCTCACAGGATTGGCTTTGTTGCCGAAGGAATTGCGCACGAAGGTGAGAACATCGGCTACCTCGGCGTCGCTCAAAAACTTGAACGGCGTCATGGGGACGGCTCCGGGATACTTCACACCTTTCACTTCGATCGGACCGGTGATGCCGTGCAGAGTTAAGCGGATCAGGCGATCTTCGCTGCCTTGCACCCACTCACTGCCGGCCAGCGGCGGGAACATTGCTTCGGGCAAACCGTTGCCGTCTTTTTGATGACAGGTTCCGCAATGACCATCGCGCAGAAATACTTCCGCACCGCGGAGAAATTGTTCTTTGGCGGCGCCAGTGAGTTGCGTTTGATAGACTGTCGGCGCTTCTTCTTTGATCTGCTGACCATTTAAGTACGCGGATGCCGTTTTGAAAACGGGATCGATCCACTTGTCCATCGATTCACCCGTCGACGGCTTGTAGGCAGCGGCCGCTTCGAGCACACTGCGACCGGCGGAAGTTTCGAGCCACGACGCAGCCACGATCGCCTCCAATCGCACGCGACCATTTTCATCGGCGGCGGCACTTTTCAGTAGCTCGGCATGTTGGGGAATTTGATGCGAGTTGTAGCGCAAGGCTCTCACCGCAGCGGCGCGCGCCTTGGGATCTTTGGCTTGCAACAGTGTGCGCACGATCGGTTCGCTCACTTGGTTGATGCCCCACGTAACCCACATCGCCTCCACAAGATTGTGCTCGTAGCGGGCCTCTGTTTTGTCGAGGCCTTGCACCCATTGATTCACCCCTGCCAACACCTCGGCATCTTTTCTTCCCCGCAGCTCACGACGCGTGCGATAGCGCGTGCGGTATTCAGGAGCTTTGAGATTTTCTAACAACTCCGCAATCGGCGCGCCAGCCACTTTCGCAGGAGTGACCAGTGGTAGCGCAGGATAGGTGATGCGGAAAATGCGGCCATGCATGTGATCCCGATTCGGGTCTCGCGCGCTGTGTTGCATGTGACCGATACGGGCATTGTGCCAATCGACCAAATACAGCGAACCATCGGGCGCGAACTCCATGTCTACTGGGCGGAAATTGGGATCAGATCCCTTTACCAAATCCTGACGGAACTTGCTCACAAAACCCGTGCCTTCGTCGACCATCGTGTGTTGCTTGGTGCCTTGAAAACCAATCGTGTTATTGATCAACAAATCGCCTTGCACTTCATCGGGGAAATGCCGACTCGAAATGAATTCCAAACCGGCTGTGGGTCGCACTAACACCGAAAGCAGATTCGGCGGTGTTGGATTAAAGCTGCCCAGTGGCACTTGCACCGAACCTTGCAGCATCCAGCGCACGGGTGGATCCGAAGTGTCCGCAAAAAAATCCTGACCCCATTCATCGTAGGCAATGCCCCAAGGATTCGGAATCGAAAGGCGCACCGTTCGTTCCAAATGTCGACGTTCCGGATTGTAGCGAAAAAATCCACCGTTAGAGCTGCGTACAGGGCCATAAGCGGTCTCGACGTGACTGCGCAGAAACGTGCCTTCGCCCATTAAGATGGCGCCCGAGGGATCGGCGCAAAAAGCGGAGATCGCGTGGTGCGTGTCGTGATCGTCAAAGCCACTCATCACAATCTCGCGAACATCGGCTTGATCGTCGCCGTTGGTGTCCTGCAAAAAAAGCAGCGTATTGCCCTGCGACACATAGACGCCATCGTGCGAAAACTCAAAGCCCATGGGCAAGTGCAAACGATCGGCGAAAATTTTCTGCTTGTCCGCTTTGCCGTCGCCATTGGTGTCTTCCAGAATCAGCAACTTGTCGTTTGGCAGTGGATCACCGGGCTTGTAGTGCGGATACGAAGGCATCGTCGCGACCCAGAGTCGACCTTTGTTATCGAAGGAACACTGCACCGGATTTGCGAGATCGGGGAACATCGTTTCATCCGCAAACAATGCAATCTTATAGCCCGGGGGAACCGCCAATGTCTTCAACGATTCCTCGCCCGAAAGGTAATTGATTTTGTGATCGACGGTGCCGATCACGGGGAGGACTTCGGTCGTAGCATCCGCTGCGGCAACGTCGAACTTTTTGCCCTCCACCAAGGCCCAGATCGCTTGCTCGCGAATGCTCACCATTTGCTCCAGCTTGCGGAGTTCCGCCGGATAATTTTCCGGGCCATAGGGTCTGTGCCGTCGACCATAGACATGAACGCCATTGGGGATTTTGTAATAGTTTAGCCACATCCATCCGAAGTCATGCACGGCCTTTTTTAGTTCGGCAGCGTTCACCTTCGACACCGGCTTGCGCACTCCGAAAAGTTGGTCGATCAACACCGGCGCCAGTTTTGCGTATCCTTCCTCGGTGAATAACGCGCCATCGCGCGTCAGCGGTTTTTCACTGGCCGCGAACCAAGCGCTGGTGGGAGCATACAAATTCACGAAAGGCAACTGATGCGCTGCCGCAACATCTTCGATCGCTTTCGCATACAAGGCGAGATTCGCATTCTGCGTGGTGCCCTTCGGCGTGCCGTAGAGTGCCGAGAGATCCTGAAACGCCGTCGGCGACACTAGGGCAAGTTTTGGTACGTGAGTGCCATTGTATTTTTGTTGGAGTGTGTGTTGCACAAAGGCCTCCAACTCCGCCTTGAAGTTCGGCAAGCCCGCTGGACCTGCGAACGATTCGTTGAATCCGAAGAATGCGACGATGACATCCGGTTTCAATTGTTTCAACCAAGCATCCGGTTCCGGAAAACTCCCGTCCCCGGAATTGCCACCCCAGAGATCCTTCGACTCCACCAAGGGGAAAAACTTTTCGCCACTAGGAAATGCCCAAGGACTCTTGCGTCCGGCATTGGGACGAAAGGCCGGGGTATCTCCTTCGTCACAAAGATTGCGAATCACCAAATGATGTTCGGGATAGCGCCGATGCAGCTCCGTCTCAAAATGCCCATAATGAAGCATCCGCGAACCAAGCCCATTGCCCAATAATACCACGCGGGAATCTTTCGGTAACTCCATTTCCACGGCACCCAAGATCGATTGAGAGATCACCAGACCTAACAAGGCACAACATAACGTTCGCTGCATCGTCTTGTTACGCTAGCGATTGCCTCGTTCTCTCGCAAGAGCAAACCCTATGGAGAAGGGGATTGCATCCCCTTTGGATTAACCCAAGAATCTTACTAACTAGCGCTGGAAAAATGGTATGATTTTGCACAAGATTGAAAATTTGCTTGGCCATCGTTAAGGGGATGCAATCCCCTTCTCCATATTTAAAGCCTTGGATTCATAAAGTAAGCGCAACACCCGAATCTTTACAAGTAGGAAGATTCGAGATGTTACTCTGAAATGAAGACATACACTCAACTAACAGACGAAGAGCGAGCGGTGATTGGCAAGATGCTTTGTCATCGCCTCAGCATAAGAG
>CAMDCV010000034.1 GCA_945890645.1 Akkermansia muciniphila
TGGGGTTGTGCACGATACATGCCACTCTGTTACGTGAGAGGTGCACGGATTTTTGCGACGAAATGTGCAATTCCGTGCATTTGTGTGAGGCAATCATGCCAGCATCGATTGATAGCTAAAGGCTTTTCGCGTTATTCAGGAAGCTCTATCTAGTTTTCGGCCAAAAGGCACCTACCTCCCTGCTGCTAGTCTGGTGGCTCGCATGGATTGCGACTTCACTCTTTGATAATTTCTCCGCACAATCGGAGGATCCCTCCGTGTTACTCACATCACAAATGGTGGCGCTACCCAGTGTGTTTCTCGTATTATGGGTTCTTTTCACACTCACACGGCGCCAATACGAAATCGTCACCGATGCCGAACTAGCTGCAAAAATTGGCACCATCGATCCCTACAAAAGCTTTATCCAAAAGGTCCCCGTAGTCCCCATGCAAATACCATCGGTTCCACCCGCGATGGTGGGGCCATCCTCTACTCCTCCCGAGCAAACATAAATCTCATCGCCTCTTCCCGCGAAAGCGGTTGCGCGGATCATCTTCAGGATGCACGGACTCGCCATCCTGATAACGCAAGATTCCACGCTCTTTTAAGTTGCGGATAAACGACTTGGCATCAGTCGAAACTTCGTTGTCATTCGTGAGAGTACCGAGCAAGCCATTGCCTTTCACGACTTGATCCATCGTGGCGTTCGCTTTATTCGCCGCCTGCGTGATCGCTTTTGTAGCCTTAGGCAATTCGGCAAAAGTAGGACCGAGCTCATCCACGCGCTGATCGATTCCGGCAAATGTTTTTTCCGCACCCGCCGCCGCTTTTTCGATCGATTGAATGGCTTTCCGAGCATCGGCCACCGCAGGCTCGATCTCCAAACTCGCTTTTTTGAACTGTTCGCTCGTTTCCGTAAAATTTCTTAACGCAACATCAACCTGGGCGAGGTTGTCGGGCTTCAGAACGGACTCATTGACTTTCCTGATAGTGAGTGTGAGTTGTTGCGATGTCTCGCGAAGGTCATCGACAGCTCCATCGACTTTTTTCAACGTAACCCCAGCACCTTCCATCAGCTTGCGAGCGTCACGACTCAGGATTTCGGCATTACTTTGAATCGCATCGAGTCCCGATGGTCCCGCACCCATAATGACAGTACCGGGTTCGATGAATATGCCATTCTTATCTTTCGGCGGAGTGACGGTAATCATTTTATCCCCCAGCAACGATGCCGAGGCCACTCCTAACAAAGAGCCTTCAGGTAACTTGATGTTATCGTTGATGGCCAACTCGATTTTTACCAATGCGTCATCTGTTAGCTCAGGTAATTTTTTTACTCGCCCAATCTTGGCACCGCCCATGCGAATTTCCGAGCCCTTGATGATGCCAGCAGCGTCATCGACAATTAGAGTCAACGGATACGACTCGTCAAAGCGTTCTCCAAAACGTCCGAACTGCACAATCAACGCACCTAAAAGCACCAAACCAATCAGAAAAAATGTGCCAACGAGCAACTCAGGGTGTTTTTTTTCAGCTGCCATCGGACAGGAGATTGCCACAGATTATTGAAAGAGCAAGCACGAAGCCGTGTTAACGGTCGAGGCTTCCCAGTTCTTCATCGAGTTTGCGCATCAGCTGATCCATCTCTTTCATGCGTGCGCGCAAGCGCTCGGTGTCGGGTCGATTAAGCCGTGGCCGCACCTCACGCGTGCGAGAAAGTTGGGGCCCCGGTTCCGCAGTTTTGACTTTGGCCAGATTCGCCGCCAGTGGCTTACGCGCCAGCATTTGCACGATTGATTCGGCGGGAATCACATAACTTCGGATCCGACCTGCCCTTGCCGCTGTTAAGCCTACCACGTTTCCTTGCAAGTCGAGCACGGGACCACCGCATTCTTCAGGGTTTAGCACCATATCTGTCTGAAGAACCACCGGAAATCCATCGCGGACTTTGCTGATTTCACCACCCATGCGTTCCATCACCTCCAATCGCCGTTGAGGAAATTGTCCCATCGATTGTTTCGAAGCTAACTTCAGCTCGAGGGACGTTGAGACGCCATCACGCGAGTACAAAATTTTCACGATATCGCCGGGTTTCATTGTCGTGAGTAGGGAGCGGAATTCCATCAAACCACCCACCACTTTACCATTGAGATTCAGAATCACATCGCCCTCCTTGATTCCTGCCTTGTCCGCTGGAGATCCCTCGGACACTTGCTTCACCAAAACACCCGTCCCTTCGGAATAATTTTCCACTCCTACGCCTACAAACGCTTGGTCACTTTCTCGCAAAACACGCTCTTTCACACTCACAACCCCCATGCCAAGAGTGACGTCGCCTGGCCCTGCGGCGATCAGAAATTTTCCTAAATCTGGTTTTACCGTAGGAGCGAAACTCACAGGACGCAATTTGGAATCTTTTAACGAAAGCAGCACCAAGTCTTCATCTTCATAAACACCCGATACCGTGGCATCGTAAGTGACATTACCCGCCGCTACGCATTGCAGGGGCTGACCTTTGGCCCGCGACACTTCACTCCACTTCGCCAACACTTGGGAGCCATCGCCCACCACGGTTCCGACGCAAAGTTGTCGTTTGCCACCAGCCCAGACCCATACGGTGGAATTGCCTACCTTCTGCGCGATGGGTGATACCACATCAAACACAGAACCAGCTTGACGCCGCAAGACCACGCGGTCCTGTTCCTTTTGCAAAGGCAACTCCTGCGCTAGCAAAGGCAACATCACCAGTGAACCTAACAATAAATTTGATTTCATCATGTTTCGATAATTTCTACTACTGCGCGTCGCCGCGACGAACCAACTCAACTTCTTTTTGCATCGCTTCCCCATCGCGGAGGATGGAAAGTTTCACCTTATCGCCCACCTGCTTGCGCAATAATTCGTTGCGCAAATCATCGAGGTTACGAATTCGTTGCCCTTCCAGCGAGACTATGACATCGCCTGGTTGTATGCCTGCATCTCTCGCCTTCGAGCCCTTGCTCACTTCGCCCACGATCAATCCCGCACGAGACCAGTCAATCGCCACACCTAATACGGGCATGTCTTCGTTTTGCAAAGGATCTAACACCAGTTTACCCCACTGCTCGCCGCGCAACATTTTTTCCCAATCTTCCTTAAAGCCATCGACTCCCGCGTGATTATTCACCTTAAGCGCTTGGCCGATGTTGGAATTGATACCGATGATATTCCCCTCCAAATCGAAGATCGGTCCGCCCGAGTCACCGCCAATCAGCGTGCAATCGGTGGTGAAAAAATTACCAGGCCCCTTGGAAACCACGCGCCCGAATCGCACCGGTGGCGTGCGCGCAGGATCGAAGCCGGCCGCATGTCCCGTCGCTACTACCCAATCACCCACTTCCAGCGGCTTTGAGTTACCACGCGGAGCAGAGGGCCACTTGCCTTGTGCTTCGATTTTCACCATCGCAATGTCCTTGCCATAGTTTGCCCCCAATACCTTGCCCTTGACGGTTTTGCCATCAGGAAAAACAACGTCCATAGATTCGCTTCCTTGCACCACATGCGCCGCGGTCAAAATCAACCCATCCTCTTGCGTGATCACGCCTGAGCCAGAACTAGAGGCATCCGCCGCGATTAGCGCCACGGTTAACGGCACGCGAGTCTTCGCCACCTCCTCGACCTTGGCTTCCACGGCCAATAAATCCTGCAAATCATTCACAGGAGCCGCCCAAAGCATCGGCATCAAACACAAACTAATCAGCCCAATCCGTTTCATAAAATCCACTGTAGCAAACGACGCGCGTTCGTCAAATTCTCTGTATTTTTTCCGCTTCTCGGCTGATATTTCCCCCTCACTTACCGCTGCCAGGCACCACATACTGGGTCCCCATGTCTTGCAGGGTGTGATTGCTTTCATTGGTGCCAACGATGCGCAACAAGACCTTGAGGTCATCCTTTTGCCTTGCATTATACTCCGTCAGGGTCTTACGAATTGATGCCGATGCCAGTTTAAGCACCTGCCGCGCGGTAAGATCGACATCTGCCGGAATGCCCAAATTCGCGATATTAATTTCCACATGGAGGTTCCCCTTTTCTACTTGCTCTGCGGATAATTTCAATCCGCACAACACCGCCAAGTTCACTTCTTTGATCACGTAATTGGGATTATTGGTCGGCAACTGATGGGGCATAGATATGGACTCCACCAAAACTTCGGGAAACGCCCCCGTTAATGCCATCGGTCGGGAAAGTATGGCAGCTTGCAGGGCCTCCCCCATGTCATCGACCTCGTCATCTACATCAGATCCGTGCAAACTCACAGGTTGATAAATCGTCACCACATCGATTACGGTCGCATGGCAACAAAACACGGAAAGAACCAGTAGCATCAACGTTTTCATAGCCCTTTTATAGCAGAAATCCCATGGGCGCTACAATCACCATTTTCCGCCATCATTACAGATTGCCTGCAGTGGCACAATTCATCAATCCACCACCAAACCCAAGTTTGCACTTTCCCTTTTCACCTCACTCCCTCATTCTAGAAATCATCCGTTACGCCATGCAAGTTACTTCACTCCACATCGGTGCCAGTTCCGTCTCCCTTCTCATCGGCGAACAAGCTGCCGACGGAACCATTGCCCCCATCGATTTCCTCGAGCAACCAGCTCCGCTCGCACACGACATTTTCGGACGGGGTGTGATTTCGCCCAGCACCACGGAACGCATCGTCAGTATCATTCACGGTTATCAAAAAACGTTGCGCGAACTCGGCCTTCCCGAAAAACAACTGACCCGCGCTGTCGCGACCAATATTTTACCAGAAGCCACGAATCACGATGTATTCCTCAATCGTATTCGCGTTGCTTGTGGCGTCCATCTTGATCCCATCGACGATGGTGAAATGACTCGTCTGATTTACCTGAAAACCCGCCGCCGCTTGATGGACACCCCCGCGATGAAACGTGGCAGCACACTCGTCATCCACGTCGGCCCTGGTAATACCCGTGCCTTGCTTTTCAAAAAAGGCGTCATCGCCCGCTACACTTCTTATCGACTCGGCACGCACCGCACCCGCGAAGCCGTTCATCAATCAAACGCCGAGGGCGCCGCACTGCTTCATCTCATCCGCCAGCACGCCAGCGGCAACCTCGAACAAATCCGACTCGACTATCAAGCGGAAAAAATCGAGGCACTTGTCATCATCGGTTACGAAATTCAGTTGATGGCACCCTTTCTCAATAAGCCTAGCCAAGCTTGCTCGCTCAAGACCATAAAGCAACTCACGCAGCAGGCCTCAGAGCTTTCCGACTATGATTTGGTACGACGTTACAATCTCGATTACCACACCGCCGAAGCGCTTCTCCCGGCGATGGAGATTGCCATTGCCATCACAGAAATGCTGCGCCTGCCGGAATTATTTGTCCCCGTCTCTGAATACGAACAAGGCTTACTGCACGATCTGCTGATCTCCAATACTCTCATCGGCACCTTCGAGGAAGAAGTGCTTCGCGCCACCCACATCCTCGCCGAGCGCTACCACTCAGACCCGCGCCACGGCGATCACGTCATGAAACTTTGTTTGCATTTGTTCCATCATTTGCAGGCACTCCATCAAATGGGCGACCACGAGATGCTACTTTTACAATGCGCGGCCATCCTACACGAAGTCGGTTCCTACATCAGCCCACGATCGCACCATAAGCACTCGCAATACATCATCCTCAACTCGGAAATTTTCGGACTCGACCGCCTTGATATCACGCTTGTGGCACTTATTGCCCGCTATCATCGTCACTCCACGCCGCGCCCTGACCACCCCGACTATGCCGATCTGAACGCCGATGATCGCGTCCGCGTCTGCAAACTCGCCGCCCTGCTACGCGTCGCCGATGCCTTAGAGCGAACCCATCACCAGCGCATTCACGACATCGGCATCATCCTGCAACAAGACAAGCTCATTCTCAAACTCAAAGGCATCAACGACGCCACCGTAGAACAACTCGCCATGCAATCCAAAGCTGACCTATTCACGCAAACCTTTGGCTTGAATGTAGTCGTCGAAACCGATGGCTGAAGATGCCTGAAGAAAATCCAGAAACACTCGAAAGCATCGCGACGAAGATCGCAATGGCAGACCAGAGTAATGCCCCGCGAAACCGAGCGCTCTATTGGTATCTGGTAGTAGTCTGTTTGATGCCTGCAATGGTGAGCGTAGGAGTTGGCATGCTCATTTCCTACTTGCTACGAGAAACGTGGTTGGCTCGTTTTCCTATCCATTTATATGGGTTGTATGTTGTTTATGGTTTGATTGTTTACTCCTCTATTTTTTCTCTCGGCATAGTTCACTCACGCATCCATGACGCTCTCTATCATCGGGATCCTGCCCAACAGAAGATTACGCATTGGAAACGTACATTCCAATTTTTCTGCTTACAAGTAATGGCCACGTCTCCCTTTGCATTAGGTAATTGGGCCGCTTTTTCTATCATCGTGTAACGCCTTATTAAACTACGATAAATCATAGTTTTTCAGAACTACTTCAAACTAACGATGCCAGAAGAATCACCAGAAGCACTCGAACGAATCGCGACAGAGATCGCGCTGGCGGAGCAAAGTAACGCCCCCGTGAATCGTGCTCTGAACTGGTATTTGGCGTTGGTGTGCTTTATGCCTACAATCATGTGCATTGCGTTAGCGCTCCTATCCTCGATTTTAATTCGTATGTCGTGGTTTGCACGTTTTCAGATCGATGGTGACTGGGTGGCACTGGGGTATGTGAGCTTCATCGGCCTATCGACTTTCATACTAGGGTTCGTTCATTCACGGATCTACGATGCATTGCATCCTCAAGAAACTCCTAAGCGTGGTGGTAAGATCTGGTGGCACGCGGTCAAATTTTTCTTTTTGCAACTACTGTTGATTCCTTTCACGATTACCATACTTGTAACGGTTCTTTCTTTGTTATTCTGAATTTATTACCAGTTAGTTTCCAACTACTCTACTGATTTCCATGACGCAAACGATACATGAATACATGTGGGGCATCCTTCTTCTTTCTGGTGCCATCCTATCGGTGGGAGCTCTGATCTTTACGATCATTTTCACATGGGTCCGACGCCCCCGAGGCTATCAATTATTGCGATACAGCCTTACTACTGTGGGATTTTCCTTGAGCACATGGATGATTTTCGTGTGGATTTTCATCAATACATTTATGACTTATTTCATGGATGTCGACCGTCTTCGTAATATATGGATCGGTATCGGCGTTTTTTTGATTCCCATGATTTTGGGCATGCTAGCGGCGATCGGCCCGCGATTTGCCTTCGTGATGGGTGCGGGGAGAATTGTCGTGTATGTTTTGACCCCGATTGCGATTACATGGCTCCGCCTCACAAAGGGATTCTCCAGTTCGAACCAAGAAGAAACCTTTTGGTTGATTTCATATGCAATCGTAGCAGCCCTCTGGTGGGAAGTTTTGATTCACTGGGATCGCAAGTTGCAAAACATCGCACTCGCCCATTGAAATAAAACCTCACAAATCAAGAGACTCCCACACGAACTCGCCCGAGATATGATTCCGAAACCATATAAATCTCTGGAAGATCAACTATCCACTCAAGCAGTCACGGAATACAGCCCCCCGAATCATTCGTCTTTGCGTTTGTATCTATGGATACTCCGTTTAATGCCTACCATGTTGCTTTGCGGCATGGTAATGGTGACTCTATTACTCGAACGCGCTTCATGGTTTTCTCGCGGTAACATCAGTGATGAAACCATCTTGGCCTACTGTTTGATTTTTGCCGCTCTAGCCACTTGGGTTTTTGGGTTCCTATTAACTTACTTAAGTGATTATGCTGATGGAAACTTCAACCCACGTCATTGGGTGAGCTACTTACTCCGCGCTACACTTTTTTTCTTATTACAAGTTTTTATCGCCCCGTTTTTCACAGTCATAATTATTTCTCTCCTGTATTCGCTTAATATCTGACCCACCGACTCGCTGCCGATGTGAATTCACATAGGAGCGATCTAGTTCATCAACTGCTGCTCGATCGCGCGCTCCATTGCTTGCTCGACGATTTTTGCCGCTAGGGCTTCGGTGGCTTGATCAAGCTTCTGCACCGCTTGCTTCAGCACACGTGCTTCGGTTTGCAACAACGCGGCTTTCACCGCTGCGACCGATGCATCAATCGACTGCCGCTCCTCCGCACTGAGCCACTCATGACCGATCGCCAGCGCGGCCTCCACGGCGGGCAATAATTCCTCCGCCTTGAGCTTGGCCTCGGTCCACACACGCTCGGCCATGTCACTGAAAGCGTGCTCCACGGACTCGCTTACCATTTGCTCGACCTTTGCATCGCTTACATCGACGGCAGAATGCTCGATCACTAATACTTGATCGATCCCCGTCGCAACATCGCGAGCAAGCACTTCGAGAATGCCATTTTCATCCAAACGAAATTGCACCCCGATACGCGCCTGACCTTTCGGGGCTGGAGCGAAGGGCACATCGACCTGACCCAACTCCCAATTATCACGCGCCATTTCTCGCTCTCCTTGCAAGACGCGGATGCGCATTGCCTTTTGTCCAGCAACGGCATTGGTGAACATTTCGCCAGCCTTGCAGGGAATCGTAGTATTGCGTGGGATCAACACATTCATCAATCCACCCAATGTCTCAATACCGAGACTGAGCGGCGTGATATCTAACAACACCATCTGCTTCATCGCGCCGCTGAGCATGCCCGCCTGAATCGTCGCACCGAGTGCGATTGCTTCATCCGGATGCTGAGAAACATCAGCCACTTTTCCAAAACATGCCTCCACCGCCGCGCGCACAGCTGGGATGCGAGTGCTGCCGCCCACCAAAACCACGGCATCCACTTCGTTAGGCAAAAGCCGAGCATCATTCAAGGCTTTGTGGCAACAAGCAATCGTGCGCGCAATCCAAGGCTGCATCCACTCGTTCCACTGCGCTTGCGTCAACAAGGCAGAAAAACTTTTTTCCCTTTCGTAAAAAGGCAGCACGAAGGTTTCATCGTCTCGCTGCGACAGCGAGCACTTCACTCGCTCTGCTTCCATCAGCCAACGACTCCGCTCTTGCTGGTTGAGTTGCTCTAGCTCTATGCCGGCGCGACGTGCCATCGCAGAGGCCATTGTGCGATCAAGATCATCGCCACCCAGCTGTGTATCACCGTGAGTCGCTAGCACTTGGAAGACCCCTTCCTGCATCTCTAAAATCGATAAATCAAAGGTACCGCCGCCAAGATCATACACTGCCACTCGTGAACGATCACCGAGCTGATCGAGACCATAGCTCAGCGCTGCGGCGGTGGGTTCATTGATGATGCGCACGACTTCCAAGCCTGCCATTTCACCGGCACGTTTCGTCGCCTGACGTTGACCATCATGGAAATACGCGGGCACGGTGATTACGGCCTTGTGCACCGCATGACCGAGCCGCCACTCCGCCACACGTTTGAGTTCTCCGAGAATCAATGCACTGATTTCCTCAGCGGATTTCCCTAACAAATTTTCCCGATCTGCTGGGTCAAGATCGCGTCCCACCAATCGCTTCACACTCGTGATCACGCGTCCGCCATCGAGCGCACGACGACGCAAGGCCTTACGCCCGATCTCCACCATACCATCTTCATTAAGCCAGACGGCACTGGGCATGATGCGTTTCCCCTCTTCATCCGCGAGTAGGATGGGAAAACCAGAATCCACCACACCGATGGCCGAGTTGGTGGTGCCTAGGTCGATGCCTACGATGATGTCGTTCATGATGCAATCAATCCTTCAGCACCACGACTTTATTACAAAACAATGCATACAAATCTTCGACATCGCAGGCGCGCATCATGGCATCGCGCGTTTCCGGTTTTGTAAACATGCGCGCGATGGCCGCCAGCGCGTGCAAATGCTTTTGATACGGATTCCGTGGTGAAATGAATAACACCACAAAGTGCACAAGCTCTTGATCCTGCGCCTCGAAATCGATGCCTGGGATCGAACGACCGAAGACCGCGACTACATCCTGCAGAGATTCGGAAAACGCATGAGGGATCGCCACACCGCCACCGACACCTGTGCTTACGAGGGATTCTCTCTGGTGCAAACTATGTGCTACTTCTTCACGCCACTCCGCAGGAAAGTCCCCGGCAGCTATCAAATGATCGAGCAATTCTTCCATCGCATGCCAACGGTCACTCGCCTGCAAATCGAGCAGGATGTGTTCTTGTGGCAAAATTTCGGAAAGCTTCATCGGTATTTAGCGCGGTATCTGTAACGGTGCACACCACAGATGGCAAGTGGTTTTTGCCGTTGTTAGATGGCATCTATGGCGGCCCATGCAGGACGTGCATCTTCAAATGTCAAACGCTCACCCGTCAGTGGATGGTCGCAACTCAAACGCCACGCATGCAATTGCATCGGTTCATCAGTGCAGTCTAGCGTTTGTGTTGCTGCCACCTTACCATGCAACAGATAAGTAGCATCACCGCAAACAGGAAAGCCTAGATGCCACAGATGAACGCGAATTTGATTGGTACGACCACTGTGCAGAGACGCTTGCAATAAGGCCGTGCCGTCCGGGAATCGATGCAAGAGAGTGAAGTCGGTGCGCGACTCTGAGCCATTCTCTTCATCGACTTCGCGCGAACCCGCCACTTCGGGACCAGTGCTGATCGATGCTTCGCATCGATGTTGTTCCCACTCGGGATGACCCTGTACGCGGACGAGATACGTTTTCTCCAAAGTGCGTTTATGAAACTGTCGTTGCATTTGCGCACAGATCGGGCGCGTGCGGGCAAACAACACCAGACCCGCGGTGTTCGCATCGAGCCGATGCACGGGACGCGGTGCGGGATGCACGACTTGGTTGATGATCGATTGCAGAGTATTGCGAACAAAGCGGCCACAGGGATGCATCGGCAGCGGGGCTGGCTTGCGGATCACTATGAGAGCACTGTCTTCGTAGAGAAACTGAATGTCCGCATTCACATCAGGCTCGGCAGCGAGGACCATGCGCTGATTGTAGCGCTCACCACTGCGCACGATTTGTGCGCCATCCACCACTTCCCCGCGCTCATTGCGAAAGCGACCCTCGGCGAGCCTTTGCCGCCACTCGGTCTCAGCAATTTGCGGAAACAAACGCACTAACAAATCACCCAAGTTCCACTGATCGAAATCTTGTTTGATGAAAAGCGGACGTTGGTTTTCATAAGGCACACTGCCTGGCAAAGGATGCACGACTATTTCTAACGCCTTACGACGTTTCGCAAGCGTCTCGTGCATGATCTGTTCCTGACTGACGAAGCAATACGGACAAGAAATGCCCTCGACATAACGCGGGTCCTGTTGCTCTTCGACCTCCAACGGGGCTTGGCAATGAAAACAAAGCGCCGATGGCGTCTCGCGCAAACTGGGATCAACACCGACGCGATGATCGAACACAAAACATTCACCGTCATAGTGATCGCCGCCGACCTCTTCAAAGTATTTCAAAATTCCCCCATCGAGCTGGAAGACATTTTCAAATCCCTGCAACTCCATAAACGGCGCCGCTTTTTCACAGCGGATGCCGCCCGTGCAGAAAGTAACGATCGGTTGCTTCTTCAAATCCTCCGGAAGCTTTGCTACGGCAGCGGGAAACTGACGGAAGGTATCCACACCAATTGGAATCGCATTACGAAAGGTGCCAAGCTTCACTTCATAATCATTGCGCGTATCGATCAAAGTCACCGGACGTCCCTCATCGAGCCACTGCTTCAAGGTCGCGGCAGGAAGATGGCGCGACGTGTATTTCGCCGGATCCACTTCCGGCACGCCGAAGGAAATGATTTCTTTTTTGATGCGCACCAGCATGCGATTAAATGGCTGATGATCGCTTTCACTGAACTTCGCCTGAAATTTTTCCAAGCCGGGAATGCTCCGCACCACGCTAATGAGGTGATCGATGTCTTGACGTCGCCCCGCTAAAAACAAGTTAATACCTTCGGTACTTAACAAGATCGTGCCTTTGAGATGATGCGCTTTGCACTCGCTGATTAATTTCTCACGCCACTCTTTCAATTGATCGAGCTGGGCAAAAAGATAACCGGAGATGTTACTGTAAACTGACGAAGGCGGATTCATGAAGCGCGCGACACTAGCCAACTCCGCATATCTTGCCAAGTGGGATTATCCCGGCAGTTCGTATCTCGACGCTTTTAAGAATAGGATTTTCGACAAAAGTAAAAAATCTATTGCAAATTCATTATTTTCAGATAATACTGAAAATACCGAAAGGGACTACCATGAATTTACCGAAAGAAATCAAAGGAATCGAAGTGTTTTACGATGGTCGCTGTGGAATGTGCTGTTCGTTTCATGAATGGATCAACCGCCAACCGCGCGCCTTTCCGATCGACTTCATCCCCTACCAAGCCGCGCATGCCGAACAAATTTTCCCAGGTCTCGGCACGCTCGACCCGGCACGGGAGATGGTCGTGCGGACGAGCGAAAACCAAATTTTTCGCGGTGCGGAAGCATGGGTGTGGTGTCTTTACAGTTGCGCGAATTATCAGAGCGCGGCTCGCCGACTCGGTGGTCCGGGACTGCTGCCCATCGCCATCCGCGCCTGTCGGGTTTTGGCCGCAAATCGCCACAGCTTGAGCAAAGTGTTTTTCCGCAGCAAGGACAAGAAAGTGCGGGAGGAATTACATCACATGGAGACGACGAACTGTGAAGAGGGCTACTGTGTGACGAAATGAATATCTAACGAAAATCCGATGAACGTGTTATTTTTGGAAATTGGGTTGCGCATCGCAGGGTTGATGCTGCTGGGATTGGTGGTGGCAAATTTTGTTGCCGCCAAACGTTTGCAATACGCTTACAACCTTGCGGGTTCGGCGACTATGGTGCGACAGATTTTTTATGTCCACTGCGCTTACATTATTGCCATCGTCTCAGCTCTAGCACTGTTATGTTTGGGTTGGCCGGAGTTGCTCCATGAAGAAACAATGGGGCGAATACTTAGCGGATTTTTCGGACTCTTCTGGGCCAGCCGTGTGATCGTGCAACTCACCTACTACGACAAAGAAGTGCGTCGAAAAGAACGAGCATGGGACGTGTTTTTTCTGGCTATTTTTGCCCTGCTTAGCACGGTGTTTACTTTAGCGGCCATCCATCCATGAAAGAGCTTTTACAAATCGGTTTATTGCTCGGCGGTTACTCACTGGTCGCGCTGTGCATCGCCAGTTTTTGGATTCCGAAAGTACTTCGATGGCGTGAAAAATTGTCGGGGCTGACTCCCTTGATGCGAGAATTGTGGTGGACTTATTCGATCTACGTGTGGAGCAGCCATGTATTCTTTGCCGTGTTATCGTTAGGCTTTGGCGGTTGGTTGATGGGAGGAAGCGGCTCCGCGATGGCAATGTGTACATTCATGCTGTTGTGGTGGTCGGTGCGTCTCTACTTGCAGTTTTTCGGCTTTGACCTGAGCGAAGTGGAACCAAGCTTCACGAATCGATTGGCGAAACATTTGCTTACCCTGCTTTTTATGTGCTTGGTGATTTTGTATGCGAGTTTGCTGAGCTGGAATGCCGGATGGCTGCCGGGAGGAGGTTTCCCATGATGACTTCGATTCCAATTTTGGTCATTGCGGGAATCGTAACTGGTCCTATTCTAGCAACAATAAAAGTGCTATGGCTCAAACGGCTTAGCGGATGGATGGTTTTGTTGGCGCTTGTTGGGTGCGCTAATTTCGCTCTTATTGAGCATCATGCCGTATCACGAATGGTGGGAATTTGCTGCGTTCTGTTAGCCAGCATGAAAGGTCTGGTGTATGCCGAATGGGCCGTCGGACAGAGGCTTCCCCTCTTACGATACCTTGTATTCGCGATCCTGTGGTTCGGCATGGATCCAGGAACGTTTCAACATCGACGCGCAGGATTGAGTTGGAAGAACGATGTGTTCATCGGCTCAATCTTGATGATGATCGGCACTCTCGGTGCGTGGTTAGTGTGGGCGATGGAGTGGCATCAGATTCTCATCATGTTTCTGCCCATGAGCTTGGGCTTCCACTTCGGTGCCTTGCGAGTGCTGAAAGGTGGCTTGCGAGTCGCAGGCTTCCCCGTCAGAACTTTGTTTCCGAATGTGCTAAAAGCTCAGGGCGTTAGTGATTTTTGGAGTCGTCGATGGAACGTCGGCTATTCGCAAATGATGCAACGCCTCGTCGGTAGACCCATCGAAACAAGGTATGGCACCCATGCGGGCATGATGGCCATTTTCCTCGCATCGGGATTACTCCACGAATTAGCCATTACACTCCCAGTCCGTGCCGGCTTTGGCTTACCAACCCTTTATTTCACGCTCCACGGCATCCTGACATTGATCGAGAAAAAGACGGGCAGACAATTCGGAAAAATCCCTGCCCTGCTCGCTGTCATGGCGCCGATGGGATTGCTTTTTCCTCCTACGTTTCAAACCGAAGTGATCCAAGAATGCCTCGGCGTGTTCGATGTGTTGAGAGATGGGTTTCGTTAAATCACGCATCCGGTAGGTATGACTTTGGACGATACAACATGGCGAAGGGCACATACACCACCGCAAAGATCAACATAAGAACCGTAAAGAAACGAAAGTAGCTTTGTCCCTCGAGTTTCGTTTGTCCGCCGGAGAAATACGCGATGTCATAACCGACCGTGGTTTCCTTTTTCGGCTGCACGCCGAGTTCCCTTGCTCGTCGGTCGATCCAGCGCTCTTTCGTAGCACTCGCATTTTCTCCCTCCGGCATTGTTACCTCGATGGTCAGCCCTATGTCCCAGGCCGTGCCTTTGACCCGATCAGGTCCGGCAGAAATGAGACGGCACGTATTCTGACTCGTGATCGCATACTCAATCGCATTACCCCACGCATCTTTACCGAGAGCGTCCTGAGAAATTGACTCCACGGCCGGCAAGCGATTCCCCTGCCCTTTCGCCATGCTGATGATACGCTCCGCCGCCTTGGCCATCGGTTCCTGAGTGCGGTCGGGAAACTCGATGGACTTCAGACTGCCGTTGTTCAAGCGCGCGATCAGATCGTCATCCGTTCCCGTCTGTTGATCGTAGCCGGGAAGAATCGCGTTCTTCGCATCCTTTATCCACTCTTTTGGTTGCGAAGCCTGCAACGCAGAAAATTGCTCATGGCTCGACGAAGGAATCTGGATGAAACGATTGATTTCTTTGGTAAAAAAATTCCCCAAAAATACAGCCAAGAGATAAAACGCCATCACCATCGACTTCATATTCTTCGGCGCTTGGGTGTAGGAAAACTCCAGCCCGACAATCGAAATCATAATCTCCGCCGCCGTGATGATCGCAAACGCCAGCAACTGCCAACCCACCGACGGACGCTGTCCGGCATCGATCCATGTTTGAATCAGAGTGATCAAGGCAAACGAGGCCGCCACCAAAAACAAACCGATGCCAATTTTCCGCAACGGCGACAGCGGAAAAAAACGATGGATCAGCGGATAGACCAAAAACGTGAAAAGCGGAATGTAGAGCAAAATCAAAATGGGATTGATCGCCTGAATTTGCGACTCCAACCACGTAACGCCCATGAAATTCAAGTCCATGTGCTCTGCCTGTAACACCCACGATGAACCCGTTTGATCATACAAGGCCCAGAACAGAGCGATGAACAGATACAAGGGCAACAATTTCGCCAGCGCAATCAGCCCCTGAGCGGAAAACATCTCATTGAAAAATTTCCATCCTCCCGCCGGGACGTGGATGAACTTGTGACGACCTAACCAAAACATCAGCGTCGCAATCGCCATCAACACCCCTGGCACACCAAAGGCCCAATGCGGTCCATACCACTCTAACAACCACGGCGTGAGCAAGGTCGAGAAGAACGAACCGAAGTTGATTGAGAAATAAAACCAATTGTAGATTCGTGATAAGAGGTGCTGATTGTTCGCGCCAAATTGATCGCCCACGTGCGCCGAGACACAAGGCTTAATGCCACCCGAGCCCAGACAGATCATCACCAATCCACCCATCAACCACCATTGTGAATACCCCGCTAAGCCCATACATGCCAATGCCGCATGACCCGCGCAGTAAAGCAAACTCAGAAGCATAATCGTGCGGAATTTCCCAAGAAACACATCGCTCAATAGCGCCCCAAACAACGGTGTAAAATACACCCACATGACAAAACTATGAAAGTGCTCGGTCGCTTGCGCATCGGACATCGGAGTCCCCGCCTCCGCATCCATGAGCCAGAGATACTTAGTCATGAACACCACCAGAATCGCGCGCATGCCATAGAACGAAAACCGTTCCGCCGCTTCATTGCCGATGATGTAGGGGATGCCCGGCGGCATCGTGGTGGATTCCAGAGGTGCAGTGCGGTAGGCTTGGCTCACGCGGGGAAGTGTGCCTGCAAATTGCACCGCAGAGCAATGGAAAATATTTCCCCCTGCCCTCACACATCCGGCAGCGACTGGAACGCGATGCGTGGCACGTCTTCCGCCAAGGCGGCCTGCGCGGAACCAAACCATAAAGCCTTGGAGCCATGACGTTTTGCCACTTGATCGAGCAAGCGACTGACCGCCTCCTCGCGAGGATCCGGTGCGAACAAGGGCAAGCGCGGATCGCTGTGCGGAAGCAACCGGCACAAGTCCACGCCGACCGCAAATGGATGACTCAAAGGACGCGGTCGCTCCTGCCACAGCGCACGCCAGACTTCTAACAAAGGCCGCACTTCTTGCGTCGAGGGAAAACGCGCCATCACCGCCCACGACTGCGCCACAAACTCGCGATTTCGTTTCACGGAAATGTGCATCTCACCGCACTCGTAACCTTCGCGTCGCAAGCGCAACGCGGCTTTGTACACGAGCCGATCAAGCATCGCCCGCGCGCCATCCTCATGACGCAGATTCGGATGCAAAATTTTCGAATGACCAATCTGCCGCGGCGTGATCTCGGGACGCACGGGTTCGATGCCATGCAACGCCTGCCAAAATCGCTCGCCCTCGATCCCGCCCCACACAGCCCGCAACCGCTGCGGTGTCGCCTCCCACAAGGCCTTCACCGTACGAATGCCACGCACCTTCAGACGCTCGTGCATGTTGGCACCGATGCCACAAAGATCGCGCAACTCTAACGAAAAAAATTCTGGTCCCGGTTGTTGCGCATCGAGCCATACCAGTCCATCGGGCTTGCGCATATCGCTCGCGGTCTTCGCCAAAAACACCGTCGGTGCCAGCCCGATCGAACAGGTCATCGGTCCGCCGAAGTCTTTCGCCAAGCGACGTTTCACCTGCAACGCGATCTGCCACACCTTGTCCTTCTCGGCATAGGGACCGGTGAAAACGCCGTAGAGCTCATCAACCGAACAGACTTTTTCCACCGGAATTTCTTCTTCGAGCAAAGCCACCAACCGACGATGGTAATCCATGTACTTCACCGCATCGCTCAGCACCAGCACCAGCCCCGGACAACGCGCCCGCGCCTCACGCACGCCCGTGCCGGTCTTGACCCCGAAACGTTTCGCCTCGCGACTCGCCGCAATGCAACAAGTGGTATCCGTCATACTCGCAATCACCGCGATCGGCTTGCCCCGCAACAACGGATTCGCATGCTGCTCTACCGAAGCAAAGTAGCTATTAAAATCGATAAAACAAACCGTCCGTCGCACGCCAAATACTGTTCATGCGAACTGCATTTTGGCAAGGGTGATTTTTCGAAACGAAACGGATTCCGCCCAAATTTCCCACTGACAATCCTCCCTTTACACCCAGCCCTTCCGCCGCTAGGCTCTGTCCATGTCGTGGCGGCCGCAGGACCCTCCCGCGCGCTGGTTGAGAAAAATTCCCGCGCGGTACCACAAGCTGATTCGCCTGACCTTGTGGACGGGCTTGTTCGGTCTGGTGGCGGTATTTTTTTTCTGCCTCTACTACAGTTCCCTAGCCGCTAGTTATGACATCAGCGAAGTCGGGAAATTACCCCAACGCAACCGCGTCTATGACCGCTACAACAACGAAATCGATGCTGTGGTCGGCTCAAACATCGACCTCATCGCCTTCGATGACCTACCACCCTTCCTCGTGAAAGCCCTGCAAGCCCGTGAGGATGCGGAATTTTTCACCCACTCGGGCGTGCACCTACGAGGTCTCGCACGCGCCACCGTACGCAACATCAAAGAACGGAAATTCAAACAAGGCGCCTCCACACTCTCAATGCAACTCGCGCGGAATACCTATGAAATTCGCGCTAAATCCATGCACCGGAAATTTCTCGAAATCGCCCTCACCTTACGCGTGGAAAAACACTACAGCAAAAAGGAAATCATGGCGGGTTACCTGAATCGCATTTATTTCGGCGTCGGCGCGGGTCACTACGGCGTGCAGGATGCCGCAACGAATTACTTTGGCAAAAGTGTCAAGGACCTCAACGAAGCGGAATGCGCCATGCTCATCGGTATCATCCGCGGCCCGCACATTTTTTCCCCATGGCGCGATCTCGATGCTGCGGAAAGCCAGCGCAACCAAGTGCTCGATCGCATGATCGCAATGAATTTCATCAACGCCGAAGAAAAGGCACGCATCATCGCTCTGCCCATCCACATCACCAAACCTGAAAACGTCACCACGGAAAAATCCTATGCCATTCAAGCGGTCGTCAAGGAGGTGAACAAACTCGTTTCCGCCGAGGAAATCCAGCTCGGTGGACTGAAAATTTACACCACCCTCGACATGCCGTGGCAACGAAGACTCGAGGACGAAATGCAAAAAGCACTGAGCGCCCTCGAAAAGGAAAAAGCCTACCAAGCGCCGACCCTGGCCGCCTACCCCGGCAAGGGCGATCCCACTTACCTACAAATGACCGCCGTCACGCTCGAAACAAAAACCGGAGCCATTCTCGCACAGATCGGCGGGCGCAATTACTCGCACTCGGCCTTTGATCGATGCCATACCGCACGACGCGATCTCGGCACCGCCTTCGAGCCTTTTGTCGCTGCCGCAGCCGCTCAACGCGGTCGCCCGGTCTATCCCGGTAGCCCGGTGCAAACAGGTCGACAAGTCGGTCCCGAAGGCGTTGAGCGCATCGCTCGCCGCTGCGGCCTTAGCGGCCCCTTTGCGAACACCGAGGATCTTTATCGCGGTGCGGTTTCTGCTACGCCGATGGAAATGGCGATCGGACTTTCCACCCTCGCCCATCAAGGTCAACGTCCCCGCCCCTTTCTCATTCGCGAAATACGCAACTCGGAAAACGAAGTCATCACCAGCAACCAACCAGAACTTTTCGCAGCACTCACTCCTGCCGCCGCGCGCCAATCCCTCACGGTGTTGAAACAAACCAAAGGCTCCGATATCTTCACCGGCGCCACCGGTTCGGAACGCGAAGCCTGGACCCTCCGACTTGGCCCCAAAGGCTCCACCGCCATCTGGGTCGGCTTCGATCAACCTCAAGTCATCACTCACGAAGCTCGCCTCAAACAACTTCTCTCTGATATCGTCGATCGATTGGACAATTGATGGATACGCAAAAGGTGGATTAGTCTTGCTGACTGATGGGCCAATGCTCTTGGAAGTAGGCCAAGCCTTGCTCGCGCGTTTGCAGTCGACCTTCCAGTTGCTCAACCTGAATCGTTTCGAGGATTTCACTGAACAAGGGTCCCGGCTTCAATCCAGCGTTGATCAAATCACGACCCGTCACCAGCGGCGCAGGGATCAAGGGTTCGTTCGAGAACTCTTCACGCTTGTCGATCAGATATTCGAGGTTGTCCGTAAAGCCATTGCTGGATTTGCAATCGACCCGATGCAGTTCCAGTTCCTGCGTGAACGTCGGCGATGCCATGAAACGTTTCAACTTCGCCGTGCGCATTTGTTGCACGTGCATGAACTGCATGTGGCGCGCTACCATCGGTACGACGGCATCAATGACATCATTGGAATAGCGCAATCGACGCAGCATCTCCGCAGCCATTTGCGCGCCTAAAGCATCGTGTCCGTTGAAGCGAATGCGACCACCGGCCCCCTCATCGATAGTCCGCGTCGGCGGCTTGGCGATGTCGTGCAACATGACCGCTAGCGCAAGTTCCAACGGCGCATCAGGCTCTAACAATTCCAGCATGATACGGGTGTGAACAAACACATCGCCTTCCGGATGCCATTCAGGCGGTTGTTCGCAGCCGATCAACGCCATCACCTCCGGCCAGAAATGCACAAACAATCCAGAGTCGGTCAGCAGTTGAAACGACCGCGCACGCGACGGATGAACAAGCATGCGCGACAATTCCTCGCGGATCCGCTCCGGTGAGATACGAGCTAACAAAGGCGCATGTTTACAGATCGCCGCCCACGTTTTTTCCTCTATCGAAAAGCCCAAACTACTCGCGAAACGAATCGCCCGCATGAGACGCAAACTATCTTCCTGAAATCGTTGGGAAGCATCGCCGATCGCGCGGATCTGACCTGCACTCAAATCATCCCGACCGCCCACAAAATCGATGATCTCGCCGCTTTGGGGGTCTTCGAACAACCCATTGATCGTAAAATCACGACGCTGCGCATCTTCTTCCGCCGTCGCAAACACCACATGATCCGGGCGTCGGCCATCACTATAGCTGCCATCGGTGCGAAACGTGGCAACCTCAATCACGTGCCCCTGTTGCTTCACCAACATCACCCCAAAGTGCGCGCCGACCTCATTGCTCTTCGGAAATAGCGAGAGCACTTGAGCGGGAGTCGCATTAGTGGCGACATCGTAATCCTTTGGTTCACGTTGCAGCAAACGGTCGCGCACACAGCCACCCGCAAACAAAGCCTCATAGCCCGCTTCTCGCAAACGTCGCGCAATTCCCGAAGCTACCTCCCATTCCGTCACAAACCATGCCTATCGCATGCCTCGTAAAACACAAGGATTTGTTGATGGCAGGCAATCAGGAATATTCGAATCAAGGCATGACCTTTTTCACGAAACAAGCTTTGAGGCCGATGGAAAGACCTTCCATTTTGCAGGCAATTTCGTGATCGCCATCGACGAGGCGGATGGGCTTTGACTTGGTGCCGACTTTAAGCACCTCGGAAGAGCCCTTGAGTTTGAGGTCTTTGATCATCGCGACGATGTCACCATCGGCTAGGATGTTGCCATAAGCATCTTTTACGATCCGTTCTCCAGCGGGAGCATCCACTTCTGGGGCGATGGACCACTCGTGACCGCAGGTGACGCATTCGTAGTGATCCTCATGACTGAGAATTTCGGTCATGGTGCATAAAGGACATGTTTGTTCGCTCATGTCAGGAGGGTAAAGGCATCGATGCCGAGAGGCAAGCTTAATGGACTAGTAGGATCTGTTAGCTCTCAAGCAATTTTTTTACAGAATTTCAGAATTTTCAGAATTGGTAGATGGATTTTACGAATCGAGTTTTGTTAGAAAATTTTGCGCTGCTATACGATGCGATTCCTTGGTGGTTTCGGGGAATTTCCGCCATGTGCGGACCATCATCGAGAGGCGTGGATTGCGAAGGAAGAAGTCGGTATGATCATCGATAAAGGTCCAGAACAATCCATCCCACACGGGACACCACGTTCCACTATCTTCGTTGGACATTTTTTTCAGATAGTTCGAACCAGAAAGATAGGGCTTGGTGGTGAAAGTGCCACCATCGGCAAACTGCGACATGCCATAGACATTCGGCACCATCACCCAGTCGTAGGAATCGACAAACATCTCCATAAACCAACGATAAACATCATCGGGGCGGATGCGGCAGAGCAGGAAAAAATTTCCTAACACCATGAGTCGTTCGATGTGATGACAATAACCCTCGCGCAGAATCTGGCGGATCACGCGGTCGATCGGTGCAATCCCCGTGGTGCCATCGTAACAAGACTTTGGCATCGGACGAGTAAAGCCCCAGAAATTTTTCAGCCGGATGCTGCTGCCATGGAATTGATAGATGCCACGTAAAAATTCGCGCCAGCCGATGATTTGTCGCACGAAACCTTCGAGTGAATTAAGCGGCACACGATCGGCATGCTGCAGGACGGCATCGATCACTTGTTGTGGGTGAAGAAGTCCGATATTGAGCGCGGGTGTAATGGCGGAGTGGTAGAGAAACGCATGATCGACGGCGATTGCGTCTTCATACTTGCCGAAATCATGAAAACGCTCGTCGATAAATTGCTGCAACCATTCTGCGGCTTGCTCGTGGGTCACGGGCCAACGAAAGTCATCGATGGATCCTAGGTGATGCGGAAACTTTTTTTCGACATAGACGGCAGCCTTTTTCCATGTCGCATCCTCGGTTCGAGGTTCGCGCGGCACAACATGGCGTTTGGGTAACTTGGCGCGGTTATCGGCATCGTAGGACCATTGACCGCCGACGGGACCACCCTGCTCATCTAACAAAATCCCCATGCGCTTGCGCTGCGCTTCATAAAATCGTGCCATGAACGGCTTCTTTTTTCCGGCCAGCGTCGCTTCCAGAAAAGGCTGCGGGCTGAGAAAGTTCGGGCTCTCGTAACAATGAAGTTTGATATTGTTGCGATCAACAAAACGTTTCAGCCGACGCGTGAGAATTTCATCCACCGGATCTACGACGTGAATTTTACTCACGCCCGCCGGCAGCTCTCGTTGCAATAGTACATCGCTGCTGGTTTGATTTCCCTCAGGCGCATCGACATACTCGACTTTCGCACCATTCATTTTTAAACGCTCTGCATAAGCTTTCATGGAGGCCCGATGCAACACGAGTTTTTGTTTGTGCATGGCGCAGGGCCAGTGGGGGTCATTCCCAAAGAACAACGAATCCTCGATTAGGTAGATAGAGCGTTTTGCCGCGATGGCGGGGTGCTGCGCATACAACTGATGCGGGTATATGAGCGTAACTTCCATTTCAGAGACGTCGCGGTGCGCGATCCGCTTTGGCATAAGCAAGGCGCGCTTCGGGTTGCAGGGTGAAATAGGTGTCGAGCGCTGTCGATGCCAAGCATTCTAGAGCGGGAAGATCGATCGAGCCATCGCTCTGCATCGCATCGCTCGTTTGCACCAATGCCACGCGTCCAATAATCATCTGCGTGCCATTCGCGGTGATATCGATGATCTGCTCGAGTATCATACCGATGCGAAATTTCGACTCCTCCACAAATGGGGCCGCGAAGCCATCGACCAAATGTTCTGTAAGCCCCGTAGCGGAAAACTCCGAGACTTCCCGTGGGTAGCGTGCCGAGCATTGATGCGCGGCATCGAGTATCGCGGGATGCAGATGATTGATTGTCCAGCATTTCATCTCGAGAATATTCGAAAGCGTGTGTCGCTCCACCAGATCCGGGCGGCTGATCATTCCTAACAACGCGGGATTTGAGCCAAGGTGAACGACACTAGAAAATGGGGCAAGATTGGTATGACCTTCGGCATCGATCGTGCCGATGAGCGAAATCGGCTTTGCGCCTGGGAGTGAGGTGGCAAATTGAACACGGACCAATTTGTCCATGGCGGTAATATCGTCAGCGGTGATAGTGTGCATGCGAGGGGTCTATCGTAATTCGTATTGTTGAAAAAGCAATCAAGTGAGATCAAGGAATCACGCATTCACAATCATGGAAACGCGAGAAAGTGCGCTGCCCGCGAAAATGCTACTATGAGCAAGGACTTCAGGTTCAATCAGCGCCTGACAGGATTGGTGATTTGTTGTTGCACCTCGGGAGAGAGTCCGCTGGATTCAAGCCACGTGCGAGCGGCATTGGGGTTTTGGCGGAAATAAATCTGGCCGGCATGTGTGAGAGAACGTTGACGCAAATTAGCATCCGAGATGCTGCCCGCCCATTGGATGGCAACTTCAGGATTTTGCCACGCATAGCCATTGGAAAAACCGCTGATCGAGGTGTCGCGCTGAGGAGAATTCGGCATGGAGAGCAAGTATTGACCGGCGGAGGCGGGATCGCGGTCTTCCCAATCATTAAAGGCAGTTTGCAGACCAGCGTTTTGCCCTTGGCCAGGCGGCAGAGATTCCAACCAGTTCACTGCTGCTTGAGGATTTTGAGCGGTCCATTGCCCACTAATTTTAGCGATGGTGGAAGCGGCGAAATCTTGAGATGCGTAGCGCTGGGCCCATGCCGCTGCGGCCTCGGGATTGCTGCGCGCATAGTCTTCGGCGATGCGGTTCATGGCAGCACCTTTCAGGGGGCCATCGGGAAGGCTATCGGACCACAGAGATGCCGTCTCTGGTCCATCGGCGCGCAGCGATTCGTTTGCGACCATGGCCATCAGACTCGAGGCGTTTGCGTTACCTTGCTGATTAAGGCGAAGCACCAGATCCGTTGCCATCGCGCGGTTCGTATCGGCAAGCCCCGAAACGATGCCACGTGTCAACTCCTCGCGCTTGCCTTCGAGTGCAGCGGGAAGATTTTCAAACATGGCCAGCGCTTCTTCTGGTTTGGCGGCCGCCCATCCTGCGAGTGTATCGGCAAGTGCTCCCTCGCGGTTGTTATTCGGTGATTCCAAGGCGGCCTTGCCGGCGATGGCACCCCAACTGTAATGAAAATCTTTCCACTGGTCGGGAGCGGCACCGAGTTCAGTGAGCTGGGCGCGAATTTGCTCAGCATTCTCTGGCGTCATCGTTTCGAGCAGACGGGAGAAAGCAAGGCGTCGCGTGACTTGATTCGGATCGCGCAGTGCGAGTCGGGCGAGAGCTTCGATTCCCGCGTTTGATGCTCCACCAAAAAGGCCAGCGAGGATGCTTTCGGGGCCTTGGGAGGAAGGACGATTGCTACGAGCGCGAGTAGAAGAGAGCGAAACGTCTTGATCGATTGTGTTGGCGTTGTTACTATGCAATTCTGAGTGACCGGATGATGACGAACTTTCCTTCGGAGAAGAATGAGACTTGCGCCATGAGCCAAGGCCGAAAGCTGCCACTGCGGCAACGAGCCAAACGGCATGAACTTTCAAATGTTGATATTTTTTATGATCGTTCATGGCTCATTCATTCTGCGATTATCGCCCATTGTCAACGGGAAAAACTCCTTTTATCGAGAACATGATCAAGTCAGTTAGCACAAAAGTGCTGGATTGTCAAAGTGCGAAAATGAAGCTACGGTTGCGCATCTCACCTTGATAAAAATTGATATCCTCACCCTGTTTCCTGAAATTGCCCTCGCACCCTTGAGCGAAAGCATTATCAAACGTGCGCAGGTCGCGGGCATTGTCGAGATTCAAGCGCATAAGTTGCGCGATTGGGCCACCGACAAGCATCACAAAACTGACGACACCCTCTGCGGTGGTGGGCCGGGCATGCTTCTTAAACCCGAGCCCTTGTTTGCAGCCATCGAAGCCTTGCGCGGTCCCGATACCTTGGTGGTTCTCATGACGCCGCAGGGCAAGGTTTTCAAACAAGCCATCGCTCGTGAGTTATCGCAACAATCGCATCTATTGTTTGTCTGCGGGCACTACGAAGGCGTCGATCATCGCGTCATCGAGCAGCTCGTGGATTTAGAGCTTTCCATTGGCGACTACGTCCTAACCAATGGGGCCATTGCAGCGGCTGTGGTCAGCGATGCCATTATCCGATTGCTTCCTGGCGCACTCGGTGATGATCAATCCAGCGTGGAAGAATCCTTTTCCCAACAAAATCTGTTAGAGGCACCAGCTTACACAAAACCCGCAGAATTTCGTGGTCTCGCCGTGCCTGATGTGTTGCTGTCCGGAAATCACAAAAACATCGCGGCCTGGCAGAAAGAACAAGCTGTCGCACGCACTCGTAAGAATCGTCCGGATTTGTTAGAATAACGCACTACTCCTCGACTTTTGCGATGGCAAGCTTTCGACGATACCATTGAATGCCGGGTGTGGCACTGAAGCCGTGCGCAAAAATACTCAAAAGCACTGTGGTGATCACCGATAGTCGAATCGTGGATTCCCCCGCGATGAGCAATTCCTCTTCGAGAAACACCAACCCCAGTACGATCGAAGCCAGACCACGGGGGCCAAACCAGCCCATAAACAATTTGGTGGAAGTTTGCAAACCAGTGCCGGATAGCGCCAATCCGACAGGCAACATACGAACAATCGTCAAACTCAGAATCGCATAGAAAACATGAGTAAGTTGAATCGCGCCCACATAAGAAAACGTGAGCATGCCAAAGAGAAAAAATACCGATAGATTGAGCAATTGTCCCCATTCTTCGGTGAATTCAACACTGTGCTTGCCCGCTTCCTTGAATCGAATTTGCACAAACAAGCCGGCGACAAAAGCCGCAATGAACATGCTGGCACCAAAGTGTTCCGAGAGCAGCAAACAAAGGACAGGAATCACTACCAAGGTGATTTGCTTGTAGTTTTCCGCAATCCATTTTCGCTCAATCGCAAGTTGCACCAGCAAACCGCCCAAAAGCCCCAGCGCCGCGCCAAGCAAGGCACCGTAGCCCAATTGTTCAACCACAAAATTCCCAAGCGCTTTCTCTGGATCGCCATGCAAAGAAGCTAACGACATGAAGAACAAAAGAAAGGGAACCGAAAGACCATCGTTCAGCCCCGCTTCCACATTTAACGACTGACGTATGCGCTCGGGCACTAGCGGGCTATTGACAATGATTTGTCCCAACCCGGCATCCGTAGGGGCCAGAATTGCGGCAAGAATGCCAGCCTCCCAAATCGTCAGCTGCGGAAAAATCCACAACGCGATCCCAGCACCCAGCACAATGGTCAACAGCATACCGACACTAAGCAAACGCACGGCTAGAGCGCGGATGCTTTTCAACACGCGAAGATCCGTGCGACTCGCATCCGCAAACAACAGCATCACGAGGCCGATTTCCGCGAGTTGAAGAAACACATTGCTTTGATTCTCAACAGCATCGGAAAGCTGCAAGACAGGCTCCAGAAAGAAACCTGCCGCAGTAAATAAGATCGGAGCAGTGATCAGTGTGCCCTCCAGTCTGCGCGAAAACAAACCGTGCAAAAACAATAACAGAATGAATACGAGCAACGTCATGAAAACAGGTTCGTTGGGTCATTGAAGCATTTTCCGCGACGCCGTTTCGTGCGCGTTTACGAACCAATCACTTCGATGGCGGAGGATTGTTTTTCAACCATTCTTCCCGTGCCTGCAGATTGTTTTTCAATCCATAAATACGCGTGCGTTCGGTTTCAAGGTCACTGTACTTTTGCATGATTTCCGAGAAGTCGCGTGAAAGATCCGCACGAGCATCTTCGAGCATTTGCTTGACGTCGTGTGCCTCATCGCCGCCGATTTCTTTACCTGCGCCACCTTCTGGCATAACGAGTTCTCGTCGTTGCGCACGCAAATTATCGATTGTCGCATCAATGCGTCCCATCTCTTCCTGCTGAATGGTTTTTTCTTTATCCGTCAGTTTACGGTTCTTAAGAGCTTCAAGAATGGAAGCACGGCGGCTTTGATTCGTTTCCAGTGCTTTATCCAAGGCTGTCAGCACCTCTTTGCGCGCTTGACGACCGGAAGTATTGTCACGACGGTTTTGTTTCCAATCCTCACTGATGCGCGTATCCTCATTGTAGTAGCCATCGTAATAAGAGCCGCCATAGCTTTCATACTTGTCGATGTCCTGATGACCGGGAAAAGACTTTGCCAACTCCATTACTTGGCTAACGCGCTTGTTGATATGATCGTCAAAAGTCTTAAGCGTTTTTTCTAATTCCTCTTTCGGCACAACGTTTTCCTTGCGCATGCGTTCGAAAACCGTCACGCGCTTTTGGCGATAGATCCAAATGCTACGCACCAGACCGTCGATCACGTCATCCTTCATATTAGCAACCTTGGTGCGCGAGTCATTCGAATCGGTCAAGGAAGCGAGTTTTTTTACGATGGCGTCGATTTGTTTTTCAAGTCGGCCATCGAGATCGATCAGATCTTTTTTCAACAATTCAAAACGCTCCTCGCGCGCGGCAATGTGTTCTTTCAAAGTGACCACCGATTGCACCCGCGCCTCGTAATCGATGGGTGCGGGAGTGGTTTGTGCAAAGGCAGTGACCAGTGACAAGGTCATGATGCTGATAGTGGATAGGTTATTTTTCATAGGTTAATCGGGTAATGGTAATGGAGAGTTGATTGATATTCTAACGGAGAAATTTCAGGGAACTGGATCCGCGGCCGTGGTATGAGCACCATCGGGGAAATGGAACAAATTGGTATGCAAGCGATGGACGATCGAAAATAATACGCCCGTACTCCAACCGAACATGAGAATCCCCGTGACCGCTTCGATCGCACCAAAAACACGCCAACTTTCTGGAGGGATCACATCGCCGTAGCCTGCTGTCGAATAGCTCGTGGCGGAGTAATAGAAGGCGGTTTCAAAGTTGGGAAAATAATGACCCATATGAAAAAATGCGGCCCACACGGTAATTTGCAGCAGATGCAGCACAAGCAAGCCGAAAACCACTCGGATCAGAATCCAAAACATGCGCGGCAGATAGCTTGCACATCGTGGCGGGGGCCAACTTTTCATGATTTGCTTCAGCCCGATCAACATGCCCAATCCATGAATCATCACACAACTGGCGACGAGCAGGAACAGAATGAGCAGATGTATCAACATGAGAATAAAAACTTATTTCCAACCACCACCGAGGGCCCGATAGGCCTGCACAACGGCCCGCAAGCGGTCGCTGCGAGAGTCGGCAAGATCGAGTTCCGCGGTAAATAAATTGCGTTCGGCATCGAGGACTTCGAGATAGCTGGAAACGCCGCCCTTGAATCTCTCCATCGCAAGATAAGCCGTAGCTCGCTGCGAGGTCACGAGCTTGTTTTGCTCTTCGATGATTTGTGCGGATTTTTGATAAGCGTTAATCGAATCGGCCGCCTCTTGGAACGCGCGCTTGACGGCTTTGTCGTAGTCAGCCATCGCGATTTTCGCCCGCGCCTTCGCGGCATCAACGCGGGATTTCCCTGCACCGGCATCGAAAATGGGTCCAGCCAGATTGGGACCAAACGAATAAGCCCCCGAACGACCTTCGAGCAGGTCATTTAGATCCGCACTGATCACCCCACCGCGCCCCGTGAGCGAGAGACTGGGATAACGCAATGCCTCGGCGACACCGATTTGCGCGGTGGCCGAACGGAAATTTTGATCGGCTGCTGATACGTCGGGACGACGCGCGATGAGCGAAGAAGGAAGTCCAGCGGAGATATTCAACGATTTGCCCAAGCCCTCGAAACTTCCCGCGCGCGTAATTCCACCGGGGTATTCTCCGAGCAGAGCGCGAATTTCATTTTCCTTGGCTGCGATGCCTCGCTCTGTCGTGGGGATAATCACGAGCGCCTGCGATAAGAGCGACTCCGCCTGACGCACTTCTAAGTCAGAACTCACACCACCGTCTTTGCGGGCCTTCACGAGATCGAGAGAGACTCTGCGACTGTCCACGGTGCGACGTGCGATCGCTAAGCGTTCATCGAGATTTTTTAAATCAACATAGGCACTCGCGACGGATGCCACGAGTATGGTCTGCACGCCATCGCGTTGGTACTGCGCTCGCAGTAGATTAGCGCGGGCGGCTTGGTCATTGCGAGCAATACCACCCCAGAGATCAAGTTCCCAGCTGAGAAAGCCCGTCAGGTTATAGGACTCCGAACGACGATTGCTACCGGGCGCAACTTGATTGGCATTCGGCGATCCATAGTTGCTGGTGGCATCAGCCCCACCATCGACGCGCGGGAAAAAACCCGACCGTGAGACGTTCGCTTGGGCACGGGCTTCTTCGATGCGATAGGTTGCCGCCACGAGGTCCTGATTGTTCTTCAACGAACGATCAATGAGCGTGCGCAGTGTGGAATCCGTAAATACCTTGCGCCAGGCTTTGTCGCCAAACGATGCACCGTGAGGCGCGGAGTCGCCGCGCACCGAGGATGGTAGATCCACAGAGGCGGAATCGGGATGGGGACCCAGCATGCAAGAACTGGCGAGCAGTAAAAACGGTAGTAACAAAATCGCGCGCATGAGATGAGTTTCGTAGATAAAAGGGTCAGTGAGCGGAGTGATTTTCGCCCGGTTCAGGATCAGGCGTCGGAGCAGCCGTTTTTTGTTTTCGATCCGCAAAACGCTGTACGAAAACGTAACATACGGGGATCAGGAACAAGCCGATGATCGTAGAGATGGTCATACCATACACCACGCCCGTGCCCATCGTGCTGCGAGACGCGGCACCAGAGCCTTTGGCGAGCATGAGCGGCACGCACCCAAGAATGAAGGCGAATGATGTCATCAAAATCGGTCGCAATCGCAGCTTCGCTCCCTCGAGCGCTGCTTCCAAGGTAGGCACGCCTTCATCGCGTTTCATCTTCGCAAATTCCACAATCAAAATCGCGTTTTTCGCCGCGAGACCGATGAGCATGACGATACCAACCTGCGCATAAACATTGAGTTCATACTTTTCCAAAAACAGTCCGATCAAGGTGCCAAGGACGACGGTGGGCACTGACAGCAATACCGCAAAGGGCAATGACCAGCTTTCGTATTGCGCCGCAAGCAAGAGGAAAACAAACAAGATCGCCATACCGAAAATCACGGGCGCCTGGCCTTCCGATTTTTTCTCCTGCAAGGTAAGTCCCGACCATTCATAGCCGACGTTCGATGGCATCGTTGCCATCACCTCTTCGATCGCTTTGCTGGCTTGGGCCGAGCTATAGCCGGGGGCCGGAGAGCCCATCATTTCTGCGGATAAGAACAAATTGAATCGGGTCGCGAAATTCGGGCCGGACATTTTCGTAACCGTCACCAGCGTGCTCAGAGGGACCATTCCCCCCGCACTGTTGCGCACGTAGAATTTACCAATGTCATCCGGCTTGCTCGTGAACTGAGGTTCCGCTTGCAAAAAGACTTTATAGACCCGACCAAACTTGACGAAGTCATTGACATAGAGTCCACTGAGATAGGCTTGCAGTGTTTGGAAAATGTTATCAACGGGCACCCCTAAGGTGCGGGCTTTTTCACGATCCAATTCCACTTTCACCTGCGGCGTGGATGGCTGGAAGGTGGTGCTGATGCGACCGATTTCCGGACGTTTCGACGCGGCGGAAATCACTTGATCCACATAACCAGCGAGCTGATCCACAGAACCACCGGAACGATCTTGTAGCTGCATGGTGAAACCCGAAACGTTGCCGTATCCAGGCAGCGCAGGCGGTCCGAAAGCAAAGACTCGAGCCCCAGCGATACCAGCGAATTTTTTATTCCACTTCGCGACGATGGCTTTCGCATGCAGTTCGGGATTTTCGCGATCTTTCCAGTCGTCGAGACCGACGAACATTAGCGCGGAGTTAGGAAAGCTCAGCGAGTTGAGAATGTTCATACCGGAAATTGCCAGCGCGGAACGAACTCCATCAGAACTATTGACGATTCCCTCGACTTGCTTCAGCACTTCATCCGATCGCTGCAACGAGGCCCCCTCCGGCAATTCAATGGAGACAAACACATACCCTTTATCTTCGTCCGGAATGAAGCCACCCGGCACAACTTTCCCGATGAAATAGATACCAGCAAGAACTAACACGAGTAGCAACATCGAGCGCGCCGCCTTACGTGTTAGGCCGCCAACGATGACTCCATACCCTTGAGTAATCCAATCGAAGAACTGATTGAATTTTTTAAAGAACCAAGCGATTGGTCCTTTGCCAGGCTTGGGTGCACGCAGTAGCAAAGCCGACAGCGCAGGGCTGAGTGTCAGGGCATTGATAGCAGAAAAAATCACCGACACTGCAATCGTGATCGCAAATTGCTGATACAGAGCGCCCGTCACGCCACCCATGAAAGCGACAGGAACAAACACCGCACAGAGAATCAATGCAATCGCAACGACAGGACCGGATACTTCCTTCATCGCCTGACGCGTCGCATCTACGGGCGTCATGCCGTGCTCGATGTGATGTTGCACAGCCTCCACCACCACAATCGCATCGTCCACCACGATACCAATCGCGAGAACCAGACCGAACATCGTTAGCGTGTTCACACTGAAACCTAACATCGGGAATGCGATAAACACACCTAACAATGACACCGGCACGGTTAACATCGGGATGATCGTCGCACGGAAACTTTGGAGGAAAATGTATACCACCACCAGCACCAGAATGATGGCTTCAAACAGGGTGTGCACGATTGCCTCCATAGATGCCTTGATCGGCAGTGTCGAATCGAGAGTAATGCTGTACTCCATGTCAGGCGGAAAGCGCGACGCAGCTTCATCAAGAATTTTTTTGACGTTGTCCGCGGTTTGAATCGCGTTCGCACCCGGTGCGAGATAAACGCCGAGAGCCCCTGCGGGCGCTCCATCCATACGTGCACGCAATGCATACGTCTGCGCACCGAGCTCGACTCGTCCCACATCCTTGATTTTGACCTGCGAGCCATCGGAACTCGAGCGAATGATGATGTCGGCAAATTCTTCGGGAGTCTTTAGTAGCCCTTGCGCACGAACGTTGAACTGACTTTCCTGACCAGCGGGAGCTGGCTCCGCACCGATGGTGCCCGCAGGTGATTGGGCGTTTTGCTCTTTGATCGCATTCGCGATGTCCTGTGGCATGATGCCGAGCGAGGCAAGTTTTTCAGGATCCAGCCAAATGCGCATCGAGTAGTCTTGCGCCGTGAAGTTTTTCACATCGCCCACGCCGCGCACGCGTTTGATTTGATCGATCAAATTGATGTCAGCATAGTTGCCAAGAAAGACGCCATCATAACTCCCCTTCGGCGACGATAGGCCAATTGCGAGCAAAATATCAGGCGACGAACGATTCACCACAACGCCCTCGCGTTTCACGGCATCCGGCAATTGCGCTTCTGCTTGGCCAACGCGGTTCTGCGTATTCACCTGCATGATGTCCACATCCGTGCCGACATCGAAGGTAACGTTCAGCGTGAGTTTGCCGTCGTTCGCATTGTACGACTGCATGTAAAGCAGCTTATCTACTCCGTTCACCTTCGATTCGATCGGAGTCGCGACCGATTCCATGACTGCTTCCGCAGCAGCACCGCGATAGGTAGTGGTCACCTGGATCAGCGTCGGACTAACGGTCGGATACTCAGCGATCGGCAATCTCGATAGGGAAATGAGACCGACGATCACGGTAAGAATCGAGATCACCATCGCGACGATGGGCCTGCGGATGAAAAATTCGGCCATGCTCGTTTATTCTTTGGAAGTTTTGACCTCGGGAGTGGAGGCTGCTTTCGCGGCCGCAATTTGGGCGGCAGTCATCGCCGTAACCCTAGCACCGTCGCGGGCTTTTTGAATGCCTTCCACAATGACGCGTTCGCCGACATTGACACCATTAAGTATTAGCAGATTTCCGCCATGTTTTTCACCGACTACCACGGGGCGCATCTTGCAAGTGCTGTCGGCGCCGACCACCCATAGGAAGGTTTTTCCTTGTAGTTCGACCACTGCGCGCTCGGGAACCTCAATGCAATCCTTTCGCGTGCCGAGATCGACCCGTGCCCGTGCAAACATTCCAGGACGTAGATTTTTTTCCTTGTTCGGAAATTCTGCGCGCACCCGCAAAGTACCCGTTTTCACATCAACAGCTCGGTCTATGAAAACGAACCTCCCCTGATCCGGATGCTCCTTGCCATTTGCTAAGATCAGTTTGAGTGGCAGACTTTCGACAGCGCGGCCCAAGGCCTTGCTTTTTTCGACGGATTGCAAGTATTCCACTTCCGCTACATTGCAATAAAACCAAATGGGATCGAGCGTGGAAATGGTGGCTAGCAAAGTAGGTTCACCCTTACCCACAAGTTCTCCTAACGAAACGAGTTTCGCACCAATCAGACCAGTGATCGGAGCTTTGACTTCGCAGTAACTCAAGTCGAGCTGCGCAGATTCCACTCGTGCTTGAGCCGAGGTGATACCCGCCTCGCCGACTTCTACACCAGCCTTGGCATTATCAAGATCCTGCTTAGGAATAGCGCTTTTTGCATAGAGTGGCTCCAAGCGAGCGACATCGGCTTCATACTTTTTCAGAGAAGCCTTGGCTTCTGCATACATGCCTTGTGCGGCAGCCAGTTTTTCGAGAAATGGTTTTTTGTCGAGTTGGAACAGCAAGTCGCCCTGCTTGACTTCGAGTCCCTCAGTGAAAGGCATTTGATCAACGAAGCCCTCGACTCGCGAGCGGATTTCCACGTTCTGGGGCGAGTCCAATTGCCCGATGAGAGTGGTCGTGAGTGGCACTTCCGACGACTTGAGTTCCATCACCTCAACGAGTGGCGGCGGCGGCACGGCGACCACGGGCTTTTTACAACTGATCACGGCAAAAGGCACGCAACCTGCAGAGATCAAGTAAATCAAGGCTCTACTCAACCGCGTGACACTTTTTTGGGAGCCCCCGCATGCGACTCTCCTCGATAACGATTTCTGTTTCATGAGAAAATGGTTTGCATTGGGGGAATGCAGTTGTTTGACAGTCATTCGATACCGAAAACCGACTAACGCTGTCAACAAAATATGAGTATTGCGTCAACTCGCCAACGTCACCTAACACACAAATACCTATTCAAAAATTATATGTTAACTAATGACACTTTGTTCTAACAGCACAGCATGAAAATCGCTCATTCAGCAAAGACGGTCACGGAAATCTTCATAGCCGAATTCTCGCAGCGTCTCAATGGATCCATCTGCGTGAAGGAGGCAAATCGCTGGGTGAGGCACACCATTGAACATCGTCGTTTTTACCATCGTGTAATGCGCCATGTCATCAAAAACGAGAATATCGCCCACACGCAGCTCGCGTGGAAACGAAAAATCTCCTGTGACATCACCCGCCAGACAGGTCGGGCCGCCGATGCGATACGTATGACCCTGCATGCCCGCTTCGCCCGCGAGATGGTAGTTTTCGCCGGCTAGAGTCACCGCAGGCAAGGTGTCTTCTCTAGCGGGTGAGTCATTGACGAGAAACACATCAGGTCGATACGGCATCTCTAACACATCCGGCATGTGAGCCGTGGCGGATACATCGAGAATAGCTAGATTGTGCCCCGCTGATTGAAACACATCCATTACCGTGGCACGAAGAACGCCAGTATGAATTGCCACCGCTTCGCCGGGCTCTAACCAGACATCGACATCGTAACGCGCGCGAGCCTCTTTCACCAAACGGATTAAGCGCTCGCGATCATAAAACGGTTTGGTGATCCAGTGGCCACCGCCCATGTTCAGATAGGTAAATTGCGGAGAACGCAAGAGGTGACCGAACTTTTCATCGACAGTCGCGAGTGTGGTTTCGAGATCGTCGGAATTCTGCTCGCAGAGCGTGTGAAAATGCAAACCCGATAGACCGGTGAGATCCGCACCTAACAATTGATCCGCCGTGATGCCCAGTCGGGATCCCGCGACGCAGGGATCGTAGAGCGCCGTTTCTCCTGTGGAGCATTGCGGATTGATGCGCAAACCACAGAGCAACTGACCGGACTGGAAGCGAGGGTGAGCGAAAATGATTTCACGGAAGCGATACCATTGCGAGAGCGAATTAAAATCGAGGTGATCGGTGAACTCCAGCAGTGCCTTAATATCCGCTTCGTTGTACGCAGGTGAATATGTGATCACATGCTTGCCAAAAGTCTCATGCGCCAACCGAGCTTCCCACAGGCCCGAGGCGCAACAGCCATCGAGATCATCGCGCAGCGCAGGGAATGTTTTCCAGCAAGAAAACCCTTTAAGAGCTAATACCAGATGGCAACCAGCCGCTTCCTTCACTTCGCGCAGGATGCGAGTATTGCGCTGCAAGGCGGGCAGAGAAATGAGAAACATGCGTGCAGTATGAAACGATCCGTGCGTTATGACAAGCGCCCATTATAAACGTCTTCGCATGCGTCACTAGTGAGAAGTGTCGCAGGAGCCTACCGGCGACACCAACGACACCATGTCGCAGTTGAGCCCCAAGCACGGCGTCCTAAAAACCCAAAAACTGTTCGATTCCAATGGCGAATTCTATTGCGTGAATGTAGTTTCAGTGGTTGGGTCATCGCGATATGACTAATGGCAACACAGGCTACCCGCTCACCCAGGCGCTCACGAAATTTTTCCAGAACGAGAAATCCTCCGGCTTCGTCTTGATCGCCTGCGCCATTGCCTCGCTTCTGCTTGCGAACTCTCCCTTCGCCGAGGCCTATCTCAGGATTTGGAAAACCTACTTCGCCGGGCTCACAGTCGCCTACTGGGTGAACGACGGCCTGATGGCGATCTTCTTTCTGCTCATCGGCCTGGAATTGAAACGTGAACTCTACAAGGGCGAACTCTCCGATCTGAAAAGTGCGCTACTGCCGATTTTCGCTGCTCTTGGGGGCATCGCGTTTCCTGCTCTCATCCACTTCGGTTTTAATGCCGGTCTGCCGACTGCAAAGGGCTTCGGAATCCCGATGGCGACCGATATCGCCTTCGCACTCTGTGTGCTTGCTTTGGTCGGCAGTCGCGCGCCAAGCTCCCTGAAAGTATTCCTGACCGCAGTGGCCGTGATCGATGATCTCTGCGCGATCATTGTCATCGCCCTGTTTTATTCCTCGAAATTTTCCATCCTCTACTTCGGACTCTCGATGGCCGTCCTTGCCTTACTCGCCGTCCTGAATCGTAAACGCGTGATGAAGCTGCCCGTCTATTTGGTCGGCGGTGCGCTGATGTGGTTCTTCATGCTCCAGTCCGGCATCCATGCGACCATTGCCGGAGTTCTGCTGGCGTTCACCATTCCGTTCACCCCGGTCCGCGATCATGAGAAGTCGCCCGCCTACAAACTCGAGCACAATCTGCACAAGCCTGTTGGCTTCCTTATCATGCCGATCTTCGCACTGTGCAATACAGGCATCGTGATCGGTGCGGATTGGGCTGCGACCCTCACGTCCCCGAATAGCGCAGGGATCATATCCGGCCTGTTGCTTGGGAAAATCGTCGGAGTCGCGTTGCTGTGTTTTATCGCGGTCAAAGCCGGGATGTGCAAGCTCCCACCGGGTATGGCATGGAGGCACGTGATCGGCGCCGGACTGCTCGCTGGGATCGGTTTCACGATGTCGATCTTCATCACGAACCTCGCCTACAAGCCGGATGTGGGTCTGATCAACGGATCCATCATGGCGGTGCTGATTGCCTCTGTCGTATCGGGAATACTCGGCTACTGCTGGCTGACACTCTGCGGCAGGGGGAAACGGAAAACGGAATGATTCCACACGCATCTCAGGGGTCACCTCAGGAGGCAGTCCTGCATGGTTCTATCTTAAGCACCATTTAGGACGGATTTCGCATATAACAGCGATCTTTTCACACTCCAAAGTAGCCTTATGTTAGCGCCATTCACTCTTGACCCCATTTTGTCGAGCAGTCGGCGGCGCCCCCAGCAAATTGATCATTCCTGCGGGATTCCTTTGCATCCAGCGAGTGCGGGCAGGTCCTTCAGCGAAACATTGATAGACTTCCTGCTAAGTTTCAAAACCGCTGAGTTGAGAGAGATCAACGATTTATTTGATCCTTACTTTTGTAATCAAGCAGTCTTACCTTTTTTGCCCGAGAAGATCAAGAGCACAAAACCGAGTGCTAAACCGCCGATAAACATGCCGAGTCCTAACATCATACTTGGCTTAGTGCCTTCCTCCAGAATAATCACATCAGGCGAAAGATTGGTGTATAGCCCACGAATTTTGCGCTCTTTTTTTCCACCGCCTTCGATGCCATATTGAACGAGTCCTTCAACATCACGTGTTACTTGCATTTTTTCCGCAGACTCAGCTAGAAATTTCAACACCTGTGCAGCGCTGGCATTGTCTTTTTCTAGCTTGCGCGAATCATTGGTAAATTGAAGCAAATCAGGATCTTTCGTGAGCACCAAAACGCGGATGATACTTTCAGAACTGTCTTCACTGGGGGCAACAAGTGGTACGTATATTTCTGTAGCATCGCCCACTCCAAAGGAACTTGTATAGGTAGCATTCATCACATCGAGCTTGCCGCCCTTCAGACGCAGCCATTCAGAATCGGGCTTGCTTGTTGTGAGTGAGGAAACTTCAACTTCTGTTACCTTGCGATTTTTTAATGAAGTGTAAACATTCTGACCGCCACCAATGATCATGACAATCGCGACTAAGGGAAGTAGGCATCCTAATTTCATTCGCAACAAATCGAGCAGAAATGTCTTATGCTGTAAATAGGTTTGTTAGAAAACATTCCTTGCGGTACATCCTTGGGGGCAATCCTGAATGGCAGGACCCGAATGACATGTCCATGGTGGGACTTTCTACGCAGATGATCAATCCCACCGCGCTTACGCTCAACATCATTGTCGCACTCATCACGATCCTTCAATTTTACCGAGCGGGTCATTTTAGTTGGCGTTTGTTTTGGCCTTTCGCTGTGCTTGCGATCCCTTGCGCTTTTCTCGGTGGTTACCTTAATCTTCCGAGTACCGCATTCAAGATTCTGGTAGACATTGTGTTGTTGATTTCTGCATTTCGATGATTAGTGCCAAAAGCGCTAGAGGAAGAATCGAAGTTACCCGCTATTGGGATCGCCCTACCCGTCGGTGCCGGACTGGGGTTTCTCGCGGGTCTCACGGGAATTGGCGGCGGTATTTTTTTGACTCCCCTACTCTTGTGGAAAAAGTGGGCCATCATCTAACAGGCGGCGGGAGCATCGTCTCTGTTTATTCTGGTGAACTCAGCATCGGAGCTGGAGGAAAATTATGCCAGCACCGCCTTTCTTCCTGCATTTGTCTTGATCTTGGGAGCGTGTGAGGTGGTCGGCGGGACCATCGGATCGCAATGCGGGAGCCGACGTTTTGATCATCAACTCATCAAACGACTGCTGGCGATTGTCCTGCTGATCGCGGGCACGAAGCTGATGATTGCCTGAAATTTCTCGCGAATTTTCCTTTACAAAATCCAGCTCACTGATCAATCCTCCCGCCCGCAAGGGAAAAAGGAGAGGTGGCTGAGTGGTCTAAGGCACCCGATTCGAAATCGGACGTGGGGTAATACTCACCGTGGGTTCAAATCCCACCTTCTCCGCCATCGACCCGGCGGCGGTGTGAGCGGCAAACGCGCCGCCTCACTCCCGCCCCCGAGTCCAAGGTTACGCAGCAGCCTTGGCCCTGCTGCGGCGGATCAACAGGCCGCCCGCACCCAGCGCGAGCAGGCCGAGGCTGGAGGGCTCAGGCACGGCACCCCATTCGGTTTGCGCGCCGGGGATCGAGGCAAAGGCAGGCCGCGTCGTGCTCGCGTCATCAAAGATCAGGCGGGAGAGTTCCACCGTGTGGTCCGTCGCGCTGGTATTGAACGCGTTCACTTGCAACCAGCCCGCGGTAGGAGAACCACCGTTGATCCCCGGATCTGAGAAGGTAATGGGATTCAGGTACGAGATGTCACGCGGCGAAAACCCCACAGAACGGGTCACCCCAACGCCGTATGGCGCAAAACCTGCTTTCACCACGTACGTCGTTGTTGAATTCCACGCAGACACCAACTCACTACCCACAATATTAAATAAGTCTCGAATCCCCACCCAAACCGCTCTATCCCGGATTTGCGCGGACCCGAATTCCGGCGCCCCGAACACCAGATCCGCAATCCCGTCCCCCGTCAGGTCCGCGTTGAGCTGGTTGCCCCCGGTCGAGGAAAGCTTATTCCCCGTGAGGGTGATCTGCACGGTGGCAGCCTGCGAGCTGGCGGTGGTGGCCGCGAGGGCCATGGCTCCCGGTAGCCACTTGGCTGCGGAACGATCGATCTTGGTCTGTTTTGTTTTCGTTTTCATCTTTTCTATTATTTGTGTTTAGGGCTCCCCGCCGCCCAGATGGCGATGGGTGAGAGGATACAGACGGATCATCGCTCAGGCGCGGCGTGGGGTGCCCCGGGGGCCGGGCCTGCGGGGCAGGGGCGGCTGGGTCGGACCGGTCAGTGAGGCTGCGGAGCCACCGTGACCAATGCGTTTCATATCTCCCGATGCGCTCTTGCGAGGCACCTTGCTCATAAAGCCGGGCGATTTTCTCTGTCTTGCGGGCGAGGCTCACCGCGCTGGGCACCAGGGGCGCACCAGGTTGGAAGTCCACGCCCAGAAAGTCGAAGCCACGCGTCACGCGGCCGATGAAGGTTTTATCCGGGTGCTGCGCGAGCCCGAGGCGGGCGAGCACTTGGTTCATGACGCGCACGGCACGGCGGAGGTGCCAGCGGCTGCGCGCAAGGATCACCCAGTCATCCATGATTTTCCACGTGTGCCAATTCCAGCGGAAGTGCCACACGGGATGGTTGGGATGGGCAGTGTGCCGGGCCTGGCACAGCCAGCGGTATGCGCTCTCCAGACGCCCGGCCCACGACACGGCTACCGCCGTGCCTGCGGCGGCGTTGGCTGGAAGTGGGTGGCAGCAGGTCATGGCGGAAAGGTGGTGGCTCAAGCAAGTTGCGCGACGAACTCGGCGCCACTGCGGACGCGGTGGAGGGTGGGATCGATGACGGCGCGCATGGCAGCGAGTTTCTCGGGCACTCCGAGGAAGGCGGCGAGCGGCGGCAGGGCCTCGTCCGGGTGGTGGACGAGGTCCGCGTAGGACACGCTCATGGCCGGGATGCCGCGGCCGGTGAGCCAGGTCTTGGCGTGGCGGACTTGCTGGCGGTAAGCCTTGGCGATGTCCGCGCCGGGCCGGGTGGGCTTGCCGAGGCGGGCGAGCATGCTGTCCTGGCTATCCAGGATTTCCTCCATCTCGCGCTCCATGAAGAGCACGCGGTAGTGGAAAGTGTTCAGTTTCGAGTTTTCAGTTTTCAGTTGAAGAGGGAGGGCGGCGAGGAGGGGGGCGACGACTTTGAGCGAGTGGCCGCGGGCGTCGGCGAGCCAGGATTTGTCGGGACTGCTGAGCAGGCCGGCGACTTTGTCGTGCTCGTAGTAGCCTTTTTCATTGGAGGCGTCCGCCGCGCGGCGGCCGTCGGTGAAGGCGGGCAGGCCGGCGGCTTCGAGCAGCTGCATCATCAGCGAGGTGCCGGAGCGCGGTAGGCCGGAGACGAGGGTGATGAGCTCTTCCGGAGCCACGCCGGCGAGGGTTTCCGGGCGCGGCTGGAGCTCGGGCATGGGGCGGTTTTCCGGGTCATCGCCACCGTGCAGCGGGCGGGCGCTGAGCTGCTGGAGTTCGGCGAACTTGGAATTCCGCAGCGTGGCGAGTTGCTGGCGGGAATGGCGCAGCCGCAGCGCGTATTCGCTCTGGCCCAGGGCATCGTGCTCGAAGCGGGCGATCTGGCCGAGCATCCGGAAACCGGCGGCGAACAGGGGGGCCATGGTGACGGAGGTGAGGAAGGCATCCTTGGCCGCCGCCAGTTCGCCGAGGCGGTAGTGGGCGAGGCCGAGCAGGTAGTGGCCCTTCGGCTGGAAGTAGAGCAGCCCGAGCGAAATGCGGGCGTGCTCGATGGCTCCCTTGAAATCGCGCGCGGCCAGCGCGGCGCGGGCCATGCCGAGCAGCGGGCCGGGCGCTTCCGCATCGATGGCGAGCGCCTCCTCGAAGGCGGCGCGGGATTCATCCCAGCGCTGGAGCCGCTGCAGCACCTCGCCGCGCAGGGTGAGCGCGTTGCGGCGTGCGCCGAAGTCGCTGTCGAGCTGTTCGAGCTTGGCGAGGGCGTCCTCGTAGCGTTTTTCCGCCATATCGGCGCTGGCCTCCATGTGACGCAGGGCGAAGAGGTTCGGGCGGGACTTGGCGAGCAACTCGCGGCGCTCGCGGCCGAATTTTTCCTTTTCCTTGTCGCTCATCGCCTCGATGCGCTCCTTCTCCGCCTGCTGGGCTTCCTCGGTGTCGAGCTTGAGTTCCTTAAGGGTGGCGATGGCCTCGCTGGCTTCCTGCATGCGGCGCTCGCAGACGGTGGTGACCAGCGCGCGCAGCTCGGTGCTGCGGCCTTGGCTCTGGTAGCAGGTGGCGAGCTTGAAACCGAAGCGGTGCTCCATCGGCCACGTCCGGTAGAGGCGCTCGAGGATGGTCACGGCCTCGGCGTAGTAGCCGCCGTCGATCCACGCTTGGGCGAGGTTGTAGTCGAGCTCGCGCACGGTTTGCTCGATGGCCTTGGATTGGTCGGCATCCGGCTCGTCGATGTAGCCGAGGGCGACGAGCTGCTGGAGGGCGGCCTTGGAATCGGCGGCGGAGATCTGCTTGTCCGGCGGGTGCATGCCGTGATCGCCGGGGACGGCGTCCCAGCTGGGGATGCGGGCGATTTCCACGGGCGGGTTTTCGTAGATGTCGATGAGCACCTTGCCGTCCATGTCCTCGCCGACTGGCAGGCCGAAGAGGTGGAGCAGGGTCGGGCAGATATCGATCAGGCTGGCGCCGTACACGCGCTCGTCCTGGCGGATGCCGGGGCCCTTGGCGGCGAAGATGCCGAACTGGCGGTGCTCGGCAGCCGGGCCGGCGGGCTCGCGCGGGATGTTGCTCAGGCGCAGGTCGTCCGGGTGGAAGCCGTGGTCGGACATGAGGATCACGGTGGCGTCCTCACCCGCGAGAGCGAGCAGGGTGCCGAGCATCGCATCGTGATAGAGGTAGCCCATTTCCACGCAGTGGTGGAAGACTTGGTAGTCCCAGTCGTTCACCTGCGGCCGCTGCGGCGGGTGATATTTCATGAACGCGTGGCCGAAGTGGTCGATGGCGTCGTAATAGACGCACATCAGGTCCCAGGGCTCGTTCTGGATCAGGGCGGTGGCGGCGGAGTGGACGCTGGTGCAGTCCGCGATGATCTTGGAGAGCGACTGGATGCGCGGGTCCTTTTCCGCCTTGTCGAGGTCCTCGCGGGACATGCCGTCGAGGCCGGGCAGGAAAGGACGGAGGTCGTTCTCGTTCAGCTCCGCGGGATGGAAGCGGAGGTCCTTGAGGTGGCGGACGAGGCGCTCCGGATGGATGGTTTCCGGCTTGAGCGGCCATTTGTCGGGCTCGTAGCTGCCGCCGTGGGTTTTCTGGTAGTCGTCGGAAACCATCACGCCGTGGCTGAGCGGCTCGGCGGGGTTGGACGGCCACCAGCCGACGGTGATGGTGTTTTTCCCCTGCTGGTTGAGGATATTCCAGATGGCCTTGGTCTTGCGCGAGAGATTGGTGATCGGGCGGATGCCGCCGGTGACCGGGTCCGGCTCGGAGAAGCCGAGGATACCATGCTTGTACGGGCGCTTGCCGGTGGCGATGGAGGTCCAGAGCGTGGGGCTGAGCGCGGGCTGGAGGGTGGTGATGTTGCCCATCACGCCTTTTTCAAGAAAGCGCGCAAGGTGGGGCATTTTGCCGGCGTCGAGCAGCGGGTGGATGACCTTCCAGTCCGCGGCGTCCCAGCCGATGAGCAGCACTTTGCGGGAAGGGGACGGCGGGGCGGCGGCGGGTGGGAGTGACATGGCTGGCTGCTAGGAATTTGCTTTTGGGGTGAAGGCCGTTGAAAGAGCCGGTGGCCGGACCGGAGGCGGGGAAAAGGGGGTTGGTAGATCGTGTCGAAACCACCATTCGGTATGCGCACCGCCTCGAATTCTGCAGCAGGAGTCGTCACACTGACGGGAAGTGATGCGTTGCCCTCTTGACCCAGGGCATTGCGCATTTTCACCGTGTAGGTGTAGCTCGTGCCGGGCTCCAGACTTGTGTCCGTGTAGACAGGATTGCTTGTCCATCCGCTGTCAGCTCCTCCCGGATTGCCCGATGTCTCATCGAAGAAGTATTCGATCGGCTCAAAGTCGCCGCGGCCCGGGGTCGCCTTCATGACGATATCCAGAGTGCCACTGATCGAGGGCGGCGAGGCAAACGTTGCCGGATCCGGGCCGGGGACGGCTACCTTCTCCTTGAGATTTGTCAGGTTCACGATGGCGCTCACCATGCCCGGCTTGTGGCCTTCCTCTTCATAGTCTTTGGCGTTAAGCCGTTTGATGATTTCCGGGCGGTACAGCGTATAGAGGATGTCCTTGAGCTCCTCGCGTTGTTTGGAATCCATTTTTTCCATAACGGTGGTAAATCCGCCTGGATCTGCCACGATGCTGACGATGTCAGTCGATCTCAAGTCGCTGAATCGAAGTTGCAGGGCAGTGGCGAGTGCAGGGGCAAGGGTTGGATCGTTCTGCAGGCAAAGCTTCAGGGTTTCTATGACGTTCCAAGCACTCACGCCGAGATCACTGCTCTTGATCTTGCCCGTGTCCACGCCTTTACGCAGCGCGGCAAGAATGAGTTTGCCCGCGTCGCTCTCGGGCTTCTTTTTCTGCACCACCCCGTTGAGGTGCTGCATCATCGTCTCGCGGGGCATGGCGTGGTATTCGCTGGTCGCCATGTTCAGGAGTGTAGGTAGGATTTTGACGTAAAGGGCATCATCTTTCTCAAGTCCAGAGAGCGCCCTGAAGGCCGCCTCGCGCAGCCACCAGTCGGAGTGTTTGGTCCACGGCTCGATGAGCTTGTAGTTCTGCTGGATGTCCTTGGCCGGAGCGAACTTGAGTGCCAGCAGCGCACCGTC